>JASLNT010000012.1 GCA_030745875.1 Phycisphaerae bacterium
TGGCCCGGTGGCGGAATTGGCAGACGCTGGGGACTTAAAATCCCTTGCCCCCCGGGGCGTGTGGGTTCGAGTCCCACCCGGGCCACTCGACGCTTCCCGCGAGGAGATGCGTCTTTCTTATTTGTGTCGCGATGTGCCGAGGTTTTAAGGGGTCGCCCCAAACTCCTTTCGTATATCCACAGCTGTCTTCTTCCAGGCAGCAGTCCAGAAGAACACTTCTTGCATCAACTGCGGCCTTGAAGTGGGAAACTCAATAAAAAGGGTTCTGCCCAGACGACATGTTTGGCTTGCCCGGCACGCCGCACCGGATACAATCCCTGTGAAAGCTCCGCGACCGTGGCGGGAAGAGACGCTATCTGGGATATGTTGCTGAAGAAGTTACGAGGCGGGTCCTATGAACATAGATCAAGCGTTTGAGAAAGCATGGGGATTCACTAATCAAGGAAAAGCATCGGGTTTAATAATTCCATGTTTTCCTTGATGAATCGGGATTCCATGGTATAATGTCCTTGCTCAAGCCTGCCTAGGGAGCGGCAAGGGCTATCTCTTATATCACGGTACAGGACAAGCACTCGCTCACTTGCACCTTCCTGCACCAGGCCTCATCGGCCGAGTTCCCATAGTGTGAAGGCCCTATATGCAGGCTGAGCCGCTTGCCAGGGGTAGTGCCTTTCTGAGTTCTTTGTCTCCAGTCGTAGAAAACCTACTCTGAAAGGATGGCAAGATGGGAAATGTAATTCGGATGGTGTGTTTGGCTGCATTTGTTGCGGCGTTGGGTTCGGCCGCGTCGGCGGCGGACATCGCGACTGTTCCTGTGGGCAACGCGGGTAATAGCGTTGACAGCACTCCCTACGGGCGGTTCGGGCGGGTGGAGAACGAGTACAGTATTGGCAAGTACGAAGTGACAGCCGGGCAGTACGGCGATTTTCTCAACAAGGTTGCCGGGGTGGATGCGTACGATCTGTACTACACGACCATGTCGCGCACCGACTTCGGCAGCGGGATCAGCCGTGCTGGCGGCGGGACCGCGGGCGACCCGTACACCTACGCCGTCGATCCGGCCTTCGTGAACCGTCCGGTGAACTACGTGAACTGGGGTGACTCGATCCGGTTCGCCAACTGGCTGACGAACGGCCAGCCGACAGGGTTATTGACCGGTGATCCCGATGACGACGCCGGGCTTACCGAAGACGGTTCGTACGATCTCAATGGCGCGATGAGCGATGCCGAGCTTCTAGCCGTAAGCGTTCCGGACGCGACTCAGCGGGCAGCGTGGGTCGGCGGCTCGAAGCCATATTATCTGCTGCCCAGCGACGATGAGTGGTACAAGGCGGCGTACTACAATCCGGGCACAGACAGCTACTTCGATTATCCCACCAGCAGCGACACGGCCCCGGGCCGGGATATGGACGATGCCTCGGGCAACAACGCCAACATCTACGGCGATCCATATCCAATAGATTCGGGCAAGCACACCACGCTCGTTGGCGAGTTCCAGAATTCCGAGAGCCCATACGGCACGTTCGACCAGGGCGGCAACGTCTGGGAATGGACCGAGACGTTTCACTACACGTCGTATCGCCGTTTGCGGGGCGGGTCGCTCTACGACGACGACAGCTTCCTGCTTGCGTCGTTCCGGTTGAATATCTCCCCGTCTGAGAGGAGCTACGACATCGGGTTCCGCGTCTCCAAGGTTCCTGAGCCCGCAACGATGGCGATTCTCGTGTTAGGTGGTATAGGGATATTGAGAAGGCGTCGGAAGCAATAAGGAAGTTGATACAGACACACTCACTGCAGCGGGGCTAGCAGGTATGCGGCTCGGGAGGCGAGTCTGAACCAGAACGGTCTGGCTTCGAGTTGCCCGGTGGTTACCAGTGAGGCGTTTGCGAAATCGGTTTGGAGCATCTCCTCGATCTGTGATGCGAAGTTGTCGTCGATAACGACGGCGGTGATCTCGAAATTCAAGCGGAACGAGCGATTGTCGAGATTCGCGGTGCCCACTCCGGAGACGTACTGGTCCACGAGGAAAACTTTCTGGTGCAGGAATCCGGGCTTGTAGCGGTAAATCTTGACGCCCGAATCGATCATGCGCCCCAGGAATGCGAATGATGACAGATGCACCAGCAGCGAGTCGGGCTTCTCGGGGATCAGCACGCGCACGTCCACTCCGCGCAGGACGGCCAGTTGGAGGGCGGCGATTACGCCTTCGTCGGGGACGAAGTACGGGCTTGCGATCCAGATTCGCTCGTCGGATGAGTGTATTGCGTGCTGGAACATGAGGTTCGCGGTTTCGACCGCGTCGGCCGGTCCGGACGGAACGATCAGCACGTGCTGGACTCCGTCGGGTTCGGCCTGGGGCTCCCACGCCAGGACGAGCACTTCGCCCGATGCCCAATGCCAATCCTCCAGAAACGCCAATTGCAGCCCCAGCACCGCCGGTCCGTCGAGGCGCACGTGCGTGTCGCGCCACGGTCCGAATTTCGCGCTTCGTCCCATGTACTCGTCGCCCACGTTCAGACCGCCGACCCAACCGGTGCGCCCGTCGGCGACGACAACCTTGCGGTGATTGCGGAAATTCAACTGGAAGCGATTCCATCGCCCGCGCGTTGAGTGGAACGGGCGGATCGACACGCCCGCGTCGATCAGTTCGTTGATGTACGCTCCGGGCAGATCGTAGGATCCGATCTCGTCGTACAGGAAATAGACTCTCACGCCCCGGTTGCATTTTTCTATGAGCTTGTCCTTGAGTTGGCGCCCCAGCAGATCGTCGCGGACGATGTAGAACTGCACGAGCAGATAGTCGCGGGCCCGGTCCATCCCCTCGAAGATGCTCTGGAACGTTGCGTCTCCGTCTATGAGCAGTTTGGCCCGGTTGCCTCCAGAGAACGGCATCTGGGCGAGCAATTCGACGGCCCGCACGCGTCCGTATTCGTGTCCGTGCGATGAAATGTGGGGTTCCATCTTCGACTGAACACCGCCCAGCGACGTTCTGAGCTGCGAATCTCGCCCCTTTCTTGCGAAGACGTATCCCTGGAACTTCGACCGCCCGAAAATCCAGTACGCCGGAACGGCCAGATACGGAACGGTGTTAAGCGAGACGAGCCAGGCGATAGTCCCCTGCGGGGTCCGCGTCGACATAAGCGCCGATATCGACGACAGCACGCCGAGTACGTGGGCGGTCGCTATTACCAGGACGAGGATTGTCATTTTTCCGCCACCGGCGGTTCATCGTCTGCTTCCTGTGTTTCGGGTTCGTCTTTGGGTCTTTCGGGTTGGGGCAGCACGTGCGGGCGGATTCGGCGCGAGAAGTGCGCCAGGTCGAACCCGTCTATGATGTACCGGTTGGCGTGGTGGCGTTTGCGGGTATCGTCAAACGAGTCATTCGACTTGATCCACCCGTTTTCATACGCCATGCTGTCGGCGTATCCGTTCAGCAGCAGGCGATAGTCGAACGAACTTGGCGGGACGATCGACTTGCCCGAATGCGCCAGGCATGTTGTGCAGTTGTCGGTTATCGTGTTGTAGAATTCCGGCGCGTCGGCGATCTGGTTGACGCGAGCGACAATCTGCTCAAACAGCTTGCGGATGTCCGCTTTCTCGGTGTTGGTCGGATACAGATACACCTGCTCTCTGCGAACTCCGACTCGCGAGCCGAGCAGATCCTCCTCGTCGCCCAGCACGTAGATCAGCTCGTACTTCCTGAACAGTCCGGCGATGCCGGAATACTCCTCGCCTTTCTCGGCGCGGGCCTCGACCGAGATGCAGAGATAGTCTTTGTCTTCGAATCCGAACGACAGCATCGAGTGGGCCGTATGCCTCCCGCCGTCCCAGTAGGAGAAGATCAGATCGAGCGACGTGAGCTTGTTCAGGTCGAACGTCTTATCGTAGTACGCTATGGTGAAATCGTCGGCCGCCTTGTATTCGAAATTGCGGATGTTCCGCACGGTCGCCGAATCACCGTTGATAGTGACCTCCGGAAGGACGGCGGTTAATTGGCTCCATTGGCGATCGTGAGACGGTTTGAGGCCCGTCCACCAGTACAGAACCGCCCCAAACGCAGCCAACAGGCACGCTGCGGTCAGTATCCGTTTTGGAAAACAGAAAAACGCCGCGAAAAACGCTATTGCGAAAGAGGACCCGAACGCCCAGCGAATGTTCTGGCCGGGCGCGCCGGCGAAAGTAATGGCGAGCGACGACCAGATAATGATCGATCCCAGCGCCGGTGCGATCACCAGGATGAGTACGAGACGCCACAGAATCCTGCAGACCTTTTTTGCGCGGGGTTCTGTCGGCGAATTGGTCTTTGCGTCCATCGCAGTAAGCCCTTTCTGATTATGATCCCGACATGATATCCGCTGCTGTTTCCAGTTGAAATATTCTTGCACATGCCGCAACGCATTGCAACCGTCGATCTCGTGTTCTATCATGTGCGATTGCTCGCATCGGTTCGCCCGGTTTGGCGGGCTAAGGGAAGTTTGAACATGGCTTTGACGTTGGAACAATTAGAGTTTCTCTCGCGTCCCGACGGGGCCGAAGCGCTGTCGCTGGATATTCCGGACGATCCGCTGGCCGCCCAGATGAGACTGCGCAAGAAGTACTCGTACGACCAGGCGTGTGCGATAGGGCACATGCGCGAGCTTCGCAAGCGCCCGGTGGCGATCGCGAAGTTCTCGCGCGACCTTGCGGGCAAGATGCTGCTGAGCGATGAGTTGCTGCAGCAGTGCTCGTCGTTGCGGTTGGCTCGTTACGTGGGGCTCCGGATGGCGGAGATGGCGAAAGCGGCCGGTCGCTCGGAGGTCATGGATCTCTGCTGCGGGCTCGGCGGGGATGCGATAGGGCTCGCCGCTGCGGGGCTGGACGTGCTCGGATACGATATCTCGCCCGAAGCGGTCGTTTACTCGGCGCATAATGCGAGCGTCGCGGGCGTGAGCGGGCGGACGAAGTTTGCAGCCGCCGATGTGACGAAGCTTGACATCGCGTCCGATGCGATAGTGCACATCGATCCGGACCGTCGCAGCGGCGGACGGCGCGTGGTGGGGCTCAGCGAACTGCGTCCGGGCGAAGATTTTCTCAGGTCGCTGACGCAGAGAACGTCCGGCGGGGCGATGAAGCTGTCTGCGGCGATGGACTTTTCCGAACTGGACGACTGGTCGAATGTGCGCCTGGAGTATATTTCCGAAGACGGCGTGTGCAAGCAGTTGATCGTATGGTGGTCGCCGGATGTTTCGGACGCGCCGCCCCGCAGCGCCACAGCCGTCTGGGGCGACATGAACGCTCCGGAGTCCGAATCGATTCTCGCCGATGCGCCTCCGACACCGTTTGGCGAGATCGGTCCGTGGCTGATCGAGCCCGGTCCGGAAGTAATCGCCGCCCACGCCGTGGACGCTCTAGCCGCGCGCGACAATCTTTGGCGGGCGCATCCGGGGATGCTGTGGTTGTTCGGCTCCGAGCCGGTCGATTCGCACTTGGCGCGGTCGTATGAGATTATCGAAACCGTTCCCGGCCGCGAACGCGAAATCCGCATCGCCCTGAAGAAACTCAACGCCGGTCTGGTCGAGATTAAATCGCGCGGAGTAAGCATAAACACCGACGCCCTCCAACGCCGCCTCCGCGGCAAGGGCGACAGACCGCTTGTGGTCCTCTGGACCCGCATGGGCGACAAGCAAAAAGCATTCATCGGCGTGCGACGGAAAAACGAACAGAGATAAAACGCTTCATCAGGATCGAATCTATGGTCAGAGGCCCATATAAGTTTCGATATCTTGCGTTGGCGGTGATTGTTCTCGGATTGTGCGCGCCTTTGCGGGGCGACAAGGCCCTGGACGCCAAAATCGACTCGCTGCTGAAGTTGCTGGGAAGCGCCTCGACGCGCAAAGCTGCTCGTGAACAGTTGAACGCCATCGGTCAGCCAGCCATACCCCGCCTGATCAAACACGTGAAAGGTCGGTCGATGGTTATGCGCGCGTTGGCGTTGTCGGCGTTGCAGAGGTGCTGGAGCCCCGACGCCCTCGACGCGGTGACCGGGGCGCTTTCCGACCGCAACAAGACCGTTCGCGACGTAGCCCACTCGGTGTTGCGACGCAATCTGAGCAAAGCCGAACTGGCCGCCGTGACGCGCAAACTGGCCGACAGCCGCAACGTATTGGTCGCCGGGCCGGCGTTGCAATCGGTTGACGCCGCCGCCCCGGACGCCGAGAGGATGGGCCGAGCCCTGCTCAAGTCGGGAATGTGGAAGTATCTCGACCGCGTCCTGCCGCGATATCACGACCCGGCGCTGACGCCGGCTACGCGGAAGATGCTGGACCGCGCCGCGGTCGCCGAGAAAACAACAGCCCTTTGCGCCCTGATTCACCAGCAGGACAATTCGCCGGAAACGCGAGTGAAGATCGGTAAGCGCTTGCGGCTTGGCACGCCGCAGTTGCGGGCGATGGCGGCGGAGTACATGCGATGGCACGGCGGGGAGAAGGATCTTGTCGCCCTGAAGAACGCCCGCAAGACCGAGCGCGACATTTACTGTCAGGCCGCGCTTGACGAGGCCGTCAACGCCATCAACATGCGCCGGGAAGCGTTCAAGGACGGACCGGAGATCCCAGCTCCCAAGTGGCCTGACGAACCGGCCGGGGCGTACCGGGCCGCGATCGATTGGCTGAAAAAGCACCCGACTAAATCGGCGAGGGAGTCGGTGGTGAAACTGCTGGCGTCGGCGGAGTCTTTCGAACCGCTCCATGACTACAAGGAGCGATTCAGCGGCGGGTCGGCGAGTCGCAATTCGGCCAGGTGCGAACTGCTGATGCTCGTATCCGGTTATCCGGCGGTGCGGCGGGGTATGGCGTATCTCCGCGCCCCGACGACGCGGGCGGCCAGCCAACCGTCGGCGATGAAACTTATCGGACCGGTCCGCGACTACCTGGACCCGAAGCGCAAGAGTTTTGGATTCATGGTCGGCGGGGGGAAAGGCGTGTTTTCGCATACGCATCACGTCGGCGACGATGTGGCGTGGTATCGGCCTCAGGCTACGGTTGTCGCGATAGGGCCCGGGCGGGTTAAGATCGCCTCGGCGGGCGTATTATCGTGGGGCGGGCTGGTTGTGATCGAACACACAGGCGACAAAGACGGTCCGTTCTGCAGCTTGTACGGACACCTCGGTCCGCTGGTTTGCGTTCGTGCGGGCCAGAAGGTGCGGCGCGGACAGAAGATCGCATCGTTGGGGCGATGTTACACCTGGGCCAACGGCGGATACCGCGCCCATCTGCATTTCGGAATCCGCAAAGGCTCGTTCCGACGCGGAGGGTCCACCGGTTACCTTCCTCCGAAGATATTCAAGAACGGCGCCGCCGGCTGGACCGATCCCCAGAAGTTCATCCGCGCCCGCCTGAAGTAGCCGCCCGAAAACTGCTTTGATATCGCTGGAAACTCCGATACAGTAGTCCCAGAGGTGTAGACGTGAGACATGTGCTTTCTGCTGTGTTGATTTGCGTTCTTTCGCCCGCCGTGGTTGCGGCTGGTCCCACCATTCATCCGGACAAACCGAACGTCGTAAGCTTCCCCGCCGTCGAAACGAAATTCGTGCGCTTCGCGATCCGCGCCACGTCCGGGTCGCAGGCGTGTATCGATGAATTAGAGATCTACGGGACCGACGGTAAGCGCAATGTCGCCCTGGCGAGCAGTGGTGCGAAGGCCTCGGCGTCGTCGTGTCTGGGCGGATACGCAATCCACAAGATTCCGCATCTCAATGACGGTTTGTACGGTAACGATCACAGTTGGATCGCCGCAAGCTCCCGCACCGAATGGGCCCAGATCGAACTGCCCCGTGCGGTTAAGATTTCGAAAGTGATATTCTCCCGCGACCGCAAAGGGCGATACCGCGACCGCGTTCCGCTTCATTTCGACGTGCTGGTTTCGGTCGACGGTAAGAAGTGGAAAACGGTCCGCACGGTAAAAGCAGCCAATGCTCGCCCCGTGCGACGTCCGCGGGGCGGTTCGCTTCAGTCGGTCGGCCCGCTGGATACGTCCGATGCTGCGGTTTCCGGGGCTCTCGGTCGCGGCGACCTGACTGGTTATGCGTTCTTGTGCGAGGCCCGGACAATGGCGAAGGTCGATCGGACCGATCCGTCGGCCCGTACGTTGAAGCAGCTTGCCGAGATGATCGATCGCTTCGGCCGCAAAGGGATGGATGTTTCCGCCGAGCGCATCGCGCTGGCCGGTTTGAGTCGGCGGTATAAGGCGATCTCGGGCGATGACGCCGCCAGGGCGTTCTTCATCGAGGCGAGACACGCCAAGCGCCGATTAATGCTGCGTGATCCGGATCTTCGTCCGCTGGGCAGGATCCTGTTGACCAAGCGTCATCCGTATCTGCCCTCCCACAACTACAGCGTGATCCTGGATGCGAAGTTCCGCGGCGGGGGGGGAGTGTGCGTGCTGAATATTCCGCGAGGCGACGGGCGCCTGGAGCCCGCCAAGGCGAAGCTGACGGTTCTGTTCGATGCGCAAAACGGAATGGCTCGCGACGCCAAACCCGGCTTCGACGCATCGAAGATCTATTTCGCCTGGCGTCCTTCCGTTAAGGACTACTGGAGCATTTACGAGATATCGGCTTCCGGCGGGTCGGCGCGCAGACTTACCGATGGTCCGTTCTACGATTATTATCCCTGCCCGCTGCCGGGCGGCGGGTTGGCGTTCACGTCGACGCGCTGCAAGGCGCGTTTTCTGTGTTGGCGGCCTCAGGCGTTTGTGCTGTTCCGCATGGACGCCGACGGTTACAACATCCGCCCTCTGTCGCACGCGAACATCAGCGAGTGGACCCCGTCTGTGATGCGCGACGGGCGGATCATCTGGATGCGGTCGGAGTACCTCGACAAGGGCGCCAACTTCGGACACACGCTCTGGGCGATTCGCCCCGACGGGACGCATCCTGAGTTGATCTTCGGGAACAACACGCCCAACTGCTACGCTAACGGGCGCCAGGTTCCCGGAACGTCGGAGCTGTCCTGCACGCTGGTGAGTCACGGAGGCGATTTGAACGGTCCGGTGGCGTTGATCGACCCTACGAAAGGGCGGTCCAATCCCGCGGCCGTCCGATCGATCACGCCCGACACGCCGGCGCAGTACCACATGAGCTGGATCAGGAAGGAGTGCTTCCGCGACCCTGTTCCCGTATCGCGCGATTACTTCCTCTGCAGCCACGCGCCCGACGATCGATTCGGACTGTACGTGATCGACCGCTACGGGAATCGCGAGTTGCTCTATATGGACCCGTCGATAGGTTCGATGTGTCCGGAACTGCTGGCGCCGACGCGCCCGCCGACAACGCTCAGCAGCCCTGAGTATATGGCGAGGCGTTCGTCGACCGGTCAGTTCGTTGTCGCCGACGTGCACAAAGGGCTCGGATCGAAAGTAAAACCGGGGACCATTAAGTACATCCGCGTTTGTCAGGAAGTGCGGTCCGATCTCGTCCGCCTGCCGGACGGAGCCTACAAGAGCGATCACCCGCCGTTCCAGGACTACTACGCAACGCCCGTGCACAAAGTAAGCGGACCGGCCGGCTGGCCGACGTACGTCGCAAAGGCCTCGCTCGGTCTGGCGAAAGTTGCTGACGACGGGTCGGCGAATTTCCTCGCTCCGGCGGGCAAGGTGCTCTACTTCCAGGCTCTCGATGCGAACCTGAACGAAGTCCAGCGGATGCGAAGCGTAGTCCAACTCCAGCCCGGAGAGAAACGCGGGTGTATCGGATGTCACGAGGACCGCGCCGTAGCTCCGGGCGGTTCGAAGCGACCGGCTGCGATGTTGCGCGAGCCCGAATCGCTGGACGCCCCGCCCTGGGGGACCGGAGCGATCTCCTACCAGCGCGTGGTCCAGCCCGTGCTCGACGCCAAGTGTGTGCGTTGTCACAACGAAAAGCACAAGCGCAAGATCAACCTGACCGGCGCGCTCGACGCCCACAGGGTTCCGACCTCGTATCGCACGCTTGTCTCCCGCGGTTTGGTTCACTATTTCAACATGCAGTATGGTCAGATGCACCGCAAGGCCGACCCGCTTACGTTCGGTTCGGTGAAGAGCAAACTGATAAAGACCCTCGAATCCGGGCACCCGTCTCGGCCCGCATCGCCGAAGGACCGGGTCAAGCTGACGCGATCTGAGATGCGCAGAATCAAATGCTGGATCGACCTTAACTGCCCCCTCTGGGGCGACTACACCTACCGCCTGAAGCGTCCGACAAAGCTTGCGCAAAAATCGAAGTAGGGGCGAAACTTGCCCCCCCGGCGTGCGGGGTTGTAAAACTTGATTGTGCAGGCTCGACTTTATGGGTAGTATCCGTACCTGCACATAGAATATGAATGCCTGTCACAGAAGCATTAAAATGATCCGTTATCTTGACAATAGGCTTCCTGTTACCGATAATATAAATAGACATAATCTGCTACTAAGTATCTACACCCCGTCTGATCAGCCGCAAGGCCTCGGGCGGGGTTCTGTTTTGGGGCTTGTGAAGCCCGGGGGAGGCCGGCGTGCCCGTTGAACCCGTCGAAAAAAGAGCGATAGCCTTCTTTGATGCTCAGAATCTCTTCTACGCAGCCAAGTATGCTTTTGGGTACAAGTGGCCCAACTACGATCCGCGAGCCCTGGCGTCAGCGGTTTGCGCAAATAAAGGTTGGGACTTGAAGGATATCTACTTCTACACCGGGGTTCCCAGTGCTCAGGCCAGTGCATTCTGGAATCATTTTTGGACAGCCAAACTCGCCGTTATGGGCACTCGCGGAATAAAGGCTTTCTCGCGAGGTCTGAAGTACCGCAACCAAACCGTGCTGTTGGGCGATGGATCGACAACAACCGTGCTCGTGGGGCAGGAGAAAGGAATTGATGTTCGATTGGCGCTGGATGTAGTGCGTCTGGCCAGGGGAAACGAGTATGACGTGGGCCTGATTTTCAGCCAGGATCAGGATCTGTCCGAAGTAGCTGATGAAGTCAGGTCGATATCTGTCGATCAAGACCGGTGGATCAAGATTGCCTGTGCCTATCCTGTAAGCCCGACATACAAGAACAGCCGCGGAATAAACGGAACCGATTGGATCGGAGTGAAACGCGTACTGTACGATGCTTGTATCGATCCCAAGGATTACCGCCCCAAACCGAAAACATAACCCGCATTCGTCGAATTCGATCTCCGCGTTAATATGGAACGTGTTGACTTCGCGACGAATCCCGATAGGGTCATTAAGAAGGCCCGCGGCGACTGTGGGCGACATGCCTCTTCGGAAACTGGCGAGGGCTTCGAAGTAGGGGCGAAACTTGCCCCTCGGCGCGCGGGGTTGTAGAACTTGATTGTGTTCGATGGACCGTCTTTAAACGGAAAGAGCCCGCAGCTTGCAGGCCGCGGACTCTTCCATACGTCTTATAACCGTAGCTGATCCTTCAGTCTAAGTCCGCGTGGTACTCCTGGAGCGACCTGATCTCATCTCCGCTGCTCTGATAAGCGGCGATTCCGTCGGCCGCGGCGTCGGCGGCGCTTAGTGTTGTGATGTACGGGATCTTGTATTTTATCGCCGACTTGCGGATGTACGAATCGTCGTACTGGCTGAGCTTTCCGACGGGTGTGTTTATCACGATCTGGATATCGCCGTTGGTCACCGCGTCGGTGATGTTGGGTCGCCCTTCGTGAAGTTTCTGTACTTGTTCGGACTCTACATCGTTCTCGGCCAGGAACGCGTGCGTGCCTTCGGTGGCGAGTATCCCAAAGCCGAGGTCGGCGAATTTCCTGGCGGTCTTCAGCACCGCCGGTCGTTCGCGACTCGACACCGAGATAAGCACCTTGCCTTCTGTCGGGAGGTGTTGTTTGGCTCCTTCCTGCGCCTTGTAGAACGCCAGCCCGGGCGAATCGGCCAGTCCGAGCACCTCGCCGGTCGATCGCATTTCCGGTCCGAGAATCGGATCGACTTCCGGGTACATCGGGAACGGGAAGACGGCCTCTTTGACGCCGTAGTGTGGGACGTTCTTGTGTTGCAGGTCGAGGTCGGCGATTTTCTTGCCGAGCATCAGTTGGGTGGCTATCCGGGCCATCGGGATCCCGCAGACCTTCGAGACCAGCGGAACCGTTCGCGAGGCGCGAGGGTTGGCTTCGAGCACGTAGACCGTGTCGTCGGCGATTGCGTACTGCATGTTCATCACGCCGACCACGCCGAGTTCGTGGGCGATCCTGCTGGTGTAGTCGTTTATTGTGTCCAGGTGCTTTTGGGGAATGTTAACCGACGGGATCACGCAGGCCGAATCGCCGGAATGAATGCCCGCCAGCTCGATATGCTCCATGACCGCCGGTACGAACGTGTCGGTTCCGTCGGCGATGGCGTCGGCCTCGGCTTCTATCGCGTTCTGCAGGAACCTGTCGACGAGAATCGGGCGTTCGGGCGTTACATCCACGGCCTGGGCTACGTATTGGCGGAGCATCTCCTCGTCGTAGACCACCTGCATCCCGCGCCCGCCCAGCACGAACGAGGGGCGAACCATCACCGGGTATCCGATGCGCGTGGCGATTTCGACGGCCTGCTCGACGGTGCTTGCCATTCCGGACTCGGGCATGGGGATTTCGAGCTTGGCCATCATCTTTCCGAACCTGTCGCGGTCCTCGGCCAGATCGATGGTGTCCGGGGGCGGGCCCAGGATATTGACGCCGGCGGCGGCGAGTTCCTGGGCGATGTTCAGAGGCGTCTGCCCGCCGAACTGAACGATAACGCCGTCCGGTTTTTCCTTTTCGTAGATGCTCAGAACGTCCTCGACGGTAAGCGGCTCGAAGTAGAGCTTGTCGGACGTGTCGTAGTCGGTCGAGACCGTTTCGGGATTGCAATTGACCATGATGGTCTCGATGTTCTCGTCTCTGAGGGCAAACGCCGCGTGTACGCAGCAGTAATCGAATTCGATGCCCTGTCCGATCCGGTTGGGCCCGCCGCCGAGGATCATGATCTTCTTCCTGTCGTGGTTGGCTTCGGTAACGTCTGGCGCGTTGTACGTGGAGTAATAATACGCCGCATCCTCGACACCGCTGACCGGAACGGGATGCCAGCCTTCGACTACGCCCATGGCGATCCGCTGGTTTCGGATGTCGGCTTCGGGAACTTCCAGCCGTTGGGCGAGGTACTTGTCCGAGAAACCGTCCTTCTTGGCTCGTTCGAGCAACGCGTCGGGCAGGGCGGATCCCTTGCAGGCTATGACTTCCTCTTCCAGTTCAACCAGTTCCTTCATCTGCTCGATGAACCACGCCTTGATGTAAGTAAGCTCGTGGAGGGCCTCGACCGTCGCGCCTTTCCGCAGGGCCTCGTACATGATGAACTGGCGCTCGCTGGTCGGAAACGCCAGCATGCCCATAAGCTCGTCCAGCGTGCGATCATTGAAATCTTTTACAAATCCCAGACCGTAGCGCTTCGATTCGAGCGATCGAATTGCCTTGTGGAACGCTTCCTTGTAGTTCTTGCCAATGCTCATAACCTCGCCGACCGCTCGCATCTGCGTGCCGAGCTTGTCTTCGGCGTCGCTGAACTTCTCGAACGCCCAGCGTGCGAACTTCACCACGACGTAATCCCCGGAGGGTGTGTACTTCTCGAGCGTACCGTCGCGCCAATAGGGGATTTCGTCCATCGTTAAACCGCCGGCGAGCTTCGCCGAGACCAGTGCGATGGGGAATCCGGTGGCCTTGGACGCAAGCGCCGAACTGCGGGACGTTCGCGGGTTGATTTCGATAATCACCACTCGCCCGGTCTTCGGGTCGTGGGCGAATTGGGTGTTCGTTCCGCCGATAACGCCGATGGCCTCTACGATGCGGTACGAGTAATCCTGCAGTTTCTTTTGAAGCTCCGGTGAGATTGTGAGCATCGGCGCGGTGCAGTAGGAGTCTCCAGTGTGTATGCCCATTGCGTCGACGTTTTCGATGAAGCAGACGGTGATCATCTGGTTCTTCTCGTCGCGGACGACTTCGAGCTCCAGTTCTTCCCAACCGAGTACGGATTCCTCGACGAGAATCTGCCCGATAAGGCTGGCTTGTATTCCGCGGCTGGCGACGACTCGCAACTCTTCAACGTTATACACCAGTCCTCCGCCGGTCCCGCCCATGGTGTACGCCGGGCGAATCACCACCGGATAGCCCAGTCTTGCCGCGACCACTTCGGCGTCTTCGACGTTCAGGACGGCTTCGGACGTGGGCATTTCGATGCCAAGATTGGCCATTGTGTTCTTGAATGCGATGCGGTCTTCGCCGCGTTCTATGGCGTCCAGTTGCACGCCGATGACCTTCACGTTGTACTTTTCGAGTACTCCGGCTTTGTCAAGCTCGGACGAGAGGTTCAGCGCCGACTGCCCGCCGAGATTCGGAAGGAGGGCGTCGGGGCGCTCCTTGTCGATTATCCGCGTCATGGCCTCGAGCGTCAGCGGTTCGATGTAGGTGGTGTCGGCCATTCCCGGATCGGTCATAATGGTGGCTGGGTTCGAGTTGACCAGTACGATCTCATACCCGAGTTCGCGGAGGGCCTTGCAGGCCTGCGTTCCGGAGTAGTCGAATTCGCACGCCTGTCCGATAACGATGGGACCTGACCCGATAATCATGACCTTGTCGATGTCTGGGTGCTTCGGCATAAGAAGATGCTCCTTTCCCTGGGAGTTAACGATAGGGCGGTTGGCGACACGGAGCAGATGTGTTTTTCCGTGTCTTGCCGCCCGCGACCCGAATTCACCGATGGTACCGGCGATGACGCGGTGACACAAGCCTTCATATCGGAGATAAGATCGATTCCCATCGATTGTTCAATCTCGTCGATCGGGTTACTCGCTTTCATCCGTCCGATTCCCCGTGCCGTTGAGGCAAATGGCGCGGGCAAGGTGGCGCACAGCGATAATCGCTGGAATACTGGATAAGGCCGCCGCCTTCCTTGTTTCGTCGATTACCGACGGCGATCTGACCCCGGGACACCGCACTGCGGGATTGTTCTAGCGAAGCGGCGCGGGTGTTTGTACAACTTGACTATGTTCGATGGACCGTTGTGAACACGCCGCGTGTGGGAGATGCGAATGTCCGGATGCAGGATTAGTGTGCTGCTGGCGATCGTTGCGATGTGTGCGTGCAGCGGATGCGGTCTTCCGGCGTCAATGGCTGAATGGCGGGAGTACCGAGCGGTGGAGGCGCTCATCGCCCGAGGGGCGGATCTGGACGCGCCGGACGATGACATTGACGGTGGTCTGCGGTTGCATCGCGCCGCGTCGGACGGACACGCCGCCGTCGTTCAACTGCTGATCGAGAACCAGGCCAACGTCGACGCCCGGGATGGATACGGGTACACGGCGTTGCACCGTGCGGCGATGGCGGGCAATAACCGCATCGCAGAAATGCTCCTGGACGCCGGGGCTTACACCCAGCCGCATATCCGCACCACCAAGGCTCATACCGAACCACCGCATCGAATGAAAATAACACCGCTTCATCTGGCTGCGTGGAACGGAAACCTGAAGACCGCCCGCTTGCTTTTGTCACGCGGCGCCAAGGCGGACGCTACGGCGCGCCACAACGTAACACCGCTGCATTTTGCCGCCGGCGGCGGGAATCTTGAGATGGTTGAACTGTTGATTGCCCACGGCGCCGACCCGCTGGCGAAGACCCCAAACAACACATCTGCGATGCACTTTGCGGCCTCTGCTGGTACGCTTGTTGTTGATTATCGCTGCGAAGTTGCTGATCCGCCATTTGTATTGGGTGGAGGTGCTCCGGATGTCGTGATGTTGACGGCTCATTGCGGCGACGAGCATGGTGAAATTGTCAAGCTGCTGCTCGCCAAGGGTGCGAAGGTCGATCAGGCCGGAGCATTTGGCTACACCCCTCTGCACTTCGCGGCTGGAAGTTTCTGTGTTTCGGCTACCGACGCACTTATCAAGGCCGGAGCGGAAGTGACCGCGGAAGTGCCTTATGTGAAGGGTGTAATTCCAGGTTGGCCCAAACGCACAAATGCCCTGCATCTTGCCGCTTGTCACTTGGGGGGCTTCGATGCTTCTCGCGCCAGGCAAACAGTTGACGCCCTGATTCGAGCAGGCGCCCCGGTTAACGCCGCCGACGGACAAGGGGCCACTGCTCTGCACAATGCATCCTACGGCGCCCGGTCTGACGCCATCAAATTATTGCTCGCAGCTGGCGCCAATGTCAACGCACGATCAACTCTCTTCGAGAGTCGCGATGTCGGCCTGCCCGAAAGACTGCGAAGTAGCATTGATCCGCCCGGTCTGTCGAACAAACCCCGCGAGCGTAAGATGACACCGCTCCTGGCTGCAATGCTGTACTCATCTCGTTGGCATGCGAGCGAGGGAGATTTCGTCGGGGGCCATCAGCGGTTGAGTGATTCGGTCAGAATCCTGCTGAAGAACGGCGCTGATGTCAAAGCCGCCTTGTCGAATGGTGAGACCGCGTTGCACATAGCCTCCGCGCGATACAACGGGGCGGCTCTGGTCAAAATGCTGATCGACGCCGGGGCCGACGTCAATGCAAAGACGAACGGCGGCGTTACGCCGCTTCACTATGCCGTCATGGCCAATGTGATGACATGGGTATCCGATTCAAGTAGAAGCTCATCGGCACAGACTGAGTCGCTGAGGATGTTGCTCGCCAACGGCGCCGATCCAAACGCGAAGACCGTTAAGACGGAGTATTCCTTCCCGGAAACCGCCCTCGACTGGGCGAGGGAAAAGAAAAGGGCTGAAGCGGTGAAACTGCTCGAACCGGTGACCGGGATGTATAAGATGTTTCCTGCGACCCGCCCGCGCTAAGCTTGCCCTCCGGCGTGCGGGGTTGTACAACTTGATTGTGTTCGACGGACCGTTGTGAATGTGACGCGTATGGGAGATGCGAATGTCAGGATGCAGGATTAGTGTGCCGCTGGCGATGCTGGCGGCGGTGGCGATGATCAACTGCTCTTTGCGGGCCGACGAGGGCATGTGGCCGTTCAACAATGTCCCGGCCAGGGCGATCAAGGCCAGGCACGGTTTTGAGCCTACGCAGAAGTGGCTGGAGCACTTGCAGCTGTCGGCGGTGCGGTTCGGCGGGGCGTCGGCGTCGTTCGCCTCAAGCGAGGGTTTGGTGTTCACCAACCACCACGTCGGGCGCGGGGCTATTCAGAAGCTCAGCTCGGCCGATCGCGACCTGCTCAAGACCGGATTTTACGCTGCTACTCGCGCCCAGGAATTGCGCTGCCACGACCTGGAGCTAAACGTTCTGGTCAGCATGGAGGACGTCACCGCTCGGATCAAAGGCGCGGTCCGGGCGGACATGTCGCCGGCCGACGCGTTTGAGGCACGGCGTTCGGCCATGAGCACTGTGGAAAAGGAATCGCACGATCGCACCGGCCTGCGGAGCGACGTGGTGACGCTCTACAAAGGGGCTCTGTATCACCTGTACCGCTACAAGAAGTACACCGACGTTCGCCTGGTGTTCGCACCCGAGCACGACATTGCGTTCTTCGGCGGGGACTGCGACAACTTCGACTATCCCCGCTACTGCCTGGACGCAGCGTTCTTCCGCGTGTACGAAAAGGGCAAGCCGCTGCGAACGGACCACTACCTCCGTTGGAGCCGCGCCGGATGCGCCGCCGGCGAGCTGGTGTTCGTCGCCGGGCACCCCGGGCGGACCAACCGCCTCCTGACGGCCGCCCACCTGGAGTTCTTCCGCGACCGGACCACTCCCGACAGCCTGAACCGCCTGCGCCGCAGGGAGGTAATGCTGCGGACTTTCGCAGAACGCTCCAAGGAGAACGCCCGACGGGCCGCCGGGAACATCTTCGGTGTTCAGAACGGGCGCAAGGCCCTGCTGGGTCGGCTGGCCGCCCTACAGGGACCCCGCCTGCTTGCACAAAAACGCAAGGGAGAGAAGGCCCTGCGGACCGCTGTCGCCAAAGACCCCAAGCTGCGCAAAGACTGCGGGGCGGCCTGGGAGGATGTCGCCCGGGCCGTCAAGACCTGGGGCGGTCTCTACAACAAGCTGACCCTGCTGGATCGCGGGTCGGGTTTCAGTTGCAGGCAGTTCAGCATCGCCCGCACTCTGGTCCGCCTTGCCGACGAGACGCCCAAGCCCAACGCCCGCCGCCTGCGGGAGTATCGCGAGTCTAATCTCGACTCGCTCAAGCACCGCCTGTTTTCCAAGGCTCCGATCTACAAGGACCTGGAGACGGTGAAGCTGGCTGACTCGCTGAGCCTGCTGGTCGAGCGCCTGGGGGCCGACAGCGAGTTGGTGGTCCGCGTGCTGGCCGGTAAGTCGCCGCGGGAGCGGGCTGCCGAGCTGGTTGGCGGTACGAAACTGGAGGACGCCGCCGTGCGCCGCGGTCTGGCGAGCGGCGGGGCAAACGCCATCGCCAAATCCGACGACCCGATGATCGCCCTGGCCCGCATGGTGGACAAGCCTTCGCGGGCGGTCCGCAAGGCCTACAAGGAGCAGGTCGACGAGCCGCTCGCCCAGGCGTACGCCAGGATCGCCCGGGCCCGGTTCGCCGTCCACGGTACTGGCGTGTACCCCGACGCCACGGGCACGCTTCGGCTGGCCTTCGGCACGGTCGAGAGCTACAAGGAGCAGGGGGTTGTTATCCCGCATTGCACCGCGATGGGCGGGGTGTTCGTCCGCTCAGCCGAGCACGAGAACCAGTGGCCGTACCGTTTGGGCAAGCGGTGGTTGGAGCGTCGGGAGAAGCTGGACAAAACCGCCGCCTTCAACTTCGTCAGCACGGTCGACATAATCGGGGGCAACTCGGGCAGCCCGGTGGTCAACCGCAAGGGCGAGCTGGTGGGCGTGATTTTCGACAGCAACCTGCACGGTCTGGGCTGGTCGTACCAGTTCGACTCGAGTCAGGGACGCTCCGTCTCCGTCCACGTCCAGGCCGTCCTGGAGGCGCTGAAAACAGTGTACAACGCCAAGGCGCTGGTGGATGAACTGTCGGGCGGCGGGAAGTAGCCCGCGCAGCTTGCGGCGCCGCCGATTCCCAGGCTCACTAGTCACCAAGTATTCTGTTTCTCATGAGCGCTACATTCGCAGCCGTAAACGCCTCCCCCTCAAAGACAACTTGCTTCGCGCCGACGCCATGGCGCTCGAGATACTCGGTGATATTCATCCAACGGATCTTGCCATCGGAACTGCGGATCACCAGCATGACCGGATAGGCCTGGGACAACCAGTATTTGGCGTGGCGCTTCTCCTTGATCGTGAATACTTCGGCTCCGTCCGGGCCTCGCTCGTAGTCGTAGAAAGCTCCCGATTTGAGTTGCAGATACACCCGCTGGCCGCTGGCGTCTCCATCGGAGTTCCTCGCAGGCTTGCCCGCGTTCGGGCGGCAGGTTCACATGTGGCAAGAAAGGGGGTAAAGTGTGAACCTCCAATATCGACCGTTTCCACGACGTCGGGGCGGCCCGTTATGTAGGTAAGCGGCTGGACGTCAATGCGTTACGCTCGCATAGACCTGTCGCGATGCCGCGTCGTGCGCCGATTATTCGGATTATTTGACGATGTGTCACAAGTTGGAAAGTGTGAACCAATTGTGAACCTCGATAGAACAACTGGGGGCTCGTAACGTATTGAATGGTATGACGATTATCGGACATAGTTTGACCGGGATGGCGATCGGGGCGGCGGTGCTTCCGGTTGGCATGTCGCGGAGGCGGAAGGCGATAGCGTACGTCGTATTCGCGACGCTCGCCTTCATTCCGGATTTCTCGATCCCGGGGTGGGGGCATTACAGGTATCGCATAAGTCACAGCATCTTCGTAAACGGCGCCATGATCGCGGTTGCTCTGCTGGGATTGTGTCTGCTTCGGAAACTGAAGGGCATTGGACCGTCCAGGCGTTTGCTCGTCGCCGGGACCGCCGCGTGGTGCAGTCATATGCTTCTTGATTCTATGTACAATCACGGTCTGGGGATAAGGATCTACTGGCCGTTTTCGTCGGCGTCATTGGTGCTTACCGTACCGTGGTTCTCTACGTTGGAGTATTCCCCTCCGCCGATGAACATGCACACGCTGCGCGTCTTTGCGATCGAGCTTGCGTTCTATTTACCGGTCTTGGCGTTGGTTCTGGCGGGAAGACACGTGTGGAATACACGGGCTGGATCAGCGAACGGGGATTGAACTGTCATACGCGCCGGGGGTTTTCATGATTGCATAATTACGTTAGACTGTGTATATCTCGTGTCTCCATTATCGGGTTTTGCAGGGTTACTTGACGCCAGGTGAGCGATGGCTCAGAAGCGTGTGATTGAAATCCAGGCCGACCGCGTCGCCAAGGCGGCGTGTCCGAAATGCGGAAGCGTTGTTGACGCTACTGCTGCGCCTGCGTTTTCGGTGCTTCAATGTGCGCAATGCCAAACCAAATTCGCCGCTCCGGGCAGACTGGGCGGATTCGTACTGCTGAAAGAACTCGGTCGCGGTCAGATGGGCGTCACCTACAGGGCGTTCGAGAAGGTGCTCGGCAGGTACGTTGCGATCAAAGTGATGAGGGCGTCGCTGGGCGGGGACCCCAAGCGAGTGAAGGATTTCATGGCTGAGGGCAGGGCGCTGGCGTCGCTGGACCATCCCAATGCGGTCAGGATTTACTCCATCGGACAGGAAAAGGGGCAACCCTATATTGCGATGGAACTTGTCAACGGTCGGTCGGTGGGGCACTTGATGGGCAGGGACAAGAAGCTCACCGAGGCCCGCGCCCTTGAAATAGCAACCGGTGTTGCTCGCGCGTTGCGGGCGGCCAGCGAAATCGGGCTGATCCACAGCGATGTCAAGCCCGATAACATCGTGCTGGACGAAAAGGGACGCGCCAAGCTCGTGGACTTCGGTATTGCGAGATTCGGTCCGGGCAAGCTTGAAGCCGATGCGGCGATCGGAACACCGTATTACGTAGCGCCCGAGCAGGTGCTGCGGGCGTCGGTGGACCACCGGACGGATATCTACTCCCTGGGCGCGACGCTGTATCACATGCTTTCGGGAAGCCCCCCGTTCCCGGGCACGGACCTGCAGACGGTTCTAAACGCACGTTTGAAGAAGAACGCGCCGAGTCTCATGAAGTCCTGCCGCGGACTGCACATGGAAACCGTTCATGTCGTCGCCAAGATGCTGCAGAAGGATCCCGCTCGCCGATACCAGGACTACGACGAATTGCTCAAGGATCTTCGCAGGGCGTGCTGGGCTTCGGGCGCTGAGCTAACTCAGGATGCTGACGATGCTCCGCTGGTTCTGGCTTCCCCGGGGCACGGATCGTTTCTGGGCAAAATGATGCTGGTGACGGTTGTTCTCCTGGGGCTGGCCGGCGTGGGCGCCTGGGCGATGTTCTTCAGGGGCGACAAGAAACCGACAGACGTTCCTGGCGCGGCGGTGGTCAGACCGGATCAGGTCGCCGCCCCCGTGTTCTCTCCAAAGGCCCGGAAAATCGCCGGGCCCACGGAAATCAGGGTCTCGTGCGATACATCCGAGGCCGATATCTATTACACCACCGACGGTAATGAGCCCACTCAGGAGTCCAGCCTTTGGACGGGAGTGGTCAAGATAGAGCCCGGAACGACCCTGCGAGCCCGAGCGTTTCGCGATGGTCTGGAAGCCAGCGAAATCATCGAGGCTGTCTACGCTCGCGATTCGGTTGTGTTGAAAGACGTGGTGAAAATCCGCAGCGACGCAACAGCCGCCTGGAAAGATGCGCTGAAACTGGACAGAGCCCAGGGCTTCGGCGCCAAGGTGGACCAGTGCAAGCAGTTGTACGAACAGGCGGGCGAACTTTACAAGAAGAACGCATACGCCGCGGCGAAGAGGCTCTACACGCAAGTTGAGTTCAAGTGCAAGAGCCTGAAGACGCTGGACTCAACGCGGAAAACGGCCAAGACGGCGCGTGACAAAGCCAAAGCCGCCATCCGGCTCGTGCCCGACTTCGGTTCCAATGCCTGGAAACCCGTGTCTGATACGGACCGCAGCGCACAGGTGATGTTCGATCGCGGAGAATTCCCGAAGGCCTACGAAACGTGGGGCAAGGTTATCACCCAGATTGATCGGCGATACAAAACCATGCTGCCTGCTGCTCGCAAGAGTTACGAGAGCGCCCTGAATGCGGCTGGTCCTGAGGTGTTGAAGCAGTACGGTGGAAATGAGTGGAAGAAAGTCGAAGAGGCCGCAAAACAAGCCGCGCAGGCCGGATCGGTCGGACGCTACGGGCAGGCGGTGACGCTGTATAAGCGAGCGGAGAACCTGCTCAAACCGGCCAGTCACACCGCCAATACGGCCTCGGCGGGCGTTAAGATGAAACAGGCCGTCGCGTCAATCCGAGCCTTGGTCCGCAAGGGGCATTTCTACAAAGCCCGGGCCGCACTGGCGCCGATGCTCAAGAAATCACCGAACGCTCCGGCGTTGAAGAACTTCGATAAGGCGATCCGCGAGGCGGTCGAGATCAAGATATATCTCAAACCGGGCGCCAGAGATGAAAGGGGCGGTCTGGTCATGCCTCTTCGTCTTGTCGTTCCGGGCAAGTTCAAGATGGGTTCGCCCGAGAGCGAGCCCGGACGCGAAAGACACGAAAACCTTCACGACGTCGAAATAACCCAACCGTTCTACATCGGCAAGTGTGAGGTCAGTTATCGTCAGTTCGAGGAGTTCACCAAGGCCACCGGGTACAAGACCATGCCCGAAAAGAAGAAGAACGCATGGTGCCTGGTCCTGGTTAAGGACAAGTTAATCCGAGCCTCTGGAAGATCGTGGAGGAATCCGGGCTTCAGCCAAGGCCGCGACCACCCGGTGGTGTGCGTTAATTGGGACGACGCCAATGCATTTTGCGAGTGGCTGAGCAGTCGGGCGGCCGGTATGAAGATATCGCTTCCGACAGAAGCGCAGTGGGAATACGCCTGCAGGCAGGGCTCCCAACAGCGATTCAGCTTCGGAGATGACGCGACCAAGCTCTGCCAGTACGGTAACTACGCCGATGGTTCGTCCGTATTCGCCACCGGAGACATAAGGAATTCCGACGGGAAAAGTACGACCGCCCCGGTGCATACGTATAAGAGCGCCGTCAACCATCCGCACCTTTACGATATGCACGGCAATGTGTCTGAATGGTGCAGCGACTGGTACGGTCCGTACTCTCAGAGTTCGGGCGGTAAGGCGGCGATTGATCCGACCGGAATCCGCCGGGGCACCCAGCGAGTGGTTCGCGGGGGGTCGTGGGCTTCAACGCCCTCGAAGTGTCGTTCGGCCGCACGCAGCCGCATGGCCGGAATCATGCACAGCGCGCTGATCGGATTTCGCGTGGTGGCGACTGGAAAACGACCGAATGTCGCACAACTGCAGTCGTCGGTGAATTCAGCGGCGAAGAAGGACGGTAACTACACAGCCCTCACCGGAAGGGTGGGCGTGGGAACCTGGGAAACCAAAGCCGAGTTCAAGGAATTCAGGGTCGATCAGGGAGGCAGGGAAATATTCCGCCTGAGCAATTACAACAACCAGAAGAAGCTCAGAGACGGCGACTGGCACTTCAACCGCGATGTTCTGGAGCAGAGGGACGTTCGGGGCAAGGGCAAATACACTACGTTCGGCGAGACCAGTTGGTCGAACTACACTATACGCCTTAAGGCCAGGAAGATCGCGGGCAAGGAGGGTTTTCGCGTAAGATTGGCCGATGACGGTAAGGGAAGTTTCTACCTGTTCTGTGTTGGCGGGCAGTTCAATAAGGAGCATCTTTTCGAGCGTCACGTTCCGGGCGCTAAAGAGCCTGAGTATCTGGCCCGCAGGAACGGCAAGATCGATCAGGGGCGGTGGCACGATGTCAGGGTCGAGCTGAAAGGCGCGACGATGCGCGGATTCCTGGACAATAAGCTCCTGTGTGAACTGAAGGTGAGTACGATTTCACGAAACACCGCGTCTTCGAACGGGACGGATTTTCTGCCCGACTTCTCGGGAGCTTTTACCGTTACGGCGTGGGTGCGCACAAAGGCGGCTGGCACGATCTTCGCCAAGACGCCGCCCAGCGGCCCGTGGGCGCCGGGCGGTAAGTCGCTGTTTGTTGGAACGAACGGACGGGTGTCTTACGACATTGGATGGAGTGGTTCGTTCAGCGGGAGAACGAAGATATCCGACGACAAATGGCACCATGTGGCGCTGGTGGGTGATTCGGGAAAGCAGAGAATATACATTGACGGCAAGAATGACGGCCAGGGCAGTCTCGCCAGCTCCGGAGACGTCAAAGGCGCCGTTGGAATAATAGGTTTCACCGCGAGGGAATATCCCAAACCCTCTCATTTCACCGGACTGGTCGACGAGTTGTGCGTCTACAATCGGGCGATGTCGGAAAGGGAGATATCCGATGCCTCAAGGAAGCCCCAGCGCGGGCTGGTCGGGCACTGGGCCTTCGAGGGGACCGGAAGCGACAGCTCGTCCAGGCGAAACCATGCGGTCAAGATGACCGGTGTGAAATTTGTTCCCGGGAAGGTCGGAAGGGCTCTGGAGCTTGCCGGACGCGGTTCAATTGTCTTGGCCCGCGGTCGATAGGGGATTTACACCTCGATATCGCCGATTCGCCGGACTACCCTCTCTCACCTGCGAGACAAACCAATCTGCGCGCTGGACACGGGTGTCGTCAACGAGTAAATTCTTCTCGTCGGCTTGCAGGGTTTTACAACGAATTACTGTCGCCTTATACTCAATATGCAATATGCGGTACGGAACTGCGTAATTCACGTTAGCTAAGGGCGTATTATGGCTGACGATCAGAGTCACAACATTCAAGCCGATAGCGTCGGAAAAACCGCTTGTCACAAATGCGGTAGCGTTGTTGACGTGTCGTCAGAGCCCGCGTTTTCCACCGTGACCTGCCCCAAGTGCGGAGCCCAATTCACCGCGCCGGGCAAACTGGGCGGGTTTGTCCTGCTCAAGGAGTTGGGCAAGGGGGAGATGGGCGCGACTTACAAGGCCTACGAGAAATCTCTCGGGCGTTACGTCGCGATCAAGGTTATGCACGGTGATCTGGGGCGGGACCCGTCGAGAGTTGAGAGCTTCATGTCCGAGGGAAGGGCCCTGGCGTCGCTGGACAATCCAAATATCGTACGGGTGTTTTCCCTGGGACAGGAAAAGGACCAGACCTACATTGCGATGGAACTCATCGCCGGAGGCGGTATGGAGAAGCAGTTCTCCAGAGACAAACCGCTTGACGAGGTCAAGACGCTGGAGATTATCACCGGTGTGGCCCGCGCGCTTCGGGCCGCTGGCGAGATAGGTCTGATACACGGCGATGTAAAGCCTGAGAATATAATGCTCAACGAGAAGGGGCGTCCGAAGCTTGTGGACTTCGGAATCGCGAGGTTCGGCGGCGGAAAGATCGCCGAAGGCGACGCCCTGGGAACCCCGTACTACGTGGCTCCCGAGCAGGTGGAAAGGGCTACGGTGGATCACCGCGCCGACATCTACAGTCTCGGAGCCACCATGTACCATGCGCTGGCCGGCGAGGCCCCGTTTACCGGCGACAGCCTCATGAAGGTCCTTTACGCCAGGATCGAAGGCCCAGTCCCGGACATAAGCAAGGTGCGCCCCTCGTTGCATCCTGAGACTGTGGAAGTCCTCACCCGCATGCTTCAGAAGGACCCCGGGGATCGTTATGCTACATATGACGAGCTGCTCAAGGATCTCCTGAAGGCGTGTTGGGCGGCTGGGGCGGAGATCATACAGGACGCTGACGAGGCGATACCGGTAGCCGAGAAACTCAGCGGTCCGGATTGGTCCAAAGTTATCTGGATTGTGGTGGGATTGGGAGCCGTGGCGGCTGGGGTTGTTATCTGGGCGGTGTTCTTCCGTGCTTCACCGCCTCCGAAGAAACCGGTGGTGACGACGCAACCGGCAAAAAAAATGAAAGTGGCCGATCCAAGACTCTCGCGTCTCGGCGGGGCTCTGTCGGGGCCTGCTGAAGTAACGATAAGCTGCAATACCCCCGGCGCCAGAATCCACTACACCACCGATGGTTCGATTCCAACCACCGAGTCGCCGCTGTACAGCGGAGCTATTACGGTGACCCCGGGCAAGACATTGAAAGCCAGGGCTTTTCGGGACGGATGGGACAGGTCAGCCGTAGTAGAGGCTGAATACACTCGCGATGAAGCCCTACTGACAGACGCCGTCGATATCCGCGGCAAGGCCAACGCCGCCTGGGAACGGGCCAAGAAGCTTGATCCAAAACAGGGCTTTGCCGCCGGAATCGATCAGGGCGTCAAGCTGCATTCCCAAGCCTCAGATTTGTACGACAAGGAAGCCTACGCCGCCTGCAAAGCTCCGTATTCCGAGTTGCTGAAACTGTGCGATAAACTGATCTTGCTCGATGCCGAACGCCAAAAAGCCAAAGATGCCCGATCGTCCGCCCAAGCAGCAAGAAAAATCACCGCCGACGCAGGATCGAAATGGGTTAAGGTCGACACGCGGAAACTCGACCAGGCCATCAAGCAGGCCCAGAGCCTGTTCGATCGCGGCGAATTCGCCCAGGCCCAGGCGCAGTGGAAGAACGCTGAGAAGAACGCCGATGCGGGATTGTCAGGCGTTCTCGCCAAAACCGCTGAAGTGTTTCAGAACACTGTGAAGCGGTATGATGTGAAACAGCTCGATGAGTTCGGCGGGGCACCCTGGACCCAAGCCAAGACCGCCCTGGAAAACACCCGAACGGCCAAGACCGCCGAACAGCGCCTGGCTGCGGCGAGGGCATGCGCCAAGGCCATCGAAAGTTTAACCGGTATCGCCCGAAGCGCATCGGAAGCCGCACGCAAAGCCGCCGCAAACGCCGCCAACGCCTCAAAAGCCGCCGAGATCAAAAAGAGACTTGCTGACGCAAGAAAACTAACGGCCGCCGGGCATCTGCGCAAAGCCCTGGAGCAAATCAAGGCGCTGCAGAAACTCGACCGAGGCAATCGCGACGCTCAGAACCTGAAGACCGAGATCGAAAAGAAGATGAAATTCTCGCTGTACATGGGCGATCTCAGAATCGACAACAGAGACCACCGCGGGCCCAATATCGAACTGGTGTGGATTCCCGCCGGTGAGTTTAGCATGGGCTCACCGGCTGGGGAGAAAGGGCGAAGCAGTAGCGAGAGACTTCACAAAGTCCGGATAACAAAGGCGTTCTACATAGGTTACTTCGAAGTTACTCGCCACCAGTACGATTGGTTCCATCGCGGTCGGGTTGCGGCTGCTGTGGAAACCGGGGTGAAGAGGTTTATCCGGCTGAAGGGCAAGGAGCCCAGCAACCACGAACGCAACCAGATCAAGGGGCTGGTGAACAAAGAAACCGAGGCGCTTCGTAAGAAGAGCATAGTTCGCGGATGGGACGGGAAGCGATGGGGGAGAATTGCTGACGGATGGTGGAACCGCCCGGGATTCAGATCGCACAATGGATCGCCGGTTACTTGTGTGAGTTGGACCGAAGCGGCTGCGTTCTGCAAATGGCTTAGCAAGCAGACGAGCAGAACCGTTCGCCTTCCCACCGAGGCTGAATGGGAAATGGCCTGCCGAGCCGGAACGCAAACCGCATACAGCTTCGGCGACGATCCGGCTGACCTGCACAAATACGGGAACTACGCCGACAAAGACTCCAAACTGCCCGAGAGCGACAAGGACCACAGCGACGGGCAGGCCTTCCCGGAAAACTGCGGAAGGCGAGCGGAGAATCCGTGGAAACTCAAGGATATGCACGGAAACGTCGCCGAATGGTGTGCCGATCGCTGGGGCGTGTATCGCCCGGGAGACGCTGTCGATCCGACCGGACCGGGCGGCGGATTGAAGCGGGTCGTAAGGGGCGGTTCATGGTTCTCGCACCCCAAGGCGTGCCGTTCGGCCGCACGCTTCGCACTGGCGCCCATGAACCGCGACACAACTACAGGTTTCCGCGTTGTCGTGGAAATCAAAAACTGACTCAATTGCAACTCCGACGTCATGGACTTCTACGACGATATCGCCGACGACTACGCCCAACTGACCGGCGCGGCTGACCGTTGCGGTCCAGCCGCGCGTTTCGTAGAAGAACTCACGCGGAGATTCCAGATCACGTCGGCTGTGGACGTCGCCTGCGGAACCGGTCTGTTCGCCATCGAGCTAGCCGGATGCGGAGTGAAGGTTGTCGGAAGCGACGTATCGCCGGGAATGTTGAACGCCGCGCCCGCCAACGCAGCCGCCGCCGGGATTGACTCGAATCTCTGTTCATGGGTCGAGGCTCCAATGCAGGAGCTCAGAGACCGCATTTCAGATCGACCGGATGCGATTGTCTGCATGGGCAATTCCATCCCGCATCTTCTCACCGACGACGATCTGAGACGTACATTTGAGGGGTTCGGAGCGATGCTGGCTGGAGGAGGCGTGCTCGCCATTCATCTGCTGAATTACACTCGCGTGCTGGCCGGCGCCGAACGAATCGTCGGAATCACCCGATCCGAATCGAAGGAATTTGTGCGTTTTTACGATTTTGACAGCGATGCCGGTCTGATCGACTTCAATATCCTTGAGATCAAGTGGGCTGATGAAGGGCGATGTTCATACAAACTCCACACCACGCCGCTGAGATCATATCTTCACGGCGAGTTGATAGACGCCCTGGACGCCGCAGGATTCAGGAACATCAAGACTTTCGGGGACCTCCGGTTCAATCCCTTCAATCCCGACTCAAGCGACACGCTCCTGCTGACAGCAGTCATAGATCGCCCATGATCTTATCGCAGATTGCTCAGAACCACGCGATAGATGTAGGCGACCGCATCGTCATCCTTGTCGCAGGACGATGCATCGAAGCAGACGCCGACGAACGGGCGTCCGATATCGAGATTGCCCGCGTATATGAACTCCCCTTGGAGGATGATTGGCGCTGGGACGCCCTTGGTGATCTCAAGCTTGCTTTCGGTCATTTCGGATAACTTCATTTCCAGGCGGACGCGCAAACTCTTGGCCGCGGGATCTGAAATCGGGGCGGTCGAGAGGCGAAAGACTGCTCCCACCCGCTGGTATTGGACCGTGTTGATTCGCTCGCCGTTGGCCGCAGTGCGTGAACCTGTGACAAAGGGCTTCCGTTCCTCTATCTCGACGACGCTTTCGGACGTCAGGCTGACCGGTTGGCTGGCTTGGTGGAGGAGTTTCGCCTGCCCGAGTTTATCGAGTTGCCTGGTGAATCTCTGGGCGTCGGACGGGCGTGACAGGGCCGACACGTCAATGCCCCCGATGCGATCGGCGGGCGGTTCCAGGCGGTAGATGGCGGCCTGGAAGTCGGCGGTCGACGGCCCCGATGCGGGGCGTGTGGTCGGTGCGGACGTTGGCGATGCGGTTGCGGGCAGGTCGTTCGGGGCGACTGAGACAGAGCAGACATATGCTGTCGACGAGCCCTTGGTGTCTCCAGCGTTTGAGCTCACGGAGGCTACAACAAACCGTTCGCCGACTTTTGCGAGGTTGTTGCAGTTCAGACTTATTCTTCGATTGGCCGGTATGCTGACGCCCGAGGTTGTCTCCACGCTGCTGGGGCTCCGGAGGGTCATATCTGCGTTCAGCCGCACTTGAACCTTGCCAGCGGCCTGGTCCGGCGGGGGCTGAGTGAAGACTTTGAAGTCCGGGCCCACCAACTGGTACTGAATGGTGTTTATCCTGGAGCTTCTCGCACCAGTTCGCGTATTTGTGATCATCGGCACGCGCGAGCGGAGGGTGATGCAACCGTCGCCGTTATAGCCCATCGGCTGGCACATGCGGTAGAGGAGCTTCGTGGCGCCGATCTGCGAGAGAATCTCGCCTATGTCCTCGCCGCGAGCCGCGCGGGCGTTGAGTTTCGCCGCGTCGAGTTTGCTGCTCTGATCTGCGTGGAGTTGGACTTCGTAGACTCTCGCCTCGAAGCCGGCGGCGCCCCGCCTGTCGACACATCCGCTTAGAAGCATCGCTGCGGTGAAAACGATCGCCCCAATGCAGCCAGACGTCCTTAAACTCGCCATTTGCAGACCCCTTTCATTGTCGAGAATTTTCCTGATCTGTTTCGACCCGGATCCGCCGAGGTCCGGAATATCCGATTGTTACTGCGATGAAGACTCATTGCAAGCGGGCATTGCCCGGAATTCTCCCGCCCTGATCCGACAGCTCGTTGCGTCAAAGCACATTAAGGCTTGTCCGTGGCGCGGAGGCTGATATGATTTAGGGCTGTTTCGCCTTGGATGTATTGAGCGTGGGGTTCGGGACAGGCAGCGTGTTGTTTAGAAAGACAGTATATTTGAAACGCGGGTTTGTCGGAGCCTTCCGCTGCGCGCTGTTGGTTGTCTGTGCGGCGGCGGGATGTACGCTGCATACTGTTAACGAGACGGCGACGCCGACGGTGTCCGGCGGGAAGGCGTTCACGATTTCCACAGAGGGTGTGGAGGCGCCCAATCGATGGTGGCGGTCTTTGGGGGATCCGAAACTTTCGGCTCTTGTCGAGAAGGCTCTGTCTAATAATCTGGAGCTGCAGCAGGCCCGGCTTCGCATAGAACAAGCCGAATCGCTCGAGAAGCAGGCGGCTGCGGGCCTGTTTCCCGCGCTCGACGCCGACGGGGACGCAAGACGCACATGGAGCGACGCCGGCACGTACGGCGATCGCGTTACCGGCGGGCTGACGCTTTCATGGGAAGCGGATCTATGGCGCCGCCTGACGTCCATCCGCCAAGCCGCCGAGTTCGACAACGCCGCCGCACGAGAGGATCTCCAGGCTGCGGCGCTTCTGCTGGCGGGCGAGGTCGCCGAAACCTATCTGGGCGTTATCGAAGAGAAGCTCCAATTGGCGCTGCTGGGCAGGCAAATTGAGGTTAGCAAGACGCTTCTGGAATTGATCGAACTGCGATTCAGCGTTGGCGAGTCGGACATTGTGGACGTCTACCAGCAACGTCAGCAGTTGGCGTCGGCCCAGGCGCAGCTTCCATTGATTCACGCGCGGCGTCGGGTGCTGGCCAATCGCCTGAAGATTCTTGTCGCCCGATCTCCGGCGGACCCGGCTGCTGAGGCGGCTGACGATCTTCCGAAACTCCCGGAGCCTCCCAAAGTGGGCGTCCCGTCTGCGCTTCTGACCAATCGCCCCGACTTGCGAAGGATACGCTGCGAGTTGATCGCCGCCGATCATCGCGTCGCCGAGGCCGTCGCCGATCGCCTCCCGCGACTGCAACTTGGTCTGGAGCGGGGATATGACGGAGCCAACTTCCGTCGATTGACTTCCGATGGTTTGTTTACTTCGCTTATGGGCGACCTGGCCGGTCCGGTGGTCGACTGGGGCCTCCGCAAAGCCGAAGTCGAGCGGCGCCGGGCGATAGTGGAGGAGAACCTCCTGGAGCTTTCCGAGGCCTATTTGACCGCGATTGGCGAAGTTGAAGATGCGATGTGGCGCGAGCGCAGGCAGCGAGAGCTTATCAAAGCCCTCCAGAAGGAATTGGACTTCGCTACACGCAATCTCAAAGAGACTCGGATACGATTCAGCCGCGCCGCCCTGACCGATTACCTGCCCGTGCTTGCGGCGGTTCAATCGCTGCAGGCTCTGGAACGCAATCTTCTCACTCGCAGACGGGAGTTGGTGTCGATTAGAATTCTACTCTACCGGGCTCTTGGCGGAGCCCAGCCATGGACATCGGCAAAACCATCCGATCAGGACCGGTCCGGACCGCGTCCCGGATTCGGTAGAAGGAACAAATCGTGAGATTTATCCTGTCAGTACTGTTGGTCTGCGGAGCCGTAGGGACCGCGGTGGTGTTGTACCTGACCAGGCCCCAGCCCAAGAAAACCCCTCCAACCAGGCACGCTCCACTGGTCGAGGTCGCTGAATTTCGTAAAGCCAGCGTGCCCGTTGCTGTCGAGGCGTACGGTACGGTTGTGCCCGCGCGAGAACTTACGCTTCAGGCCCAGGTCGAGGGGCGCATCATTGAGCAGGACGCCGCACTGGTTCCCGGCGGAGTGATCCCGGCCGATCGAAAACTTCTTCAGATCGATCCGGAAGACTACAAGATCCAGATCAAGGAGTTGCAGGCTGCGTTGGTCGAGGCCCGTTTCGATGTCGAGATGGAGGAAGGCAAGAGAATCGTCGCAAAGCGAGAGTGGAAACTGCTCGAAAACGAGATAACGACTTCTCCGATCGGTCGGCGCCTGGTGCTCCGCGAGCCGCATCAGGAACGGGCCGCCGCTCGAGTGGAGGCGGCCAAGAGTCGTTTGGCCCAGGCGGAGCTTGACGAAAAACGGACCACGCTGACCTGCCCGTTCAATGCGATGGTGATCGACGAGTCCGTTGAAGTCGGACAACTTGTAAGCAGGCAGGCGAAACTGGCTACTTTGGTGGGAACCGACCAGTTCTGGGTGCAGGTTCTGGTTCCCATTGGCAGGCTGCAGCGAATTCGTTTCTCGCAGGGTGGTAAGGGCGGTTCGGCGGTCAGAGTGGTTTGCGACACTGCTGGCGGATCGGCGATAGTTCGCACCGGGCGAGTTCTGCGATTATTGGGCGACCTGAATACCAGCGGGCGGATGGCCAGGGTCCTGGTTGCGGTCGATAATCCGTTGGACCTTTCAGCCCCCGTCCCGGGCCAAACTGCGACTATGGGTCCCCAGTGCATTCTGCTGGGAAGCTACACCAAAGTTGAAATCCAGGCCGGACGGTTGGATGGCGTTTACGTAGTGCCCCGCGAGGCGATGCGGGAGGGCGATCGCCTGTGGATGGTGGGCTCGGAAGGTAAGCTCGTTTTCCGCGACGCCGAGGTGGTTTGGCGGCGGAGGGCTGACGTTCTGGTGCGTTGCAATGTCTCGCCTGGAGAGAAGCTCGTAGTAAGTCGCTTGGGAGCGCCCCTGCCCGGTATGATGGTCAGGGTTCACGATCCCGACAAATCGCCAGCCGCCTCGCAGCCCCAGACACAACCCGGGGAGGGGCGATAGCGTGATCGGAGCGCCCCGCGAAAAGGGCTTGCTTGCCTGGATGGCCCGCAATCACGTGGCGGCCAATCTGCTGATGCTGGTGCTGGTGGGCGGTGGTTTGATTGTCGCCATGTACACCAAGCAGGAAGTATTCCCGGAGTATGCGCTGGACATTATAGACGTGGGCGTCAGCTATCCGGGTGCGAGCCCGGAAGAGGTCGAAGAGGGAATAACGCTGGCGATCGAAGACGAAGTCAGGAGCCTGGAGGGGGTTAAAGAAATATCTTCCTCGGCGTATGAGGGGTATGGCAAGACGACGATCGAACTGGCGGAAAACGCTGATCCGAACAAGATGCTCCAGGAAGTCAAAGCCGCTGTCGACCGGATACGATCGTTTCCCGAAGATGTCGAGCGCCCGCGGATAAGCCTGCAGAGGCGACGTCGGGATGTTATGCGACTGGTGCTCTACGGCGCCGCCGACGAGCGGGATCTGTTCTACAAGGCTCAGAGCATACGCAACGAACTGCTGGATCTGCCCTCAATCACCGACGTTGACTTGGGGGGCGTGCGTAGTCCGGAGATCACCGTTGAGATACCCGAGCCCGAACTTCGCAAATATGCGATTACTCTGGGTGACGTAGCTCGCGCGATTCGCAACAGCGCGCTGGATCTGCCGGCTGGCGGGATCAAGGCCCGCGGCGGCGAGGTGCTGCTCCGCACGGCCGAGAGACGCGACTTCGCCAGCGAGTTCGACGACATCGCCGTGATCAGCAGACGCGACGGTACGGAGGTGAAACTCGCCGACATCGCAGTTGTTCGCGACGACTTCGCCGACAGCCATCGAGAGGCGTATTTCAACGGACGACGCGGGGTGACCATAACGGTCTTCCGAACGGGCGACGAGACGCCTATAGGCATATCGAAAGATGTCAGGCGGTACGTTGAGAAGGCGTCGGCAAGTCTGCCCGACGGTGTCAAACTCGAAGTCTTCCGCGACTGGTCGGACGTGTACAGGGACCGCAGAGACCTGCTTCTTAAGAATGGGACTATGGGCCTGGTTCTCGTGCTGGTGCTGTTGGGTCTGTTTCTCGACGCCCGGATGGCGTTCTGGGTGGCGATGGGGATACCGATTTCCGTCATGGGATCGTTTCTGCTGTTCCCGCTTGTCGGGGGCACGATAAACATTATCTCGATGTTTGGTTTCATTATCACTCTTGGCATCGTGGTCGATGATGCGATGGTGATCGGCGAGAACATCTACTATGAGCGGCAGAGAGGTGTGGGGTTTCTCAAGGCGTCCATTACGGGCGTGCGGGACATGGCCGCCCCGGTCTCCATCGCCGTGATCACCAACGTCATAGCATTCCTGCCCCTGCTGTTTGTTCCGGGCTCCATCGGGCGTTTCTTCATGATCCTGCCTGCGGTGGTGATAGCAGTGTTCATAATATCGCTGGTGGAGTGCCTGATTATCCTCCCGGCGCATTTGGCGTGGGGGCCGACGGGCCCGGACCGCGGTTTGCTGGGGGCGTTCGAACGTTTCCAGCGACGAATTGCCGCCGGTCTGGAATGGTTCATCCACCGCGCGTTCGAGCCTGTGCTTAGACAGGCGGTCAGGCATCGATACGTAACTGTATCGGCGGCCCTGGCCACGCTGATAGTTATGTGGTCGTATTGGGACACCGGGCGGATCGAGTTCTCCTTCCGCCCCAGCATACAGGCCACCAGGCTGGATGCGGAGATCACCCTGCCGTACGGGGCTCCTATTGAGGACGTACGCGACGTAGCTGACAAGATCGAACGGGCGGGAATCCGCGCCGTGGAGCGGGCCGACGGAAAATCCATGGTGAAGGCGATGATGAAATCCATCGGGCGGAGGGGCGGAAATACCGCGGAAATCAATTTCTATCTAGTTGATAACGACCAGCGAAACACCACAGCACGGGAGTTCAGCACGATCTGGCGGGAGGAAGTGGGCGATATTCCCGGCCTGGAGAAGCTTTTCTTCGATTATCTCATAGGCCCTGGAGGTTCTTCGGCGATTAAGATCGAACTGACCCACACGGATCCTGAGATCCTCAAGCGGGCGGCGGAGGATCTGGCCAAGGTGTTGCCCAACTACACCGGTGTGACTGATGTTTACAAGGGTTTTGCACAAGGCAAGCGTCAGTTTGATTTCACGCTCAAGCCCCACGGGCGATCTCTGGGATTGGATCCGCGAGAGTTGGGGCGGCAGATCCGACACGCCTTCTACGGAGCCGAAGCGCTCCGTCAACAGCGCGGACGAAACGAAGTTCGCGTTATGGTCAGGCTGCCCGAATCGGAGCGGAGGTCGCTGTATAACCTTGAGGAACTTCTGCTCCGCACCCCCGACGGGGGCGATATCCCGCTGGGCGAAGCCGCTCAGAAAGCCTCGGGACGGGCGTACACCGAGATCCGGAGAGTTAACGGAAAACGCGTGCGTAACGTTTCGGCCAGCGTGATACCCGGTGTTGTCAACGAAAACAAGGTTCTCGACGACCTGAAGGTTACGTACATGCCCCAACTCGAGAGCAGCTACCCGGGCCTGAAGTGGTCGTTTGTGGGCCACGAACGCTCCCGCCGCGAGTCCATGGGCGCATTGGGCTACGGTTTGTGCTACGCGATGGTTGGGATATACATTCTGCTGGCGGCGTTGTTCAGGAGCTATGTTATGCCCGCGCTGGTGATGATCAGCATCCCGCTGGGAATCACCGGTTCGCTGTTGGGACACATCATAATGGGGTACGATCTGAGCATTATCAGCATCTTTGGAATCATCGCCTTGTGCGGAGTAGTGGTTAACGGCGGGCTGGTGTTGGTTGTCACCGCTAACAGATACCTTGAAAACGGCGATGATGTGGGCTCGGCGGCCGTCCGGGCCGGAGCCAGGCGCTTCCGCCCGATCGTGCTGGCGGCGCTCACAACGTTCTTCGGATTGGCGCCGATGATCTTCGAAACGTCTATTTCGGCAAAATTCCTGATTCCCATGGCGATATCGCTGGGATTCGGAATACTGTTCGCCACTCCGGTCATACTGATCCTTACGCCCGCCTTGTACGTGATAAAATCCGACCTTGGCGAGGTCTTCCGTTTCATCTTCGGCCACCCCCCGCGGGATCCGGAGTGAATATGGCGGCGCCGATGAACTCGCGTTTATTGTACACAACTTGAATTGGAGTAGTCAGCATGAAACATGTGGTTGCTGCGGCGGCGGTTCTCTCGGTTGTCCTGGTGGGCTCGTCGGCTCGGGCTGCTGAAAAGATCGGGCGACATACGCTGGACAACAAACAGTTGCGAGTCGTTTTCGACATGCAGGGGCTCTGTCAGATCCGCGACAAAACGCTCGGCCGGTCAATCGACTTCAAGGGCGATCGATTCGCCCTGAAGATCGACGATGCAACCATCGACAGCAAGACGCTCAAGCCCCAGTCCATACGCAAGGCCGGACAGGTCCTTACATATCGCTACAAGACCGGTGAGTTGCTGATCGATGCTGTTTACGAACTTCGCGGCGACTGGCGTTTCGTCAGTAAGCACTTGCGGGTGAGCACGCAGGGCAAGTATCACATCAAATCCGCGACTGTTTTCGGCGCCGGCCTCAACACTCCCGTAATCAGCGACTACCGTAATCGCGGCGGCAGCTACGGGGCCTTTCTGCGATTTGGCGATACTGCAAAGAGTACAAGAGCGACCTTCGGTATGTTCGCGGTGATCCAGAACCCGTTTCTGAAGTTTGAACTGAAAGATGGCGACATATCGCTTGCCTACGAGCCCGATATGGAATGGTCGCGCGACTACGGGTCGTTTGAGTCTGATCGGGTCTGTCTGGGAACGTATCGCCTGAGTGGAACGGAGTATCCGGGCGGAATGTTGCCCGAATGGCATTACTTGCCCCAGCCGCTGTCGTACGAGAAGGACAAACCCCTTGTGGATATCAACGGCACGCTGGCGATGTCGGACTGTGTCCGTGCGTTCATGACGTACCGTCCGAAGAAGACGGTGCGAATCCACGTTGACTGGTGCGAGAACGTTTACCAGATGGACCTTTCCCGGAAGGGCATTTGGCAAGAGTATCAGCGGATTATCAAGCGGGCGGCGGAGGTCGGGTGCGATCACATTCTCTACAGCCCTCACGATGAGAATCTCGCTCCGCTCAAAGACAGTCGCGACGCCTGGCGGTGGGAGAGCCTGCTGTGGCTGGGTATGGGCCAGAAGATACGCAAAGGCGAGTGGATCGCGGGCAAGGACCCGCTTCCGAAGGTTGTACAAGAGCGCCTGGCGTTTGCAAAGAAGCACAACATCAAGCTTGTGCCTTACGTCTATCCGACGCTTCCGTTTATGCAGGATCCCGAATGGACCGCGTGGGTGGGGAAACTCAAGGGCTCGCCCAAACCGGGCGGGTATCGAGGAGCGAATACCGGGATTCGGTCGTTCCAGGATTGGTTTGTCGATCAACTTGCGGCGTTTAAGAAGCAGACCGGCGTTGGCGGGTTCGCCTTCGATCACTGGTGGATCGCCTACAAGAAAGAGGAAGTCGGTATCAGCAAGTACGCCCAGTGGTATGGTTGTCGTCGAATACTCCTGAAGCTGCGTGAAAGGTGCCCCGACGCCCTCGTCGACGGGCGCCAGCAATACCACTGGTTCGGTCCGTGGACCTGGTTGGGCGGATCGTATCCGCACCCGCTGGCGTCGGACGAACAGCCCCAGAGCTTCCGTTCGTTCCCTGATTTGCACTGGTCGCGCGGCTCGGCGGACCGGCAGCGATACATGGGCTGGTGGTATCGCATGCGGTGCTTCGCCCCGGTCGAGGTCATGCCCGGCTACATGACGCACCAGACTATGCGAAGCGACGTCAAGGGCGTGATGCGGCGGGACCGTTATCGCGTCAGGGATATGGACTATCTCGGCTGGAAGTATTCGGTGATCTCGTCGATTGCGACCGCTCCGATAAACCACGTGGTCAACTACCTGCCCGCACGCGATGAGACGGAGTACAAGAGCTTCTCGGACTCTGACAAGCAGTGGCTGCGGGATTGGCTGGACTGGACGGATACGAACCTGCCCACGCTCCGCAAGCTTCGCCCCATCATAGGCCAGCCCATGGTAGGGCGGTGTGACGGGACAGCCGCGATAAAGGACGGGCGGGGGTTTGTATTCCTGTTCAACCCGAACTATCGCCAACTAGACGCCGAATTCACGCTGGATGAGTCAATCGGCCTGGCGGGCGCGGAGGGCAAGCAATTCGTGCTGCGTCAGCTATATCCCGATCTGGGCAAAGGCTCGTTGAAAGCAGGCCCGTTGCAACACGGTCAGAAGGTTAGACTGGCGATGAACGGCGCTTCGGCGATTGTGCTGGGGCTCGAACCGTTGGCCGAGAAACTCGCCAAGCCGCTGCTGGCCGGCTGTCCCGGGCAGGTCGCCCTCCAGGGCGGAAAACTGGAACTCACCAAAGTCGCCGGCGAGCCTGGCGCGAAGTCCAATATCTCCGTTATCCTGCCGGGCAAGAAGAAGATCACATCGCTTTCGGTTAACGGTCGGCCGGTCGCATTCACTCAAACCGGCGACGTAGTCACCGCGTCTGTGACGTTCGCCGGGCGGAGATTCGCCAAATGTCAGCAGATCGGCGTATACGACGCGAACTTCAAGGCCCGCACGTTCAAAGGTTCGTTCTCCGTGCCCAAACGGGTAATGGCCCAACTGGCGGCCCGCAAGAAGGCCTGGCCGATCCCGTACAACGAAGCTGAACTCGCCGCCACCTGGACCGCGCCGCACCGCCTGCTGATGTTCGTGAACATCGCCGACCCGAAGGACGAAATGGAAGTGTCGATGAAAATCGACGGTAAGCCCGTTCAGGTCAAGAAGGCCTACTCCAGCGTATACCGCAGCAACCCCAAGAACACGTTTTTGGGCTTCTACGCCGACCTGTCGGATTTGAAACCCGAGAAACAGTACAAAGTGACGGTGGAATTGCCCGAACTCCAGCCGGGCCAGTTCCAGGGCCTGTTCTTCGACAACATAGAACCTGAACACACAACAACGATAGCGGCGCCCGAAAGATGACGCTTGTGTCTATTCGCCCAGGTCCCGCTGGTCCTGGAGGATCTGCTGCCAGATATTGTCGATGGCGCGTTGAAGTTCGGGCGATACTCTCTTGCGCTGGTCGGCGAGGTATTCTCGGGCCATGAGCCCCATCGTCCGGAGGCTTTGGCGGGCCATCCCTCGCACTATCGGATCGCTGTCCATGAGTTTGGTTGACTGGCATATCGGGCGCATACCGCCGACGAGTTTCTTTTCCTGCTCTATCCCGAGCAGCTTGCGTTTGGCGTCGAAAGTGAGCGTAGCCTGAACGTGCCCACGTCCGCCGCGCTGGACGATTGCTTTGGCGACGACCTCCCATCCCTTGCCTTTGTTGACGGTAATGCCCGCGGCGTCGACCGCGAGCCGGTAGAACCCGTCGGTGACCAGTATGGTCGATATCGCCAGCCACGCCTGGGCGATCGTCTTCATTGCGGCCTGATCGCCCGCGGGCGTCGCCTTGGCGATGAAGAATTCCTCCAGCGCGTCGATCTTTGCGATGTGCGTTACGGTTTTGTCCTTCTTGTGGATCGCAAAGATATTGTTGGCGCCCAGCGGGGGAGGCGACATCCGGGCCACGGGGTACTGCATGAAGCGGAGTTGGCAGATTACGTAGTCTTTACCCAGCACTTTCCGGACGGCGTCATCGGCGATTCGCTTCGGGCTTTGTCGCAGCGTAAACTTCCTGCCGCCCAAGCCTTTGACGTTCTTGTCGATCCACTGACGGATGAGTTTGTCGGGATTGATCTTCCACTTCAGGCAGAAGATCGCTTCTTCGAGCAGGATTTGGTCGGCCTTGCCGGGAAGTTCCTTCTGCAACTCCTGCAGTATCGGCAGGGCGGGGTCTTTCATTGCGACCAATTGACTGACAGCGGCCGGGCTGGCCTGCGCGGATCGAGCCGGAACCGAGCCGAGAATGCCGACCGCCTGCTCGATCAGTTTGGCCTTGGCGGAGCCGTGCTTCTTGACGAGGGCCTTTCGTCTCGCCGAAAGCGCGTTGAGCACCTTCCGCTCGAGTGCTTTGGACCATGGCGCCATCATCAGGGAATCCTGGCTCGATGTCCGCCACGAGATGATCACCTTGTCGCCCCTGGCGAATTGCAGCTTCGGCTTCGTGCCGCGTTTGACCGGAATCTGTCGGTATATTGCGGCGGGGGGTTTGGCTCCGAAGAGGGCGGTCTCCCAGTTGGCTTTGGTCGAGATATTGGCTTTCGAGCCGGTTGAACTGACCATGTATCCGCCCAGGCGATACTCCGTCAGCGTGCCGATGGCGACCATGCGGGCGGTTTTGACGGACTCAGCGAAGCTTCTTCCGTCTTCGGCGCGTGCTTGCGAGACGATCCCAACGGTCGCGATCGCCAGAAAGATCGACAGCGGATGATGTCGCAGCATGTTGTGCTCCTTCATAGTTTTGCTATATGCACGTAAAACGCGCCGCGTGAATTGCCCGCCGCGTCGCTGAACCATGTTTCCAGTCGCGCGGGTCCGGCTTTCAGCGTTACTTTGAACGTTACTGCTTCTGCGTCTTTGGCGACCAGGAGAGTCTCGTCGACGTCTTGAATCTTCACCCGGGCGGTCGTCGCGATCAGCGGTTTGGCGTTGAGTGGGCCGAAGGGCTTCTCCGGCGGGTCGGCGTCGCTGGTCTCGTTGATCTTCAGATGTGATTCGACGGGCCATCGCCTCAGGGCTAGCGTGTACTGTCCGGCCTCGGCGACGTTGAGATTCCAGTATCCGTTGAAGTGGGGGCCCGCGACAATGTGGGCCTGGCCCCAGGGCATGAGCCCCTGGTTGCCTGTCGGATTGTTCCAGTGGTAGCACGTCAGGCGCGAAGGATTCTCGTGGGGTGAGCCGATTATGATCTCGGTGACCTTGTCGTGACTTTCGGAAACGCTGAGCCACCACTTGTCGTAATCGGCGCGAAGCCTGGCGACAACGGCCGGGTGTTTGGCTGCCACGTTCCGCTTCTGGCCCGGATCGGCCTGGATGTCGTACAGCTCCTTGCCGCGGACCAGCCTCCAGCGGTCGGTCATCACAGCACAGCCCCGCCACTTGATCGGCTTGGCGACGACGTTCTGCTTCTCGGCGACCATTGTGCGGGCGGGCCAGTCGGCGTTGGGGTCTTTCAGCAGGGGCGCCAGGCTCCGGCCGTCAAAGTTGATCTTCCGCGGCGGCTTCAGATCGCACAGGTCGATCAACGTAGGCAGGATGTCGACGTGGTCGGTCACGTGCCCGACGTCGCGCGGACCCTTGAGCCCGCCTCCGGGCCAGCGGAACCAGCACGGTACGCGGTGTCCGCCATCGTATGACGATCCCTTTGCGCCCCGCATCCCTGCGTTGAAGCCTAGACCTCTTCGGACGCCGGCGGCTGTACCGTTGTCGGTCAGAAATATCAGGATCGTGTTGTCGGCCAGACCGAGGCTCGCGAGTTTCTGTTCCAGGCGGGCGAAGTTCTCGTCGATCCGCGTGATCATCCCATAGAAGGCCGCATGGGGAACCTTCGGATTGCCCCTGTACATCGCGACGTACTTCTCCGGCGCCAGGTACGGTGAGTGGGGGGCGTTGGTTGACAGGTAGACGAAGAAGGGGTCTTTACGGTTGGCCTCGATGAACTTCATTGCCTCATCGAACCAGATATCCGTGCAGTAGCCTTTGAACTTCCGCTTCTTGCCGTTGTGCAGGTACGTGTCGTCGAAGTAATCGTTCAGCCAATGGTCGGGCACGTGTCCGACCACGCCGCCGCCATGTACCAAAGTCTCCTGAAAACCGCGATCCTGCGGACGGAACGGGTAGTTGTCGCCCAAATGCCATTTCCCGAATATCGCAGTCTTATAATTGTTCGCCGAGAATACGTCGCCCATCGTGACCTCGCCCTTGCGAAGTTGCGACGGACCCATAACCACGTGCCATATCCCCACTCGGTTGGGGCATCGCCCGGTCATCAGTCCCGCCCGGGTCGGCGTGCACACCGGTGAGACGTGAAAATCCGCCAGGCGTACGCTCCCCGCGTGGAACTTGTCGAGGTTGGGCGTCTTGATGTTCTTATTCCCGTGGCAGGCCAGATCCCCGTATCCCTGGTCGTCGGTCATCACCAGCACCACGTTGGGTCGCCCGGGCGTAGACTTGGCGAGCGTCGAATGAGCCCCCGCGGTCAGAGCGGCCAGGCCGAGGCTCGCCTGTTTCATGAATTGACGTCGCGTGTGTGCTGGCATACGCGAGAATTATAGTCTCGCGATTCGAACGAAGCTATGGTGCAATAAACGCCAATGATTGTCAGAGAAGTCCAGTTCGGCGGCGACGGATACCGGGAGATTCTCGCTATGCGGGACCGTCTGCTCCGGACGCCCCTCGGACTGACCTGGTCGAAGGCTGACCTTGACGGCGAATCAGAGCAACTGCATTTCGGTCTGTTCGATGAGAGCGACACGCTGATCGCCTGCGTGGTGATCAAGCTTCTGGACGAGCAGACCGCCAAACTCCGCCAAATGGCCGTCGACGAACCGCACAGGGGGACTGGAGCAGGCGGACGACTGGTCCGGAGCGTTGAGGACACACTTCGCGACAGGGGCGTCAGGCGGATCGTGATGGACGCCAGGAAGACGGCTGTCGGTTTCTACAGGAAACTGGGGTACGAGATTGAGGGCGATGAATTCACGCAGGTGACGATCCCGCACTTCCGAATGACCAGAGCGATCTGAGGCCTCATGGGAGCAGCAGGGAGTGACAAGTTACCGACTCAAAGCGTTTCCGGTCGGTCTGACGCGCCATCATTATATATAGCGATCATTTCCGCGGCGCGCCCGGACCCGCTCCCAAAGTGATGATGATGTTGCAGTGATCAATGGGCCCATAGCAGTTGCGGCCGGCCTCGGGGCGGTCGCTCATGCTCCCAAAAGCGCCTACATTCCGCATATATGCATCGCCGGGGAATGAGTATGTCCCCCCGCCCGGTTTTCCCGACCCCGGCGACTGCAACATTAAGGTTACTTTTTCGGGCGATGCATATTACCGTGAGGTGCGTAAGATATGTATATTAGTGGATATAAGGCGGTCGTTTGATTAATTCTCACTAACATACAGGACTTTTCGCTTGGTGAGAATCACTTTGTGTGTTAATATAGGCAACAACGTCAGTTTAATTGGTCTGGGTGTCGCAGCCTCTCTTCCAGACGGCGCGCCCTCGCGGCCTATTCGTTTCAGTTGATTGTTCGGGAAATGGAGAACGCTTGTCTGACTACGCCGATATGAGGGCGTGAACTCAACTACTGATAATTGTTCGGCAGGTCTCCCTCCACCCGCCGGGCATAAGCGGCAGGGCCTGACCCAAGACTGGTCCTGCCGCGATTTTTTACGCCGATACGGCCCCGATGCGTCAACCGCCTACAGTGTTCTCCCCGTCACCCCGTCGAGCGTTTCTTTTTCAATCCCTTTTCCTTGCCCGTCAATATCCGCCACAACGCCGCCACCCCCAGCATCACCAGCGTTCCGGCCAGAACCGTCAGCAGGCTCGCCCACACGTACGTCAGCAGCGGCCAGATATCGTTTATAAGGTTGGCGAAATCTTTGTTGCTCGATCCGATTATCGCGATGACCCCGGCGATCGCGCACACCGCAGCCAGCGTCGGTCTGATCGGTCTGCTGACCGGACCCAACCGCACCGCCAGACATATCGCCAAATACACGAACAACGCAACCCGCCAATTCCCCCAATCCAGATCCCACCATGTTTCGCACGTATGTTTGATAAGTTGCACTTGTTGTCCCACTAATTTCCAGCCCGCCTCCCACGATCGAGGGAGATCCTTGGGCAGTTCGGCCTTGACGGGCGTCGTGTAGAAAAGGTGGGTTTCTCCGCCTGAGAATTGTTCGATAACAGGCTTGCCCAGCATTTTGTGAACCACCAGTATCGACGCCCCGCACGCGACCAGCGCCATGAGCGACGCAACCAGCGGTCCGACAACTTTCAGCCTTGGAGACGCCGACGTCTTGGGTTCGCCTCCGCCCGAGTCGCCTTTGGCGGGAACCATTTTTGCGCTTTTGATTTCGCCTCCGGTTATAAGGCATCCGAAGATGTAAGCCATCTGCGATACAAGTGTTCCGGGCAACAGGGCGCAGTTCACCCACGCGGGCTTGCCCAGGGACGCCCACATGCGGTAAACCCCGATCCCCGCGAACACCGTAAGCACTAACCACATCGTAAACGCCGCATATATCATCTATTGCCTGCTCTCTGTACTGGTTGCCGGAATATTCCTATTTTCTTTCCTCCCATCGATTATCGACTAGACCGGGCTAATAGCTGTAGCCGTTGTTGAATGGAACCGTTTTCCGGGCCTGCAATTGACCGAAATTGCAAAATTTTTAGGAAACACGCCTCTTTTGTCCTTGACGAAAAAGGCTTTTGCAGGTAGTATTATGGTTGAGATCAGAATAGCCAAAGCGAATCTACCGTGAGGAAGCACTTGCTCTATAAGAGCGACAGGTAAATTCTTGGAGATTACTGGCACTTTTTTAACAGCGGACGGACGACAGTAAATTGATGTCGCAAGGCCGCGGAGAGATGAGAGAGTGATTGCATTGTTTGAAAAGTTGCACAGCAACTTGTCACGTCGTATTCATCGCGAGGCGCGCGGCACGTGCGCTCGCACAACCAAATTCGTGCAGGAGTAATATCATGCGCACACGTAACGTCCTGACAATCGTT
>JASLNT010000013.1 GCA_030745875.1 Phycisphaerae bacterium
GCTTCCGCTGCCGATTCAGCCGGAATTGACCTGAGATCGGCGGACAGATCGGCAGACACCTTGCCGTCGCCAACTTTCCAGAATGAGGCTGGTCGTCAAACCGGCGTCAACCGGGAGGCGAAGTCCGACAGACTCCTAGCCCGGATATTTCACCATGTTTTTCGCGGACCCACATAACCTATGCGATTAACTGTCATTACGAACATTCTCATCGGAAGCAAGACAAACACACTGTAATTGTCGGCGCGGTGATTTCTTGGCCTGGCAAGGACGATGAGTGTTTTCTGCGAAGGCATATCGGTCGATATTCCGAGTAGAAAATGCGAAATCGGACGCCGCCAGGGCGATTTTTGACAAAGGCACCCGCCGACGCGGAAAACATGGTAAGATATTCGGGTTAGCATTCGATTTGACGAGCAACCTTAACCTGGTCCGACCAGGCAATTGTCCCGATTGGGAATTGCGTCGTTTTCAACAGGGCTGATTGCTTTCTCGGCAGAAGAGGACACACACATGCTAGGGTACACAAGAGAACCGGCGGGTTTGCACATAGTCATGGGCCTGGTAATGATCGTCCTTGTCATCGGGCTGGGGTGGGTTCTTCCGATAACGCTTGGAGTTCGACTGGCCAATAAGAAGAATCACTCCGCGCTCTGGATGCTCTTCGGTATACACCCGGTTGGCGGGTGGATTGCTTTCATAGTCCTGGCCTGCGTTACTCCACGAGTCCGCTGCATCAACTGCGGTGGATTCTTCGGAATTCATTTCAGAATATGCCCGTACTGCCAAACCACCTTCGGTAACGAGGAGCCTGGTCCCGTCAATCCGAGCCCGCCCCTGCCCCAGATCCCCGGGCAGATAGAGCCATAAATATTCGGGAGTCGGGGGGCGCCCGTGTTTCCGTTGCGGCTGGGAAGTTTCATTCAATCGATTTCAGGAAATCGCACCAGCTTCCCGTCGGCGATTCAGCCTCGAGTTTATCGCCAGCCGCCCGCGCAAACTTGTCGAACTCCTTGTAGAACTCCTCCAGCGTAATTTCAAAATGCTTCTCGAAGGCATCCTTCCAGCCCAGTTCCGGTACCAGGGGAAAGAACTCCATGAAACGCCGCAGCGACCCTGCTTTCTGGAGCAGCAAGGCACACGCCGCTGAGCCGCCGGCATAGATCACCGGGTGAACTAGTTTGGATTTCTCCAGGCGGCCCCAATCATCGTGAGTTACGCCCTTGCGGATGTTGGTCCCCGCCTTGCGGTACATCTTAAGGTTGCGATTCATCTCGCGGCTGAACGCTTCCCAGGGGTACGGCTTTTTCAATTTTTTGTATAGCTCCGGATGCCGGCAGCAATAGAGCCCCGCAACCAGCACCGCGGAACCCTCCCTCCACCAGGCCGGGCCCGTCCAGAGCGACTGTCCCATCTTGTTGCCGTGGACCGCCTCCTTCTCATAACCGTGCGCAGTCTGGTAAGCGTGCATGTATTCATGAATCGGGCCGATCACGAATTGCTCGCCGTCGCGATAAGGCGACATGGTCATGGTGATCGTCAGTTTGGGAGGCTTGATACTCCATCCGGCCCAGTGCTTCCCTGTTGTCCAATCGAGACGTTCCCCAGTTGAATCGTCCCCCTGCAGCTTGCAGAAGAGACGTCTCAATTCCTTCTGCGATTTGGCGAGTTTCTGCGCATCCTTTTTCGCAACTCCCTCAGGCAGTTTCCAATCGGCATTTTCGATCAGGAAAACATGCAGCGGACCGACACGACCGTATTTCGCTGAGAAGTGCTCCAGAGTTTCCCGGTAGACCCCCCGCCAACGCTCGGGATAACCGTCGGTGCAGTGGAACGTGACCTTCGCGAGATTCACCCTATTCGGGCCGGCCGCGTAGTTGCCCTGCACTTGGCGAGCGTTAAGCGGATAATCGTAGATCCGCAACTCGTCGAACTTGCCAGCGAAGGGACCGATCCGCCCGCTGGTCAGCCCAAGTTCCGAGAGCTTGATCTTCGTGACCATCCGCCCGGTGAGTTTGCCGTTGACGTAAGAAGACAGCACGGGACGCCCGTCTTGTCCGTCCTGATCGTATGTGACCACCACGTGCATCGGACGACCGACCTTGACGCTGATCTTTCGCTGAATATCCTCATTGTGACCGTTGACTATCAGCTCGGCCCGGTGCCTGTTGAGCGTGCGGAACGTGTAGTAGAAAGCGTCTTTGCCTCCCCGGAATTGAACCACCGGGCTCCAGTTGTAGCTCTCGGCGGTAGGCGTGAACCAGACCTCGAAGCTGACTTCCTTGCGCCCCTTGACTAAAGACGCATCCAGCTTCCCATACGCCCTTCCATCGTTGGCATCGATAACCAGTTGCCCCTTACCGTTGAGTCGGATCTTGTCTTCACTTCCGGCGACCGCGGAGTTATCTCGATCAGTCGTCGTCTTTTTCTTCTTCACCGGCCCGCCCCGGGCGCCAGTAGTCAGGAGACGCTCATTGCCTCCGGCGGCCTGAAGCGTGAATGTGAATTCCTCCAGCTTCGGGTCTCTCTGGGGCTTATCTCCCCTGGTAATCGGCGATCTGATCTCCTTCGTCACCGGCGAATACGTCCGCACCTGCACCGTCTTACCGTCGGGCAGGAATTCCAGCACGCGGAGGAAACCGCCTCCCCCCCGCATTTTCTCGTAGTCGACGAGCATCTGGTGAACGATATTACCGCCATCCCCCTTGTCCTTCCGATATCCGACGTACTGCGACGAGAGGTGTCCGCATATCACCATCATCACGTTGGCGTGTTTGCGAACCAACTGGTTCCACATCATCTCGCCGTCGGCCCCGTCACCGTAGAACTTGTACGGGCTGGCCCGCTGACCACCACGAAGATGATTGTACCGCACGTTACCGTAGTAGAGATATCCGTGCGTAAGAACGATCGCCAACCGGTCCTTGTGCTTTTCGAGCACCTTGTTAGCCCAGGCGATCACTTCCTTTCTCGGACCCATCTCCAGCGAGAGTACTATCCACTTCTGCCCGTTTATCTTCATGAACTGGTAGTGGTTCTCGAGCTTGCCCGGTTCGTAGACGTCACCGAAACCGGGCCGCTTCTTCAGGTCGGCGACTTTGAAGAACTCGTTCATGTAAGTCAGCCGGCCCGGCGTGCCATCGTAATCGTGATTCCCCGCCGCCAGCACGTAAGGGACCTTGCCCTCGATGATGTCGAACGCCTTGCGTGCATTCTTCCATTCGTCTTTGGCGTTGTCGTTGGTGATATCGCCCACGTGCAGCACGCATGCGATATTCCGCTTGTCTTTGTTGTCGGCAACCCATTTCATCATGGCGTTGAAGATATGGGGGCGTTTGCGGCAGTAGCCTTCAGTGTCCGGGATGACGACCATCGTAGTGCTGCCCTCGTGGTACGGCAGCGGTTTGGGCGGCGTTTCGGCGCAGATCTGCCCGTGGACATTACCAGTGCTGTCAGTCAACGCGGCGCCGATCCCCCCCTTCCCGTTAAAGCTGTATCGATGCACGGGCGCCCCCGACAGCGCCGCCGCTTGCGGCTTGGCATCTTCGGCGCAAGCATCGACCACAACGACGAAACAGAAGGCTCCGACAAGAAGTAACGATATGATCGATCTGTGACGCCTGTCCATTGAAGGGTCTCCCGGGTTTTAGTGCGACGCGACCGGCCTGGGATTACCGCCCGCGACAATCGCAGGCCTTCTGCGACAATTGTATCCAATTGGGCGGGCGAAGACCATTACCAACGCATGAGTTGCCAATCGCCACGTCTCCTGCTACGATCGGAACCATACAGTAATCTGGAGAGGTCAGACATGAGAAAATCACACTTTATTATTCTGCTGAGTCTCGCCTGGGTGTTTGCTTTGACGACGGTTGCGGCCGGTGCGCCTGGTGGGATATGGCATGGGAAGCAAGGGGCGTCCGCCAGCGTCCCCTCGGGGAAGTGGTATTTCAGGCGGTCCTTCACTATTACCGGTAAGGGACCCGTCAAGTCGGCGACCTGTGCGATCACGGCGGACAACGCCTTTGTCCTCTTCGTCAACGGTAAGAAAATCGGCTCGGGGTCCGATTGGCAGAGAATCTATTCCTTCGATGCGAAGGCACACCTGCGGCCGGGGAAAAATGTGCTGGCAATCGAGGGGGTTAACTGGCGGGCGGGGGCGGGGAATCCGGCTGCGCTGTTTTTCGGGCTTCGCGTCAGTTCGAGCGGCGCCAAGGCGATCAGAATCCATTCAGACACACAATGGAAATCATCGGCGGTTGAGGCTCGCGGATGGAAAGGCGCGGGCTTTGATGATTCGCGATGGCAGGCGGCCAGGACCGTCAGTTGGGGCGGTTGGGATAAGGCGAAGCTCGTTGCGAAGGTCGTAGAGGCGACGGTTGACCCTGCCAAGCGGGCGGCTGCGGAACTTGCCCTTGCCCGTAAGACGCTTGTCAAGCGTACGACCGACAAGCTGACACTGGCCCGCAAGACGCTCGCTCTGGTGGAAAAGAGTGCAAAGCGTTCGAAGCTGGCGGGCGAACTATCGGTACTGGGCAAGCGAATCGAGCAGGCGTCCAAGAGTGGCGATCAACTGACCGAATCGCTCCACGACGAGTTGAGTTCGCTTCGGCGTCGGATTATCTTCTCGCACCCGTTGCTGGAGTTCGACAACCTGCTGATCAATAAGCGTCCGCCAACCAGCTACTCGCACATGTCGCGTCAGTACCTCGGGCGCTACAGCCGCCCCGGCCCCGGTCTTGCGGTGCTCGAGTCGTGGAAGGACAAACCCCGCGAAAAACTTCTCCTTGAAGGCAAGCTACCCGTCGGTTCGGTGCTGCATCCGGATCTGTCTTACGATGCGAAGAAGATCCTGTTTTCGTTTTGCGATCACACGGAAGCGAATCGGAATCTGCGACAATTCTGGCTTTACGAGATCGGAGTCGACGGGAAGGGCCTCAAGCAGTTGACCGGGTTGGCGGCAGATTCGCTCGTTCGGGCCCAAGGCCGGCGGACGACGCTCCTGGAGGACTGGGACCCGTGCTATCTGCCCGACGGCGGGATCGCGTTTGTCAGCACGCGGCACCAGGCGCACATCCGCTGTCAGTACGGCGGGCGTTACTTCGCCAACTTCGTGCTCTACCGCTGCGACGCCGATGGCGGAAACATTCGGAGGATTTCCTTCAACGAGGCCTGCGACTGGGAACCGAGCCTGCTGGACGATGGGCGATTAGTGTATACCCGCTGGGACTACGTTAACCGCCATTTCTCCTATTTCCAGGGCATGTGGGTAACCCGGCCGGACGGGGCGGCAACCGCGCTGGTTTACAAAATGTCCTCCAGGAACCCGTGCATGACCGGCGAGCCGCGGCTCATCCCCGGATCGCACAAGATCGTCTCGACGGCGATGGCGCATCACGGATACACGGCCGGTTCGCTCATCGTTATCGACCCGGCGAAGGGACAGGAAGGCCTGAAGCCCATCACGCGCCTTACACCCGAGATCTCGTTCCCCGAAACTGAACCGTGGCCCAAGGGCGGGGCGTACTGCAATCCGTATCCGCTCAGCGAGGACCTGTTCCTGGTGGCGTACACGCCGGACAATCTCGTCGGCGAGGGGCGGGTGCAGAAGACCGAAGCGTACGGTATCTACCTGCTGGACTCGCTCGGCGGGCGGGAGATGATCCATCGCGATGAGAACATGTCGTGCTTCGCGCCAATCCCGCTGAAACCGCGACCCATGCCCCCCGCCCTGCCGTCGCTGGTGGATGCCAAACTCAATCAGAAATCGGGCGTCTTTTACGTGGGCGACGTTTACCAGTCGACCCAGAAGATTCCAGCCGGAAGCGTGAAAGCGCTGCGCGTCGTGCGGATGTACGCCCAGACGATCGAGACCCCGCCTTCTCGCGGGAAAGCCATCATCGACATGCCAAAACGCATCCTGGGCACCGCGCCTGTGGATAAGGAAGGCAGGGTCGCGTTCCGGGCGCCTTCGGGCCAGCCGCTGCTGTTCCAACTGCTCGACGAGAACGGGATGTGCGTGATGAGCATGCGGTCGGCGGTCTACCTCCAGCCGGGCGAGGTCAGCGGTTGTGTCGGCTGCCATGAACCGCGCGACAACACCACGCGCCGCGTGATCCTGTCCAAGAACGTCAAGGTCCGCGACCTTACCCCGCCGGCCGGGCCGCGATACGACGGGGGGATAAGCTTCCCGCGGACGGTTCAGCCGGTGCTGGACCGCTACTGCATAAAGTGTCACGGGCTGGACAAAACCGAGGGCAAGATCAACCTGCTCGGCAGGATGAAGAAGGTGGTGTTTCCGTATCCGGCGTGGCCCGGGCCGAACCGGATGGTCGTAAGCGATGCGTATGAGTCGCTGGTGAACCGCAAGGGGGTGGTGAGTATCGCCCAGTGCAACTTCGAAAGCGACTTCAGCAAGCCCAAGGATTACTTCGCCCACGCCGGCTCGCTGGCGAAGATGCTGCTGGCCGGGCATCCGGACAAAAAAGGCAAGGCGAAGGCGAAGCTCGATCGGGAAAGTTTCCAGCGCGTGGTCAACTGGCTCGACCAGAACGCGATCTGCTACGGGGATTACTCGTGGAACAAGGTCGAATGGCGAAAGGCCTCCCCCGCCGGCGAAAAAACGCTGCGGGAGCACATCGCCAAGACCTTCGGGGCAAACGGGAAAAAACTCGCCGCCCAACCGTTCGAGGCGCTGGTCAACGTCGGCCAGCCCGATGAGAGCAGAATCCTCAAGGCCCCCCTGGCGACCAGCGCCGGCGGATGGGGACAGTTTTCGGTAGATAAAGGCGGATGGCGCGACATGAAGGATCCGGGCTATCTCAAGATGCGCAAGCTGGTGGAGGCGTCAATCGCCCCACTCGAAGCCCGCGACATCGCCGGCACCTGCGGACGTGACAAATGCCTCTGCAGAACCTGCTGGGTGCGGCACGCCGTAGACCGGCGACTGAAGCAGAAAACTCCCGACAAGCCCAAACCGTAGACGCGGCCGGAGGCGGGGCAAGACCACAACCTAACCGACAACCCAAGACACCGAAGCCCCCCCACCTTATCTGGAAAGGAAGCTTAATGAATTCGACGACGAGGCCAATGCCTCCGATCATTTCCCGCGGCGGATGCTCTTGATGAGCACAGGCGTGGTCGGAACGTTCGGGTGGCCGGCGAAGTTAGCAACGGGCACGGCGCCTATCTTGTATACCACGTCTATCCCTTCAATCACCTTGCCGAACGCGCAGTAGCCGAAGCCCCGAAACGTCTTGTCGTAGTGATTCAGGCGGTGGTTGTCCACTAGGTTGATGTAGAACTGCGATGTGGCGCTGTCGATCGCGGACGTCCGCGCCATCGCCAGCGTGCCTCGATCGTTCTTCTTGTCGGCGCTGGCTTCATTCCTGATCGGATCGCGGGTGGGCTTTTCCATCATCGCCGGGTCGAACCCGCCGCCCTGGATCATGAAGCCCTGTATAACGCGATGGAAGATCAGCCCGTCAAAGTGCTTCGCATCGGCGTAGGCCAGGAAGTTCTTGACGGTGATCGGCGCGGCGTCGGCCCACAGTTCGGCCTTGATCGCGCCCATCGACGTCTCGATGATGACAACAGGTCCGGCGTTGGCCGGCGCCTTCTTGATGACAACAGGCTGGCTCTTCGGAGCAGTCTTTGTGCAACCGGTAGTCAACACCATCGCCGCCAGCACGACCGCCGCCCAGATCGTTCCAATTCGCTTCATTTTTCCATTTACCTTAATTTGGGGTTTTGATTCCAGACAATTCCAGGCAACTCCGGAGACCGCAGCGCCGGGTTTCCTCTTTGTGCGTCCAACTGAACAGATTGTCGAGTGCCAATTGTCTGGGGGCAAGGAAAAAGGCGACCCATTTGGCGTGAGTTGGGTCAGGAGTAATCGGGTAGCCGTGGGTGGTTGCCCACCCACGGCTACCCGATTCACTCTACCACTTCTCCAACGCGTCGCAGACGGCGTGTCCGGCCGAGTGAACCGGCTCCACCATCGCGCCGAGTTCCGTAGTGGATTGTGCGGTATTGACCTTTTCAAGAAGAGACTCAAGCTGCTCGGTCGGCAGGTTCTCTTCCACCCCGTTGGCGTGGATGATATCCAGCACCTTCTTCAAACGCATCGAAAGCCTGTTGCGATAAAACGCCAGTGTCGAATTATCGATAAGGCCCGCCTCAAACGCAGGTCCGAACTCATGAACGGCCGTGCAGAATTTCTGCGTGAAGACAAGTATCATTCCCGCAACGCCGTTGCCGGCGGCAAGGATCCGACCCCATTGCTCTTCCTCCTGGCGTTCGTGAGGATCGGTAACGTTGGTGCAATATTCGGCCATAATAGTAAAAACTTCCTTCCTGAATATCGAAAATGTCGAACTGACAGGAAATCTGATTCCGAGTGTACGTGCGCCCGTTCGTTAAAACCCAGAGACCGTCCCCGGGCCGATTACAGGCAATATAGCACCCGATCCCGGCTCAGTCAAAACAGATTACGTCTTGGGCAAGCCCAACGTATGGGCTATTGATTCATGTGGAGTGAAAAACATGGGGCGTTGACACCAATTGATGCCACCAGATGCTGAAACTTACTGTCGATAGTTCTTCAAGATCGAGTGTTCCAGGCCAGGGACGAGACAGGACTATGGGCTGGAATGCCCTCATTGCGGCAGGAGGATGTCATCGCCTAACCTGTCGTTTTCAGATTGTCATCGTCATGCCATTCGGGTATGCTGCGCGTATCAAGTCAGATCCTACGGGCATTGGAGACAACTAATGAACAGGGCATTGATAGTTACTGTTGCGTGCGCGTTAGTGGGTCAAGTTGCTTGGGCTCAGGAGAACCTCACCTATACAGATCTGGTTAAGCGCCTGACCGATCTGGAGCACCCGGCCGTACTGCCGGCGCCCGGCGAGAAGTGCGTGCAGTGGTCCAGCTACGACCGGCGGAGCAAGTTCGACGAGAAGACCGGCAAGTACGTTGACTGGGCCGCAAACGGCGACGGTACGGGGAAGATTCGCACAGAGGACGACCATGAGGTCTTCGCGGAGATGAAAGGTCCGGGCGTGATCTGGCGGATCTGGTCGGCGCGGACCGGCAAGGGGCGCGTCAAGATACTCCTGGACGGCTCGCCCAGCCCCGCGGTGGACCTGCCCTTTGTCAAATACTTCGACCGCACGACCAAACCGTTCGTCTACAAGTCGCTGTGTTACATGGCCGCCCGGGGGCAGAACTGCTACGTGCCGATCCCATTCGCCAAATCCTGCAAGATAATCGCCGAGAAAGGCTGGGGCCGGTACTTCCACTTCACGTATACGACGTACCCCAAGGGCACGAAGCTCCCCACGTTCCGCTTGCCGCTGTCGGCAGAGGAAACCGCCGCCCTGGCCAGGGCGGACGCCTTCTTCCTGAAGCGGATGGGCACGGACCCGGCGCCGAAGCGGGAGGGCGAGAAAACGGCTCAATGCGACCTGACGGTCGGGCCGGGCAAGGCGGTTACGGCTATCGACCTGAAAGGGTCCGGAGCAATTACGGCCCTGAGGGTCAAGGCGGATTTTGCGGACCGTGACGACGAGATGGCCACCCTGCGGGAACTGGCGCTGCGGATCCACTGGGACGGCGAGAAATCCCCGAGCGTGTGGACCCCGCTGGGAGACTTTTTCGGCACGGCACCGGGTGTCAACGAGTACACGTCCTTCCCTCTGGGTGTGACTAAAAAGGACGGCTTCTACAGTTTCTGGTACATGCCCTTCGCCTCCGGCGCGAAGGTCGAGATCGTCAATGACGGCGCCAAGGAGCGAAAGCTGCACTTCCAGGCCGTCCACGCACCGCTGACGCGTCCGATCGAGACGCTCGCCCGGTTCCACGCGAAGTGGCATCGCGACGCGTTCCAGCCCAAGGAGGCCGAGCGGCGTATCGACTGGACGCTGCTGACGACGACCGGGCGAGGGCGGCTGTGCGGGGTAATGCTGCACGTTTGGAATCCGCGCGGCGCCTGGTGGGGCGAGGGCGACGAGAAATTCTTCATCGACGGCGAGAAGTTTCCCAGCACGTTCGGTACGGGCAGCGAGGATTATTTCGGGTACGCCTGGTGCGACCCGGGGCTGTTCCAGCGTGCGTTTCACAACCAGACTATCAGCATGGGCAACCGAGGGCATATCTCGGTGAACCGGTGGCACATCACCGACAATATTCCCTTCCAGAAGTCGTTCGAGGCGACTATCGAAAAGTACTACCTCAACTCCAGGCCCACGCTGTACAGCGCCATTGCCTACTGGTACCAGGCGCCCGGCGGGACGGACCCTTATAGGGCGGTCCCCGTCGCTCAGCGGTGGGGATACTGCGCCAAGCTCGTCGTCTTGCGGGTCAAGGGCGCCATCGAAGGCGAGAATCTCACCATCGTCCGCAAGACCGGCCGGACCGAGAAGCAGGCGATGTACATATTCCCCAAGGGCAAGTGGAGCGGGGACGCCCACCTTTGGTGGACGCGAGGCAAGGTGGGTGACCAACTCGTGCTTGCCCTGCCGGTGGCGGCCAAGGGCAAGTACGAAGTCAAGACCGTGCTGACCAAAGCCAGGGACTATGGCATCGTGCAGTTGTCGCTGAACGGCAAGAACCTGGGCGGGGCGATCGACCTGTACAATCCCGACGTGATCTCCACGAAGCTGTTGTCGCTGGGTAAACGCGAGTTGGCCAAGGGCTCGCACGAGTTGACCATCGAGATTACGGGCGCCAACGCCAAGGCCGTCAAGGCCTACATGTTCGGCCTGGACTACATCCTGCTGAAGCCACTGAAGTAATGCCGACCGGTCTGAGATACCAAGTCGGTCACTGCGTGCGAGGTGCTGTCGGCCCATGAACGAATCTTCCGCCTCAACCAGTTCGCCCCTTATACGCATGGTGGGCATTGGCAAGTCGTTCGGCGCGGTCCGGGCGCTGGAGGGCGTCAATTTTCAGATCCGCGCTGGTGAAGTACACGTCCTGGCCGGCGAGAACGGGGCGGGCAAGAGCACGCTGATCAAGATCCTCGCCGGCGTATACGGACATTACGACGGGTCGATCGAGATCGACGGTCGCTCCGCCAGGCCCAGGTCG
>JASLNT010000014.1 GCA_030745875.1 Phycisphaerae bacterium
TGTACACTCCGGTTGCTCCTGTCAGATCGATGCAAAAGGGGGAAATTCTTCCCAAAATACGCGATCCAACAGGATAAGGTCCAAAGCGCTACACTTTTACGCCGCCCGCCACGCGCTACATTTTTCCTCCGCCGTTTACAAAAACGGGAAAAATGGTGTTGACAGACCCCATGTTTTGTACATAATATACCTTACGTTGTTCAGCTGGTCTCCCCCCGCCAGCTGAAACCCAAGCAGACTTGGCCTCCCCCTGCCAAGTCTGCTCTTTTTTTACCCCCTATGCACTTCAGTATCCTCGGTGCAATTGCAGACTCCCCCCGGCGCCGACAATAAAACAGCCCCTCGCACAAGGCAAGGGGCTTGGGTGGTCTTTATGACACAGTGATTCCGAGGCTCGGCGGAGGCTTCCGGACGCTATTTCTTCTTATTCCTCCGTCGGCGGACAGGAGCCTTCTTTTTCCGTTCGAGCATTTCGTGTGATATTTCAATAGCGCGTTTGCGAGCGGCTGGGCCGTAGTCCCAGAATTCGTCGACGACCTTCTTCATCGCCGGAAATCTCTCGTCAGTGTCGCCGTATTTCTTGCGCAACGCGGCCAACTGACCCTTCAACTCGCTAACAATTTTGGCGTATTCGGGATTGTCGTACACATTGTTGACCTCTTTGGGATCCTTGCTCAGATCGTAAAGCTCCCATCCGGGCGGTGTCTGGTTCCCGCCGTTCGACGAGCATCCGTAGTAGAAGATCAACTTGAACTTCTTGGTCCGAATACCGAAGTGAGACGGGTTGTCGTGGTGGGCCATGTGCATCCAATAGCGGTAGTACGCCGCCTGCTTCCAGCCGCCGGGCTCCTTACCGCTCTCGCAGATCGACTTGAAGCTCCCGCCCTGCATGCAATCGGGCGTCTTGATTCCGGCGAAGTCAAGCATGGTCGGTCCGTAGTCCACATTCTCGACGATCGCATCTGACCGCGATCCGGCCTTGATTGTTTTGGGATATCGAATCAGGAACGGCATGCGGTGCGACTCATCGTACATCCAGCGTTTGTCCATGTAGTCGTGCTCGCCGAGCATGAACCCCTGATCGCCGGTGTAGATAATCACCGTGTTGTCCATCAGGCCTTCTTTCCTGAGGTATGCAAACAGGCGTTTGAGATTGTCGTCCACACCCTTTACGCATCGGAGATACTTCTTGAGGTACACGTTGTACGCCAGGCGTTTGGCCTGTTCGTCGCTAAGGCTGGAATCCCTGGCCCACGACTTAGTGTAGTTGCGCCTCAGGTTCCGCCTGCCTATCGACGTACCGATGTAGGGCAGGAGTTCATCGTTATGCCCGCGTGTGGCGATGGATCCGAATTTCGGTTGTTTCCAGAGGTTTTCCGGCTCGGGAATGTTCACATCCTCCAGATAGTTATCGTAGCGTTTGGCGTGGTCGAAGAAATCGTGCGGAGCCTTGTAGTGGTGCATCAGGAAGAACGGTTTGGACTTGTCGCGGATGTTCTTGAACCAGTTGAGCGTAATGTCGGTTATGCAGTCGGAGGAATGACCCTTCTTCTTGACTACGTTCTTGCCGAAGGCCTTGCCATCGGCTTTCTCCCGAAAGATCGGGTCGTGGTATTTCCCCTGACCGGGAAGGACGCTGTAGTAATCAAAGTTCGGTTCTTTCTTGAGGTGCCATTTTCCCACCATGGCCGTGCAGTAACCGGCCTTTCTCATTTCGATCGCCAGATACTGGTTCTCGGGAGCAATATTGCCCCCCAGATCGAGCACGCCGTTCTTGATCGAATACTGACCGGTGATGATACTCGCGCGGCTGGGCGTGCAAATCGAATTAGTACAGAAGGCGTTCTCAAACAGCATTCCCTCTTTCGCCAGCGTATCGATCACAGGCGTTGGATTCAGTTTCGCCAGTCGACTGCCGTAGGCTCCGATGGCCTGGTACGTGTGGTCGTCTGACATGATGAACAGTATGTTCGGTTTGTCGACCGCTTTGGCGGCGCGGGAGATGCGGGGCATTAATACTGCTGCGGCGCCGAGCCCGGCGGTTTTCAGGAAATCGCGGCGTGAATGCATGTTTCTGGTTCCTGTGCGACGGTTATTGATGTTGGCGGCGTTATGGTTAACGTTGCCCAAGGGCCCGCAATTGCAGCCCGACCAGAGTCTATCTTCCCGGCGCCATTGAGTCTTTAGTGATTCCGGGCCAGTCGTCAGTGCGGAATGGGGAGGCGGGTAAGTCTTCCTTATTGTAGAGGTTACACTCGGGATTCGTCCCCCATGCGTAACGTACGGCTACAGGTTTCGGTACGGATTTGCTGGAGACGATCACGTCGTACCGGGTGTCGCCATTCGTACCGGCCACAGCGATCTTCGCCTGTGCCCAGACGAACTTCCTGTCGGCCCCGGCGATGGCGAAACCGACCAGCTTGCCTTCGGCGCCCTTGGCGATCAAACCGCCTCCGACGTGCTTGAACTTCAGGATGGCCTTACCATCCTTGATGTTCATCGAGGCGAATCTCGGGCCGGAGTATACGATTTCCTGACCGTAGGCGATTTTCCGCCCCGCCAGCGCCAATCGCTTGCCGACATCCTGCTTGTTCTTGGGATGAATGTTTCCTCCCTCGCCAATATCGATAATGACCGCCTCGCCGGTGTTCGGAAGCGACAGGGTCATCGATTGGGCCTCGCGCAGTTCGGCCCAGGCGTCCTCCTCCGGCTGGTTGGTCCGTTTTCGGAAGTTAGCCAACTGCACCCACAGGAACGTAAACTCGCCCTGCCCCCAGACCTTGCGCCAGTTGCTTATCATCAGCGGGAAAAGAGTGCGATACTGGTAAGCTCGCGAGGCGTTCGATTCGCCCTGATACCAGATCGCGCCTCGAATTGCGTACGGAACCAAAGGCGCAATCATCCCGTTGTAGAGATTGCCCGGTCGGTGCTGCGTGGTAAGCGGGTTCAGCGGTGAGCGAGGATGCCGTATGCGGCGGCGTTTGACGGTTTTGCCCGCCTTTTTGGCTGCGGCGATGCGCTTGTTCTCAGCAGCAATCGCCGCACGGTGGGCGTCCAACTGCTTTTTTCGTGCGGCGTCGTAATTGGCCTGGTTGAACGTTGATATCTTCTTGTCCCACCATGCGCTAAGTTCTTTCGCTTGAGGACAGGCTTTCACCACAGCCGGATCGGTCCACGCTTCAACCCGCGTACCGCCCCAGGAGGTATTGATCAACCCGACGGGGACCTTCAGATTCTGATGCAGCCCGCGTCCGAAGAAGTACCCCACCGCCGAGAAGTTCGGCACGGTCTCCGGGCTGCATTCGACCCATTGGCCTTGACAGTCTGATTGCGCTTCAGGCGTAGCTTTGCGGGTAACGGTGAACAGGCGAATTCTCGGGAACTTGGCGGCCGCGATCTCTTCGTTCGGGTTCTTGGAACTCTTGACGTTCCATTGCATATTCGACTGCCCCGAGCAGACCCATACCTCGCCTACGAGGATGTTGCTGACTGTCTTGGTCTCCTCGTCGGCCTTGATAGTCATCTTGCAGCCGAGCCCCGACCGTTTGGTCTTGTCCAACTTCACAATCCACTTGCCGCTCTTGTCGGCCTTAACGGTCGCACTAACGCTGACGGCCGCGGCGTTAATCGACCCGGCTTCGTCCTTAACACCCATACCGGCGAGCGTAACCGAAACGCTCTGACCGGGTTTGGCCCAGCCCCAGATCGGAATGTCGCGGTCGACCTGGATCACCATGTTGTCAGAGATAATGGACGGTAGTTTCAACTCCCCCGCCGCCGGAGCAACAACCGCCATCACGCAAAGAACGGTAACAATAGTGCAGCGTCGCAGAGTCATCGGAATCTCCTGTAATCAGAGTGGAATATCGAATGCGTCGGATCGCTTCCGAGGCGCCTGAATGTACTCTGTCGCCAGGCCGGTCGCAATGGGAATCCGGGGCGATGTTCACAAATGGTTCACACATGTCACAGCCACCATCCCGCCAAGGTCCCTCCGACAGCACCGTTCATTTCGCAATTCATGCCGCTGTATCTCGTTGCCTGCGCAGCACTTACGAGGCCCTCTAATCGAATCATCCGCCGTGAACGCGTCGGGGCGCGGTTCGGAGGCGGTTGGGGCTGTGAACCTCCGAGTCGATGTGACAATCGCCTCCCGCCCACTCATCTAATCACCCTAACTACCTGCACCACAACTATTTACGCCGATCCCAAACGACCGCTGACGCTCAGAGAATCCGCACCCGCAGCCGGGTGATGTTCACACCTCTCGCTCCGCCCACTGGCTCACCGTAACACTTTACCCCATCACGTCTTACGCCGATTAGCCTCCAGCACCGTCTTCCTCGGGCGCGGTCCCGACGCCGGATACGGTTTATTGAACAGCTTCTTCGTATCGCCCTGTTCCTTCATCCAGTTTTCCAACAGCGCCCTCAACTTCCGCCGCTCATCCCGCCAAGCCGCCTGGCCGGCGAGATTCTTCTGCTCCAGAGGGTCGTTCCGCAGATCGTACAACTCCTCCGCCGGGCGGACAAAATACCGATTCACAATCGCCGCAGCCTTGGGGTCCTTCTTCGCGGCGGCGTCCCACGAACTCCAGTAGGCCCCCGCCCCATCCTTCCGCAGAATGTCCGAGTGGTTCGAGTGCTGGCAATCCGGCCGCAGGTTGATGATGTACTTGTACTTCTCCGTCCTCACGCTGCGGATCGGATACACGTTCATCCGCCCGTCTCCGCTGTGTGTGGTGAATATCATCTCGCGATGCCTGGTTGTCTTGCCTGTCAGGACGTCGATAAACGATTTCCCGTCAATCCCCTCCGGCGCCTTGCCGCCGGCGGCTTCGATCAGTGTCGGCAGCAGGTCGATCCAGCTTACCATCGCTTTTGTCCGCACTCCCGCCTTGACCTTTCCCGGCCAGACGATCAGCATCGGCACGCGCACGCCCGCGTCGTACAGGTTCCACTTCCCGAACGGCCACTGCCCGCCGTGGTCGCTGGTGAACACGAATATGAAGTTCTCGCCGAACTGCCGGCGGGCGATCTTCAGGCAGCGGCCCATGTCGGCGTCCATGTTCGTGATGTCCGTGTAATATCGCGCCTGATGGCGGCGCGTCTCGGGCGTGTCCACAAAATACGGAGGCAGGCTCACCTTCTCCGGATCGTAACTGCTTTCCTTGATCCAGGGCACGTGAGGCCGTCGGTCGCCCATCAGCAACACACAAGGCTTGTCGGACTTGCGCTTCTCAAAGTAGCTCGCCACCTGCTCGGATATCCCCATCCGCTTGGGACTGTAGCTGTCGAAACAGTAGACAGGTTTGTTCTTCCCGTGCGCCACCTTACCGAAAACCGCGATATCGTAGCCCAACGCCTTCAGCACGCTGGTGAGATACGTCGTGCCCGCTTTGGGATACGTATGATTGGCCTCGGCTCCGTTGCGTGCGGGCATCAGCCCGGTAAGAAGCGCCCCCCGACTGGGCGCACACGCCGGAGAGGCCACAAATGCATTCTCGAACGTCATCCCCCGCGCCGCCAGCTTCTCCATCGTCGGCGTCTTGACATCCTTCGAACCGTAGACGGGCGTGTCCAGCCGCCCCATGTCGTCCGAAAAGAAGCAGACAATGTTCAGAGGTTTCGGTCTCTTCTCCGCCCCCGCCCCGCGGGCGCACGCAATCCCGCCCAGCACCGCACCAGCCGAACACCGCAAGAAGTCGCGTCGGTTCATATTCCATCTCCTAAGCATCGCCCGGTTCAGACACCATTGTTGTACGCACGCGACGAGGCGCCGTCAAACGGCTTTTTTGCCACGGACACCACGGATGATAAGGGCGTCGGCGCCTGCCCTGATCTCAGCTGCGGCGCATTTCCCCGTAATTGGAACTTCTCTATAACTTCCTTCGGGTAGTCCATGCCCTTAAACGCTATCTCGCAACATCTCGCATGTGCTCATCCCGTAGAGAAAACACTCTGAAAAACAACCTGCCGCCCTGCGTGAGAAGTGGAGAGGGAGTTTACTGTCTCGTTCATGTCGCTATCTGCGAATCTGCGGCCCACAAAACGGGTCAGAGCAGGTCAGAGCTGCTCTGTAGAAAAGCTCCGCAGGCATGATGATCATTATATTGTGTGTGATCGCAAGAAGCATCAGTTCTCTGCACTGCGACCAGTAGCTTCGTCCATTCAGGGCGCTGCCCAGATTACGTTTGATCATTGAGAACACCGTCTCGACTTGCCAACGCTGGCCGTAACGTTCGCTGTCGAATTCCTCACGCATCAATCTGCGATACTTGCCCGTCGGCGGGCGGATGCTGGGACGACCATGACGGGGAGGAATGATCGTTTCAATTCCAAGTTCCTCTCGTGTAAACGTGTGATTCGCTTCAGAGTCATATCCGGCGTCGGCCAGCAATGTCTCGATCCTCGCTCGCCCAACAGCCGGCTGGAGTGTTTGGCGAAGCTGGTTAATGTCGGGTGTCGGCCCACGCTTGCGCAGCGTTGAGAGGATAATGTGGCTGCGGCAATCGCAGACGACTGCGAGCTTAGGATACTTTGTGTAATAAGTTGTTTGCCAAAGGTTTGCCAAGCGTGATCGGCGGCGGACAAAGTATCGACTGATATGATGAGATTCCATTCCCGTCGAGTCGACGGCCGCTAGTTCGACCCGCGGCTTTTGGCCCAACGCCCGGCGAATCGTTCCTTCCAAAAGCTTCCTGGAGATGATCGAGGCCATCAGTCGCCGGGCCGCTTTTTGCAGCGTGGTGAAATGCGGGATTTTCATCAGCCCGATGGCCTGACAGAGTCCGGGCATGTCGGCCAGGATGGCCGTGACGCCCCGGTAATCGGTTCTGAAAAATGTCTTGAGCGTCAGGCAGGCGAATAGTTGCGGCTGGGTGAATGTCTTAGGGCTGAACCGATGGCTGTAAGCCGGCAGCGATTGTTCGGCGACCGCCAATGCGACCAGCGCGACCTTCCGTGGCGACTTGCTGGTAGTGCTCATCGTTCATTGTCTAACAGTTGAAACACAATCGCGCAAGTCTATATTGGAAAATCTGAGAGCTTTTCTACAGAGCAATCCTGACCCCGTTTTTCCTCCCCCTGAAACATGCCGGCACTTGGGTGCCGTTCTTGAAGGGATGGTGAGTATGGCGAGGATACTTCTCGTGACAAGTCTGTTCTTATCGGTATTGCCCGGCTGCGGCGACAGAGATGACGCTGAGCACACGGCGCCTGTGACACAACCTAAGCTTCCCGAGACATCAGCAGAAGACGATGGCAATGAAGGCCTTACCTATCTGGATGACCTGAAGCGCGCTTCTTCCGATGACGAGAAGTGGCGGATAGTTCTGCGTACCACTGGGTGGGATGAAACCATGGCCAAGAGGCAAATAGCCTTATTTGTCGAGACATGCTTTCCGACGCCGGCGTATGCAAAGTACTACCCGAACGTGACCAAGAAGATCCAGTTGGACACGTCCTGCTTCCAGGGCATACTTGGAGGCTTTGGATCGAACGATAAAGATATCTACGACGGACCGCATTCCATCACGGTCGGAGAGGTCTCGGCCCTCTGGCTGAAGCACTTGACGGGCAGAGAGTTCAAGGATTTGGCGGTGTTCGACGCGTGGTTCACCGCCAATCGGGAGTACCTGAAGTGGAACCAGGAGGCGGGCAAATTTGAGATTCGCAGACCACAAACGTTCCCGGCAATTGGCGGCAATTAGAGTGTCGAGTCAAACCGTTGAGAGAATAGGGCGGCGCGGAACAACGCACGGGCAAACTCAGCCGTTCAGGAATAAAATAGATCATGAGTATATCGGCTTCGCTGGGATCAGCCCTTAAGATACAAAATAGCGATACCCAGATGCCTTATTTACTGTTCTAACGGCTGACCCCAATTACCCATTCTCCCAACCCGTTTTACGTTGTTTGACTTGTCGCGGCGAGACGCGGGATGCGGTATACTTTGGTCTGTCAGTTTGGGGAATATGTACATGAGAGAATATCGCACGCATTGGATGCAGTTGATCGTCGCGGGGCTGGTTGTGGCGGCGGTGTGGATGTGTCTGCCGGGGTGCAGGAAACGCCCGAGCGAGGATGTCGCCGAGATTCCGGAAATGAAGGTCACCGTCTCGAAGGCCACTACGTACTTCACCGGACCGCTCAATAAAAACGGCACGGTCAACTACGTCGCTGCATATAACAACCTCAACGGTAAAGGGGTGACGCGAGACAACAACGCGGCGGTGCTGCTGCTCCGGGCGATCGGACCGGAGGGCATGCGAAACGGAAAGAACTATCCGAAGGCCGATGCCATCGAGAAAAGAACCCTCGAACTGCTCGAGATGAACGAGTGGTCCGAGAAGGGGAATTACTTCGTCGATGTTAACGATTATGTCAGCAAAGTCTTTCCGGATGATCCCGACAGTGACGAAGCCGTCGCGTTCGAGGAGCGGTTCTTCAAGAGTTACGATAAACTCACCGGCAGTTTGGTTCCGGCCGGCAGCAGGGATCATCCGGAATACGCGAAATGGCTCGAGATGAATCGCGGCCCGTTGGCGTTGGTTACCGCGGCGAGCAAACGGTCACGCTATTTTGTCCCGGCAGTGTCAAGGTCCGATCCTCCGCGTCTCTTCGATAGTGTGCTCGGGGAGCTGGATCCGACGATTCGATGCAGGAAACTGACCATGGCGCTGGTAAGCCGGGCAATGCTCAAGGCCGGCGATGGCGACATTGTCGGCGCCCTGGCGGATCTGCTGACTGTCCACCGGTTGGCGAGATTGTTGGGCGAGGATCTTGTGATGGTCCACCTCCTGAGCGCAATAGGGGTTGACAAGAGTGCGTATGACGGCGACTTGGCGCTGATCGCCGGCGGGAAGCTTTCGGGATCTCAGGCGAGAGAGTATTTGAAGCAACTTCGGCAGCTCAAAGCACTGCCGGAATTTGCTGACGTCATCAACGTTGATGAGCGTGTGCACAAGATCGAATGCTTGATAATGAGCGGCCGTATCGGGCTGCCCATATTCGAAGAAGACGGTAAAACGCAGATGCCGGTCAATGTAGACTGGGATCTGCTTCTGACGACGTACAACCAACTGCTGGACGAATGCGTCAAGGCGCTTCGGCAACCGACTCTCGTGGAGGCCAGGACCGGGCTGGAGAAGATCAGGAAGCAGATCACCGACGAGGGCCTGATCGACGTCGAGGCGGTGAAGCTCAACATGAATAACCCTGATGAGACCAAAGCCGCAGTCGAGCACAGTCTTCGGCATTTCCAGAAGACGGTGGACAGGTTCGGGGTCGAGAACGTCGGAAAACTCAGCCGGGCTTTTGCACAGGAGGAGGCATATCCGAAGCAACATATCGAGAGGGCCCTGGAACTGTGGTATCGCATTCGCGCCAGGGCGGACCTTACGCGGATATCGCTTGCGATGATCGCATACAAAGCCGACAAAGCCCAATACCCCGAAACGCTGGCGGCGCTCCGGCCGAAGTATCTCAAAGCGGCGCCCAAAGACCGCTTCACGGGTAAACCTCTGAAATACACTCGCAAGGGTGACGGCTACGTGCTTTACAGCGTCGGCAAGAACCTCAAGGACGACAGCGGTGATGACGAGGACCGCAACGACATCGTAATCCGCATCGACCGCTGAAGCATGCCCGGGCCTTACCCCACCAGGCCCGATTCGAGAACCGCGTAGTTAGCTGGGACAGAGCAATGGTTAACGATGATGAGTCGCCGAAATCGGAACCGAATACTGACTACCCTTGGGGCGCTTGTATCGGGGTAGGCCTTATTGTGTTTGGGGCCAAATCCGGATGGCCGTTCGGAATTGTGGCGACTGGAATACTCTTGACAGGCACTGTACTGTTACAGACTTCTCTGATTAGGGCCGTACACAACAGTGTGGTTGAACCTTCGCTTAAGAGGTACTGCGGCGCGTTCCTCTTTGGGATGGCTCTTGCTGCAATCGCTGTGGCTGGAGGTGTGGCTTTGGATATCTACCTGTAGTTCTCGGCTTTCGTAAGGAATGCCCCCGTGCTAACCGACGTTGCCGGGCTTCGCCGGGGTCGGCCCTTAAAACACAAAATAGCGACACCCAGATGCCTTGTTTACTGTTCTAACGGCTGATCCCAATTACCCCATGTTTTCAGGAGCGCACTTACCGGCCTGATTGCGTGATAACGGACGTGCAAAATCTGTCGAAAAGACCGAGAATGTACCTTGTACAGGAGATTGATGAGATGTTGGGAAGCAATGAAGCAGACATAGGGACTCCTTGGGGAGTTATTGTTTGGACTGTCCTTATAGCTTTGGCGGTCGGTGCGGTATCGTGCAGCAAGACGGGCAATGCCAAGGGGGTCTGTCCACTGCGACAGATCTCGGAAGGTCGTACTAGACGGTCTGTGACTGTGACCCTTGTTGGCAACGGCCACGACATGATTCTGAGTCGTTTACGGGTCGCTGATACGACGGCCAGAGACGGGAAAGGAAACTCATTGACACCGGAGTTCTGGACTAACCCAGACAGCAAGCTTGGGCCTATGGCGCATATATCCGTAAGCACGGAAGGGACGTCCGTGAAGGATGTTACTATTGAAGCTCGCCTGGAGTATTGGGGTCAGCCAATTGCTCTGCATGCAGTCTTTAAATGCCGCGGACGCTATTCATGGGAAGTTACTCACGTGGGTATGCGGAATATGAAGTAAGGGCTTCGCTGGGGTCGGAGCTTAAAATACAGAATAGCGATACCCAGATGCCTTGTTTACCGTTCTAACGGCTGACCCCAATTACGTCCAATTACCTCACTCTTGCGGGCGATCCAGGCGGATCGTGAGGAAAACATTTGTCTGTGCGCCCGAGGTATGTTCTATTGCACGCCGAAACCAGACCAGTGGACCCGGGTTGAACGGAGAACTTAGAATGATGAAAGCTCGCTTGATAGCTATCCTGTCTGTCGTTGCGCTGGGATGCCTCCTGACCCAGGCGGTCGAGCCGAAGACGCCCAACGCTCCGAAAGCGCCGAAGGCGCCGAAAGCCCCAAAAGGCGCCGATGTCTACATCTTCACCTCGTTCAGGGACAACGGCCAGGACGGTCTGCACTTGGCGTACAGCCGCGACGGACTGAAATGGATCGCGCTGAACGGAGACAAGTCTTTTCTCAAGCCGAAAGTAGGCGGAAAGCTCATGCGGGACCCGTGCATAATCCAGGGGCCCGACGGTTTGTTCCACATGGTCTGGACCTCAAGTTGGCGCGACAAGGGGATCGGGGTGGCCCACTCGAAGGACCTGATCACCTGGACCGAGCAGAAATTCGTTCCAGTCATGGGCGACCAGGCCACAGCCCAAAACTGCTGGGCCCCGGAGATCATCTGGGACCGGCGCGGAAAGCAGTATGTAATCTACTGGGCTACAACAATTGGCAAACTGGCCGACGGGCCGGAGAAGATCACAGGGCACCGGATATACTTCACCGCCACGAAGGATTTCAAGCAGTACTCCAAGACGAAGATCTTTCTCGAACCGGGCTTCAACGTGATCGACTCTACGATCGTAGCCCACGGCGGGAGGTACGTGATGATACTCAAGGACGAAAGGAAATCGGGCAAGAATCTCCGCGTGTCGGCAAGCGACAAAGTAACCGGCCCGTGGAGGCAATCGTCCGAACCGTTCTCGCCGAAAGGCCTCTGGGTGGAGGGGCCCACGTGCCTGAAGATCGGGGAGTTCTGGTATGTCTATTACGACGCCTACAGGAAGCACCGCTACGGAGCCATGCGGACCAAAGACTTCAATACCTGGGAAAACGTCACCGACAAGCTCGAAGTTCCCAAGGGAATGAGGCACGGGACGGTCCTGACTGTCTCGGCTGACATACTGGACAAACTGCTGAAGAGCGAGCCGAACCGGCCGATCGCTTTCGTCGGCGTGTGGGATCCTTACGCCAGCTACGACACGAAAATAAAGGACCGCATCGTAATGAAGCCCAGGCCCGGTTGCGGATCATGCCACGCCAGGGCGTCGCTGTCGGGCAATAAGCTGCACCTGATCGTGAATCACGGAAAGAAAGACGACCAGTGGACCATAGAGGGCAAGCCCCGGGGCGATGGTATGGTGTTCGAGAAGGGCAAGATTCGCATAGTCCTGACAGACCGCAAGCTGTCGGGCAAGTTCACAGGAAAGATGCACGCCAACATCCAACTCTCGGCGAGGCGATCGGGGAAGAACGAGGCGACTGAATAACGGCAGGGCCAAACAACCTCGACATACTTATCGAGACAAGGCGGCTGGCTCGTACGATTTGTCCGGTCGGTGAAATGGGGATTGCTATGCTGAATTCACATCGAGACGCCACCGCCCCCGTCGCGGAGCTCAGGAAGGCCCGGACAAAACACCGGATGCGATCGCCCTACGCAGCCGTCGCTTCGTATTGACGGATAACGTCGTACAGCGCGTCGGCCGACTGCGCCTCGAGCAATTGCCCGCGAACCGACGACAAACCCATCATCCCCGTAACGCGCCTTAGCACGCGGATGTGTCGAAGCGTCATCTCCTCCGGACTTATCAACATAACTACAAGCCTTACGCCCAGACCGTCAATGCTGTGGAAGTCCACCGGAGTGGCGCACATCCCAACAGCCATAATCAGATCGCTGACCTGCGACGTTTTAGCGTGAGGAATCGCAAGCCCCCCGCCGACGCCGGTGCTTCTGGTCTGTTCTCTGCTGACGATCGCAGCAAGCACTTCATCCCTGTCTCGCAAGTCGCCTGACTCAACGAGCAAATCAACCAACTCCCGGACAACATCCTGACTGGTTGCGCCAACCAGCGGAACTTTGATGCGATCTGACGTGAGAATGTCGCCAAGCGCAACCGGCAGACACCGCTGCGGGCTCGGGGCCCACAATTCTCCCAGTCCCATAGTGTCCCGTCCAGCTACGTATCGTCTTTCCGCCGGCCAGGAACCGTGCTCTGCAACACGTCCTGCAATTGACTTGTTCGACTCTGAATTCATGGCTCACTCTGTGCTGTCTGGATCAGGCGGAGCGGCGCGAATACCGCTGCATTTATCCTATCGGCGTATTGGCGTTGTAACTCCTCCCCATCTGGGGACTTTTGCGATTTCAGAATTCGACGAAACGCATCAAGTGGCGGCATATTCATCCGAAAACACACGGAAAAAGCTTGTTAACCACAAGCAACCAACATATCATTCACAGCGCACACACAGGTGGCCTACAAGTTGTACACAACTATCAACAGGCACCCTGTATATTGTGCCTTGACTTTTACAGAACAAGATGTTAGGATTATGTGTGGGTGTTATAGCATGTTGGCAAAAAAAAAAGTGCCTCAGAACATCACCCTGAATAAAGAGTTACAGATAATCACAACATTTGGCCTGTTTTTAACTTGTCGCATACCAGATGTAGTACTAAGATCACTACTCGTTGGTCGCATCGGATCATCAGGACGTTTGGCGAAGCCTTGAAACGGATTGGCAAATCGCTGGTTTGATAGAACGGTTGATGTAGAAAGGGCGAACGTACCCTTTCGAGTCGGTGTTGGGACGATTGCGTAGGCGAGTTCATTTATTCGTAATAAGTATTCTCAAAATTTTAAACTGTTCAACTGTTTTGACGGGAGAGTGGCGATGGCGCACCAGGACTCAACAAGCTCTTCGGACGGCTCAAAAAGCTCAGAAGCAACTACGCGAACCCAGGTCAGGGGCAAGGGGTTGAAGATTCCGCAAGTGTTCTCCACTCCCGGCGTAGATCCGTTTGACGATGTCAAATGGGAGAAGTCCTCGGCGCACATTACTGACGATCAGGGCGCAACGATCTTCGAGCAGACGGATGTCGAAAAACCGGCCGACTGGAGCCAACTGGCGACCACCGTTGTCGTCAGCAAATACTTCTATGGCGAGCACGGTTCACCCCAGCGTGAAAACTCGATTCGCAACATGGTCAATCGCGTCACGCGAACCATCACCGACCTCGGCCAGGCCGGAGGGATCTTCGCTGATGATGAGGACGCCGAACGATTCTACAATGAACTGACGCACCTGTGTGTCAACCAGTACGGCGCGTTCAACTCGCCGGTATGGTTCAACGTCGGGCTGTTTCATCAATACGGCGTGGAAGGCTCCGAAGGCAACTGCCACTGGAACACGGAAACAGACCAGCCCGAGCGCACGATGAGGAGTTACGAATACCCGCAGGCGTCCGCATGCTTTATCCAGTCCGTCGACGACACGATGGAGGATATCATGCGTCTGGCCCAGGACGAAGCGATGCTGTTCAAGTACGGTTCGGGCACGGGTACGGACCTTTCCACACTACGTTCAAGCCGCGAGAACCTTTCGGGCGGAGGCACGCCCTCCGGCCCGCTGAGCTTCATGCGAATATTCGATCAGATCGCCGCGGTCGTTCGATCCGGCGGCAAGACGCGCCGCGCCGCAAAGATGCAGTCGTTGCGATGCGACCATCCGGATATCATGGAGTTCATCTCGTGCAAAATGGTCGAGGAGCGAAAAGCCTGGGCTCTGATCGAACAGGGATACGACGGCTCGTTCACCGGTGAGGCGTACGCCTCGGTGATGTACCAGAACGCCAACCTGTCGATCAGGGTCACAGACGAATTCATGGACGCCGCGTTGAACGGCGGGATGTGGTCGACACACGAGGTTACTACGGGCAAGAAGTCCGTCGAGTATCCGGCGGCCGAACTGCTGGGCCTGATCGCAGAGGGCACGCACATCTGCGGAGATCCGGGCATCCAGTATCACACGACAATCAACAAGTGGCACACCTGCGCTGACGACGGAGAAATATGCGCCTCCAATCCGTGCAGCGAGTACATGTTCCTTAACGATTCGGCGTGCAACCTGGCCAGCCTGAACCTGATGAAATTCCGCCGCGAAGACGGAACGATGGACACCGACCGAATGGCCGCCGCGGCCAGGGTGTTCATCATAGCTCAGGAGATCCTCGTTGACAGCGCGAGTTATCCCGGCGATAGAATCTGCACCAACAGTCACAACTACCGCCCGCTGGGGCTGGGCTATGCGAATCTGGGCGCCCTGCTGATGTCGCTGGGGCTGCCCTACGACAGTGACGAGGGTCGCGCAACGGCTGGAGCCCTTACCGCAGTGTTAACCGGATCGGCCTACGCCGCAAGCGCCGAACTGGCCCAATGCCTCGGGCCATTCGCGAAGTTCGAGCATAACCGCAAATCGATGCTCAACGTCATAAAGATGCACCAGGCCGCCGTTGAGGACATCGATAGCAACTCCTGCCCGCCCGCTCTGCTGGATGCGGCCAGGGCGTCGTGGACAAAGGCGATCGACGCTGGTGAGAAGTTCGGATACCGCAACGCACAGGTCTCCGTGCTGGCGCCCACAGGAACTATCGGTTTCATGATGGACTGCGACACCACCGGTATCGAACCGGATATCGCATTGGTCAAGTACAAGCAACTGGCCGGCGGCGGAATGTTCAAGATCATCAATCAGACCGTATCACTGGCGTTGCAGCGGCTTGGATACAAAGACGAGATTATTGACGGGATACTGACGCATATTAACCAGCATGACACCATCGAAGGCGCGCCGGGTCTCAAGAATGAACATCTGCCCGTATTCGACTGCGCCTTTAAACCCGCAAACGGAAGTCGCTGCATCCACCACATGGGTCATATTCGGATGATGGGAGCGGCCCAGCCGTTCATCTCCGGAGCGATCTCCAAGACCGTGAACATACCCAACGAAGCGACCGTCGATGAAATCGAGGGCGTCTACGTCGACGCCTGGAAACTGGGACTCAAGGCGGTGGCGATATACCGTGACGGATCGAAGCGAATCCAGCCGCTGAACGTTTCGAAAGATGTATCCAAGAGCAATTCCAAGGCCCTTCACGCTGAAGTAACCGGCATCAGCCAGGAACAGCTCGAAGCCGCCACGCGTAAACCGCATCGTCGGCGTCTGCCCGCGACCCGCCCGTCGATCACGCACAAGTTCTCGGTCGCCAGGCATGAGGGCTATCTCAGTGTTGGGCTCTACGAAGACGGCACGCCTGGCGAGTTGTTCATCAGCATGTCAAAGGAAGGCTCCACCGTTGGCGGAATGATGGATACATTCGCAACGGCGTTGAGCCTGTGTCTGCAATACGGCGTACCGCTGGAAAGTCTCGTGAAGAAATTCTCCCATCAACGATTCGATCCCCACGGTATGACTGACAACCGCGATATTCCAATGGCCAAGAGCATCGTCGACTATATCTTCCGCTGGCTTGGCTTGCAGTTCCTCGGCGAGGAGTACCGCAGCAAACACCTGCCCAAACGCAACGCGCCGAAGAACGCCGGAACCGAAACAAACAACAAAGCGATAGCGCCCGAGGCTGTCAAGGATGACGCACCCTCGGAACCTGGCCGCGTCGGCAAGGCCTTGGACAAGGAAGTCCCCAGGCCCGCCGACGCACTTATTGACGTAGACGGATTCACCCCAGTCGCAAGGTCTGATGGTGACGCGACCGACGGCGCCTCAACCAGCACGGTCGTCAAGAAATCACTCAGATTGTCGGTGGGTTCGTCGCCGCAACGCGCGGCGGCGGCCAGTGAGCGAATAGACCGACAGTTCGAGCACTTCCAGGAAGATGCTCCAGCATGTGATGTCTGCGGATCGCTCACGGTTCGAAACGGGAATTGTTATAAATGCTTCAACTGCGGATCATCGCTGGGCTGCAGTTGAACATCCCGCGTGGAGACGGGCGTCTGGCCGTCTCCGAGGTAATGGTGCGGCGCCCACGGAAGGGCGCCGGCTGAATGGCACGGATTGAGGCGCTGGCCGGCAAACCCGGTCGGCGCCTCAAAGAGCCATCCGATGATGTTGACGCCGGATCGCCTGGCGACAGGCGGCGATAATGTTCGGTGTGTACGTTCGTCGCGAAAGAGAACAATCGAAAAAATATCAGAAAAATCGGTTAACGCTTGCAGGCTGCAACCGCCGATTTATAATGACGTTTGGGTTATTTCAGGTCATAGTCTGTCAGGGTTCAGGAAAAACAGCCCAAACAGATCGACATGATATTGGTTGTCCGCTGCACCCCATTACATGTAGGTCTCCCTCCACCTGCATATTAGGGATGCGGCTTTGGGCGACGTTTAGGTCTCCCTCCGCCTAGGCGTCGCCATTTTTTTGCGCTCATTCGACAGCCGTTGAGTTAGCAACCGCCACCTGGCATTAGTTGCTGTACGGAACCGTTCCACGCGAGTTGACCTTGTAGCCCCACTTGGCGATGTACTTCCTCCCGCCCAAAAACTCGTCACCGGTGCTCTTGAGCTTTTTCATAAGCAGCGCATCGAGCCGCTTCTGCAGATCGGCGGACTCAGCTTCGCCCGTGAGATTCTTCAATTGGTGCGGATCGGCTTGGTTGTCGTACAGCAGCCATGGACCGTTGAGGTCGCGAACGTACGTGTAGCGTCGCGTTCGAACGCCGCGGAATTCTCGTCCCTGACCCCTGTACCATTCCCCAAACGGCGAGGGACACGTAATCAACGCGGCATCATTTGCAGCCTCGGTCCGCCCGGCCAACACAGCGGAGAAATCAACGCCCTCGACTGTCTTGGGGATCGCTATTCCGCTCAAGCCCAGCAATGTGGGCATGATGTCGGGGGTGTTGATCGGCATATCGATGGTTCTGGGCTTACGGCCCAGACCGGCGGGATACCGAACCAGAAAAGGAACCATGATCGATTCGTCCCAGGGCTTCTGCTTTCTGCTCATGCCCTGAGAACCCAGCATGTCGCCATGATCCGAAGTGAAGACGAATATCGTGTTGTCGGCGATTCCCGCCTGGTCGATAGTCGCCAGCAGATCGCCCACGCAGGCGTCCAGCGCCGAAATGTGAGCGTAGTAGCCCGCCAAATCCCTGCGAGCCCCGCCCTGAGCCCTGGCGGGAACATTGTCGCGAAGCTTGATCTTCTTGCTGTCGTACAGCTTGCGATACTTGCTCGGAGCGGTCTGATACGGATTGTGCGGCGGGCCCAGAGACAGCACGATAATGAACGGTTTGGCGCCCGTGGCATGCTTGCGAATGTAGCCCCGTGCGTCGTCGGTCTGCGACCTGGCGTCGTATCCGGCCCAGGTTAGCTTGGTCTTGCTGTTTGCGGCGTAGTAGAAGGAACGGTTGTAGTTGTGCGTGCACTCCAGAACCTTCCAGTAGTCAAATCCGTGGCGACGCTCCGGGGGAATGTATGACGCCCGCCCGTGACCGTCGAGATGCCATTTCCCAATATAGGCGGTGTCGTAACCGGCCTGGGCGTAGGCCTGAGCAAGCGTGACGCCTTTGGGCGACAGGCACAGATCGTTAAGGAACACCCCGTGGGTAAGCGGATACTGCCCGGTGAGCAGGCTCGCCCGATACGGACAGCACACCGGACAACCGGAAACGGCGTTGCTTAGATTAACGCTCTGGGTCGCCAGTTTGTCCAGATTCGGCGTCAGAGCATTCGGATCGCCGCCGTACCCGGTGGCCTGACGACGCCACTGGTCAGTCAGGACGAACACGACATTGGGACCTTTCGCTTTCCTGACGCTGGTCTGCGCCGCATGGACCGACCCCTGTATGAACGCAGCGCCGACGACAACGCCTGCGGCCCTTACGAACTCACGCCTGCTCAAGCTACTTGTATTTCTAGGCACGGTATATCTCTCCAAATCGCCGGGGAGGCGTTAACTGATCAGCACCATGTTTCGTTCGCCGCATATCCCTGCCGCGTCAAGTTCGATAATCTGTTCGGAAGTAAGCCGGATATCCTCAACCGCCAGATTCTCGCGCAGGTGCTCGATATTTCCCGTTGCAATAAGCGGTATGATCGGCGGATCGCTCTGCATCATCCACGCAAGGACAACCTGGTTCGGCGTGGCGCCGATCTCGTTGGCGAGTTTTCGGAGGGCCTGGAGGCGATTGTTCGAATCGACGCCGAGATATTGCGCAGGCAGCTTCCGATCATCCCTCACGTAGCATCCGCCCAGAAGCGGCGTGTACGCCAGCATCGGGAAGTTCTCGGCTTTACTGTAGGCCTGAAGATTGTCGTCTATCGTCAGTTGCGGAGTGAAAGTCGTGCCGGCCTGAAGGCGCAGATACGAATGGCGTTGCTGGAGGCAGCAGTATTCAGCCCACCCGTTGGCACGTGACAGATTGCGCGCCTTCTCCAGGCGCCACGCCATGAAATTCGAGGCTCCCAGGAATCGGACCTTGCCCGCGACCACGAGTTCGTTAAACGCCTTGAGGGTTTCCTCCAGGGGCGTTTCCCGATCGTCCCTGTGGGCGTAGTACAGATCGATAGTGTCGATCCCCATACGCTTGAGGCTCGATTCACATTCTGATTCTATCTCTTCAGCACGAAGCGTCCCTGTACGACCGGGCATATCAAAACCGAGTTTTGTAGCAATGAACATCTCGCTGCGATTACCGCGGTCGCGCATCCACTGGCCGATGAAGGTCTCGCTGTCTCCGCCCTTGCCGCCCTCGAGCCAGTGGGCGTAAATGTTGGCTGTATCGAGAAACCTGCCGCCATTCTCATAATACGCATCCAGCACTTCGTATGATCTATCCTTCGAAATAGCCGTACCGAATTCCATCGCGCCAAGACAAATCGCGCTGACTTCCACGCCGGTCTGACCAAAAGCAACTGTTTTCATCGTTCCGTTCTCCTTTTGACGCAACTGTTCTACGGTGACCGTATCAGATTCCCGCCGCGACGACAAGTCCGCCCCATCGACCGGGGCAAGATCATTGTTCAGCAACACATAAGCTGGTATGATTCGCTCAGGAGTTATTCATGACGGAACTTGACGGACTTAAAGAACGAATCGACGACCTCAGCGCCCGGATAATCGCAATCCGGGACTCTCTTTGACGTCCCCGGCCAGCAAAGCCGGATGACCGAACTCGAAAAGCAGATGGGCGCCCCGGGATTCTGGGACGATCAGGAAGCCGCCGCACCGATCATCGCCGAGCTCAAAGCCCTGAAAGCAGTAGTCGCCCCGGTCACCGAACTCCTGGCGGGAATTGAGGACCTCGAAGTTCTGTTCGAACTGGCTGACGAAGCAGACAGCCCCGACGACCTCCAGGACGCAGCCATGCAAGAGCAAACGCTCTGCGGCGAACTCGACCGCCTGGAGTTGCGCACCCTCTTGTCAGGCCCGCACGATAAGGGCAACTGCTACTTCTCCATACACGCCGGAGCCGGCGGCACGGAGAGCTGCGACTGGGCCGAAATGCTTATGAGAATGTACCTGCGCTATTTCGAACGCAACGGGTGCAAATTCCACGAAATCGACCGCACCGATGGTGAAGAAGCCGGTATCCGATCGATCACATTGAAGGTTGACGGCGCATACGCCTACGGATACTTGTCGTGTGAGCGAGGCGTCCATCGCCTGGTCAGGATCAGCCCGTTCGACTCCCAGAACCGCCGACACACAAGCTTCGCATCGATCAACGTGCTTCCGGAACTCGGCGATATCGACATCGACATTGACTACGAAAAGGATGTCCGAGAAGACACCTACCGGGCCAGCGGAGCCGGAGGGCAGCACGTCAACAAGACCGACAGCGCCATTCGCCTGACCCACACGCCCACCGGTATAGTCGTGCAATGCCAAAACGAGCGGTCGCAGCACAAGAACCGCGCATCGGCCAAGAAGATGCTCGCCGCAAAACTCTACCAATACGAACAGTCGAAACGCGACGCCGAACTGGCCAAGCTATACGGCGACAAGGGCGAAATCGCCTTCGGAAACCAGATACGATCCTACGTCCTGTATCCTTACCAACTGGTGCGCGACGAACGGTCCGAACTGAAATCGCCCCATACGGACAAAGTTCTTGACGGAGACATCCAGGATTTCATCGACGCCTACCTCCGCCATCGGGCCGGCCGAAACGTCAAGACTCCGGCAGGCGATGCGAGCAAGTAACCGCATCAGAGGAAGATCCTTCGTCCGCGAAACGCGGTGAAATCAGTCTCAACGTTATCGCTCCGATCGCCCCAGCCAACCACACACCCCCTCCGACCGCATGCCACAGCAATCTGACCTGGGACGAATCGGCCCAGGCGCTCGCGGCAAAAATGACTATCCCGACAGTTGAACTCCACGCCAATATCAGCGCCCCGGTCCTCCACCTTACGACAACCGCCCCGCAAGTCATGGCGTATCTTGCAATTGCAACCATCATCACCAGGACAACGACCTGCAGCGGATAGCCCGCCAGGTAGTCGCTCCTGAGACTCAGCACTTCCTGGCGCCATCCGGTAACCACCGCCAACGCCACCGGAAGCAAAACGCCCACAAGCAGCGTTCGACCGGGCCCGGCGAGGTACAGACCACCGGCAAGTAAGGCCGCGGCGGGAATCTCCAGATCACCCACAGGCCGCGCCAAAACAGGCGCCGCAGAGTGCTCAATCAACCACAACACCCCGCCGGAAGCCGAAAGGGCTCCCGCCGCCGTCAGCGACGCGAGAAGTCGCAAGCGTTCGGAGAAACCGCCCTTGCAGTGACGTTCGATCATCTCCCCATTGAGAATCACCAGCATTGTAACTGAATAGAGTATGAACACCGACATTGCAGCGGCCGATTGAAGCGTAACTTCCGGAAGGCCCAGGTAGTCGGCGACCGACTGATAACCTCCAATCAACCCGTCCAGGGCTCCGTTGCCCAGCACTATCTCGCCAGGGGGAGCGAGCCACTTGAGCCCGAAGATCAATCCGACCACCATAAGGGCCGAAACTATCGGGCAGGGCAAGCGCAGCCCGGCCACGAGCACACCATTGATCAATCCGCAGAGGGCTCCGACCGCTATACCGGCGGAAATTGAAGCCGTCGCTCCACATCCCTCTCCGAGCAACATCGCGCTGACCACGCCTCCCAGGCCCGCGACCGCCCAGACACTCAGGTCCACCGCCCCGCAACGCAACGCCAGCATGAATCCCATCGCCGGAAGTAACCAGTACGACAGCAGAAAACGAGAGAAACGTTCGATTACGTCACCGAAGTCGGACAGTTCCCCGCTACCGACGCTCGACGCCAGATGTCCGTCAATCCACCATACCGGAAGCATCGCAATGAGCAGCCCCCCCAGCAGCATCCATACGAGCCAATCTCGCAGATGCGCCAAGGGCGTATCAGCGCGTGGGCGGAGTTTATCTTCCAGGGACATCATCTCACAATCTCACAATCACTTGCGATGAGTGTAAGACAATCCCGGACAAAATGAAAGTCGCCCCCACACCGGTCATCACTCGACAACCGGAACGGGCCCGGCGAGGATCTCGAATTCCTCGACAATCTGCGTGTCGCCTGAACGAATCATCTCGGCGTCCATGCGGATTTCGGGCATGCGCCAAGCGAGCCATCGTCTGGCGACGGCGTGCTTGGTTTCGCTTGCCGAGGCCTGGTCGCAGAACAGTACGCCGACAATCAGGTACAGCGCCATATCCACCAGTTTTCGAGCGTACAGGTCGCGATGGGTGGCTCCGGGCTGGTCCTTGACGAACGTAACGCACTCGTCAAGCAGTTCGGCGCCCTGGCGGATCTGATCGATCAGCGGCTGGATTTCGCCAGACCACGTGCGATCGAGAAGGTCATCGATGATGGTCTTGGCCGTACCACTGGTCACACCGGCGACCGCAGCCAACACCTGCAACTGGCTCGTGCCTTCGTAGATCGTGGTGATGCGGCTGTCGCGGAGGTATCGCTCGCAGGCGTAGTCCTTCATGTATCCGCTTCCGCCCAGCACTGCAATCGAATCGTTCGAGACACGCATCGACATCTCCGAGGCGTAGTACTTGCTCATGGGAGTAAGCACTTTGTTGTAACGTCCGATCTTGCGGGCCTGCTGCTTGAAGTTCTTTCGCAGGTCCTTATCGGTCTGGGCGGCTTCGGATTCAAGACCTCTCAGGGCTCCGTTCTCGATATCAACGCAGAAACTGGCGTGGTAGGTAAGCGTTCTGGCGGCCTGGATGTCGAGCTGCATGTTCACCAGCAACTCCCTGACCGCGGGGAAGGTGTCGATGGGCGTACCGAACTGCTTGCGGGAGTGACCGTATTCGCGTGCGGCCCGGTAGGCGGCTTCTCCGATACCCAGAGACTGCGCAGCGATGCCGACGCGGGCTCCGTTCATCAGACTCATAACGTAGGTGATCAGGCCTCGCTGGCGGTCGCCAATAAGCTGTGCGGGCGAATTATCAAAGAATATCTCGCAGGTCGGGCTGCCGTTGATGCCCAGTTTGTGTTCCAGGCGCCGGATCTTCACGGTCGGTCCGCGGTCGACAACCAGCAGGCTCAGGCCGCGTCCGTCGGAGATATCCGGTTCGGTGCGAGCCAGCACCAGGAGCACCTCTCCACACCCGTTGGTGATGAATCTCTTGACGCCGTGGACAAACCAATTGCCTTCATCGTCCTGGTAAGCGCGGGTCTTGACCGCCTGCAGGTCGCTGCCGGCGTCGGGCTCGGTCAGCACCATCGCGCCGGTCCATCCGGCCGACATGCCATGCAGATACTGCTGCTTGATTTCCTCCGAGGCGAATGCATTTATCGTCTCGGCGATTCCCTGGAGCCCGTAGATGTTCATCAGCGCCGCATCGGCGCGGCTGATGATTTCGTTGCTCATCGTGTATACGAGATTGGGGCAGTTTATGCCTCCGAACCGATACGGGAGCGTGAAGCCCATCATATCGGCCTGCGAGAGCCTCATCAGGGCGTTGGCGATGCCCGGCGCGTAAGTCACCGAACCGTCGTCATTGAGCACATTCCCTACGATATCGGTGTCTTCGGCGGTCGGGGCGACCTCTTCAGCAGCGATTTGCCCGACTGTTTCGAGGATGCGATTGTAGTTATCGACGGCGTCTTCGGAGTTCTCCGGAGCGTAGTCGAATTCCGCGTGGAATCGGAAGTCCTCTTCCATGATTCCAGCGGTTCGGGCGATGTCCATGTGCCCAAAAAGGAACTTGATGTCTTCGTTATCGCTATAGAAATTAGCCATGGTTCAATCCTTGGTCCGATGCGATCGGGTGTTATTGGGCGCCGCTTCGGATGGCCTTTATGAGTTTGGGGATGACAATGTTCATGTCGCCTACTATGCCCATGTGGGCGACCTGGAAGATCGGTGCGTCAGGATCGTTATTGATCGCCAGTATCTTGCCCGCTTCCTGCATACCGGCGCAGTGCTGGACCGCCCCGGAGATTCCGCAGGCTATATAGAGCGCCGGGCGAACTGTAGTTCCGGTCTGCCCGACCTGGTGATCGTGTCCGACGTATCCCAGATCGACCGCAGCGCGGGACCCGCCGATTTCAGCTCCCAGGCAGCGGGCAAGTTCGTGGATCTGTTGGAAGTTATCCTTGCTTCCGACACCCGCCCCGCCGGCGACGATAATGCGAGCGCCTTTCAGGTTGACCTTCTTCTCACGCCGCACTGACTCGATGATCTCCAGCGGAAGTTCGACGTCGTCCAGATTCGCCTGGCGGGAGATAACTTCTCCGCTGCGCGACTCGTCGGCCTCGGGCATAACCATCACGCCTTCGCGAACGGTCGCCATCTGAGGCCAGCGGTCATAGTTGACGATCGTGGCGATGATGTTCCCGCCGAATGCCGGGCGGATCTGGAACAGCAGGTTTTCGTGAACCGTGTCGGATCCGGGCGGTTTGTGGTCGCCTATCTGAAGATCAGTACAGTCGGCGGTCAGTCCGCACTTGGCCGCGCTGGCGACCGTGGGAGCCAGGTCCCGTCCGATCGGCGTGGCGCCGTACATCATGATCTGCGGTTTGTACTCTTCGATCAGGTCGCAGATCACCTTTGTGTAAGGCGTGGTCTGGTAGTGATCGAGCTTCGCATCGGAGACCACGTAGACCTTGTCGGCGCCGCGGGCGATCAGCCCGCCTGTCAGGTCTGCGATTTGGTCGCCTCCGAGCAGAACTGCTCCCAGCGGGACCGACAGTTCGTCGGCAAGCTGGCGTCCCTTGCTCAACAGTTCCAGCGGCACGTCCGACAGTTTGCCGGCTTCGGCCTCAGCGAACACCCATACTTCGCCTTGTCGATTTACTTCTATCATATTTTCTTCGCCTGTTATTTAACCGGACAACGAATCAACCGATCGTATGGTCCTTAATAAGTGAAGCAACCATCTCGTTAATGCTGCTGTCGTCAGGGGCGTATTCTTTGTATTCGCCGCCCTTCAAAACGACTGATTGAATGCGATGCACCTTTGTCGGGCTTCCGTTTCTTCCGCACCATTGCAGGTCGGATTCAAGAAAATCCAGGTCCCACTGCTCAATCAGCAAACCCTTTGCATCGAGCGCGGCGCAGTGCTTTTCGACCTCGCTGGCCTGAAGTTCTGCGGTGTAATCTTCGTAGTCGCCCATCAGGAGATGCTCGGCGACCTTCTCGATTTCAGCACGGCTTCGGGCCTTCTTGAATTTCATGACGCGCTTTGCGGCCTGGGGGCGCGGCGTGTTGGCTGTGTCCATCACGGTAACCAGCACGGGCAGTTTCGCCTTGACGATCTCGAAACCGTTTCCGACGTTGCGTTCCACGGTGATCGTATCGCCTTCGAGAGCGTCGAGCTTCTCAAGATATGTAATAACCGGCATCGAGAGCTTCTCAGCCAGTTGCGGACCGACCTGGGCGGTGTCGCCATCGATCGCCTGTCGTCCGCACAACACAATGTCAGGACTCAGCTTGTTAATCGCACACGACAAGATATAGGAGGTCGCCAGAGTATCCGAAGCCGCCGCGCGTCGGTCGGTTATGAGGATCGCACGGTCCGCCCCACAGCACAAAGCCTCTCGCAGCACTTCGCACGCCGCAGGCAGCCCCATCGCAATCACAGTAACCGTCCCTCCGTGTTCGTCACGGATGGCCAGCGCCTGTTCCAGAGCGTTGAGGTCCTCCGGATTGAAAACCGCCGGAAGAGCGGCCCGATTGACCGTACCGTCTTCCTGCATCGCATCGCCGGTGATGCGCTTTGTGTCGGGCACCTGTTTTATGCACACTACGCAGTTATATCCCACGTTCGTAGCTCCTGTTCTGTAGTCTCGATAAGCTGGATCGACCGAAACAACAACGGTCCGCACCGTGGCGGACCGTCAATCCATCGGCGGAATCATAGGCCCGCCGTCGCCCATAGTCAAGACGTTTTGTAGGATATCGAGACCCCGGACGATCCAAACGATCGCAACTGCTTATGGCGTAGTCTCTTTCTGTTGGGCCTCCAACCACGCCAATCGTTCCCGGGCCAGCGGTTTCCACGGGTTATCCGGCGCCGCTATTACCAGTTTAAAGTATTCTTCCGGTTTGCGAAGATTCTCGACCAGGCCTAGGGCGGCGGCTCCTGCAGTCCCAGAAGCCAGGATGCCCAGTTCAAAACTCGCCTGAATTGCCGCATCAGTAGGCGGGCGAACCTCCGCCAGGGGGATCAGAGCGCGGGCTCGATCGTACGGAACGCGGGCCGGATCGTACTGAGCGTCATCCGGATCCGCCGGCGCACTGGCCCAGGCCAGCGTAAGATTGTCGCCAAGATTAGTCCCCTCGAACTTCTCAATCAGCGTCGCCAGAGATTTGCGATAATCCGCTGGAGGTAAACCGTTAGCATCGATCTGCAAGTAGTCCGATAACGCGGTCAAGAGCTTCTTCGCTTTCAGGCGGGCGTCGGCCTTGCCATCGGCCAGAGCCTTCTCCCACGTTTCAACCACGCTGTTGGCGACTATCAACCATCGCAGTCGCTGCACTTCAACCAGCGCCTGACGGTAGCATCCGCGAGTAGGAAGCAACGGAACGGGCAAGAAGACTCGGTCGATCGACCGGTCGTCAGCTTCATCGGACTCTGCGACTATCGTCGCCAACCGCTTCTCCGCCCAGGCAAGGTGCTTGTCGGCTTGAACCAGATGTTCTGAGATAACCTCGTCGCTCAAGACCTTGCGCCCCGCTTCCCGCAAGGCCAGTTGCCCCAGACGCCAGTGGGCAAGGGCCGCCTGCCTCGACTTGCGATATTCATTTACGAGTTTCTCCCATGTTCCCCGCGACGCGTTCGACAGGTGCGAAGCATAATACATGACACGACCGTCCCTGAGCGCAGGCCTGGAGATCCTGAGACTGTGACACTGCGCAGCGACCCACAACACCGCCGGGGCTCGCTGCGAATCAGGATAACGGGCGACGAACTCCCGGCAGGCGCCTATGAGTTTCACCCGCCGTGTCTTGAGTGAACCGGTAACTGCATTGAACAGACCTTCGCCCGTAAGACCGCCCGAATCCTCATCTCTCCGCATATTCGCCAGGGATTGCGTCTTGTAGATCGAGTCGCCGGGAGCCAGGCGGCTGGTGATCAGCGAATACTCCAGTTCATCGGTTCCCACGCCAAAGTAGAATACGGTCATCGGACCCGACATCAGGATCATGATAACCGGCCAGATCACCCACTGACGGTATCCGGACACGCGCGCCACAGACAAGGCGAACCCGCAGACTAACGATGCGCTCAGAAGCGCTATGAGAAATGGAGCGCCAGCCACTCCTCGCTGTAGAGGCAAGACGGCGGCTTCGGAGACCAGCGACAGTCCGAACAGATACAAGTACACCGCCACCGGAACCAGACCAAGCAACACCGCCAGAAACGGAGTATCCGACCGCAATGGAGTTCTGGACGTCAGCACGCATCCAATAACCAGCGCACCTGCCAGAACCGGAGCATGCCCCAGCACAGCGACGATAACCACAAACACCATCGCCAACCACAGACGATGCAACACCGCCACAAGTATCGGGACAAATATCACCACCGCCAGAATGAACCCGGTAACCAGCGTCATCCACGGGTAGTTGAATATGCTCAAAGGAGAAAGAAGCATTTGCCCCAGAGGAACAGCCAAATCGCGACGAAACGCTTCGGGACTGTAGTTGATCCATTGCCCCGTCGACAGGAACTGCCAGAACGCATTGATCGACGCAAACACTGCAAGCGTCGCGGCCACCAGACCAAACGTGATCCATCGCCTTCCGCCCCGCAACAGGGAAACCGCCGGAACCCTCCACGACTGCGTTTCTGTTTGCTTGGGACCAACCATCGACAGTTACCTCGGGACGGGATACGCTACTTGCCCTGTGTAGCCAGAAAAGCCCTGTAAAGTATGTTGTTCTTTACGAATATCACACCGAGCGACTCGTTCGGCCAGGGGTAGCTTACCTCAACATCGTGCATCTTACCGTCTTCTATGCGAGCTTTGAATTTCAGAATCGGCAGACGACCCTGACGCCAAATGTGGTTCCATTCGGGCGTCTGAGGCGTGCCAAGGAGAATCAGACCAATCTCATACCGTCCGATCTTGTCGGCGCCGGTTGTGCCTTCGATATACATGTCATACGTCTTACCGCTGAATATCATGTCGCTGTAGGCTCCCCCATCGGCCTGCAACTCTGAAAACGCCGTCATCTTAAGATACCGATAACTGGTCATGTTCAGTCCGGGAAACAGCGCGGTGACAAACGTCGGAGCCGCCCGCCCCTGGGTCATCCCGTCGATTGTAACGGTCTTGGCGGTCCCAACCGGATAAACGGACATACTCGGATCGAGCGAACTGGCGACAAGATCCCTCAGCGACAGCTTGACATCCTGGCGACGGTTGAACTGACCGTAAACCGTGTTGCCCGGGAAGAACAACGCCAGTTGCGGCTGGATATTCTCGCGGGCTGCAACATCGCGAACGTCCTGCCATATATCGGCCGTAACTTCCTCACCCTCGGGCGGATCGTTTTTGAGATTGATTTTCACGCCACCGCGGACCGATCCGGCGTTCAGCCCGCAGGCGTAGGTCGATTCGATAAGCCCGTGATTGATCGACGCGTCAAGTTTCATATCGCGGAGATCGTAGTATTGCGAAATCTGCCCATCCCACAGGCGCAGGTGAGCTATCTTCACCGAACCTTTCACATCGCTGGCGCGGATCACCGGAAGCGCCGAAGCAATAAAGTTCTCGGCGCTCCGCCTGATCTTAGCGTGGGGGTCGGACTTCTTGGAAGCATCTCCAGTCGCCAGATCCGCCGGTCCGGTCGCCGGCTGCGCCGCAGGACGCGTGGTCGGACCCCGATCTGCGAACCATTGGCGGAGGTCGCGCGTGTCTATGTGTCGTCCAAGCACGGTGAAGGAGCCTGAAGGAGAAGTGTCCAGGCCTTTAAGATCCGCCAGCAACCACACATTATTCTTACCGGCCCGCATCTGGAGATTCCTGGTGCGAATTCCTTGAGCGATCCATCGACCGCGCGCATCGCGAGTGATGTTATTGACAAGCAGATCACCGTTAATGCTCACATTCTTGCCCCGCCAGACTCCGCCCAGCGATTCGCTATGGAAAGACACGTACGGAGCGCGGCCATCCAGACCGCCGACCCACTCGGCCTCCACAATCGCATCCCCGGATATCTTATAGGGTTTCAGGCGGGGCGCGATTTGGGATAGTGTCTGGGCTCGACGCGTCCAGGCCGTAATGTGCAGTTTGTCAGGATTCAGACGCCACTGACCGCCCACGCGAACGGGCCTCGCCGAGCCCCCGGCTAGCATGTGCAGGTCGCCGACATGGGCCTGCAGATCACTGACCCGGAACTTCGACAGATCAGCAGGGATATCCACTCGAACAGTCGCTCCGGAGGACAAACCCGCAGACTTGACAAACTCGCGCCCGAAGCCAAATGACGCATTGTCGGCGTCGATATGCAGCTTAAGCCCCACCCCGCTGTCCGTAGCGCCCAGAGACGCTGTGAAATCGCCATATCCGCCCAGCCCCAACCGCTTGACCTCACTGCGAAGCTCCGGAACCAGGTCGGTCAGGGTCTCATCGACCGCCAGCCGCCCTTCAAGTATCAGCAGGCAACGGGGCATGACTTCAGGCCACGAACCAACAGATACGATCTTCGGTGTTTTGGCGACAAGATCGGCTTCGCCCACGAGCTTCACGCGACTATCGCCAAAGACAATCTTGATGTCTCTAAGGCTCGCCGACAGGCGAGTATCGTCGCTTGTCGACAACGCTCCAGCCAGGCGGATCTGAAGCGGTACGCCCGCCTGCTTCCTCCGACCAATACGACCCCCGGATTCATACCCCAGAGCGTCGGCGTCGAAGTTAACTTCGCCTTGCAGGCTCCCAGGGCTCCAATCGCAACTGGCTTCAAGACCCATCGCCCCTGTCAGCTTCCCGGGACCAAGGGCCTCTGCGACAGCCGGTAAGGATCGCGCTAACCAGCGTGCATCACGAATGTCAGCCCGGAAGGAACCGGCGGCCTCAGGGCCCGCATCGCCCGAAACAAAGCTCACCTGAGCACGAATATCGGCGTACTGCTCCCGCCACGAACACCTCACGGTATTCCGCAGCCCCTTGGGCATCTGATGGTCGGAAATGAAGTCCAGGCTCGCGGCGGCCTTCACGCCGGACGGTTTGGTGAAGATCTTACCGACCTGAAATTCAAGGGCGTCGGTGTCGCTGACCGCCAGATGCAGTCGATGCGCCTCGGGCGACAGGCGAATCACGTACTTGCCGTTCATTGAACCTCGAATCTTAACATCCGGAATTCCGCCCGGTTGCAGACCGGTCAGTATGTGCTCGACACGGGCAGTCTCAAAATCCCCGCTTATATCCACCTGCGCGCTGGTCCTGGTCTTGGGATCGGCTCCCAGGAACCGGACACGTCCGCGGTCAAGCACGATCCTCCCCTTGCCGACAGTCAGGCGGAGCTCCACGTCATCGAGACCGGCGGATTTGCGGTTCGCCGAAGCCCGACCGGCCAATCTCACCGCCTGGTCAGCATTCTTCAGAACACGACCGGCTCTGCTGAGGGCGGTCCCTTTGGGCAGATTCAGGTAGCCCTGGGCGATGAGACCTTCCCGGCTGTCCACCGAAATCTCCCCGACCGCCCGCCCTGAGAGTTCCACGCCGTCCAACGCCCTCTCGATTTGCGGAGCCAAACTGCGCAGAGAATCCAGATCCCGCAATTCGGCGTGCCCGTCCCATTGCCAATTAGCCAACACATCCCAAGCCGCCGGCGGACCGTCCGGCCCGGAGTCAAACAACTTTCGCACGTCACGCACCGTCCCCTTACCGGTGAATGCGTTATCTCCCAACCACACCCGCCAGTTGCTTACGTTCAGCCCGAACGTTCGCTCATCCAGCGTTGTCTGCAACTCCGCTCGGAACTTTCGTTTAGGCGGTTTGATCGTCCTGTCACCGTGTTTGAACTCCGCCGACGTACCGTCCAGCGTACCGGAAAACTCCAGGACGTTTTCCTTGTCTTTGTGGTCGAGCTTCATCTCGATACGAAGCGGCCCGGAGACACCGAGGTCTGCGGGCAACTTATTAGTGCCCGTCAGCATAGCCGCCAACTGCGTCGGGTCAATCTCACCGTCCATCTCCAGGCGCCTTATGCCCTGCCACTTTCCCGCCAACGCTTCTGGAAACAGCGTCCCGGTCCCGGACATGTCCAACCCGGGCAGAAGTACGCTGAACGGCTGGAGTTTGACGCATCCGTCGACCAAGTCGTAACTGGCCGACACGCGAAAACCCGCCTTGGGGATAACCGGCAGCTTGATCCTGGTGTCCAACGGCTGGAGGTCCAGTTTGCGCACCGTCAGATTGAAGCGAACATGATCAATCTCACCATCATCATTTGCCTGTAGATTCAGAGATCCGCTGCACCGCCCCGAGAGCTTCCTCAGCGGTAAGCCCAGTATTTCAACAAGGTTAAGCTGGGCCATATCAACGTGCGCAAAGTTAAAGAACGCCGTCGCCGACACCGGCGTGGCGTCCTGAACGGTGTCTATAGACAACGCCACCGGCGCCATTGACTCGTCTTGTCGCAGCTCGGCGGACATTGTGATCCGCCCGATGTGTTTGGTGCGCCCGGCGATAACCTGCATGTCCTGCACGCCCACAACCAGCCGCTGGCGATGCTTGGGCAGCAGGATATTGACCACCGCCTCCTTTATCGAAGTACGATCTGTTTTGGCGTCGAACTTCAGGCGACTCAGCACGCTTGCGTTCACGTTGCCCTTGGCGTCGACCTCTACATTCAGGACCGGGCGATCGATTTCCATCCAGGTTATGCGTCTCCGCCAGAAGAAGTTGATCGGAGACAGTTCGGCGCGTATCACCGCGGCGCTAAGCATGGTGCTTCCGGCCCCGGACGAAAAACCCTTTGGAGATGCGATCCGGATGTCGCGCAATTCGATCCCCTCGTCCCAACTCATGGATATGTCGCCGATCTGAACGTCCAGACCCAACTGGCTCGACATCTGATTGATAAGATGTCGCCGAATGAGATCCGTCGGAGCCCACCACGGCAGGCTTACATACGCCACCGCCAGGATCATACCCAACACTGCAAATGCTCTGCAAAGCCTTTGCCACCAGCGGCGTCTGGGTTTTATGAGGTTAGGGGTCTGTGGCATGCCTACACATTGAATCGATAGTTTATGATGTCCCCGTCCTGGACGACATAGGCCTTACCCTCCAGGCGGACCTTCCCGGCCGCCTTGGCGCCCTTCATGTCTCCGGCGGTCTCGTAGTCATCAAACGCCACCGTCTCAGCCCGGATGAATCCTCGGGCGATATCGCTGTGAATCTCTCCGGCCGCATCAACGGCCGTTGTGCCCGCCGGAATGGTCCAGGCGCGGCATTCGTCTTCGCCTGTTGTAAGGAAGCTGATCAGGTCCACGCCCTGATAGCAGGCGCTGATCAGCCGATCGCCCGCTGTCGAATCCAATCCGAGGTCCGCCAGGAACTCCCCGCGGTCTTCGGCGGGAAGTTCGGCGATTTCCTCTTCTATCTGCGCTGAGAGATAGAGGCACGGGCGACCGGCGAATTCCTCGGGATTGTCGCTCGCCAGCGCGTCCTCACTGCAGTTTACGACTATCAGTACGGGCTTCTGAGACAGAAATGCGAAGCTCGCGGTCATCTTGATCTCAGCCTCTGTTGCAATCGCATCGCTGATAGGCCTCTCGTCCTCCAGCGTTTCGACCAGTCTGGCCATCAACTCCATTTCACGCTTGATCTCGTCTTTGTTGCCAACCGGCTTCTTGAGCGAGGCTTCCAGTTTCGCGATCCGATTGGTCACCTGCTCGAGATCGGCGAATAGCATCTCCGTCAGCAGTTCCTCCACATCGGCCGCCGGGTCCACTCGATCTCGATAAGTCGCCACCGCATCGTTCTCGAACGCCCGGACCACGAAAACCAGCATTTCGCTCTGCCGCATCGCCGCCCAGTGAATCTTGGCGCGCTGGCGTCCGGCGTCTCCGGTGAGGTCGAACCCGGGCAAGTCCAGGAACGCCAATTCCGCCGGAGTAGTCTTCTTGGGATTAAACTGCTCGGCCAGCCAGTACAAGCGTTCATCAGGAACTTTAACCGTCGCAAGGTGAGGTTGGTCCGGACGAGACATGTCCATTCCGGACCCCGACCCGGCTGCGATGGCCTGGAACAGTGTGCTCTTGCCCGACTGGGGCGGACCGATAAGTGCGACGCGCATATCATACCTCGTTCGATTGCCTGATTCTCAAACGCCTTGCTTACCGCGCAAGAGCCCAAAAAGCAACATTCCATTCGCTAAACACACAGCACGTTGGCGATATCGTCACGTTCTCCACCCCCGGGCAATCCGGCCGATGCGAATGTCACAAATGGTTCACACTTTTGGCGGAGCCTGCGTTATTGCCTGCTGAAGAATCGCCCTGCATTCACCGCTCTCTTCATTACCATATCGTATTGACTGTGAATGGGTTCGCCTGGAAAGGCGTCTGCAAACTTCTGGTATGTCACAGGACGACGGATATGAGCCCGCAGCTGCAACATATCTCTATCGCCAGGCTTTCAAGTCTGCAAAAGCGTCGGTCTTGCCTTCACAGATCAGTCCGATCCGCCCTGTCGCTTCGCCCGGAAGACTGAAGCATTCGATCAGGATGTCGTTCAGGTAGAATTCCAGTAGAGAGCCCTTTAGAAGCAGGCGGAATCTCGCGGGGTTTGCGAACGTCATCTGCCTGTCGACTTTCTTCTCAGCTTTGAAACCCGATCCGTCAGCATTCATTGGTCCCAGTTCAGCCCGCCCCGCCGCATCCAACAGGATCGCCGAACCCTTGCCCTTTCCCCACTCGACATAAACGCCCCGCCGCGGCGAGGAGTCCTCGCCCGGCAGGCGAATCGCCCCTTCCAGGATCACCCCGACCTTCGAATCGAACACGTTATCGAGCATGACCGCAGCAGTCCCGCCGCCCTTGACAACCGCAGGCGGTTTAACGGTGATCCGCTTGTGCTTCATCTTCTCGTTGCCCTTCCACCAGCCCAATCGCATCACGCCTTCCTTGTCTACAACCGCTGTTTTCAGCGGTGCGAAAGACACCCGGCGGTTGCGGGCGATTGAGTGATGATTCCCCAGCACTCCGCTCGGCGTGCGGAAGAAACGCGAGAAGTACGTGTGCCCCGACAGGAAGCTCATGTTCTTCTTGGCGGCGTGGAATGGTCCTTCGGGCTTGTCGGCGGTCAATGTAACCATCCGCCCGTGATTCCCGAACATCATGTAATACTTCGCGCCGATCTTCTCAACCGCGCCAACCTCTCCCCCGCCGACACCGTGTACTTTCGGCGGCTTGAGCGCTTTCCATCGGACACCGTCGAGCGTCTCGCCGAAACCAAACCGCCCGCCGGTTTCCTCCTTCGGCGTGGCGGTCCAGTAACCGTAGAGCCCCCCGCCCGGGCGGGCGATGGTCCATATGCAGTCCCATCGGCCTCTGGGCTTATACCATCGCTCATCCTGCTTGAACTCAAACTCATCGCCCAGCCGTTTCCAGTGCACCAGATCCGTCGACTCGGCGAAAAAAATCGTCTGGCGGGGACCTTTCCATTCCGAGAAGTTCATGAAGAACTTACCGTCGGTCTTGTAGTTTGGCGACTTCCAGGTCGAACCGGTGCCCATCCATTTAACGCCCGGTCCTTTCGACAGGATCCGTCCGATCTCCAACCAGTGAACACCGTCTTTGCTGGAGGCCATCGAAATATTGTTCCAGCCCCTGCCCTTGTTCGCTAGATAGTAAAGGTGGTGCGTCCCGTCATGCAGGTACAACCACGTATCCCACATATTGCCCGTTTCGGGATGTTGGGCTTTGTAGAACATCGACTGGATCGCGGGCTTGAACGGAGGCGGTGGTTTGGAGGCAATCACATAGCTGTCCCTACCGTCCAGGATGAGCTTGCCGTCAGCGATTCGAGCGTTTCCGACCAGCCTGGCCGGTCCGAAGAGTTTGCCCGCGTAATCGGGCGAACCGTCTTCAAACGTCCACCAGGCGATCGGTTTTGCAATCGCTTTGTGCCCGTCGTCGCGATTGGGCTTGAGTGCGGCAAGTTGCTCGCCTGTCAATGGGCGATCGTAAATCCGAACATCGTCTATCTCCCCCGCCAGGAACCCGACCTCGCCCTGAGCTCCGATATAGCGCAAGCCGATCAGAACTTTGCATCCGGGCTTAAAGGACTGCGGGGCGTTAATCTTGTATTGGGCGTATCGCTTTGCGTTGCGGCGGATGGTGACTTCATTACCGCGATAAGTAATCGCCATCTGAACGAACGCCCCGCCGCCAACCGGTTCTGCGGGCCAGGTTTTCTGATCCCTCGATGTGCGTCGGAAGAAGTCGCTGCCGCCCATCCATTTACCCGGTGCGACCTCCCCAAACACGACACCATCGAACCGTTCAGCGTTGTCGATCATTGTAACGACGCTTCCGCCCCGCTGTTTGGTGTTCGCCAGACGCACCCACGCCACTAACGTCTTGTCGGTAACGATCGCAAAAGTCTTCTCCCGCGCATCGGCCGCATATAGTCGGTCGAACCCCAGGAACAAGCCCGCTGCACAGAGCAGCCCGATTAAGAATCTCTTGTCCATGTCTCTTTTCCTATGAGGTCGCAGCGCCGTCAGGCACCGTGCAAATACGGATATCCGCATAACCGCAACATATCAGCGATTCTTCCTTATCCACTGATTCAACAGTTCCTCGTGCGTTAGTTCGTAGACTTTTCCGAGCGCCGTTTCGCTGTCTGATCCGCCTTTGAGTTCGTACACAAGCTGGATGAACTTCTTCCTCCCCTTGAGCAGTAGAAATCGCGCCAAGCTCTGCGCCGCACCGTATGATTCCGAGCCCATAGGAATATTCCGCGCCGTGAACATGGGCAGAAACTCCGACCCTTTGCCCTGTTTGACAGCCGCATGGGCCTTTCGGAGCTTGCGCGACGCGCTGCCTTTGGGCACAAGCGCAGCCGAAATCATCTCGGCGATGCCCTCGTTCAACCAGTTAACCACGCGTCCGGGGTTGATATACCGCAACATGAAAGCGTGTGTGGATTCGTGAACCAGCAGTTCGTAGAACCATGTGCGAGCGTCGGCTTTGGTCATGCCTTTCATCAGGACCGGTCCGAGAATGACGTATTGAAGCCGCCCTCGATAACCCGCATATCCGCTGGACTCTCGAGCCATCCTGGGAGAGACCTCAACCACTTTCACGCCAAAGTCCGTAAAGTCCTTCTTCTTCCAGAAGGCGAACACGGGCAACTTGCCGATCCATATGTTATCCGTCGGGGGGATATCGAATTGCTTACACAGCGCGACGTACAATTTCTCGTAAATGCCTCTGAGTTTAGCGTCGTCGGACTTGCTCCATGCCGAGTAGATAATAAAGTGCTCGGTTTCGATCCGGTGGGTGTCGGGTGCGATCCGCTTCATGCCCTTGCCCCAGGCGTCAGCCCTGCTTAGAACATCGGCGACGGACTGGGGCGAAGGCAACCGATATCGACGCGGACTCCAGGTCTTCGTATCCGGACCGCCCAGACGAGGGGGGAGTTTGTAGCGAGAGTCGGCGTAGATCTTCTCGATAGCTCTCACCTGCCGACCGGTGACAAGTTTCTCAAACGGAGCACGCTCCATCGCCCACAACGCCAGAGTCAGCCCACCGGATTCGCCCCGCTCGGCGGTTCTGCCCAGCGAACAGAGGAACATCACTTCGGCCAGGAAACGATGCCCTTTCAGCAACAGGAACTTCGCCCTTCCGCTCAGAGGCAGCCCCTCGACATCGCGAGGAATCTTCGCGTCGGTCACTCGAACCGTACACTCGACAACATTGACGCCCATGAAGGTGAACGTTCGCTTCTTGCCCTTCACAATCAGACGCTGCCCATCATCTCTGAGCAACTTTCCATCAAATTTTTCACCGCTCGAGAGCATCCCCTCTAAGTGCACGTCGCCCGCAACCGACGAGGTCCACACGCCGATCACCAGGACCAACGAGATCGTCGCAAATCGATATCCGCATCGCATAATACTCATCACAAACACCAACCACTGGGCAATCCGAGTAAGAACCGTTCCATCGCCGCCTATGGCGTTATTATAGGCAATGTTCGCCCAATGAATAGCTTAACGACCGGTTTGGAGGCCAATAGCGCGTCAATCTCGATGCTGCCGGGCGGTTTCCGACCCGCCGACGACAGGCGATCTGATGAGCCTCCGGTTTTGTTTGGCGAAAACGGCGCCCACAGGCTAGCATGAAGGGATATGTTCACAGGCATAATACAACACGTTGGCGTTGTCCGGGCCGTTCGCGACACATCCGACGGCGCTCGGTTGGCGATTGATCTGGGCCCGCTGGCTGACGGACTGGCTCGTGGAGACAGCGTAGCGGTCAACGGCGCGTGCCTTACGGCATCGGACTGCTCGGGGCAAACCGCTGAATTCGACGTGATCTCCGAGACGCTTAAGCGCACCACGCTGGGGGCGTTTCGCCCGGGGGCGAAAGTTAATCTCGAACGGGCAATGGCGCTGGGCGACCGGCTCGACGGGCATCTGGTGCAGGGACACATCGATGCGACGGCTTCAGTCCGCAGCATTGACCGAAGCCAGCCCTGCATACTGGAACTCCAGGCCGATGGAGACCTGACAGCATTGATGGCTCCGAAGGGATCTGTGGCGATCGACGGAGTATCACTTACGCTTGTGAGCATCTCAGCCGACCGATTCAGCGTTGGTTTGATACCGACCACCCTTACCGACACAACGCTCGGGGCGCTGTCGGCCGGCGAGACGGTGAACATTGAGGCCGACGTGATCGGCAAGTACGTTGTGACGTTTCTTCGGCGAATGCTCGACCAGGGGCAAGACCAGGGAACGGTGACGCTGGACAAACTGCGGGAGGCGGGCTTTATCTAGCCCGGATCGCCGTGGGAACCGACAGACCAGTAATCGGCGTAACGATGGGCGACCCCTGCGGCGTGGGGGCGGAGATCATAATCAAAGCGCTTGTCGATCCGGACCTTCGCAGGCAGGCGGACTATATCATTTTTGGATTCTCCGAACAGATGTCCTACACCGCCGACCGCCTGGATACGGACTTCGTGTTCTTTCGCGATCACCATGAGAATATCCGAGCGTACAACCGCCAAATCACCGTGCTGGACTACGATGAATTCTCGGTTCCGGCGACGATGCCTCGCGGGGCGAGCAAGCTGGGCGGTGCGGCGTCGATGGCGTTCTGCGAAGATGCGATATCCGCCGCTCGACGCGGCCTGATCGACGCGCTCGTGACGGCGCCGATATCAAAAACGTCCTGGAAACTCGCCGGTCACCACAGATTTCCCGGACACACCGAACTGCTGGCCAAACGGTGCGGAGCCAAAAACGTGGCGATGATGTTCGTCTCGCCAAAGCTGAAAGTGGTTCTGGCGACTATTCATCAGTCGCTGTTTGACATACGCAACTCCTTTACGATCGGATGCGTGTTCAACCCGATGGACCTGGCTGACCAGGCGCTGAGAGACTGGTTCGGAATCGAGAATCCCAGGCTTGGCATCGCCGGACTCAACCCGCACGCCGGAGAAGACGGGCAGTTCGGCGACGAAGAGCAGCGGATTATATCCCCGGCGGTCCTGCTGGCCAACGAGGCGGGAATCAACGCCACAGGTCCCCTTCCGGCCGATACCATATTCCTCAAAGCCCTCGACGGTGAATTCGACGCGGTGGTGGCGATGTATCACGATCAGGGCCTGATACCGGTCAAGCTGCTGTCCTGGCGGGATGCGGTCAATTTGACACTGGGCCTTCCGATCATACGGACGAGCCCCGACCACGGAACCGCATTCGATATCGCCGCGAAAAACCAAGCCGATCCGTCATCGATGAAAGCGGCGATCCGGCTTGCGATAGAACTGGCCCGAACAAAGGCCCGCAAACAGACCTCAACGTAAAAATGCCCTCAACGGCAGTTTGGCTTTCGATTTCGCAGGAATAATGTTATTTTGTGCGAATTCGGGAGGCGGCGCGCGCCAGTCGCATCGAATCCCGATTCGACGCAGTATCGGAATTTGTCTGAGTATCGGCCTCTGGTATGCGTCCCCGACAATCGGATTGCGGCGGTTCTGTGAACTCATTTGACGGTCGAACAACACAAGCCAAGAAAGAAAACCCATGCCAAATGCATTCTTCAAGATCGACAGGCCCTCTAACGAACCGATCAAGGCCTACGGCGCCGGAAGCATCGAAAAACAGAGCCTCAAGGCGAAGATCGCCGAACTGAAGTCCGGGCAAGTCGACATCCCCCTGATAATCGGCGGACAGGAAGTCCGCACCGGGCAAACCGCCCAGTGCGTATGCCCGCACGATCACCAGCACGTGCTGGGCGTATATCACAAGGCCGGGCAAGCCGAGGTCGAACAAGCCATAGAAGCTGCGATGGCGGCGCGCAAAGAATGGGCCGCAATGGACTGGCACGACAGATTGGCGATCTTTCTGAAAGCCGCCGATCTGCTGGCCGGACCGCACCGCGATCTTCTCAACGCCGCGACTATGCTCTCCCAGAGCAAGAACGCATTCCAGGCCGAGATCGATTCAGCGTGCGAGATGGTCGACTTCTTCCGCTTCAACTGCTACTTCGCGACACAGATATTCGCCAATCAGCCTGAATCGGCGCCGGGCATGTGGAACCGCAGCGAGTACCGTCCGTTGGAGGGATTCGTGTTTGCGGTTACTCCGTTCAACTTCACGTCGATCGCGGGCAACCTTCCAACGGCGCCGGCGATGGTGGGCAACGCAGCGTTGTGGAAACCGGCTTCGTCGGCGGTCTATTCGGCGTATTTCCTGATGAAACTGCTCATCGAAGCGGGCATTCCGCCCGGAGTGATAAACTTCGTTCCCGGTCCGGGCGCCGCGGTGGGCGATCCGGCGCTGGCGAGCGAACACCTGGCGGGCATACACTTCACCGGTTCGACCGGCGTGTTCCAGTCGATGTGGAGAACCGTCGGTGAGAATATAGAGAAATACCGCTCGTATCCGAGAGTAGTCGGTGAGACCGGAGGAAAGGACTTCGTGTTCGCCCACAAGTCGGCCGATCCGCAGCAGGTCGCCACAGCGCTGGTTCGCGGCGCATTCGAGTATCAGGGACAGAAATGCTCCGCCGCCTCGCGAGCGTACATTCCCGATACGATCTGGGACGAGGTCCGCGAAACTGCGCTTCGCCAGATCGGCGAATTGAAGATGGGAACGCCCGAAGATTTCACGAACTTCGTTAACGCGGTGATAGACCGCCCGGCGTTCGAGAGCATTAAGGAATACATCGAATACGCCCGCCAAAGCACCGACGCCGAAATCCTTGTCGGCGGAACATGTGACGATTCTACGGGATACTTCATAGAGCCCACGGTGATCCTGGCTGGCAAGCCCGACTTCAAGACGATGGTCGAGGAGATATTCGGACCGGTCCTTACGGTCTACGTGTATCCCGCCGACCAGTTCGCCGAAACGCTGGAACTGTGCGACAAGACCTCGCCATATGCGCTGACCGGAGCGATTCTCGCGCGCGATCGCACCGCGATTGTCCAGGCGACCGAGGCCCTTTCCAACGCGGCGGGCAACTTCTACATAAACGACAAGCCCACCGGGGCCGTCGTCGGTCAGCAACCGTTCGGAGGCGCGCGGGCCTCGGGCACAAACGACAAAGCCGGAAGCATGCTCAACATGCTGCGATGGCTCTGCCCGCGAACCATCAAAGAGACTTTCGCACCGCCGACAGATTACCGTTACACTTTCATGGAAGAAGCCTGAAACGCTTTGAAAGCAGATAGATCATGATTGAATATCAATTGGGTGTTATCGGGGCCGGAAATATGGCCGAAGCTATTCTGCGCGGTATTCTGCGCGAGGATTGTCTGCAGCATAATGAGATTGTCGCCTACGATCCGGTCGCCAAACGCCAGCAAATCCTCGCGATGGAATTCAGCATAATGTGCGCGCGGGACAACACCGTTCCAGGCGCGTGTCCACATGTGTTGCTGGCGGTCAAGCCCCAGGTCATGAAAGAGGCTCTGGAGCAAATCGCACCGGTCATCAGCGACGATACGACTGTAATCTCAATCGCCGCAGGCGTAACCACCGAATTCATGGACAAGATCCTCGGCGGCCGCGGGCGAATCGTTCGGGTAATGCCCAACACGCCGATGTTCGTCGGTTGGGGCGTCTCGGCCCTGGCGGCGGGACCGCGCTCGACCTCCGACGACATACAGTGGACCCAGAAAATACTCGCCGCCAGCGGGCGAACCGTGGTCGTCGACGAACCCATGCTGGACGCGGTGACTGCGGTTTCGGGGTCCGGACCGGCGTATTTCTTCTATCTTATCGAAGCGATGACCGCCGCCGGAGTCGCCGAAGGGCTCGACGAGGAGGTCGCCGAACTGCTGGCGGTGGAGACCTGCATAGGCGCCGGACAGTTGCTGCACCACACCCAAAAACCCCCCGCAACGCTGCGCAGGCAGGTCACAACGCCCGGTGGAACGACCGAGGCGGCGTTGAACGTGATGCAGGCCTCGGGCGTGCAGGATGTCCTGACCAAAGCGGTATGCGCCGCGGCCGAGCGAAGCCGCGAGTTGGGGAAGTAGTATGCACTCAACAATACCATTGCAAAAACCCCCGATGAGCCCTAGAGTAGTGGCCGTCAGGACCGGTGTGATCCGCCCGCGATCGGTTCGGACGGGGCTGAGGGTCCGAACGTGACAAAGCCCTCCGACCAGAAGACGAGCATGGTTCGGGCGTTCGTGGACGCCATGCCCAGCGAAGAGCGGCTTCTGGTCGTACTAAAAAGAGAACTATACGAAGGCAGTTGGGATGAAATGCTTGCCGACCTGCAAGCCAGGCTTGATAACAAGCCTTACATCTTCAAACTGGCCAACCGAATTACCGACGACATTGACCGCATAGAACGGCTCGAGGAGTTCGAACGGAACCACAACGTGGACCTGGGCGACTATATCGAGCTGAAACCCTAGCAACGTGCGGCGGCGAGGCCGCAACCATGATTTCGAGGAGCAGTTCATGCGTGGTTTGACAAAACTACTAGTCGTTCTGATCGTTTCAGGCGCCCTGGTCGGATGCGCATCCCGATCGAGTACAGCCTTAACCGCAGCCCAACGGGCCGCCCTGCACATCAAGACGCTCCAGGACGCGGGACTGAGGTACTACTGGAGATGCGACGATCTGGCCAAATTCAGGCTGATGTCCGGCGGTGAGAGCATCGCCCGAACATACGTGATCGACGAGAACTTCTACTGCCTGACCAGCATGAATCGCCTGATCGCAATTGATGCGGCCAGAGGAACGCTGCAATGGAGCAAGTGGGTTCACGTAGCCAAACCGGGCGCCGCAGTCTTCGACCCGGTGCACGTCAACGGCATCACTATCCCACGGACCACTCCGACCCGGAAAGAAGTTCTCCAACCCAGGAGCGACCCGACCCGCGGAGTAAAACCGTACGACATCGTCATAATCAGCACCAGGACCCACGCGCTGGTCATCGACCGGAAGACGGGCGATGAAATCCGCAATATCAAATTCAATTTCGGCGCGTCGGCGACCGCGGGCGTATGCTCGGACGGAAGGCTTTTGTTCGTTCCGGATTCCAGAGGGTGGTATAACGCGATCCTCCTGCACGAAATGATCCATAGTTGGACGCTGTCGGTTGAAGGCGCAATCAAGGTCGCCCCCGTCTACATAGCCGACAAGGTTATCGTCGCCTCCGAGGATGGACAGATCCAGGTCGCCAACACCTACGAAGCGCGCAAGAAAGTCTGGACCAGGCAAATCGACGCCGGAATAGAAGCCCCCATCCTGGCTACGGAAAACCACCTGCTGGTCCCATGCGTGGACAGGCGCCTGCATGCATTTGACCCGAGCACCGGACAGCGATTGTGGGAGCCCTTCGACTGCAAGAAAGCCCTGACCAACGCACCGCAGATCAGCGACGTCAGCGTTTTCCAGTACGCACGAGGCGGAGACTTCCACGCACTGGGCCTGGTCTCGGGCAAGCTTCGCTGGACATCATCAGACGCTCGGAAGGTCTTGGCGGCGATGGATAACAACGTGTACCTGCAGGACAACAGGAACCGTATTCTCCTGGTCGACGAAATCCTGGGAGACGTCAAAAACACAATCCAGATGCCGCGAGGCGATTTGCTGGCGGCCAATACGTCGGCGCCGGCGATTTACGGAGCCACACGCAACGGAAAACTCTACTGCATACGACGCCTCGCCGCGGGGCACATCACCGCAGAAATGCTGCGAAAGAAATAGAAATAGGAAACCGAGCTTAGTTCCAACGAGAACAAACATTCGATCCCGGGAAAGGGCCCAAATGGACGAAATCGCAATTCGACGCGCACTTATCAGCGTATACGACAAGACCGGAATTCAGGAATTCGCCAAGGCCCTTGCCGATATGGGCGTGGAGATTATTTCTTCGGGAGGAACCGCAAAAGCGATAGAAGCGGCCGGAATCAAAGTGCGCTACGTGCAGGAATGGACGGATTTCCCCGAAATGCTGGGGCACCGCGTCGTAACGCTCCATCCCAAGGTGCATGGAGCGATCCTGGCGATTCGCGATGATCCGGACCACCAGGCCGACATCGAAAAGTACGGACTCGAGCCCGTCGACCTGGTCTGCGTAAGTCTTTATCCGTTCGAACAAGCCGTCGCCGCCGATGACTGCACGCTTGAATCCGCCATAGAAATGATAGATATCGGCGGCCCGACGCTTATCCGCGCCGCAGCCAAGAACCATAAGTTCGTCTCGGTCGTAACCGACATCAGCCAATACAATCTGATTCTCGACGAGATGCGGGCAAACGCAGGCAAGGTCAGTTCCGAACTCCGTGGGAAACTCGCCCGTCAGGCCTTCGGGCTCACCTGCCATTACGATACGGCTATCTCTTCGTACCTCGTCGGACAATCGCAGGATGAACTGCCCGAGCGAATCAGCTTCTCTTATCGCAAAACGTGCGAACTGCGATACGGTGAGAACCCCCACCAGAACGCCGCCTTCTACGTTGGCGACGACGCGACCGAGCCGTGCATCGGACGTGCGAAACTTCTGGGCGGTAAAGAGGTTTCGTACAACAACTACTTTGACGGAAACGGAGCCCTCGAACTGGTCAAAGAGTTCCAGGAGCCCGCGGTGGCGATCATCAAGCACGCCAACCCCGCCGGATGCGCCATCGACGAAGACCTGGTGGAAGCCTACCGCAAGGCCTATTTCGGCGATGTCAACGCATGCATGGGAGGAATCGTCGCGGTGAACCGCCCGATCACGATTGAGTTGGCGACCGCGGTAGTCGAAACCTACAAGCGATGGGGAAAACCCGCCGGAGCCGGAGGATTCTACGCCGAAATGATAATCGCCCCTGCATTCGACGATGAGGCAATAGAGATAATACGCGCCCGCGAAGGCTGGGGAACAGAGGTCCGCCTGCTGGAGGTCGGGGAACTCGCCCAGACCAGAAATAACGAGAAGTTCCTGAAATACGTCGTTGGAGGCGTACTGGTCCAGGACCGCGACCTGCTGGGCCTGAACGACGAAGACTGGAAAGTCGTAACCAGACGCCAACCAACCGAACAGGAAATGACCGACATGAAGTTCGCCTGGTTGGTCTGCAAGCACGTGAAATCCAACGCAATCGTCCTTGCAAAGGATAAAGCACTGCTCGGCGCCGGAGCAGGACAAATGAGCCGCGTCAACTCAGCCAGACTCGCCGGTATGCTCGCAAAGAGCTACGGTGGAGGAGGCGTGGTCGATATGAAGGGTTGCGTACTGGCCTCAGACGCCTTCTTCCCGTTCCCCGACAGCCTCGACTGGGCGGTCGAAGCAGGAGCCTCCGCCGTCATAGAACCCGGCGGATCGAAGAAAGATCAGGATGTGATCGAACGAGCCGATGAACTTGGGCTCGCAATGATCTTCACGGGCACGAGGCATTTCAACCACTGACCAACCGACCCTGAACCTGCGCAAGTCGTTCCCAGAACCGTGGTAGTATGGCTATACCCAATCACCGGAACGCAAGAACCGACCGCCCTACGAGACCCGAACACCACAGAAAAACACGGTTAAGGTCGAACTTTCGCTTGACCGATAACACTGACTCACAGACAATACGCGGTTCCAATCAGGAGAATCCGTGAATGAACGCTAAGAACTTACCGCTTAAATTTGCTTTTCTGTCACTGCTGGTGGCCGTTTGCATATATTCCCTGTGCACCAAAGGACTCAAGCCGGGCATCGACCTGAGCGGCGGGCACAGCCTGACCTTCGAGATCCGCACCAATGCGGCGGAGGTTAATCGCCTTAAGATCAGACAGGCCGAACTGAACGCAAAGATCGCTCAGACCACCAACGAAGAAGAGAAGAAAGTTCTCGAGGAGACCGCCAAACGCCTTGAAGGCGATCTCGTGCAGGCTGTCAGAGACGCTAAGACCGATGCGTCGCTGGCGGAAGACATGATCAAGATCCTCAAGGATCGCGCAGATCCGCTGGGCCTGCTGACACTCGAATGGCGCCCCGTCGGGTCAAACCGTTTTGAAGTCCGCATGCCCGCGGGCGACCTGAAGACACAGAAGGCGAAAGACACCTACCGTCTCGCCATCCAGGCCCTCGATAGCAGCAATATCGAAAAAAGCCACATCCGCAATCTCGAAAAGCAAAGCACGACAGCCGAGGAACTCGCTAACAGCATCAAGAAACTCGCTCGCGGCGACGAGAAACTCGCCGAACTGCTCGATAAGTTGATGTCGACCTTCGAAAAGAAACAGAAAGCCGATGACACGAATCGGCAGCGGCTGATCAGCGACTGGGAAGACGCCGAAGCCAAAGTCCTTAGTTACAACGTCGAGACCCAAGTGCTCAGGAGCATCCTGTCGGGTTACGTCAGGAAAGCCGATCTGGCGAAACTGAGGGGCAAACCCAAAGCCCTGGCGTCTCTGAAGGTCAGGAAGCAGGGATACGAAACCTCCATCGCATCATTCATCGAAAAGCACAAAGACAATTCCAAAAGAACCGCCGATATAAACAAGGTTGTCAAATCCTACACCAAGTGGGTCGACATGCGTCAGGAACTCGAAGACCCTTCCGACCTGAAACGCCTGATCACCAAAGCCGGAGCCCTGGAGTTCCGCATAGCTCCGCTGTCCCCCGAGGCCCGACCCAAAGAAGGCCAGGAGCCCATGGCGGCCTCAGAACGGGACAAGTATGTCAAGATCCTTCGCAACACGCTCGACAAGGAAGGACCGCAGGGCTTGCCCAGGCGAACCGATCGCTACCTGTGGTTCCCAATACGCGGTGAGCGTAAGAGCGGATATGCTTCAATGGTTACATCCAAATACGGCGGGCAAACATACCTCCTGCTGTGCAACTTCAGAGGAAAGACCCTCCTGCAGCGCAGAGACGCCGACAGATGGGCTCTCACCAACGCCAGCAGATCGTACGACAATAAGGGCCTGCCCGCGGTCGATTTCAGCATGGACGAAGCCGGAGCCCAATTCCTCCACACCTTAACTCGCGACAACACCGGCGAGCACATGGCGATTCTTCTGGACAGCGAAGTCTGCTCGGCGCCTGTGATCCAGACTACGATCTCCTCACGAGGGCAGATCACGATGGGCACGTACAACTCCGAGGAAGTTGACAGCCTGGTCAAAATCCTGCGGGCCGGATCGCTGCCGGCAAAGCTCATCGAAACACCGGTAGCCGAAAGCTCCTTCGGACCCACCTTCGGAGAAGCCAATCGCGATATGGGCATCCGCGCGGGAATTATCGGCATGATCGCAGTGGCCGGTTTTATGTGCGTATACTACATGAGCGCCGGCGTGGTGGCGATAATTGCACTGATGCTCAACATCGTGCTGGTCCTGGGGGCGATGAGCCTCCTCGGAGCGGTCTTCACCATCCCCGGTATTGCAGGGATCATCCTGACCATCGGTATCGCTGTAGACTCCAACGTTCTCATATTCGAGCGCTTGCGAGAAGAGCAGCAACGCGGAACAACCGTTCGAAGAGCTATGGCCAACGCCTATCAACGGGCCTTTAGCGCAATCTTTGACGCAAACATCACCACATTGATAACCTGTCTGATCCTGGGATGGGTCGGTACGGAAGAGGTGCGCGGTTTTGCGGTGACCCTGTCGTTCGGCGTGATGTTCTCGATGTTCACCGCACTGGTCGTCACACGCTGGATATTCCAACTCCTGCTCGACAGAAACATAATCTCCAAACCGCTGAACATGCTGCACGTTATCGGCGTGCCCAAAATCAACTGGATGGCCAAGAGGCACTTCTTCTGGGTCTTGTCGTTGGCGATGGTTGTAATCGGCATTGCTTCGATGGTGGGGCAGGGCAAGGATCTGCTGGGCATCGAATTCTCCGCCGGTACGCAGGCGGTTATCACGTTTAAGGATGACGCACTAATTGACGGAAAACTGCCCAATGCGGAACTAGTACGAACACGCCTCATGGAGAATGTCAGGAAACTTGCCGACGAGAATTACGACGAGTATGGCAAGCTGGCTGAGACGGCTAGAATTGAAACAAGATACGACTACAAGAAGGTCGACAGGTTCATAAAGAGACGCGACAACGACAACGACAGGAAGATAACCCTCGCGGAATTCAACGCCCTTCCCCAAGCCAATGAGGCTTTCTTCAAGCTGCTCGACACCGACGACAACAAGGACGTACTAACTGAGGACGAACTCCAGAATCTGCCCGAAACTTCGTATCAGATAACGACGACCGAACAGTCACTACCGAAGATCAGTGGGATTGCCACCGACGAATTCGGAACGTCTCTGAAACGGCGGATCAGTTACCTGCCGAAATCCGCCGCAAATGCAAACGGTTACACCGAAGTCGCCAACGCCATGATCCCGGAACTGGAACTGGAAGCCAATAGCGACGGATATGCGATTGTCCGCCCGCGGGGCACGACAGCCCACACCGGAACTCTTGAGGACTTCTCAGAGGGCGTGGTTATTGTGCTGCGAGGGCTGACTCCGAAAATGACGGTTCGCGAACTACAGGAGCGAATCGAAAACATGCAGATGCAGACCGGTTTTGCCGAGAAGACCCAGAACCGCGTCAAGGCTGTCGCACTGGGCGGAACTGGTGAAGGCCTCTTTGCAGACTTCGCGGTCTTCGCCCGCGCCTCCCAAGCCGCGGGCCAACCCGCCCAGGCGCCCGACGCGGTGCACGAGGACCTTTCGATCCTGCTGACCGACTCCCTCGAACGAGATGAGGCGGTTGTGGCGATTAACTTCGATCCGGCTATCGCGTCCGGAGCGGCGCAGTCGGCGGGGTTCGCGATTATCATGTCCTGGATAGCAATCATCCTGTACGTCTGGGTGCGATTCGGATCCATCCGTTGGGGTCTGGCGGCGGTGGTTTGCCTGATACACGACGTGGTGATTGTAGTCGGTCTCCTTGCCGCCTCGCTCTGGATAGCCGACACCACCCTGGGCGGAATACTGGGCGTCGGTTCGTTCAAGATCGACCTGGCGATGGTGGCCGCTATCCTGACGGTCATCGGTTACTCGGTTAACGACACGATCGTCGTGTTCGACCGTATCCGCGAGAACCGCGGAAAACTGGCCAGCGTGTCGGTGATGGCGCTTAACTCGTCGATCAACCAGACTCTCGGGCGAACGTTGCTAACTTCGACCACCACGTTGATAGTGGTCGTGATAATGTACGTCGCCGGTGGAGACGCCATCCGACCGTTCAGCTTCGCGCTGCTTGCCGGCGTGCTGTTCGGAACCTACTCGTCCATCGCCATCGCCAGCCCGCTGCTTATGGGTCTGCGAAAGGCGCTGGTCGCCAGAACCGCAGGCGTAGCTCCGGCTGAAACGGAGTCCTGACAGTCTCGCTGAAGTCGTATCCAACACCGGCCCGGGCAGGTTAAAACCTGAACCGGGCCGGTTTTTTTACACTCAAACGCCAACCGGACGCGCCCAGAGGGTATAATCTCCCGACCATGAGAGTAACGTCGCTCATCCCGGTAATCTGTATGCTCCTGGTTGGGTGCCCGGCGCCGAAACAAGCCCCTCCGCCCCAACCGCTTAACACGCCCGACCCCCTTCCCGTCCAGCAGGCTCGAGCATACGATGAGACCGTAACGGGGTTGTTCGTGTCGCTGGTGGATTTCGAAGACGCCCCGGATGGCCCTAAAGGCCACTCGCAGGTCGAGCAGTTCTCGATCGCACCGTCAGACAAACGAGGGAGTCGTAAATTCGTCGTGAATATCACCCGCACCGGAGCCGGAGCAATGGAAGCCACGCTCGGGCCCGGGGCGAAACTGAAGTTCGCCAGCCCGGACATACACGACTTCACGGGCTATACGCTGCTTACCATGGCGATATACAGCGAAGCGCTCCGCGACGATCTGCAGGTCACGCTGATGTCTGAGAGGGGAAGTTGGACCAGCGGCAGGACGCTGGTGACCCCGGGATGGAACAACGTTCTGATAGACATACAGCGCCTGGCGAACATCCCGAATTTCAGCACCGCCTCGGTTAGGGAAATCCATATCGCCTTCGCCGATGCGGTCGGAGACGTGGTGTTTAATCTTGACGACATAATGTTGATAGACAATCGTCGAACGATCAAACCGACTCCCCCGGGGCTCATTCTTCGCAAAAGCGGGTTGGATTATGAGTTGACCGCTCCAGGCCGCAAGAAACCGATCGCCCTGTCCCAGAGTAGAGACGGACTGTGGCGATTGGGTTCGGATATGAGCGTCCTGCGCCTGAGTTCGAACGAAGAGAAACTAACCGGAGGCAAAGAAGACCTTGCGGTAATGGGCTCGCGCAAGATCGGACGCGTCGAGGTGCTGGAGCACAACAAGCTCCGGTTGCGACTAGCCAACACGTGGTACTTCCCCACCCGCGCCGGAGAGTGGGCGTCGCTGGCGATCAGACAGGTCAGATGGGAACACACTATCTACGCCGACGGGTCCTGGATAACGAATGTCGAACTCAATAACGCGGGCGGAAAGGAAATCCGTCAGGTCGGACTGTTTCTAAACGAACAGGCCGCCTGGGACGACGGAGACACCGACAAAGAAAGAATCGTATCGAATTTCATCGGACCGGTCGCCCGCTGGAACTACATGTTCGCCTCGCCCCAGGTCAACCGAAACAAGGCGTTGGCGCAATACATCCGGCCCGGACGAATTCGAATGCAGATGGGACGCCGAGATTTCCTACCCCCGGGCGATGTCAATACAGACCGCTTCGACGAATCAAGAGGCTGCTACGGCCTCGGCGCCAACCAGGCCGGTCATTGCAGATTCACCTTCCTCCCGCCCCAAACCGGGATACGCAACGCCGTATTCCATATAACCGGACCCTGGGGAAAAACAGTATCGGTAAACGCCGCCGGAATGGCGTTGCGCGGGACAACCCGCCTGGATGACGGGTCTGTTCTGTTCGTTCTGCCCGGCGTGGTGAACACTCCAAAGCGCATAGAGGTCACCGGGAAGCCCAAACCTCGGCGGGTCGAGGAAGACTGATGGACCCGCCTGATCGCATCTGGAGGCAAGACATGCGATAAAGGGTTTTTCCGTTGCCGGGAGTCGAAAGAAACCGATATAATATGATGTAGGCTGTTTACCCGATGAATAGGAGTGACTTCTATGAGTAATATCATGAAATCACATGACGTAGGCGCAAATCCATACGAGCATCGCATTCCGCATTCGGATCGCAGACACAAAAGATCCGCCTTCACGCTGATTGAGTTGCTCGTTGTCATTGGCATTGTCGCACTTCTGGCGATGTTGACGTTCCCTAGTCTCAGGAGCGTATTCGGAGTGGCCAGATCCACACAATGCTCCAACCGCCTGAAGAAAATCGCCGAAGCGGTCGAACTTGCCCGGGCTCAGGAAGGTCGTGACGAAATACACGGGATGGTCTGGCAGTCCGTGCTGTCGAAGTATTTGGGCGGAGACAAGTCAGCCATGATCTGCCCGGAATACGCCTACCTCTTGTCCATGCGTCTGGCCGAGGGCGAGGAAGAAGAAGAAAAGCGCATGCCGCTGGGTGATCTGGTCCAGTTCAAGGTCGACAACAATAGAGGAGGGGTATGGTACGAGGACCTGGAAAGGGGACCGATGGTCGCCAAGCTCTCGGACGAGAATTTCCACCTGGCCAGAGGCGCCGGGTGGCTCACCGAACGAGCCGACCATTTCCCTCGCCAGAAGTACGAGGACGGGTCTGAAGAACAATCCCGCGCATATTGGTTGTGCCTGGAGGACTATGGAAACGACTGGGACATGAAAGACGTCATGGTCAAAGTCACCCTCACTCCGAGCGGATATGTGCTCGAACCAGAGTCAGGATCCACCGGGCACAGAAACTCCATCATGGACAAACTCACCGGTGAACTGCTGACTCACGTCAAGAGCAGGACCGCACGCGGAGCGTTGGACCCGATTCCAATCTCGACAGCCGGAGTTGTATCCAGCTACGGAATGAATTCCATGGCGCCCAACATTCTGGACACACCGGGCGCAATCCTCGTGCTGGATTATCACTGGGTGATGGCCGCCCCGCAGGACATATGGTCCGACTACCCGAATGTGAATAACAGCAGCATACCGTCATTTGCACGCCACAGAGAAGGCATTAACGTTCTATTCGTGGGCGGATCGGTCAAAATGATGAACCCGTACCATATCGATCCGCAAAGAAGCGACGCCAGGCAGACTTTCTGGATGCCCTGACCACCGAATCGTTCGAACATGACGACTTGAATCGCCGGGAGCAATAAGAAGTGAATTACATTCCTATGCGGCTTCGCATCCTTATTGGTATAGCCGTCGTCTTAACGCCCCTGGTCATATGGCGTATTCTTTCCTCTGGTGAGGCCGGACCGGCCTTGTCTTCCGGAGAGATCGCAATCCGGGAAGATCGCATCAACGGAAATGTCGAAGCGCTCGTGGAGAAAGTGAAGACCTCCCCATCGAAACTCGCCAGACGAGCGACGCACGCACTGGGGTCCGTAGGAGCCAAATCCCTTCCGGCCCTTAAGATTATCCTCCTGGAGGACAAGCGACCGGAAATCAGAGAACAGGCCGCCCAGGCACTCGCCGAATCGGTCCATGCGGCCGTACCGAATGCAAAACCCATCACAAGGCAGATGACCGCGGCGCTGGTCAGCGCCATCGAAAACGATAAAACCCCTGAAGTGCGAGCCTCGGCGGTTTCGGCGTTGGGCAGGCTTTACGATTACAACAATATGGCGTCGCTGCTGAAAGCGATGGATGATGAAGACCGGCGAGTTCGCGTCAGAGCCCATCAAGCCGTTACGCGCATATTCGGACGAAGGTACGAATTCAACCCCGACGCCCCTACAGACAAGAGACAAGACGTTATCAAGATCATTGAACAACACTGGCAGGGGATGAAAGACAGCGTCGGTGAGTATCACGACGCCAATCGCAAACCCGAGAAGCACTGAACCCCGGCCGGTAACCAACACGCCCGCAGCGCCCCCAGGCTTCGATTAGCTGGAATTTCCGCTTGATTCGCCCCGGTTTTGTCGGTATACTGCTTCGTTCTCTACACTAGAAAATACTCAGAGGTAGCACGATGAAGGCCGAAATACATCCGGAATACAAAGAAATAAACGTAAGATGCGCCTGCGGCGCTACTTTTACGACCTGGTCGGCCGGTGGTGACGTACAGGCCGATATATGCTCAAACTGCCACCCGTTCTACACGGGCAAACAGAAGTTTGTGGACACCGCCGGACGCGTCGAAAAATTCCAGAAGAAGTTCGGAGGCGACTACTTCAAGAAGAAGTAGCTTCTCCAACCCCCTATAACGCCGACGTTTAACCCATCAGGGCGCGTCGGCGTTTTTGCGCAATCAGCCGCCTGCACCACCGACCAAACCTCACACATTACGCTGCTCCCGGGACCTGCAATGGCCAATTCGGACACATTAGTCGACAAACTCGATGAACTGGACCGCCGCTTCACCGAACTGGTCGAACAGATGAACGATCCCGAAATAGCCACCAATCCCGCCAGGATCGTGGAAATCTCCAAGGAGCACGCGGGTCTGGCGAGAATCGTAACGCCCTACCGCCAGTACAAGAAGATCTGCGCAGATCGCGACGAAGCACAGGGAATTGTCGATGACCCCGACGCCGACAGCGACCTGAAGGAACTGGCCTCGGCGGAGCTCGACGGTCTGAAACACCAGGCAATCGACGCCATGGAGGACATCAAGGGCCTGCTCGTAATGAGCAAGGACAGTGCGATCGACTCGATCCTGATAGAAATCCGCGCCGGTACGGGCGGGGATGAAGCGGCGCTGTTCGCGGGCGATCTGCTGGGCATGTACCGACGATACGCCGAAAGCCGAAGGTGGAAGTTCGAACTGCTCACCGCAAGAGCGACCGAAATCGGCGGATTTCGCGAAGTGGTTGTGAATATCAAGGGACAAGGCGTCTGGAGCCGCCTCGGTTATGAAGGCGGAGGCCACAGGGTTCAGAGAGTGCCCAAAACCGAATCGCAGGGACGAGTGCACACATCCGCAGCCACCGTCGCGGTCCTGGCTGAACCGAAGGAAATTGATGTCCAGATCGACTGGGCCAACGATGTTAACGAATTCGTCAGCCGCGCCGGAGGACCCGGCGGACAGAGCGTTAACAAGATCGAATCGGCGATAAAACTCGAGCACATCGAAACCGGAATAACCGTGTCGATGCGGGACGAAAAGAGCCAGCACAAAAACCGTGCAAAAGCCCGGAGAATACTGCTGACACGAGTCTACGAACACCACCAGAAGAAGCAACTCGCCGACGAGGCGGCCGCCAGAAAGACGATGATCGGTTCGGGAGACCGCAGCCAACGCGTAAGAACATACAACTTCCCCCAGAATCGCTGCACCGATCATCGCCTCAAAGGCGAAGGCCAGGAAGGCGCCAACTTTAATCTGGATCGAATTATCACGGGCGATCTCGACACAATGATCGACGCCCTGGTCGCTCACGACAAGGCCCAGAGACTCGCCAACCTCTGAGGTCGGAAATATTCAGAAAACAGCCGGAGGAAAAGAGACATCTTTTTTTCTTGACCCAAGATGCAGGATATGCACTAATTGCAAAGCTGAATTTGTACGATTTGTTTCGTTGTTCTTGTGTAGGAGCGTGAAGTATGGCCAATCTGAACATGTTGGGCGGTCTTGGCGATTATTTTTCTTTGTGGCAGATCATTCCGCTTATCGCCCTGATTGCCGTGCTCATTTTCTGGAAGAAATACCGCGACAGCCAAATGTAAGCCATTTGTTCCTCCAGACGTGTAAGGCTGCCCAAATCTGCAGCTATTTCCCGATTCCATTGAACCGGGAAGTCACCGCAATGGGTAGCAGCGTTCGTGTGTGAATACAGGCGGTCGCCGTCAAGATGTTCGGTTTTTTTTTGCTTTCATCAAAGGTAAGATGACGACCTTACGCTGGACTGATCACGCTGGTGTGCACCGAACGAAACACCTCCCAGGCTGATCCTCGGCAATTCCCGGCGAAAGCACTTTCGTTTTCGATGCAGTTGCCTTTTGCGCGGGTTGGGTCTGAGGCGGCTGCCTGTTGCCCACCGAGTAATTGTCCGGTATCCTAAAGCCTATGGCCTCTGGCGGATTCAAACCAATCTACGTCCTGTCCGGTAGCGACGGATTCCTCCAGGATCACTATCGCGCCGAGATAATCGCGAAAGTAGTCGGGCAGGCCGATCCGCAGACGTGCCTGGCGAGTTTCGATGGGACCAATGATCTTGACCTCGCGCCGGTCATGGATGAACTGCGAACACTTCCGTTTCTGGCTCCGGCGAGGGTTGTGCTCATCCGAAACGCCGACGCCTTCATAACGAAGCATCGCCAGAAACTTGAGGAATACGTCGATAATCCCTGCGAGACCTCCGCTCTGGTCCTGATGGTCGCGTCGTTCCCGGGCAATACGCGCCTAGCCAAGGCTGTCGCGAAAATCGGAGACATTCTCAGCTGCAAGTTGCCTGACGGCAGTTCTCTGCAACAGTGGTTGACGAAGGCCTCGGGCAAACGCGGTAAGAAGATTGATCCCCAGTCCGCGGCCCTCCTGGAGCAGTGGATCGGAAGAGACCTCGCCGCACAAAACGCTGAAATCGAAAAACTTTGCCTCTACATAGGCCAGCGGGAGACAATCACTCCGCAGGACGTAGCAGCCGTGGTCACCGCAACGGCTGGGCCTGCAGCGTTTGAACTAACCAACGCAATAACCGCCGGCGACGCTCCCGGAGCCCTGAGGGCGCTCGACGGCGCATTGCGAATACGCGGAGCCGAGTTCCAGGCGCTGGGATCCATCGCGTGGCACCTTCGTCGCGCTTTGCAGGCCCAACAGGAAATAGGCGCCGGGGGCAAGCCCAATCTGCGTATGCCTTACAGCCAAAGAAATGCGTTTCTGGCGATGCTGAAGCGTCGCGGACAAGTCAAACTCCAAGTCGATATGCGGTCGCTCATCTCCGCGGATCTCGGCATGAAATCCGGACAGAACCCCAAATCAACACTCCAGGAGCTGGTCATGTCGCTCTGTTCGTGAAACGCTCGGATCAACCGTACGAGTGCAGTCCGGAGAACAGGTAATTCACCACGAACCAGTTGAATAACATCGCAACACCTCCGAGTATGCAGAAGACTGCGGTCAGCAAACCGCGGTATCTCGACGGCAACACGAAGCGAACGTGGAGCACCACGACGAAGAGAAGACACGTTATCAACGCCCAGGTTTCCTTGGCGTCCCAGCCCCACCACCGCGACCAGGCGTAATCGGCCCACCACGCACCCAGCAAAGTTCCCACAATCAGCGTCCAGCATGCGATTTGGGCCAATATCAGATTGCATCGATCGACGACCGCCAGCGAGGAATTGCCGACTGGACCGAACAAACCCGGAGCCGAACTCGTCGACTTGCCCTCAAGACCCTTGAAAAACGCAATGCCCACATACGCCACGGAAGTAACCACCGTCATCCCCGCCAGTGCGTGCCCCACCACGATCACCGAGACGTGAATTATCATCAAAGGGTCCTTGAGGATCCCCTTGGCGGCGCTTATGGAGCTGTTCACCGAATCCGGGCCCATGATCATATTCCCAAAGTAGACCCACACGAGCACAACCGCACCGTAAAACGCCGCAGCCAGCGCAATGTAATTGTACTTCCGGAACAACTCGAGAATAACCGCAAGAACGGCCGCCAGCACAGCCGATGACAACATCGCGCCGTACTGTTTCATCATCGGGGGCAAATACCACGCCTCGCCGCCGGCAATCCATCTCAATATCCACGCGGCGGTGATAACCAGCGTCGAAAGAATCATTATCGCCATCGCGCTGTTGCGGGCCCACCGCCGATTGGTGGCGATCGCAACGATGAACATAATGAACGCCGCAACAAATCCCACAAACGCCGGATGACCCTTGTGTATATCGTTGTAGAACAGCTCCCATTTCAATCGGGACGCGTCGGGATACCCCTTCCCGGCCGATCCAACGTCCTTTATCTTGGCGATAATCGCATTAACGCCCTCGGCGTCGTAATTCTTCCAGGCGTCGCGGAGATTGGCGATCAGTTCGCACCCGGCCGAATGGGTGTGCCCGCCGGACCCAACGAGCACCTCGGTAATACCAGGCCAATCCTGACCGGAGCCCGGAAGGAGGCACAGTTCTATATTGATGAAAGCAACGTACCGCCCGCCAAGCCGCGCCATAGGCACTCTGCGGGCCTCGTCGTCATACAACTCGTTCCAACGGTCGCCAAGCGCACCGGCGGACCTGGTCGCTTCGGCGTCTTCCATGGTTATCCGGCCGGCCGCAATCATATCGCGAACGTTGAGGTCCTTCGACGCACGCCTGGCCACAGTAAGGCCCGAACCGAGCATAATAGACGCCGGCGGTATGCGATTAGTCCGCCGGAATACCGCCAGGTCTGAGCCTTGCAGAGTGCGTGCGACGATCGGGCGAATCTTCTTCGATTTGACGAAGATGATGGGCTTGTTCAGGTACTTTCCCGCGTTGAAGTAGAATTCGCAATAAGCGGCCACCGCTGCAACACCCTCAGGCTTCTCAGTTCCGGTTATGCGGGACACCCCGTCAGTCGCCAGTGAGTCCAGGGCTCCGGCGGGTCTGCCTCCGTACTGAGCGGCGAGCATTCGCAGTGATGTGGTGTCCAACTCTTTGAAGAACTTCATCGCCTGGTCGTCGAATATGCGATCGGCCTGGTGCGATTTCTCGGCTCCGCATCCGCAAACGCCCGCAACCAGCAGGCAGATCACCGCAGGAATCAACCTGGGACCATTCATGAGACGGCCCTCCGGCTCTTGCGTTTGAGGATCAAGGGCTTGATGTAGAACGCATAGGGGAAGCCCAGGCATACTGCGATACCGCCTACGAAGATCAACAATATCCCCGGGCGATCGGCCACTCCCAGTATGATCGCCCCCGGATCGCTATAGTCAGGTCGATCCGGGTTCTTCGGTCGCCAGGTGGACTGGGTCAGACGATAACGCCCGAGACTAACCGGGGCGTTCAATTTGACCGTTTCCTTTCGGACGCGAACACCGCTTCCGATTTCCAGATCGCATATGTAGTCTTCAACCATGCTGGATCCCGGTGCAGTTTTGAATTCGTGCCTGGTGATCGATATCGGCTCGGGCAGTTCCTCGTTGCTATTTGAGAACGCAACGTAGAACCTGCGCCCCGAAGGCAGGCGTATGGTCGTAGCGCCTCCGGCGAGATACGGGTAGTATGGAACTATGCGCTTAAGTTCCTGCGAACCTGACGTTATCGTAAGTTCTATGGCGCCCTGCTTCGGATCGCGCTGGGTCTCGGGAGGCACTTTCAGTTTAAAGCCCCTCCTTGCACGATTCATCGTACGAATCAGCCTGACACTGGAGGGATGCTCCCCGGAGGCGGTTGAAACGATCTGGCCTGGGGTAAAGGAGCGACGATGCAGTCTGCCCGAGGAATCGCGCACCACGAGCACCGGCTGCCCTCTTCCCCGGTAATGAATTGAGAATGACTCAAGCGATGGTTGGCTCCTGGGCGGAGTTCTTGCGTTGATCTCGTCGATTCTCTCTTGGCTCATCGCCTCTCGGGTCTCGAACGAAACGACGCACTCGGGCAGTCGAATTGCACAAGTTTCCGGGGAGGACTCGCACATAGTGATCAGTGCGGTCTGCTCACCGTGAGAAATCTGCACCTCGACGGCGGGAACGAGCCCAACCTCGTCATCGTACCAGTGGTCTGTGAGTTCAGTCCTGGGATAGAGCCTGGAGGCCTTTATGGAAACGCCCGGCGGAGCCCCTTTGACAGGCACGTTGATGTCAACGGGATCCATACTGGCGGGCGAGGCGAACTCTGTCTTGGCTGAAGAGTCCGGAAGAATCCTGGCCGACGCGGACACATAACAGGTCATTACGTCCTTCGAAAGGAAAAAACGATTGACCCTGGACCAACCACCGTCGGTCGCTCGCAGAAAGAGGCATTGTCCCTCCGTACGCATCCGCCAGAAAGCAACTGATCCCACCACCAGGAACATCAAACCAAGATGGCTGCACCAGGCTCCGGCGCGATCCCAGCTAATTGGTATTCGGACAGTCGCAAACAACAGATTCAGGCAGAAGGCAAAGGTCAGTACAACAACGCTCCAGTGCCCGTAAACACTGCCCACCGACGGAAGCGTGGACTTCGGACCAGAATAGAAATTGTCGATGATCGACAGGATACCATAGGCGATCGACAACGCAGTCAACAGACCCACTCCCAACCAGGTGCTGGAGGCGATCCGCCAGATGCGCACGATGGCGGGTCGTTGGGGGAGTCCGGCCTCTTGAGGGTTCGACAGCGGCGGGGATTGGTCGCGGGGTGTTGTGCTCTGTGCCATGCTTATCAGGAAACAAGAGCCCCGCTGCATGGATGCAACGGGGCTCTGGATTCACTTTATCTCGATTGACTACTTCTCGTCTACGGGTTCTGCGCCTCCGCCGGACACGGAACTGGTCAGGAATCGGTCAGGTGGAACGATCCAGATTTCCACGCGTCTGTTAAGCTTGTTGCCGCGTTTCTTGCCTGTGGTCGTACTCACCGCATTGGCCGCCACCGGGTGGTACTCGCCGAATCCCATAACGCCAATTCTCACCGGAGCCAGACCCGCTTTCTGCATTACCTTCTTTATCGCCACCGCCCGGTGTACGGAGAGATACCAGTTGTCCGGGTGACGTTTCTTTGTGGTCGGGCGCGTGATTGGAACGTTGTCGGTGTGACCTGCGATATAGACGTGGTATTTTGCAATCGCCGGATCGTTGATGATCGTCACCAGCTTCGTGAGGGCTTCTACGGCGCTGGCTTTGGCGGTGGTCGAACCCAGTTCAAACGTCAGGTCCGACTTGATCTTCACCATTCCGTGCCGCGGATCGTACTCCACCAATCCGGGGTTCGCCCGGGCGAAAGCCTGCAACGCCTTGTTGACCTGCACTGGAAGCAGGAAATCTCCTACCGGAGGAGGCGTGTCGTTTTTCTTGAGAAGATCCTCGAACTTACCGGAAAGTTCCGTGAACCGGGTCTGCAGGTCGTCGCGTGCGGCCGTTATGGACGCCACGTCGCCCTCGGCTTTACGGGCCTGGGCTTGCGCGATCGCCAGTTGATCCTGCAACTGCTGTTCGGCCAGGGCGCGGCTTTGGTTTTTAGCCATCTCAGCCTGGAGTTGGGCGCGGCACTTTCGGTTCAGATCGAGCGCCTTGTCTAGATCGGCTTTCGGTACACAACCGCTGGCCGTTAGCATACCAATCATGAGCAGCATACACACGGGGATCACAAGGTTCTTCTTCATCGCACTAGTCCTTTCCAATAAAACAGGGGTCTTGTCTCGTAGGAACCGGAAAAGCACCGGTCCTCGAGTTATTTCGGCTAGATGCGCCTTGACGCAGTAGCCTTTCCCAGCATCAGACCCAGGCCGCCGGCGAGCAGAGCAAAAGCAACGCCAACACCCATGACCATCGTGAGCTTGTTATCCAGCGTTTTGAGGTACTCCGGGAAGACGTTTGTTATCCCGGCAACAGCAATGGCGCCCAGGAGCAGCGCGATCACCGCACACCCGACCAGCACGCCTGTAAACAGCCCGGAAGTCGCATCCGGAACTTCCGAAACGTTAGACGCATCAACAACATATTCGGTTGTCACAGGCTGCACAGCCACCGCCGGTTGATCGGAGGCGTCAAACGCGATAGGTTCGGAGGGTTCTTCAATATCAATGTGATCCAGGAGCTCGGCGCCTAGGGATGTGTCGTCGCTTTCCTGGGTAAGGTCCAGCAGACCCGAACCGCTTCCAACACCATCCAGGGCGATCTGGTCTTCGAGGCTGGGAGCGATCTGCGTTTTGGCCATTGGATCGGCCGTTTCAATCTCCAAGTCCTCTTCGTCGAATATGCTGATGCCTTCGGCGGTGATTACCGTGTCTTCCTTTCCGCCCGTCCCACCGACCTCGTCGGCGTCGGAGAGGGTGACAGCGTCCGGAGAGTCCATAACGGTTCTCGCCATTGGGTCGGCGTCGCCCAGCAGATCTTCAGCGGGCGTCAACTCGATCTCTTCGGAACCGGGAGTGTCCATGGCGGTTCTGGCCATTGGGTCGGCGTCGCCCAACGAATCAGCATCAGCGAGATTCTCGACCTCGTCGCCCTTGTACATATTCTTGTTGCCGTCCTTGAAAACCTGCAGGCGCTGGTCTCGGACATACTGGGCCAGTTCATCAAGGCTGATTCCCAGCAGATCGGCGGCTTCCTGTTCGGTGTAATACATCTTGCGGGCCATTGGATTTGGACTCCTATCGGCTTGGTCCTGATAGCTGGCGACCGGCTGTCCGGTATCGCCTGTCTTGGGTATATCTTATCCGCCCAGTCGCTTATTCTGCTCGACCAGGCTTTTTACTTCACTGGGGGTCGGCTTATCGGCGTTGTATTCGTCCAGTTGGACGTCAAATTTAAACGTGCGGGAGGCCATCAAACGCAGTTTCCTCGTACCGGGCAACCACTGGTAGACGCACAGCGCCTGCCTCTTGGTGTCCACCAGATACAAACCGTAGGAATCCTTGGTGATCTGCCCGCCCACAACCAGCGTGTCGCCTCCTCCAACGGAAGTAACCTGCGCAGTGGCCGACGAAGCTCCGACACCCACCTCTATCAGGAGGCAGGTTGCAATCACCGAAAGGAGCACCACAATCACCCATTGCACCATGGGTGTGTTTGATGCAACTCGCGTTTTGTAGCATAATTCAGACATACAAATCCCGCAACGGCTCAAAAATCCTTCCGCGTCTGCAATTATAGACCTGCGCCCTATCCATGCAAGGCAATTCTCGCAGGCGGAGGCGCACCGTAAACGCTTCCATATCTACTGTCCGCAACAGGCTTATGTTAAAGACGTTACGGCGGAGTCTCTATTCAAGATTCGCGTGCCGTTGCCTGAGCGAATCCGGATCGATTTTCAATCGGTCGACAAGTATATTAAAAACCGCGTCAAGACACAGACTCGCAGCATGCTCGAAGACCGCCGCCCGCACAACAATATCGTCGCCTCTTGCCGGCACGAGAATAACCTTGTGGGCTCCCAACGCCATCGGCGACTGCACCTCAGCGGTAATTACAGTGACCTTTGCGCCCAGTTCTCGGGCGCGGCGTGCGAGGTACTCGGTGTATCCGGTGGTGCCCGTACAACTCACTCCGACCAGCAGGTCGCCTATGCCCGCGGCGGGTGTGGCGGTCTCTCCGGGAATGAAAGCGGGCAGGCCTGCGTGCATGAGTCGCATACCGAAGCTTCTGGCCACCAGTCCGCTCCTTCCGGCTCCGGCGACGAATGTCCTTCCGGCCTGGGGAAGCGTGTCGGCCAGTTCGACGAACCCGTCCCAATCAGCCTCAGCCATGACCGCGTCTATGTACTCCAGAAGCCCTTTTCCAGCAGCCTGGACTGCGTCCTTATCCGGTAATTGCGCCATGGCCGCCTCCTTGTTTTTCCCATCGCAACAGATTTATGACCTGCCCGAGCGTGCCTTTGCCATCTCTGATTTCCTGACGGATGCGGTTTTCCGCTTCGAGCACGTCGGCGGCGCGATTAGCCATTTCAACCGCTCGCGCCTTGGGCAGCACCATAACACCGTCGTCGTCGGCTACGATCCAGTCGCCCGGGGCGACTGTCTGTCCGCCTACTTGTATTGGTTGGTTGATTTCTCCGTGCCCGTGCGGGTCTCCGGCATGACTGGTCACGTGGCGCGTCCAGACGTTGAACTCCAGCTTTCGAATATCGCCAGTGTCCCGCACGGCGCCGTCTACGACCAGCCCGGATATTCCTTTCGCCTTTGCGCTCTCGGTCGCCAACTCGCCCCATATCGCCGGGGGCTTTCCGCACGAGTCGACCACTATCACGTCGCCGGTCTGTGCGATATCGATCGCCTCGACCGGTTTGGCCCAGTCGCCCGGAAGGGTACGCACAGTCACTGCTGGTCCGCAGGCAAACTGACCGGGAGCCAAAGGCCTGATCCCTTCGAGACATTCCAGGCGATGACTGCCGTCGGAAATATTTGAAGTGCGGACAGTCTGGAGCGCCTGGCGGATCGTGTCGACTGATACTCGCTTGAACAAATCGCTGGCGACAGACTTGCCCGATTCGATGGCATTGCGGATGTCGATCGTCGCCTGTTTGGGGTCGACCGCTTTGGTGATCGCCCCGCCGACAATCACGACATCAGCTCCGGCCTCGACGGCCAACGGCGCGGTCTCGCTGTTTATTCCTCCGGCGACGGCGAGTATCAGATCGGTCGCGCCGCGGACCTGTTTAAGAACCGCCAGCGGGTCCTGTCCGGACATTTGCTGGTCGATCGGACAATGCACATCGAGCCACGCCACGCCCAACTCACCAGCCCGGGAGGCGAACTCAACCGGATCGGACACGCCGAGCAGGTCGACGGCTACTTCTATACCGTAATGCGCCCCCACCTCAACACATTCTCGGATGGTCGGCAGTGAGGCGGTCCCGGAAACGGTCATGATATTGGCTCCGGCCTTTGCGGCGGCCTGGGCTTCTATCTTCCCGGCGTCCATAGTTTTCATGTCGGCTATGATCGTCTTGTCCGGGAACATCTCACGAAGGCGTCTGACCGCATCAAGCCCTTCGGACTTGATAAGCGGCGTACCGGCCTCGATGTAGTCCGCTCCGCCGTCCACCGCGGACCTCGCGACGTCCATCGCCCGCGGAAGTTCGAGAAAATCCAATGCTATTTGTAATCTGATATCGCTCATCTCTATAAGATATTATGCTCCCGAATGCATCTTTCAAGCATATATCGGTACTTTGCCGAACCGCAGGTTAAAATTACCCCCTTGGACGGTATAATAAGAAGCATGTTATCGTCGGCGGCACGAGGACCAAGATCATGTACAGAATGTCCGTGTTTCTTATTGTGATAATGGTGGTGTTCAGCAGTTGCAGCCGCCCGGCGGACAACGAAGGCGCCCAGGATGAACTGAACTCCGATCGCCAGTACAGCAAAGTTCGCGAGGCGGCGGTTGCGGGAATGTTCTACCCTGCCGGCAAACAGAAACTTTCGGACCTCGTCGAAGGTCTTCTGAGCGGAGCGAAACCTCTGGGCATCAAGGGCTTGCGAGGCCTGGTCTGCCCGCATGCGGGTTACCCCTATTCGGGTCGGACGGCCGCTGCTGCGTACAAACAGCTCGAAGGCAGGGACATCCGGACAGCGATTGTTCTTGCTCCGAGCCATTACGCGGGCGGATATCAGGGGGCGTCGATTCCCGACGTGGAGGCATATCGCACACCGCTGGGAGCGATAGGTCTGGCCCCGCTGGCTGGCAAGTTGATCGGCAAGGGCCCGTTTGTATCCAAACCGTCCTGCCGGGTCCAACGCCCCGGATGGTGGCGCCAGGCGCCAAAGGAAATACCGCCCTTCGGGCAGGACACCCCCCACACGTGGGAGCATTCGCTTGAGGTCCAACTGCCCTTCCTCCAGAAGACGTTGAAGAATTTCCAACTCGTCCCGGCCGTGCTCCGCAACGCCGACACCGAACAGTTAGCCCGAACGCTGAGCAAACACGTGGACGACAAGACCATCGTCATCGCCAGTTCCGATCTCAGCCACCATAACCCCTATAAGGTCGCCAGGAAAATGGACGCCCAGTGTGTAGAGGCGATCTGCAAACTGGACACCGACGCAATGGCCTCTCAATCGGCGTGCGGAAAGGAGCCCATTGTCGCCCTGATGCACCTAGCCAAACTCAAGGGATGGAAGACCCTCCTGCTGGACGCCTGCAACAGCGGAGACACCGCCGGAGACACATCCAGCGTAGTCGGGTACGCCGCAATCGCATTTTACGACCCGGAAGCGTCGGACACGGGAGCGGCGGCCCGCGAAGATACGTACTCTCGGTCCGAGCGGAAGTTCCTGATGACCCTGGCGCGTAAGACGCTCGTGCAGACAACGAAGAAACAAAGCCCGCCCAAACCGGACACCTCCCAAATCCCCAAGCAACTTCTCGAACCGAAGGCCTGTTTCGTAACGCTGAAGAGGTCCGGACAACTGCGCGGATGCATCGGAGGCTTCTTCCCAAAGCAGCCTCTCTACCAGGAAGTCGTGAACATGACCGTGAGCGCCGCAACTACGGACCCTCGATTCAAGCCCGTAGGCCCGGATGAACTCGACAAGATCGAAATCGAAATCAGCGTTCTCACGGTCCCAACACCGCTGGAATTCAAGTCCCCCGACGACCTGCTGGCCAGGCTGCGGCCCTACATCGACGGAGTGATTCTGAGAAAAAGCCGCCATCAGTCAACATACTTACCGCAGGTCTGGGAGCAGATACCCGACAAGAAGACATTTCTCAGCAAGCTGTCGATCAAGGCGGGAATGGCTCCGGGAGCCTGGAGGGAGCCCGGGCTAACCGTGCTTACTTACCAGGTCGAAGCTTTCCATGAACACCAGACCCTGGGCGGAGACAATGAATAACGCTTCGGGCGGAGCCGATCGGCGGAGGATTGTGCTTTTTCTGTCGGTGTGCGCGCTGGGTGTCTCATCGATTATTACGCAGCTCACGTTGATGCGTGAGTTTCTGGGCGTCCTGTCAGGTAACGAGATGGTCTACGGGATAATCCTGGGGGCCTGGTTGCTTCTGACGGGTCTGGGAGCCTGGGGAGGACGAACAACTTCAAAGCTCACAAATCCGATGTGGGTGCTTCTCGGGGCGCAGGTCGTCATAGCTGTCGGGCCAATCGCCTCGGTCTTTGCGCTCAGAACGTTGCGGAATGTCATGTTCATTCGGGGCGCAGCGATAGGGGTGAGCGGTACGGTGATAAGTTGCTTCGTAATCCTGGCGCCGTATTGTCTCATTACCGGATACCTGCTAATCCTGTCGTGCAGGATACTCACATCCGACAAGACCACTGCGGGCATCGGAAGGGTGTACTTCCTCGACAGCATCGGCGAGATCGCAGGCGGAGCGCTGTTCAGCTTCGTGCTGATTCATTTGCTGGGGCATTTTGGAATCCTCTACGTACCGGCGGTGCTGAATCTTCTGTTAGCCTGTTTTGTCGCGGGAATGCTCCGGGCGAAACTGCGGGCCTGGGCGCTTGTAGCCGCGGGCGCAGTCGCGGTCGCCGGAGCCTGGATCGCTGATCTCGACGGGATATCCGCCCAAATGCAGTACGCCGGGCAACGCGTGGTTTACCGGGGTAATTCACCATACGGAAGCCTGGTGGTCACTGAATCGGCCGGACAGTACAACTTCATTCAGAACGGCCTGCCGCTTCTATCAACACACAACATCGTAAGCGCTGAAGAGTCGGTGCACTACGCAATGGCCCAGCGCCCGACCGCCGGGCGTGTATTGCTTATATCAGGCGGCGTGGCGGGATCGGCAAGGGAGATACTCAAGTATCCAAACGCCCGTGTGGATTACGTGGAATTGGATCCGCTTATTCTGGAAGCCTCGAAGCAATACCTGCCAACCAGTCTGCAGGATCCGCGAATACGCACGTTCAACACCGACGGTCGCATGTTCGTCCGCCGAAGTGCAGTGAAGTACGACGTGGTGATCGTCAACGTTCCCGACCCGTCGACCTCGCAGTTGAACCGTTTCTACACGATCGAATTCTTCAAAGAGGTCAGTCGCGTCCTCAAGCCCGGCGGTGTGGTGTGCATATCCGCAGGCCAATATCAAAACTATCTCAGCAACGAACTGTCGCAGCTTATCGGGACGGCGCATCGAACGCTGGCGGAAGTGTTCAGCAAGTCCCTGATCGTCCCAGCCGAGCGAACGTTCCTGTTGGCGTCCGATGGCGAGCTGACCATGAACATCGCCGAGCGTATCGAATCAGCCGGTGTGACCAACCAGTACGTCAACGCAAACTACCTGACGGGCGTTCTGACGGCCGATCGAATCGCAGATGTACGCCGAGCCATTCGTCGCGACGCCCCGGTCAACAGGGATCTTCATCCGGTTGGGTATTACTATCATCTCAAGTACTGGCTGAGTCGTTTCCGATTCGAAACCGGCGCGTTTGAAGCGGTGTTGCTGATATTGCTGGTCGTTTACGTGCTGCGTCTGCGCACGATTTCGCTGACGATTTTCACCACGGGATTCGCCGCCGCGTCGCTGGAGATGGTGTTGCTGCTGGGCTTCCAGGTTCTTCAGGGCAGCTTGTATCATAATATTGGCCTGATAGTGACGATGTTTATGTTAGGCCTGTCGCTTGGGTCGCTGATGATGAATCGAATGCTCAGTCGCTGGACTGCTTGCGGCCTGGCGGGGTTGGAGTTCGCGCTTGCGACTTACGCCGTACTCACGCCCGTAATGCTGAAGGTGCTGGCTGGGATCGCCGATCCGAGCCTTATGACAATCTGCTCACAGGCGGCGGTTCCGCTGGCGACGCTGGCGTTGGGCTTACTGGCGGGTATGGAGTTCCCGCTGGCCGGCAAGGCCGGTTTCGCCGGTCTGGAGCAAACCGCCTCGCGCCTTTACACCGCCGACCTGGTCGGCGCGGCGGCCGGTGCGCTGCTGGTCAGCACGCTGCTGATACCGCTGATCGGAGTGGTTGGAGTATGCCTGATCGCAGCGGCGATGAAGGTCGCATGCGGGTCGATACTCCTGCTGAGTCCGGTCAGATAACTGCAAGAGAGCTTGAGATGGCTGGAAAAACGCTAAGTTTCTACATGATCAAGATCATCCGAATATCCGGGTGGTTCCTGCTTCCGCTGGCGCTATTATGTATTGTGAGCGGTTTCGCAATGAACGGAACGTGGGGTATGGAGAAACTGCTGGATAGCGATACAGCCCTTGCGATACACCAGACTTTCGTTTGGCCTTTGGCGGGCGTGGTTCTGGTACACGCAGTAGCAAGCATTTACATGGCGATGAGGAGGTGGGGATGGATCAGCAGACAAACGAAGAACTGACCGCGCCGGCCCGCAAGTCCGCCGGAGTATCGCGCAGGAGCATTGTCAAATACGGTGCGATCGCGCTGGCGTCGATATCGGGCGTTTGTGCGGCTACGTGGCATGTGATGCAGCGTGCGGCCGCGTCGGCGGCAAGCGTGTTCAAACGCGATGCGCCGTCAGGCGAATTGTGGAATCAGTGGAAGGCTCGCCGCTGGGCTCGCGAGGCGCGACACTATCGCAAACTAGGCCCGAACGTCCAGTGCATGCTCTGCCCGAACGACTGCCTCCTGGAGCCCGAAGATCGCGGGCGGTGCAGGAACCGCGTGAACAAAGGCGGCGTGATGTACACGCTGGCGTACGCAAATCCATGCTCGTTCAACATCGATCCGGTCGAGAAGAAACCGCTCTTCCATTTCCTGCCCGGCAGCAAGACGTTCTCGCTGGCGACTTCCGGATGCGGTTTCAGATGCCTGAACTGCCAGAACTGGGACATATCGCAACGCAAACCTGAAGAAACCAAAGATCCGCGCGGCGCGGAGTTCCTCCTCAGGCCCGTGACGAGGAACATGGTGAACCAGCCGGGAATAAGGGACCGCATGAGCCTGCTTCCGGCCGACGCGGTCGAACTGGCCAAGCGAATGGGCTGTGCGTCTCTGGCGTACACCTACTCCGAACCGACGGTCTTCTACGAGTACATGTACGATATCGCCAAGCTCGCCAAGGCCCGCGACATAAAGAACATATGGGTGACCTGCGGATACATCAACCCCGATCCGCTGACCGAACTCTGCGAAGTTATCGACGCAGCGAACGTCGACCTGAAAGGGTTCGATCCGTCAATCTACGAGAAACTCAACTCAGGAAAGCTCCAGCCGATCCTGGATACTCTCAAAATGCTCAAAGCCCGCGAAGTATGGTTCGAGATCACCAACCTGATCGTGCCCACATACACCGACGATTTAGGCATGATCGCCGACATGTGCAAATGGCTCGTCGATAATATCGGGCCCGACTACCCGATACACTTCAGTCGCTTTCATCCCAACCACAAGCTCACGGACCTGCCATGGACGCCGATCGAAACGCTGGTCGAAGCGCGCCGGATCGCCAAGCGCGCCGGACTGCGGTATCCGTATATCGGAAATGTGCGAGGCGTCGAAAACGCCGAAATCACGCTCTGCCCCAAATGCGGAAAGACCGTCGTCAAGCGCGACGGATACGCTGTCCAGGAGGTCAATATCAACAAGGGCGCGTGCAAATCCTGCGACACAAGAATCGCCGGCGTTTGGGCGGCTGGATAACCGCCCCCCGAGGCGCATGCTACTTGCCCTTACCCTCCACCGCGTAGAGAGTTTCGCCAGTGGCGACATAGAGCGTTCCGTTGGCGACTATCGGCGTGGAGTGGACGACCGCATCAAGCTGAATCCGCCGGATCAGCTTCTTGGTTTTCCCGGCTGCGAATATCCACAGTTCGCCCCGTCGCCTTGCTCCCGTACCGAAGTAGACCTTCCCATCGACCAGCATAGTCGATCCGTATATCTCCCCGCCTGTGTCGTGGGACCACTGCAGCTTGCCTGTGTCGGCGTTGAGGCAGTGAATTCGCCCACCGTAACTGGTGATATACACCAATCCGTCTTTGATCGAAACAGTGGAAATAGACTGCCCCAGACCCATATAAGACCATATCCTGCCGGACTTTGTGATATCTCCGGTTTTTGTGGGATCGATACAGTACAGCCCGCCAAGCCGCTTGCCGTGCCACGGGTCGCCCCCGGCGGCTACGTAGACGCGATTCTTGTAGAACACGGGCATTGACACAATCACCGTCGGGCTGTCGGGGGCCTTGGGATAGCTGCTGGCTCCGCCTTCGACCTTGCGTGCGGTGGTGTCGCACGTGAACTTCCATATCTTCTTGAGCGTGTTGCCCCCGGTCGCCAGCTTCGGGTCGAGCGCCTCGAAACCATAGCACAAACCGTCGCCTCCGCCGAAGAATATCTGCTTCTTGTCGCCCACCTTGCCCAGCGACGCCGAAGACCACTGCCCGTGGAAGATATCCGGACCGATATTGGCGTCGTCGACGGCGACGAGCTTGCCCGTTTTCTTGTTTAGCACGATGATGCTGGGAGCCTTGGGGTTAGCGACTTTCCTGTGCGTCCAGTCCACACCGTTGGCGGTAGACACGTACAGCAGATCACCATCCAACAGGATCGAGCAGTTCGTCGCATTATGCGGAACAGCCCCGATGGGCGCAACCTTCATGTCAAAACGCCAGATAATGTCAGCGTCGGTTTTGAGTGCTTTGAAGGCCTCGCGCCCCGGGGCGGCCATGTGCCGCCCTTCGTCGGTGTAGGGACGGGCGTTTCCGTCAGCCAGACCATTGATATCCAGGCAGAGCACCTCGCACCGATTGGACGTTACGTACACCTTGGAGTCCTCCACGACCGGCGAGGACGATATCCCGCAGTAATGCCAATCGCCGTATCGAACCGACTTGAGCTTGGGCACGGTTAGCTGCCAGAGGAGCTTCCCGTCAGTTTCGTTGAAGCACATCAACACTCCGCGGTCGCCCTGATGACGATCGTCGCGCGGATAGCGATTGTTGGTTCCGACCAGCACTTTACCTTCCGCCACAACAGGGGTGGCGTAGGTTATCGATCCCAGGCGAGCGGTCCACTTGACCCCTTTAGGGTTAACCTCGCCCGAGAAGTCGTCTCCGACGCCCTTCTCATCTGAGATCATATTCCGCGAGTGCTTCTGTCCCCATTGGGGCTGGTCTCCGGCGATCGCGACCGCAGTCCCGCATGCAAACGTCATAAGTAACAGTACAATTTGTCGGATCATGTTGCGTTCCGTTCGTAGACGCCTGAGCGTCGGGTTTACTTCTTCTCGGCGACCAACTCAACACCGCACAGAAGCGTCCTGCCCGATGAGGCCTTGAGTTTTATCTCGACAGGTCCGTCGGTCTTTGAGTATTTGAATTCTCTTGCGATCACTTTTCTCGCCCCGCCGGCGGCGGCGACTATGTCAAAGTCCTTCAGCACTTCTTCGTCGTTCAGCGATACGGTGAACACGCGCTGTCCGGTTTTGGCGCCGGTCTCGGGCTCTGCAAAGTATAAACGCACGGCAACGGGCGTAATGTGAGTTTCTATGGAAATACTCGACGCTCCAACAAGCCCCGAAGCTCCCACCCAGGCGTAGGGGGATTTGGCGAAAGCGGAAGAATGATTGTTGAAGCACTCCTCTTTTTCCCCATCGATATCGACATAGACGAAAGGCTCGATGGACTCTTCCGCTTCGTCGGGATTCACAGCCGGTTTGGGTTTCACCGGAGGCGAGGGTTTCTTGCCTTTGGGTTTCCTGATCCCCTTTGCGCCGATATCCTGCCAAAGCACTCCGTCATCAGCCAGATGGTCGCCCGGAGCCCCGAAGTTGAGCCCAACGTTGTTGTCTGGTTTAACGACGCCCGCATACGTCCACGTCTCGACTTCCGGCATGTGGACCAGCGCCAGGGAACTCTGGTTCTGGTAGCTGCACGTGCACGTTCGCGTGTAGTCCGGCGCGCTGATCACTCCGTCAGCCACTATCAGGTTGGCGGTGCAGCTCGACTTGAATCCGCCGAAATTGCCCGTTCCGCTTTGCTTCGTCAGGTCGTAGTACCCCGCCGCTCCCGATCGGAAAGTAAGCAGATTCTCCGAGGCGATAGCGGTGTTGCATCCGTACATCCGCGTCCATTTCCAGCCGGTCTTCTTGCCGGTCATCAGTTCAATATCGTATCCTCTCGAACCGTTCGTGATCAGCCGATCGTGGTGGATAATCAGCGGTCCGCCATAGGCTATCTTAAGGTCGCTCCAGACCACCTGTCCGGTCTTGGCGCGGTAGACCGTTATCCCATTTCGCACTTCGTCAAACGCACGATCGCGATAGGAACTGCCGCACTGAATCAGCACATCACGCTCCGCCGAATACGACAACCACGTTCCAAACACGTCCTTATCGGTCTTCCAGACAACATCGCCCGTTCGAGCGTCCAATGCGTACAGCACGGCGGGGCGCTTGAGTGTGAGTCCGCGGCGTTTAATCCAACCGAGTTTTCCGCGACTCATTGCATCTATGCAGAACACTTTCCCGGCGGCGGGCACGATTGCATTGTGACGGAAGTTCGACTCCGCATCGCGCGACCAGAGCACCTTGCCGGTCTTGCGATCCATCACGACCAGCCTCTTGGACGACGATGCGTAGTTTGCATTGACCTCCACGCCGAGGATATCCTCGAACGCTTTTCCGGGCACAACCTTCGGATACTTCTGGCCTCTCTTCAGCAACGGCGGCTGGACGTTGAGCGGTATGGTCGTCGCTATCAGCAGATCGTCACTGACAGTCATCCAGCCCCACTTGGCTTTGGATCCGTCCTGGTCGGGCAGCGTGAGCGTACGGATGGTTTCCCCGCTGGCCGGGTCGAGTACTTGACATGATTCCGGCGTCATCACGTACACGCCGTCCGCCAGCGAAACGTAGTTGGCTCCAATCTGTCCTGCGCCTGGGTGATGCAACGTATTGTCGTAAAAGAGTCCTATATCTTTGATTTCGCGCTGCCAGAGCAGGCGGCCGGTATATACATCCACCGCTCTGATAATGTCGCGCCCTTCGATAAACAATCTGCCGCCCACCACTTGCGGCGAGGGCCCGTGTCCGTGGCGCGGGAGTATCGCATCGTTTGACGGTCCGCCAAACCACAGCAATCCCAGCGGCAGCTTGACCAGGCGGTCTTTGGAGAGCACGCTTCTTGCCGGATCGCCGTACTGGTGCGTCCAGCTTCCGCTGCCAGGCAAGGCTCCGGACCGCTTCAGCACAACGTCCATCTCATCACCGCCGCGGGCGATGCAGATCACCCCTCCGTATGGTCTCAGCGTCGCGGCCGGCCGACCGCCCTCTTTGCACGCATCAGCCATATCCGCAGACGGCGAGATAATCAGATTCGCGAGATACTGGGGAAACGGGAACTTCGCCGGATCGCCCACAAACGCAGACACCCGCCGGCCATACAGACCGCCTACGCCCATTCGGCGGCGCAGGACGTCGACCTTGCCGGCGTCGCTGTCGACGACCATGACGTGGAATTTCGACTGCCTTACGAGTTCGTCGGTCACCCCGCCGTCTGAAATCCCCAACTGCACGCAATAGCCCTCATCCGTACCGGCGGCGTCTATCGCCTTCTTGACCGCCGAAGCCCATTTTGCATTCTTTTTCGTCTTGCCAGCCGATTCCAACTCGTGGCGCACCGGCTTGCCGCCGCCCCTGCCGTAACAATAAACCGCACCGTCCAGAGTAACTGCGATCACCTTGTCATCGCCGGTGATCATGGTCCATACTTCCCCGTCAATCTTACCGGTCCAGGTGATCTTCGGCTTGTTCTTTTTCGAAACGTCGATTGCAACGACCGTCTTATCGCCCGCCGCGCCGTAAAGGAAATCGCCTGCTTTGAAGAACACCTTCGTAACCGCGGGTTTGAGTTCAACAATATGCTGCGGCTGGAGAATGTATTCGGTTATTCTCTCTTTTCTACCGTTTTTGATGATATAGCGAGTTATCTTTTCCGGCTTGGTCTCAAGGACTTCAAGTCCTTTTTCCGAGGCCCGGTAGACCGCCTCTTCTGCGAACACACCGTCGCGCGGAGCTCCGAGAAGCCCTTTTCCGTCCTTCTTGCCGTTCTTATCCTTCTTGACTGCTATGAAACCCGGGACCCAGAAGTGATTCCCAAAGACCGTCACATAGCACCCGCCGCCCTTCTTGCCTGAAGATTGGTGGAAGTAGACCAGTTCCCCGGTCTCTCTCTCGAAAACCGCCGGGACCGCCCGACCGCACGGGACATACAACCAATCCTCCGAAACCGCTATGTAACCCTGCGGTGCTATTGACGAGAACGAGGTCGCCCCACCGTGAGGGAGGTTCTTCCATTCCGTACCGCTCCTGGTCCAGATGACCTTGCCCGTCTCAGCGTCGAGGCAGTGCAGGAATGTCCCCATGAACGGCCAGATCCCCGCGCCAAAGTAAACCTTGCCCTCGCAGACCATCGCGCTGGTCCGCGCCGGCCACATGCTCGTCAGGCGGTCGTTGCCCAGCACGCTACGGTCGCCCGGACCGCCGCGGAACTTCCAAACCAGCTTACCGTCAGCCGCGCCGAGGCAATAGAGATATCCGTCATCGGAGGTGAAGTAGAGTTTGCCCTTGTCGACCATCGGGGCGAACCTCACCGGTCCGGATGCGTAGAAACGCCATTTTTCCGCTCCGGTTTCGGTGTCGAATGCGGTGACGCTGTCGGTGACCATCGATCCGACGAACATTAGTTCGCCTGCAATGATCGGGTGGTAGGACGTGTCGAATTGCAGGCGATCCTGACTGGCCGGCCAGGCGGATCTTGGTTTGCCCATTTGGCGGATCCACATCAACTTCAACCCGCTCGGCGGGGCGTCGGGAACGACGGCGGTTTTGGCGTTGTCGTACCTCTGCTGAGGCCAGTCGCCTCCGCGTACGGACTCCGCGGCCGCGGTCAGGACCGTCAGGCAGATGATATACGAGACATACGTTTGAAACCTGTTTAACATGCGTTAAGCTCCGGGCTAGTATCTATTCTATAGTTTCGTCGGCGGGTGGGCAAAGCAACCTCCGTACGGCCTGGTCGGCGGGATCGTCGGTAAGCTCGTCCAGCGGACCGGCCTGGACTAGTTTCCCATGGGACATGACCCCCACGCGATCGCTGACCGCTTCGGCTTCCTGGCGGCTGTGGCATACATGGATCGTAGCCACGCCGAATTCCTTCTGAACTCTTCCAAGTACGGCGCAGATTTCACGGCGCGTGGGTTCGTCCAGCGCGCTTACCGGCTCGTCGAGCAGCAGCAGTTTCGGTTTGTGCGCCAAGGCTCTAGCCAGGGCGACCTTCTGTCTTTCACCGCCGCTGAGATTCACCGTCGAACGATCCAGCAGTGCTCTGATTCCCAGCGACTCGACAACGTGGGCGATTTCCTCGGCGGCGTCTTTTTTCGACATACCGGCCACTTCCAGGGCGAAAGTGACGTTTCGCAGAACGTTCAGGTGAGGCATGAGACAGGATTCCTGCGGTACGTACCCCACGCCCCGCAAGCGAGGCGGCAGGTCCGTCACGTCGTCGCCGCCGATCATTATCCGCCCGGTTTCCGCACGCACCAGACCGCAGACCGACTTTACAAGCAGGCTCTTGCCCGAACCGGTGGCGCCCATGAGCACAAAGTATTCACGGGGTTTTACGTGCAGACATACGTTTCGCAATTCAAAATCACCAACGCGAAACCCGAGATTCTGCACGTTAAGCATTTCTAGTGCCACTTCCTTCCCGGCGCCACCCAGTGAATCGTCGCAAGAGCAACTGACGCTATGACAACCATCACCAGACCAACCGCTATCGAGATCTCCTCCCTGCCGATGCCAAGTTCAAGGTAAATGGTGGTGGGCATTACGCGAACGCTGCGTGCTGTGCCCACGAAGATCACCAGCGCCCCGAACGCACCGATCGCTCTGGCCCAGGCCATTATCGATCCGGCGATCAGACCGTTTTTCGCCAGCGGCAGGGTCACTCGACGGAAGGCCTGGATATCCGTGCAGCCCAGCGACATCGCGACCTGCTCCAGGCGCCTGTCGACTGAATCGAAGGCGGTTTTGGCGGATCGTATGGCGTACGATATAGACACCATGAACTGAGCGGCGACGATTCCTATCATCGAATGCATCGTCGAACCGGTCAACCACTCGATCAGGTCTTCGATCTGCTTTCCAGGCGTATAGGCGAAGAAGATCAACAGCAACAGACCTATCACCACGGGCGGGAGCAGTATTGGGATATCGGTAATGGTGTCGATAATGGCGTGGCCCGGAAAACGATAGCGGCTGAGAGCGTATCCAACGGGTACGGCGAATATCACAACGATAACGAGCGTTATCAGCGAACTGGTGATGCTCAACGTAACCGCATTCAGGACATCCGGGCGCAAGATGATCTCTTTGAATACTTCGAAAGTGAGATACTCGTATCTCAGACCGGTCACAAGCAACGAGACAACCATAGCGACAAAAAGCCCCAGAAACGACAGCGTAATAACGCTCAGCGCGCTGATTCTCCGTCCGGCTATGGGGGGGAATTCGGGGGCTTTGTTTCGGCCTGCCTTCAATCTGTGCTCCTCGCCCGGGTCGGGCGGACTAGGGCTCGCTGGTGCGGTATCCGTGTTTTGCGAGTATTTCCTGTCCGGTCGGTCCGGATATGAAATCCACGAATTTCCGGGCGTTGGCCTTGTGGCGACCGGTGCTCAGCATTCCGACAACGACACGTGATATCAGGTTCCGGTCCCTGGGTATTTCGATCATGTCCAGTGCGTCGGCGTTGTTGACGGCGATTGCGTCCCATACTATCGCCGCCGCGGCCCGGCGATTCTTTACGAACACGCCCAGTTCATTAACCGTCTTGGACTGCATGAGGCGTTTGGGTTCGATATCGTTAAGGTCCAGACCGTTCTTTTTGAGTATCTTCCGGCTGGCTTTTCCGATCTGGCAGTATTCGTTGCCCAAAGCGATGGTCAAGTTCTTTCGGAAGAGATCTTCAAGCTTGTAAATCTTCTCCGGATTGCCCTTGCGTACGATGATAACGGGCACAAAGTACGCGACGGGCTTTCTATCTTCGACAATTCCCGCCGCAGCGTGAAGTTGATCGACCCAACCGACGTCGCCGGGCATGAACAGGTCGCCGTCCTTCTGGAGTTTGGCGCGGCTCATCATCGGACCGCTCCCACCGTACTCCACTTCGATTCGCACGTTGGACTGAACGATGAAGGCCTTGATCAATTCATCAACGCCCTTCCGCAAACCGGCGCCTGCATAGAGCTTTACATCGTTGCCCGACTCGTCGGGTCCGCAACCCGGTGCGAAAGACAACACCACACCCGCCAGCCCGAGGAGCAACAGAATCGCATTTCCGGATTTCACAAGTTCGATCCTCTATCACGTTCCGACTGCGGGCGCCGTCTGGGGGACAACCTTCTTACCGTCTTCATACTCTTTAACAACCCCGCCGATATCCGTGAAGCCGAATTTCCTGAACACCTTTTGTCCTTCATCGGAAATGATGAATTCGGCGAACTTCCTGGCCGCCTTGAGTCTCTTGGAACATTTGAGGGTAGCCAGGGTGACGCGGATACGGCCGATGTCTCTTACCTTCTCGGTGGCGCTGGTGATAGTATCAACATCGAGACCGGGCAAGGGCAGGCACTTGCCGATCGAAACGACCTTCACGGCATCGCCTCTAAGATGCGCCACTGCGTCCCAGACGATAGCTGCGTCAAACTTGCGATTCTTAACGGTGTCGGCGGTCCTGCTTCCGGAGCGATAGGTCACTATGTCCTTCTCGAACCCGTCCTTCTTCAAGTACACCCGCTTTTCCTCCTGGACTACTTCGACGCCGGCCTTGGCGAACATCGTCGGAAGCATATGGCCGCAAGTGGAGTAGTCAAGGTCGGTTACAGCGACCTTAATCCCCTTGCCCGCCAGATCGCCGATACCCTTTATATTGTGCGGATTTCCCTTCTGAACGACTATCACCGGGGTGATCTGCGAAACAGTCCAGGCGTCGATGCCGAGTTGCCCCTTCTTGTTCTCCATCAGTTCTTCCAGGAAAGGATCGTGGCAGATGAAGATGTCGGCGGACTTGTCAAGCCGAATGCGATTCAGCAGCACGCCCGATCCGGACTTGTCGATCTCGATCGCCTGCCCGGTCTTGGCCTCGTAAAGTTCAGCCAGTTCCTCCATCGCCGGCTGCATCGTACCGCCCACGTAGAACACCAGCGGTTTGTCTTCGGGGTTCTTCTCACCACATCCCGCACAAAGACCCGCAGTAATCAACGCCGCCGCAACCATCATAAAAAACCCGAACCGCTTCATGGTTTATCCTTTCATTACACCTTGGCCAGTTCGATAACGCGGTCGGCTTTACCGGCCGCATCCGCGTCGTGAGTAACCATCAGCACCGCCCCGTCGGAGGAGGCGAATTCTCTAATGTAGTTCAGTACGATCGCCCCGCTGTCTGTGTCGAGATTTCCCGTGGGCTCGTCGGCCAGAAGGAGTTTCGGGCGATTAAGCAGCGCCCGAGCCAGAGCAGTTCGCTGGCGCTCTCCCGTGCTAAGCTCGCCAGGCAGATGTCCGATCCGATCGGTCATTCCGAAATGCTCGATAAGCTCCAGAGCGTGTGAGCGGGCGTCGGGAAAGTTGTGAGCCATCGACGGCGCCAGCACGTTGTCGAGCACGTCCAGATACGGTATCAGGTGAAACTGCTGAAAAACAAACCCGATATGCGTGGCGCGGAAATCGGCTCGCGCCTCGGGCGAAAGTGCGTACGGATCGTCTCCGGCCACAAGCACTTGCCCACTGTCGGGGCTGAGCAGCCCGCCGGCGGCAAGGAGAAGCGTACTCTTACCGCATCCGCTCTGGCCCTGGACGGCGACAAACTCGCCCGGACCAACCTGCAGCGACATCCCATCCAACACCGGGACGTCCTTGCCGCCGGTATTGTAGGTTTTGGATATCTGTCGAATATCGAGCATCTAAGGTCTACTCCCGTGACAACACAACTGCCGGGTCCTGCAGCGAAGCCAACCTAGCTGGGGCCCAACTTACAATCGCCGAAAGAACCGGCGCACACAGCACGACCAATCCAATCAATAACGGAGAAAACAGAGCAGCGGCCTGCGAAGATTCGGTAAACTCGCCCCACGCCGCAGCCGCCGCGGCGCCCAGCCCGCAGCCCAGAATCACCCCTCCGATCGCTCCGATCAGCCCTATCAGCAGCGAACGAACGAGGAACACCGAAAGTATCTGAACGCCCGAAAGGCCTATCGCGCGCAACACGCCGATTTCCACAGTCCTCTGACGCACATTACCGAACGCCAGCAACGATATCCAGACCGCCGCGCCGACGATGAGAAGCGGTGCGGTTACGGTTATTAACTCTTCGCGGCCTTGTCGGAGCTGGACTCGCTTGGCTCGTTTGTCTTTCAACTCGTTGACGCGTGTCCGCCCGGCGATAACGCGAGTTTCGGCCCGCGCGACGGCCTGTTTGACACGTACGGTCACTTGTGTTTTGGGTAGAATCTTCGCCAGCTCCAGGCGGATCTTCGTGGGGCTGGCCTCGGCGCAGCGGCAGTCTACGGCCTGTATCTCGTTGATCTTGCCCGCCATATCCGTTAGTTCCTGAGCAGCCTGGAGGTCAACCCAAATGCTGATATCGTCCTGGGAACCGCGTTCGGTCTGGCAGGAGCGGATGGTGAATTTCCGCCCGAGGAGGGTGACTTCCTGGCCGGCTTTCAGGTCCAGAGAGTTCCACAAATCGTAGCCGACGTCAACTTCGCCGTCGGGGATCGTCTTGATAATCGCCGGTTTACGACGCTTTCGCTCCTTGAGCGGTTCCTCGCCGTGCGTGCCTATCAGCACAATTTTCCGCTTTCGCTCGGTCCAGGTTATCTTCTGCCTCAGGATCGGAGCGAGGTGCCGGATAGTGGTCAGGAGTTCCGAATCCGCCAGGCGCCTGGCGTAGTTCTGGTCCATGGTTTTCGAGGCGTATCCGTCGGCGTAGAAATCCGCAAGACTCTGGCCCTCGGGTAGGACGCGTACGTTGAAACCGTACTTAAGCGTCTGTTTGCGGTAATCGTTTTCCATGGCTTTGAGGCGTTTGTCAGCCTCTTGCTCGTCACGAGCGAGAAATGATTCTGTGCGGATGTCGTAGGCGCGAAGCAATGTGGCCTGGGCGACCAGACCTGCAGTGGCCACCAGAACGCCAAGCACCGCCAGGGCGAAGTTGAGCTTGCGATAGCTCATCTCCTTTCGCACAAGTCGCCAGATACCCATCTAACGCCCCGCCTCCTTGCGCATCACCCGAGCCATCGGAAAGCCCACCACGACAATCAGCGCAGCCAGAGAAATCCCTACGATCAACAGCAGACGGAACGAGCCTTTGTCCGGCGTGTTCGCCTGCGCCGCCGGCTGGGTGGTGGTCAGAGTCACGTCCGTCGCTTCGACCTCGTCTGAAGCAAGTCGTGGGAGCGGGGGCATGGTCATCAGCGGTTGCCCGGCCAGGGCGGCGTCCCAGTTCACGCTGAACATTATGTCCGTGCCCGGGTTAAGATCCTTGACCTGACAGGAGCATTTTCCAACCAGGAATATGCTCGCATCTTCTATGTTTTCAGCATCTATTCCTTTTCCGGCAAAAGCGGCCAGCGCCCGCCCTCGACCGAAAATCGGGAAGGCGATGGGCTCTTTCAACTCGGTCAAGCCTTCTTCGCTGCTCAACAGCATCTGAACGAACATGCGTTCGGCCGGATCGGCCCGCGAGACCCGCAGCATCGTAAACGCCAGCTTCAGCTCAACGGCTATCTCGTCTTCGTAGGGTCCCACATCGGGCGTGGGAGCCTGCTCGGGAAGCTGCAGTTCCTCGTTCATACGGGCCAGTTCCGTCTCCAGCATTTTGGCGGCCGCGTCGTCCTGATCCTTGTCGCCCGATTCCAGCAGCACCCATACGCTCGAATCGCCGCTGAGCAGGCGCTTGGCGACCTTCTGGCGGGCTGGTGAATCGATAATGTCCCGGGCGACGTTCCCGTCGAGCTTTCCAGCGTAAACGACCGGCCAGACCGCACCCCTGGGCCCGCGCTGGGCGGGATAGCGAAGCACCATCGCGGGCATTGGGATATCCGTTGGAGGGGGGAACTTCTTGAGAAGATACTCCCTCTGCGCGTCAGCCCGCGATTTCTCGGGCTGCGTGGTCGGTTGGGTTGTCGGCTGGGCGCCCGCCGCTTGCGTCGTTGCCGGCTGGGTGGTTACGGGCTTGGAGATGTCCAGCACGTAGACCGACACCTGCGAACCTTCGGTTTCCTGGACTTTCTCCAACCAGTCGATAATCGCCTGATCGTCGGCGCTGAGAGGTGCGTTGTGGTAGATCATCAACGGATAGTAATCACCAGGCCACTTCTCCAGGGCGTAGCGAAATACGGGAGTCTGGCAGGCGCGCACGCTCGCGGCGCCGGCCGCCAGAACCGTAAACACAAGCAGACCAAGGCATAGCAGCTTTAATCGGCACGAGTATCTGTCTTCATTCATTACAGCCCTCCCGGGCATGAGCATAAGGCAGGGTTCACACTGACATCATAGCAGTTCTCGCCGGTAGGTTTCAAACGAACTTGCATGTCCGCTTATTACCGGATCATCGTCTTTTCTGGGCGGCCCCGCGCCCGTGTGGACACTGTCAGTATATCGCCTTAGAGTCCGGCTTGCTCGAATCTTTTGGGTATGTCACCGCCCGAGCCTTTGGATACATCATGCTAAACTCATCCCGAAGGGCGCAACCGGTTTAAGAATCAGCCGGTTACCGTCGAATCCCGATCGGCGGGAGGTTCACAATAGGTTCACAGTTCACACAGTTTGAGAGGGCGCTTATCGCCGCTTTTCCTTATATCTCGGGTTTGTTTTCATCATTTTGGCATCCACTTCTTTTCGCCACTTGTGGATCATCTTCCGCAGTTCGGCCGCCTTCTCGGGCATCTTGGCGGCCAGGTCCTTGTGCTCGCCGATGTCGTCTTTGAGGTTGTACAGCTCCACGCTGTCGTCCTCGAAGAACTCGATCAGCTTGTAATCACCCATGCGAATCGACGACCCCGGTCGCCCGCCCTGGTTTCCGTAGTGCGGATAATGCCAGTAGATCGCCTTGCGGTCCAACTTCCCGCCCTTGAGCGCGGCGGTGATGCTCACGCCATCGACGTGCTGGTCGGACTTCGCCGGCAGGCCCGCGATGTCCAGGAACGTCGGATAGTAGTCTGTAGAGGTCACCGGCGTATCGCAAACGCTTCCGGGTTTCGTAACGCCCGGCCAGCGGATAACCGTCGGCACGCGCACCCCGCCCTCGTATAACCAACCCTTTCCGCCCCGCAGCGGGAGGTTCGCGGTATTGTGCCCTTCGGACGTCGACAGCCCGCCGTTGTCCGACGTGAACACCACCACCGTATCGTCGGATATCCCAAGTTTGGCGAGTTTCTTCGTCAGCTTGCCGACGTTCTCGTCGACGCTGTAGATCATGGCGGCGTACACGGGGTTCTGCTGAATCTGGCGGGCCTTGTTCTTGTGCTCGGTAATAAACTCCGGGCCCTCGGGTTTCGGCATCCCGGCGAGCTTGTCCTTGAACTTCTTGACGTACTTGGGCTTGGCCTGCAGCGGATTATGCACCGAGTAGAACGACAGATAGCACAGGAACGAGCCGTCCTTGTTGGCCTCGATGAACTTGATCGCCTCATCGGTCAGGCGGTCGGTGAGATACTCGCCCTTGGGCCCGTCTTCGAGATGCGGATTGGCGTACAGTGAGAAATATCCGCCGGGCAACGTCGGGTCCTTCGCCAGCCCGCGGTTCCCGTAAGACTTATACGGAGCCCCGTTCCGCCCGCCGCCCTTGTTGATATCGAAGCCCTGCTTCTCCGGGAAGTATCCCTCCCCGCCGAGATGCCACTTGCCCGCAAAGAACGTCTTGTACCCGTGGGCTTTCATCGCCTCGGCGATGGTCACTTCCTCAAGCGGGAGATAATGCTTGTACGGCGCGGGCAGCAGCTTGGCCCGCCGCCCGCCGCCGAAGTAGTCGGTGGTGTCGGTCCGCGCCGGGTACTTGCCCGTCATTATGCTGCCCCGCGTAGGCGAGCATACCGGACACGCCGCATACGCGCTTGTCATCTTCACGCCCGATTTCGCAAGCGCGTCGATGTTCGGCGTCTCGTAGAACTTGCTGCCGAAGCACGCCACATCCGTCCAGCCGAGATCGTCGACCAGAACGAACACGAACTTCGTCTTCCTGGAAGATCCCCCCGCCGCGGCGCCCCGCAACACTCCGGGCACACAAGCCGCCGCCGCACCGGCGGCGACTGCTTTCAAGAAACTCCGTCTATTGGTTCGCATATAATTTCTCCGGGTCATTATTAATCGTTGTCGCCTTCGGCGTTGATCTTTCTCATTATCAGGCGAACCGCAACAATCATCGTGCAGAACGCAATCGCAACATCAGACTTGCACAGCGCCAAAGAAAGACCCAAAGAACGCGCCGGTGCGCCTACTTCAGCGTGACGTTAAGGTAGACCGAGTGTCTTCCGTATGTTTCAAAGAACGGCTTGAGTTCCGCGTCGCCTATCTTGAAACGCAGAGTCGACGGATCTCCCGTGATTGACTTTCCGATGTCCTCGGCGTCCAGGGTCACCCCGCGCCACTCGGACCTGGCCTGGGGCTCCTGAACCGCGAGCAGGACCGGCCCGTAGAAGATGCTGGCGATGTTGGGCTGATCCATGATTCGGCTCAGTCTGAATCCAAACGGCATCTTGATCTCGACGGCGTCTTTGTCCTTCCAGGTCCGCTTCAGCGCCAGATAGCTCCCGGGCCTGGCGTCAACCTTCTGGTCCTTTCCGTTGATCTTGACCTCAAAGCCGCGCGTCGCCCACTTCGGCACGCGCACCTTCACGGTGAATTCACCTCCGCCGCCGATGGTCAATTTCGTGCTGTCCGCATAGGGGTAACAGGTGCTCTGGGTGACGGTGACTTTCTTTTCCTTCCAGGTCAACGTTGACGGTACGTAAAGGTTGACGTACAGCGTCGAGTTGTCCAGGCTCTTGAGGTAGATCGAGTCCTGGAGCTTCGTGCTGGACTCGATCGCCGTTCCGTTGCAGCAGGTGAACCCGGTCATATGCGGGTTTCCGAAATGTTTTCGGGCGCCGGGATTCAGCGGCACGTGGTAGGTGTTGGCGGCGCTGTTTTCGGCGACCGAGGCCAGAATGTGGTTGTACAGGGCCTGCTCGTAGTAGTCCATGAACTTGCCTTCGGGGGCGAACATGAAGAGCTGGCGGCTTAGTTTGAGCATGTTGTAAGTCGCGCAGGTTTCGTTCTGCCCGCCTTTGGCGAACCCGTTTTCGAATAACGAATTAGGTTGGGCGGTGAAGCACTCGGAGTTATTGGGTTTGCTTGCCCCGGCCACGCCGCCGATGCTGTACGAGTAGCAGTCGGTCGCGAATCGCCAGAAGTTGTCGGCGACCCGGTAATACTTAATATCCCTGGCGCCCTTGTAAGTTTCAAGCGAGCCGGTGATCTGCGGGATGTGCTGATTGGCGTGCTTGCCCCGAATCGTGTCGATGTTCCTGGCCAGTCCGCCCGAATGCTCGGCGTCGCCGAAGAAGAAGCTGATGTTGTCGAACAGTTTGGCGCACTGGAGGTACTTGTCCTTGCCGGTGAGCGTATGCAGGCGGGCCATCACTTCGTTCATGCCCCCGTACTCGCCGGCGATGTACCTGTTCCACATGCTGATGCGGGTCTTTGTCGGGACAACCTTGAGCCGCTGATACACCCACGTTCCCATGCCTTCGGCGATCTTCAGGGCTTTTTCGTTTCCGCCGACCTCGTAGCAGTCCAGCAGTCCGGCGATAATCTTGTGCAGCGTGTAGTACGGAGCCCATATCTGCGTATTCTTTCCGCCGTACGTGGCGCCTTTCTCCAGCATGATGAACTGGTCCGGCGGGTATCCGCTGATGAAGCCCTTGCCCCAGTTCCAGTAGTCGGTCCTGATCCCTTCTTCGCTCAGGTCCGAATCGTAGTCCTTCTTGCCCGGTCCCCTGGGCACTCTCGCCGGGTCGGCGTTGCAGGGTCCGCCTTTTTTCGCCGGCGTCCCGGACAACTGCGACAGGGTGTAGAGCGTGTCGATCAGATACTCCATCTTCTTCATGAGGACCTTGCGGAGTTTCTCGTCGTAAGTCGCACTGGCGTAGGCTTGCGCGACGGCCGACAGGTAGTGGCCGCTGCCGTGTCCGCGCAGGCGGGTTTTTCGGCTGTCCCAGCCGCCCAGGGGCTTAACGCCTTCGGGCTGCTTCTGTCCGAAAGCATCGCGGAAGTTGAACAGGAAACTGTCGGGGTCCGTTTTCGCCAGGGCCAGGAAGAACTTGTCGCGGTTCCTGGTGAACTTCGTCTCGCCGCTCTTGGCGTCCTTGTTCAAGATAACGTCGCCCAGGGCGAACGGAGCCATCCCGAGTTTCGGGGCGCGGATTGTGTCGGTATGGTCCTTGACGGTTATCGTGGCTTTGGGTTCCAGCGCAGTTCCGGGGACCTTTCCGGTTATCGTGTAGGTTCCGGGTTTTCGGACGATTATGTTGTCTCTCGGCGCCGGCCAGATAACTCTGAGCGCAGGGCCTTTGGCTCCGTTTGCGTACAGTCCGGGAATATAGCCCGGCAGGTGCGGCAGGCAGCCTGTCTCGGTGCTTACGCTTACATCGGGTATGCTCTTGAGCATTGCGATTTTGGGCAGGGCTTTTCGAGCGTCAGCGATTCTCTGTTTGTCCTGCCGGGGCTTCTTTGTATTGACTGCTGTGGTCTTCTTGCCCGACAGCGCATTGTTGCGGATGACGGCGACCTGCTTGCCCGACAGGGCGATCCTGTAAACTCGCACGTCGCGAATCAGGGCGTTCAGATCGGCGTGTTTGCCTATAGCCTGGCCGATGGTCAGGTTGTTGCACGACGCCTTGCGCTGGTGGAATATCTTATCGAGGGGCGCATCGACGCCGGAGGCTCCGGCGACCTTCTTACCGTCCACGTAGCAGCTCAGGGTCTTCTTGTCGGCGTCGAGGACCACCGCCATATGCACCCACTTCTTCGCCGCGATGCGCGGAGCCTTGATGCCTTTTCCCCCGACCGGTCCGGTAGCGGTTATTCTCGCCGAAATGCCCTGGCCCGAGCCCGAGCCGCTCAGGGCGCAGTAGAACTTTCGATTGTCGTCCCGGACGAAGTTGAAGAACATCTGTGCCGGCGCACTGTTTCGCAGATAGATCCATCCGGTTATGCTGGTCGAATCCGAACCGATCATGACCTGCCCGGGGATCTGGACAAATCCGCCGTTCTCACCGCCCGGAAGCGAAAGCACCGGACCGAATCTGGCGTCCTTGACGTAAGCGGACTTGCCCCCTTTCACCGCGGCGTGGGAGTTGTTCCTCGACCAGTCTTCGGAGTTCCCGTTGAACACGTATCGGGCGACCAGGGCGGTCTCTCCTATTCCGTCAAGAAACTGATCTCCGCCTTCAGCTTGCGATCGACTGGCAAAAACCGTCAACCCGACAACCACGATCAAAACCGACACGCTCAATACAAATCTTCTACTCATCTCATGCCTCACAGGTTCATTGGCGTTGGAAATCAGCGTTGGCAAAGCGGTAATGCGCCCGCGACCGCCGCGGACCCGAGGCGCAATCCTATTGCGATTGTCGAGCGTCCGCAAGGCGATTACTCCACATTCTCGCGAAAACGTGCTCTGACGGAATGGGCGCCTTTTGATTTGGCGGCGGCGTTCCATTGGCGCACGGGTTTCATCCTGGGCGTTACTTCAACAGCTACGACCTGGCCGACCTTGTTCTTCCGATTGTAACTCGTCACCAGCGTATTACCGTTAGCCATCGGCGCGCAATACACGACCTCATCGTCTATCGGGTAGTCGAGTACGATCTTCTTATCCTTGGAACAATGCGAACCCCGTCCTCGCCCCCAGTTTTGCCCGAGGGCGGATACGCGATCAGTATCTCGTCGTTCTTCAATCGCCACGCATCGATCGACGAGACGCCGCCGTATGCCCATCGGTCAACACCATGGCGAGTACTGCTCAGGCCAATGCTGCAAACACGCTCTTCTTCAACATGTCACTGATCCTTGGGAGTTTGATCCGGACGGGGCGTTCTTTTCTCTTCAGACGCAGCATACGACTTATGTCCCGTCGAACCGACGCCGAGTATTTTGTAGCGTTTTTTGGGTATGCGAAGTCTGTGCTTCCTTATTGCTTCTGCGTATTTGGGATCCTTGATCACGTTGTTCCATTCGCCCGGATCCTTGGTGCGGTCGTAGAATTCTTCTGATCCGTCGTTGTATTGAATGAAACGATACCGTCTGGATATGATCGCGTAGTTACCGGGTCCGAAGCTGGTTCTGGCCATGTGAGGCCAGTCGGCGTTGGGGTCTTTCAGCAGCGGAGCCAGGGAATTGCCTTCGTGCAAGGGGTCGGGCTTGTTGCCGGTCAGTTCCAGCAGCGTCGGATAGATGTCCAGCAGTTGGGCGGGCTGATCGCACTTTACTCCCTTGGCGAGGCCCGGGCCGACGATGATCATCGGCGTGCGGGTCCCATCCTCCCAGAGGCTGCGTTTGGCCCATCGCTCCTTTTCGCCCAGGTGGAATCCGTGATCGCTGAACAGGACGATGTAGGTGTTGTCTTTGTACGGGCTGGCGTCCAGGGCCTTGAGCACCTTGCCCACCTGGGCGTCCACGAAACTCACGCAAGCCAGATACGACTGCACCAGCGGTTTCCATTCGTTGTTTTCGGTGACCCACTTGTGAGTGGGCGCCACGTGCTTCAGGCGCGTGAGGTTGATACCGTACGGAGAGATGTCTTTGAGATCATCAGCGACGGTCTTGGGCAGTTTGAGGGTGTCCAGCGGGAAGAGATCGAACCACTTTTGCGGTGCGTATTGGGGCACGTGCGGCCGGTAGAAACCGGTGGCCAGGAACAGCGGTTTGTCGTATTTCTTCTTGAGCTGCTGGACGCCCCAGGAAGCTATCTTGTGGTCCGGCATCTGGGCGTCGCTCTGTGGGAACGGGCCCCAGTCCCAAAGCGGGTGACCCGGGCAGGAGGTGAGTTTCTTCCTGGGTCTCGGTCCCATACCGCCGAACCCGCCGCCGTAGTTAGGCAGATACTTGGTGTTCTGGCGGCCGTGGAAGAGCTTTCCGGCGCCGGTCACGTAATAACCCTCGTCCTGGAAGCGTTTCGGCATGAGCTTGTTCTTCCTGGATACCGGTGATTGATCGAGATCCGGGCTCAAAAAATAAATCCCGCTGCTGCTGGGATACAGCGACGTCATCAGGCTGGCGCGTGACGGGTTGCAGACCGGCGACTGGCAGTGTGCGTTGGTGAACAGCACGCCGCGGGCGGCCAGCGCGTCGATATTCGGCGTTTTGGCCTGCGGGTGTCCGCCAAGGCAACCAATCCAGTCGTTCAGATCGTCAACGCCGATCAGCAACACGTTGGGCTTCTTGCCCCTGGAGGCGGGTTTAGCTTTTGCGGTCAGGGGCAACGCCGACGCCGCGGCGGTCACCGCGGCTGCTCTGAGGAATTCTCTTCGTTTCATTTTAGCACCCGTTCAAGTATTACACACCGGACCGCGTCGCCCGGCCCGATTCGTCAGTTCTTAACGCCGGGATGAACCTCGCCAGGAAGTCGCATATCTTATTGACAGGCGGGGCTAACACGGCGCCACATTTGTCTGCAAGCGGAGTATAGAATGCGATGGGCAAGAATATAAGAGCGGTGGACGCACTGCCCACCATTATGTCCGATAACCAGTGGGCTCCGGAGAATAGTCTTGGCAGGGAGAATACGATCGTGATGGCCAGAGCGGGAATGATGTAGCGTTTCTTCCGCCCATAGAAAGACATGAAGCCGGTGAATATCATTAGAACGGTTGCATGATCTCCAGGGAACGAGACTCTCGATGCGTCTTTTATTTTCCAATCATAGAGTTTCGAAATCCTGATGGACTGAGAGACACCTTGGGCTTTTGTCGGACTTGAGCGGTGGAACCTGAATACAAGAAGGGACATCGCCTGGACGCTGACGAACATGTAAATCGACATGAAGGCGCCCAGCACAATTCTCTTGCGCCTCTCCTTCCTGTCGCCGGAAAAGACAAAAAATGAATAGATCAAAATCATTAGAACGGCGGGGACCAGATCGAATAATCTATTATTCGCGACCGCCAGAATATCACGCCAAAGCCCGGGCTCCATTAACAGACCATTGAAGCAGTAGAAAACGTCAAGGTCCAATTGGTCCCAGAATATCCCCGCAGCGGCCTGGTAATCAGTTCCCGTCCCTATGCGAACACCGGGAGTGAGACACCAACTGCAGTACAAGAGGATTCCCGATATAACGCCTATGGCGAGCTTTGTTTTACGATTCTTGCCTTTTTCCATTTGACGTATCGCACCAGAAACAGGGGTTCCTTTCCCAAACTGCCGCCGTTACTTACCGCCTGAAGGATCGATGCGTTTGAAATCCTTGGAGTAGTTATTCGTGTAGAACTGCCATTCGGGCGAGTTCTTCCTGGTTCGCACCCAGCACGATCCGCACCGGCAGGCGGGCAAGTTGCAGGTGGTCTCGATATCATGCTGCGCCATCGGGGTGATCGACGCGACCACCAGCTTCTTCATCGCCTGGTAACCCTTGTCGTTAACGGACTTCCATCCGCCCTTGATCTGTCCCCAACCGCCTGCGGCTTTGGCCAGCGGGGCCTTCAATATGCGACTCTCATCGACATCCGCAACGTTAACCAGCGCCGCATACGGAGCCTTGGATTCAGCTTCGCCGAACGTCGCCCTGATGTGTTCGCGAAGCGCCGCGGAGCCTTCCTTCGAGGGCTTGCGATCTTCGACCCGGTTCCACGAATAGTCGCCGTAATACTGCCCGCTAAGGTCCAGCCACGTAATAATCCGCGTGAAACTCACCGGGTCGAGTTTGCTCTTGCCCCGCTGCCTCTTGAGCATTATCGGTCCGAGGCGCCCCGCGTGCGAGAGCGAATCCTTGTACGTGCTGCGAGCCCTTCGTTTGGTGAAGACCAGCGTCTTGTCCCGCAGGAAAGCGAACGCCGCCGACCTCGGGCCGCACAGGTTCAGGTTCTTCTTGCCCTTGGGGTTCTTCGGGTCCAGACCGTGACATTTAATGCAGTAGCGGTCCAACACGGGCTTGACGACCTTGTCGAAACTGAAACCCTTCCCGGCAGTCTGCTTCCAGGGCGGAGGCGTAAGATCGCGAACGGTGATCTTGCCCATCGGTCTTGCGACGGGAGGTGAGGTTCGCGATTCGTGACAGCCCGTGCAACTGAGCTTCTCGCCCGGGTGCAGGTAAATGAACGACCGCATGTTCATAACGCACATTCCGTTCTTGTCGAGGGCCTGAAGCTGCAGCGGCATGCCCGCCGGTACGCGGAAGGCGACCGATCCGTTTGCGTTGACCGGAACCGTACCGAGGACTTTTTTCGCAAGCAACTCGCCATCCTGACCGCGTCTTTGCGGGCGTGCGACCGGTTGGCCGATGATCTGATTGACGCGAAGCGACTTGATCTCACCGGCCGGGATCTTCGCAGTGCTCTGATACACGTCCTGAACGTAGCAAACGCCCGTCTTGGACGCTCGCGCCTCGGGAGTGTTGATGAACGACGGAAGCACCGGAGGCTTTTTGCGGGGACGGACCGGAATCGGAGCCACCGACGACATGTTCGGGTCGCGATAGATCAGTTCGCGCCCGCCGAGCGTATCGATCAGGTAGATCGCATACGCGTTAGGCCGCTGAAAGTCGGTCTTGTCAGGGCGATTCTTCTCAATCCAATACTGATACGCCAGGCGGTCGGGCATGTACGAAACCAGGAACAGGTCCTCGCTCAGCGGCCAGGGGTTCGTGTAAGAACCCGGATCCCTGCTGTTCTCGGTCTCGGGGAATTTCACTTCGGGGGTGATGCGGATAAGCGGTTTGAGGCCTTCGTCGCCCTTGCTGCGGTCAACCAGGATGACCGAACCGGAGGAATACGAATGGTGCGCCACAGCCAGACTCATCACCTTTTTCGATCCCGGGATGCTTCGCGGTTCCGCGGTCATGTGCGGATTACCGGTGTAATTACCGTAATAAAGCGCCGTCGCCGTCCCGTCAGTCTTGGTGACCCACAGCGACTGAAACGGCGTGGGGTCGCGATCGATATAGTCCCATCGCGTGTAGATGATCCGCCCGTCAGCCATCACGCTGGGGTCCCATTCGTTGGCCTCGCCGAACGAAAGCTGCTTGATCCCGCTACCGTCGAGGTTCCCGCGATACAACATATAAGACGGCGTGTAGCGCCCGCCGTGACATCGCCCGTAGCTCTGGCAACGCGTGGAGATGAACGCAAATCCGCCGTCGGGAAGGTAGCACGGGTCGAAATCTTCGATCAGCACCGAACGGCGCCCTTCGGCCCGTTCGAGTTTATCGTTCTTGTTGCCCGTGACCCGATGCAGGCCCTTACCGTCAACACCGATCTCATAGATGAAGTGCTGGCGGAACTCGCGCCGATTATCCGTGTGGTCGCAGTACGAAAACAGAACTCGCTTACCGTCGAACGAAAGGTCCGGATGCATGACCGATCCGCGCGGAAGCTTGCCTCTCAGCAGCACGGTTTCGGCGGGGGCGGTCTTCCAGTTCTTCAGCAGAACTAGCCCGTCTCCGGCGCGGCTGTGCCTGCCGACATACTGCTCCTGGGCGTGATTATACAGCGTGGGCGGGCGCTTGTTTATCAGGAGCGTCTCGAAATCCAGCAACGGGTGCGAGAGGATTATCCGCCTGCGTAACGCAGCCAACCCGGTCAGGAACGTCTTGTCGCTCTTGCCCGAGGCCAGGCGTTTTTGCATCGCTGCAACCCGTCCAGCCAGTTCCGGGCTCTTGCGAGCCTTTTCCACAAACGCCAGCGTCTTGACCGTAAGGTCCATCAACTGCTCGGGCGTGCGATTGTTCATCCGCGTTATCGGATCGATCTTCTTCGGCCCGGCCGCCTTCTTTGACGCTGCGTGCAGCAGTGATGCGGCGGCCAATAGCGTCAAAGACGCGACCCAGACCTTCGTCGTATGGACCTTCATGTTCAATCCTCAGATATCAGTGAACGACAACGGTGGAACCGTTGCTCCGGCAACGTCGTCGTCAGTCAGCGCCGTCACGCTTTCTTCTTGCACTTCTCGATCCATTGGTCGTGCAGCCCCGCCAGTTCCTTCACGATCTCCGGGTGCTTCTCCGACAGATCGTTCAGTTCGGTGCGGTCTTTTTCCATATCGTACAGCTCCCACGCCGGGGCGTTGGAGCCTTTGGAGGCGTTCTTGCCCTTCGTTCCGGACCTCCTCTTCGCGCCCCAGCAGACAAGCTTCCACTTGCCTTTCCGCACCGCCTTTCCGCGCGACCACTGCCAGAACAGCGGTTTCCTGCGATCGGCGTTTTTGTCCTGCAGCGCCGGCAGCATGCTCTCGCCTTCCAGCGGCGTGATTTTCTGACCGTTGAATTCCGTGGGATATTTCGCGCCGCCCAGTTCGGCGAATGTGGCCATGAAGTCGATAAAGTGCCCCACCCTGCCGCTTATCCGCCCGGGATTCTTGATTCCCTTCGGCCAACTGGCGATCATCGACGTGCAGATCCCGCCTTCGTGGCTGTAGTTCTTGAACTTGCGGAACGGTGAGTTCGAAACGTTGGCCCACGTTCCGCAGACCGAACTCCAGCGATCTATGTTTCCGATTTCGCCCTTGCCTATCCGCACGACCTCCGCCGAACCGCCATTGTCGCTGCAGAACATAACCAGCGTGTTTTCGCTCTTTCCGATCTCTTTTATCTTGGCCAGCACCTTCCCGATGTTCTGGTCCATCCGGTCTATCATCGCCGCATAGACCGCCATTCGGCGATCTTCGGTTTTCTTCTGTTCTTCGCTGAGGTCGTCCCAACTTTTCTTCTCGCGGGGGGACAGGGCGAAGGTCTTCTCGTCGATCAGGCCCATGTCGAGCATGCGTTTGTATCGTGCTTTTCGGATCTTCTCGTATCCGACGAGGTACTTGCCCTGGTACTTGGCGATATCCTCCGGCCAGGCCATCATCGGATCGTGCGGCGCGTTGAACGCAATGTACAGGAAGAACGGTTTGGTCTCCTTTGCGTACTGGTCGAGATATTTGATCGCGTACTTGGCGAAATAGTCGGTCGTGTAGAAATCCTTCTCGGGCGGCGTGTAGGGTTGGTAAGTTTTGTCGTCAATGCACCATGCGCGTTTGGAGCTTTTCTGTGCGGGCTTGGGCTCGCCCGGACGCTGCTTGCCCGGATTGAAGAAGTTGCACGCACCGTCGCGCAGGCCGAAGTAGCGGTCGAAACCGCGATCGTACGGATTCTCCCTGCAGTGATGCTTGCCCGTCATCAGCGTTCGATACCCCGCCGACCGCAGCACCTCGCCGAGCGTAACAGCGTTGGTTATTTTGGAGAACCCGCGCGACATCCCGCACTGCTGGGCGTACACGCCGGTAAGCAAACACGCCCGCGACGGGAAACATTTGGCGGTGTTGTAGAACTGGGTGAACCGCACGCCGTTCCTGGCCAGCTTGTCGAGATGGGGCGTCTTGATCTCGCTGCCGTAACAGCCCAGATCCGACCAGCCCATATCGTCAGCCAGTATCAGAACAATGTTAGGCCGATCCCCGCCATCGGCCGCCATCGCCCGTCTCCCCGGTAACGCCAGCGCTAACGCTCCGATTCCTGCGGCTTTAAGAAAACCGCGTCTGCTATGCATTCGTGTATCCATATCAGTATCTACTCCAGGCAGTTTGATCAGCATCCGAAATGACTAACGCAACGAAGCGGTAAGTATCTCAGATACTCCCGGCGCGTTCAAACATTTAGGCGACCTGACGGGTCCGCTTCTTCCACACAAAGATGCAAAACGCCCGGTCGCGTGGTAGTATCACAGTTTCTTCATTGGCGATGAGAACAGCAAGACACGGGAGACGGACATGGCTCGCAACGGGTATTGGGTAGTGGGGATTCTGGCGGGGTCGGTTCTGCTGGCTTCTGCGTGTCGAACGGTTGGGGCGGAGATATGGGTGGATGGGGCTTCAGAATCTGCTTCTGCAAATGGGACGGAGAAGGCGCCGTTTAAGACCATAGGCGCCGCACTTAAGGCCGTTGAACCCGGCGACACCGTCACCGTGAGGGCTGGAGTTTATCGCGAATCAGTCAGGGTTCCGGGCGGTAAGGCCGGTTCGCACACTACGCTCCGAGCGGCTGGCGGGCAGCGCGTGATTATTTCGGGCGCGGCGCCCGTTACCGGGTGGAAGAAGCATCGCGACGGCGTTTACACGACCACGCTGGACTTCCGACCCACCCGACTGTTGGTTGGGCTTGTCGAATTGCCCGTAGCCCGCACACCGAACGAAGGTTGGTGGGCGGCCGCCGGGGCGAGCGACCTTACGTATCGTGCGGATTCAATCGACCGGATGAAAACAGTTCCCACCGGTCTGGTCGGCGGGGAGGCTTATCTGTGGACGCGCTACGGTAATACGTTTTTCACCGTTCCGGTCGCGACGATCGATCGCCGGAAAGGTTCGTTCACAATCCAGCGGACAAGCAAATGGATGAAGACCGGCGCGGGCGACAGATTCTATTTCCAGAATCATCCGAGCCTGATTGACCGGCCGGGCGAGTGGGCCGTAACCGGCGACAAGGACGCCAAGATATTCCGAGTATACCTCCGCCCCTCCGCTGAGGCGGATCTGAAGCGTATATCGGCGCCGCGGGAGACTCGCCAGGTCGTCAGCGTTTATTCGACCGCCTACGTACGGCTCGAAGGCCTTGAGATTGTCGCCTCGGCGAAAAATGGCATCGCGGTTAATCGCAGCAAGAACATCACGATCGACAAGTGCGTCGTGCACAGCAATGGCGGCGGCGGGATTGCGATGCGCGACTGCACCGACATGACGGTCAAACGCTGCATCGTACATCGCAACGAGCACGGCGTGACTCTGCACACGATGAAGAACGCAACCATCACGCAATGCGACGTGGGCTACAATCGCGTCGACGGGCTGGTCGTGTCGTGGAATAGTTCAGACGTAACCGTTCGGAACAACTACCTGCATCATCACTTGCTTTGGGGCCATCCCGACAACTTCCAGATCTATCGAGGCGTGAAGAATCTGCAGTTCGTCGACAATCTCCTGCTGGCCGGCGGGCAGTCGATGATGATGGAGCAGATCGAAGGCGGGCTCATAAAGGGCAACATGATCATCGGATGCGGAGCCTATTCGGTAATCTTCGGCCATAAGAACGCCAACGATTTTAGAATGCGCAACAACACCGTGGCGTTTAGCGGGTACGGATGCATGAGCCTCACCGGGCGCACCTACGACGTGCAGGCCAACGTGTTCGTAACCGGACACGCCGGACCGATGTACGGGGTGCGGGGAGTCAAGGGCTACACCGGCGACAGGAATCTGTTCTGGAACGCGCCGGGGCTGGCGAGCAAGAAGGTGCTCGTATCGGACAAGGCGTGGCACAACGATCTGGCGAGTTTCCAGACCGCATCGGGCCTGGAGAAAAGGAGCATTTACGGTGATCCGAAATTCCGCAACGCCCCGCAGTCGCTGGCGATCATCGATTCAAAGCGCCTGACCGAATGCACCCGCGACACCTGGCCGCTGCGTAAAGGCCATCCGCCCATGAGCGCAGGGCAAGTGATAGAAGTGAACTTCGACGGCGTGGCGCGGAGGGTGCTGAAGGTAACCGGTGATACGATAACCGTCTCGCCGGCCCTGAAAGCCAAACCCGCCAAAGGCTGGCTGGTCGCAAACTGGGGCGGGAGTTCGAAGTTGAATCTCGACCTGCGCCTGGGCGGGGCAAGCCCCGGAGCCCAGCTTGCCGAAGGCGGACATTCAGTTGGTTCATCGATAGATATCGGAGCCTATCAGCAGGGCGACTTCAACGGCGACGGAACCCGCGACCTGCCCAACTCGCCGAAAGAACTTGCCCCGAACACCTGGTAACGGCGGTTCGGCGACAAGTGCGTCAGGATTCTTTGGCCGGCTTCGCAAGCTCCGCCGTGTACTTCTTGTACAATTCCACGATCTGCGCTTCGGTTGGGGATTTGGCGATTACCAGGCGGCAGCGTGCGGTTACTGTCTGGCCGGCCTTGACGTCGCGTCCGAACATTGACAGATAAAGCGAGCGATGCCCCTCTCCGGCGAATGGCGTGGACAGTGCATAGCAATCCGCAGCCGGCGCCATCAGGATTGCCGTCGGAGCGCCCTTCTCCCCGCGCCTTATTCCCAGCGGGGCTGCAAGGTTGTCTCTGATCGCCCAGTCCACCGGGTGGGGAAGCTGCTTCCATCGCCCGTCCTTAATCATCGTCACGACCTTCTTGTCGCGCGGGAACATCTGCCAGTGGCCCGCCGACTTCTCGGTCGTCTGAAAGAACCCCTTGCCGCCCTTCTTCGGATCGCCCTGGGCGTATATCGACGACGACGGGAGGCCTCTGGCGAAATAGGACGCTATGAACGATTCGAATTTCTCCAGGTCTGCGGCGGCTTTTACGGTGATCGTCAGATCCAGTGTCTCCGGGCCGCTGACGCGGTAAAGCGCCGTCATTTCAAACTGGCGCCCTTTAGCCTTGGGCCAGTTGATCCGCACCGCCCCGTCGGGCGTGAGTTTCGACGCGCCCGGCCAGCCCCATGCCGCCGCTCCGTAACGCTTGTTAACGGTGAAAACGCGGTAGAAGCCTAAAACCCCCGGCCCCCCGTCCAATTTCGTTCCCGAAGGCACGTGCGTCATCGCCGACAGACCCCGCGCCCTGCCGCTTCGACTGAGCGTCCCGCGAAGCACGCCGGTGTCGAAACTGTATTCCTCCTTCTTCCCCGACGATACGAAGGCCAAACGCCCCGTCTTCTTCGCAGGCTTCTCCGCCAAAGCCGGAACAACATGCCCCGCGCCAACCGCCACACCGACGGCGGCCCCGGCCCGAAGAAAACCCCTTCGCGTGATTCGCTTGTTTTCCATAGAAGAACTCCTGCTACTTGATGTATTCGTCGACGTTTGTTTTGTCCACGATTACTGCTTTGATGGCGATGCTTTTGGGGATGTCGGTTTCGCCTTTGAGGATTCTGGACATCAGTTGCACACCCTCCTTGCCCATTCGGACGGGGTCTTGGCGGACTGTGGCGTCCAGTTCGCCCTTCTTGACCGCAGCCAGCGCTTCAGGGATCGCGTCGAAGCCGACCAACAGCACCTTGCCCAGAAGGCCTTTGCGTTTGACGGCTACCTTTGCCCCGAGGATCATCGGGTCGCAGGCGGCGAATATCGCGCCAATGTCGGCGTGGGCGGCGAGTTGTTCCTGGGCGATGCGGTTGGCTTCGTCGTCTTTCCAATTGGCGTCGAAGTCCAGGACGGTCATGTTGGCGGCTTTGCATTTGTTTAACACGCCGTTGCGCCTGTCGTCGGCGGTTTGCACGCCCACGGTCCCGCCGATGATCAGCACCTTGCCCTTGCCCCCGAGCTTCTCGACGATGTAGTCGCCAGCCAGTTCCGCCGCCGCCACGTTGTCAGTCGCCACGTGGCTTGATATCCAGTCGTGCTTGACGCGCGTGTCGACGGTGACTACGGGAATGCCCGCAGCTTTAGCTTTGTCGAGCGACTTGCCCAGGCCTTCGGAGTTTGACGGACCGATTATCAGACCGGCTACGCCCATGCGAATCGCGTTGTCTATGGCGGCTTTCTGGGCGACGATGTCCGGTTCGGACGAGGTCATGTCGGCGAAATCGAGGCCTGCTTCTTTGGCGGTCTTCTCGGCGCTGTTTTTCAGCGTGATCCAGAACGTGTTGGTCGACGAGTAGCCGATAAAAACGATCTTCTTCCCGGCATCGGAGTCTTTTCCGCAGCCGACGAGCATCCCGGTGACCATAACCAGCGACAACACCGCCGTCGCGCATTTTCTCATGACACATCTCCTGGCGCCAAAGGCGCGCTTAAATGGAAGTTCCCTCTTGTAACTTTCCCGGCCGCGAGCGACAAGCGGATTCTAGGTTTTCCGACGCCGATTCTGGATGCGATCGATCCAGACAGCCAGGATAATCACCACGCCAATGAGTATCCGTTGCCAGTACGAACCGACGCCCATGTGGCTCAGGCCGGTCTGGAGCGACTTGATAATCAGCACGCCGATGACCGTCCGCCCCACGCCTCCTGAACCGCCGAACAGGCTCGTGCCCCCTATCACCACCGCGCCTATCGCCATAAGTTCCCAACTTTCACCGCGGTTGGGCTTGGCGAACTCGAAACGCGAAGTCTGCACAACCGCCGCCAACGCCGCACAAAAACCCCCGATCGCGTAACACGCTATTGAATAACGCTTTACTGGCACACCCGACAGGCGTGCGACCTCTTCATTACCGCCGATCGCATAGGCGTTAAAACCGAAACGCGTCATCGCAAGCAGGCATCCGACGAGAACAATCATCCCCGCGGTTATCCACAGGGGCACGGCGTATCCGGACGAGTCGCCAAGCAATAGAAAACCGTCGCTGAAGTCCGACATGTTCCGCCCCGCCGCCAGCATCAGCGCCGCACCCCGAGCTATCATCATCATGCCCAGAGTCACGATAAACGCGGGGACGCCCGTGTACTTGATCGCGACACCGTTGACCAGACCAATGCCCAGTCCCGCAGCCAGCGTGATCGCAACGGCTGGCGCGGCGCCCATCATCGGCTCGCCAGTCGCGCCCGACAGCAGGCATCCGACAATGCACGTACACAACGCCATCACCGATCCAACAGACAAATCCAGCCCGCCGGAGATCAGCACCAGCGTTGTGCCCGCGGCGAGAATCGCAAGCTCCATCGACTGTTCGAGAATATCGGTCAGCGTGGCCCACTGGCGGTAGGTCGGCGACATGATCACGAAGAACAAAGTGATCACCACGAGCCCGGCGAGGCTTTCGGCACTGCGTATCGCCTGTTTCCTGATATCTCCAATCACTGCGTAATGCTCCCGGTGCTGTGTTGGTCCGCGCTGGAGCCAATCGCCAGGCGGAGGATGTCTTCTTCGTCGGCGGTTCCGCGGTCGAACGTCCCGGCGGTCCGGCCGTGAGATAATACGACAACGCGGTGGCTCATCGCCAGCGCTTCGGTGTAGTCGGATGTGAGCATCAAGATCGCCACACCGCGTTCGAGCAATTCCTCCATGATGCGGTAAACTTCGGCCCGTCCGTTAATGTCGATCCCGCGCGTGGGCTCGTCGAAGATCAGCACTTTGCAGTTCGTGCCAAGCCATTTGGCCAGCACCGCCTTCTGCTGGTTGCCTCCGGAAAGCTGCCCCGCGGGGGTGTGTATGTCGGGAGCCTTGATCTTCAGATCGGTCATGTACTCCCGGGCTTCGCGGTTGATGCGGCTGTGATTGAGGAGTCCCTTGGGGCTCAGACGCCCGATGCTGGGCAGCGCGTAATTGTTGCGAATCGAGTGGTCCAGGATCAATCCCTCGGACTTGCGGTCTTCGGTGAGGTATGCGATTCCGTTCCTGATCCCCGCCGCCGGCGACTTCGATACGACCGGACGCCCGTGGACATAGACCGCACCGCTGTCGAACCGGTCGACACCGGCGATCGCGCGACCGAGTTCGGTCTTACCTGCGCCCATCAATCCGGTGACGGCGAGGATCTCGCCCTGACGCACCGACAGGCTCACGCCGTTCAACACGTTTCGGCTGGCGATATTCTCAACGCGAATCGCTTCGTCGTCCTGCGGGGCGGGCAAGGCGGGGTACTGCTTGCTTACCTGTCGGCCGACCATACGCTCGATCATCTCGTCCAGCGTGAGATCCTCGATTCGGTGGGTTCCGACGTTTCGCCCGTCGCGGAGAATCGTCACGCGGTCGCCAAGCTCGTACACCTCTGCGTATCGATGAGATATGTAAATGAACCCGACCTGGTGAGTGCTCTTGAGACGCCCGATTACTTCAAAGAGATCGTTGCGGGAGCGGTCTTCCAGCACGTCAGTCGGCTCGTCGAGCACGATGACCTTCGATTCGGTCACCAGGGCGCGGGCGATCTCGACCATCTTCTGCTGAGTCACGCTCAACTCGCCGACAATATCGTGCGGATCCAGGTCGATATGGAAGCGGCGGAGATACTCCGCCGCCCGTCGGTAGAGGGCGGACTTGTCGACCAGGCCCAGGGCGCGCGACAGCATCGGCTCGCAACCCAGGAACATGTTGCGGGCGATGTCGATCTCCGCGACCAGATTGATCTCCTGGTAGATGAACCGCAGCCCCATCTCCAGCGGGACCTGCGGTGAGGTTATGTTGACCTTCCGCCCGCCAATGAGTATTTCGCCCTCGTCGCACCCGTGGGCTCCGGACAGAACTTTGATCAGCGTGCTCTTGCCCGCCCCGTTCTCGCCCAGCAGCACGTGGACTTCGCCCGGGCGTAATTCGAAATCCACGCCGTCCAACGCGATCACGCCCGGGAACCGCTTGACGATTCCCTTCATTTCGACCAGCGGCGGATCAGATGCGGGATTGGGGTAATTCATAGTGCGTGCTCGTAAGTGTAAATATCGCCGCATGGTAGTCCGTGTCAACAAAACTGTTAGAAGCAACGGGTGCGAAAAAGTTCTTTTTCGCGTTACCAACGCTCAGTTTGTGCGTACTTGTATTACGGAAGGCGCAAGTTTCTTGTCCGTTCCAACCGCAAGCGCTGCAATATCATTTGCGCCTGTGAGTTGTTCTTAATAGAAGAGAAGCTCGCTACACGAAAAAGGAATTGACTGATGAATCGAAATGACGCGACATTCCCTCTGTCGCCGCCATCCTGGACTTGGGACCAGACACCCGCATCCGTATCTGAAGCGCCCAGCGATTTGGCCCCGCAGACCAAATCGCGCAGCCGAAGATGCGTTTCATGCTGGACCGAACTGCCCAGCCGCCGCTGGCTCGTACAGGCCTCGCGGAAGCTATAGACAGACAACCACGCTCCAGGGGCTAGGGGACAGACGCCGCAGGCGCCGAAACGACGTCACGGTCGTATAGCTTTTTGCCTGTCCGTATGGCTTTGCGGTATTTCTGTTCGATCCCGTCCAGGTAATCGAACTTCGCCAGGCGCTTCTTGTCTGCAGCGCATGGAACGAAGCCTTCCATATCGCAGCGCGGTTTGCTTTTCAGAGCGGCAGCTCCCGTGCGAATTATCGCCAGAGCCTGCTTGTATGCGTCGGAGGCCTTACCGCCCTTGATTCGCGCCAGACACGGGCTCAGTTCCGGGCGTTCGAACGATATCTGCGCCCTATCGCCCCGTCCGTTGGATCGCAAGGCTCCGTAGTTCAGATGCGTCAGCTTACAGAGTTTCTGCATATCGCGCGTGGGTATCGGCGAACGGCCGGACTGACTGTCGGGATACGCGCACGTGTAGTCGGGATAGTACGGTCCGTTAAGGTCCAGCCACGTGTTGATCCGCTCGGTGTCCTCTGTGCTGAGCTTGAGGTCCTTGTGCTTGTCGGGCTTCTTGCGGATTACCTGGGACAGTTTTGACGGATGCGAGCCCCACGAGAACGCCTGCTGCACTTCGGCCGGTCCCCCGCCGACGAGCTTCACCAGCCTTCTTCGCCAAATCCACAGGTCGATGTAAGATGCGTTGAAGTACGGGTTGCGATCGCCCGCGAGAATGAGTTTGGCGCCGGGCTTCTTCCCGAAATCGTGACATTTTACGCAGTGCTTGTCGAACACGGGCTGAACTTCCCGCGTGTAGCTGAACGCCCGGGCCGGTCCGTACCATCCGGTGAGTTTGCTGGGTTTTCGTTTGCCCGCAACGGTGACCCCCGCAGCGGCCGCCGGGTCGGTCTTCAGGCGGTCTTCGTGACAGCCGATGCAGCTCTGTGTCTCTCCGGACTGCACCACCGTGCCCGACCTCATCGACTGGACCATCATCTTGTCAGCATCGAGCGCCTGAAAGTAAATGAATGTGTCGGACGGGACCTCGAAGTACGCCGACCCGTCAACCTCGACGGGCACATCGCCAAGTATTTTCTTGGCGGTGAAATCGTGCCAGTTCATACCCGGAGCCTGATAACCCTGCCCGTTCCACGAACCGCCCGACCATGTTTTCTTCGGCGGCGACTCGATCACACGCAAATATTTTATCGAACCGGACTTGACGCCTTTCATGTGCGTTCCGCGGTAGACGTTCTGGAGGTGAACGAGCCCGCCGGCGCCCTTGAAATCACGGCGCGACGGTTGGATCGGCGGGCGTTTGCGAGTCTTGATCGGCATGGGGTCATAGCAGCCGCCGGCCTCTGTGTGCAGCATATGTTCGTTACCCTTCAGGTCGACCAGGAACAGTCCGGTCTGATCGCCCTTTCCGATCGTTCGAGCGCAGAGGAATTGCTTATCGCTCAGCGGCCAGGCGTCTTCGTATTTCGGACGAAAGCGTGCGAACGAGTCGCAGTCGAACCGTCCGCCGGCCCGGATCAGATTGATTGTATTGGCCGGCCAGGTGCGGACGACCGGTTTCTTACCGTCCAGCCCCAGACGCCGATCGATAATCGCCATCGCACCGCGGAGTTTGTCGTGGTGCGGTCCGAGAATGCAGAGCATCTGCTTCGTGCCGGGAATAATGTGCTGATTGAACACCGCCCCGGGCGAGGCGGTGTTGTTGCCCCAGTAGATCGCCTGGTTCGTACCGTCGGGATTCACCACCCACACTCCGTGCGCGTCGCCGAAGTTCCTGTCGACGTATTCCCAGCGAGCGTAAACGATCCGCCCGTCGGGCAGCAGATCGGGGTGGTTGTCGAACAGCGTGTTTCGCGTGATGCGGCGGATGTTCGAACCGTCGGAGTTCATGCGGTAGAGATTGGCCGCATGATCGCGCGAGCACATGTTGTATTTCGGCTCGCGCGTCGAGGCGAACACGATCGAATCGTCGCCCAGGTATATCGGGTCGAAATCGCTGACGCCCTTAAGCGAGGTAAGCTGCTTGAGCCCTTTCCCGTCAACGCCGATCTCCCAGATGTGGTAGTCTTCTTTCTTGTTCCGCCGCATCGCAAAGACTATCCGCTTTGCGTCGAAATGCACGTCCGGATCGCGAATAAGTCCTTCGCGCGTTTCCAGCAGGGTTGTGACCTCGCCCGTCTTGAAGTCGATAGTCTTCAGCGCCCCGCCGGGCGAAAAGCCGTCTGCGTGCATCCGTTTGCGGTCCCAGTTCAGCTCACCAGTGTGGAACAGCGTGTCGATTGCGTGATAGTGGCTGGAATACTGCCGGCGTGTAACAAACACAATCGGCTGGGCGGTCAGCAGCGGGTAATCGTCGAAATTGATCGCGGGCCCGGGAGCCTGTCTCGCAGCCGGTTTGGCGGGAGCCCTGGTCGGGAGCTTCCTCAGGCAGCCCGCCAGTTTCGCATGCTCTACGATCGTCTTTTCGTCGAGCGGGTCGGCGTAGATCGCCAGTTCGTCGAAGCGTCCGGACCAGCATTCCCAGTCCGGTTTGGGCGTGGGGGCTCCGAGATGGAACGTACACTTATCGGCGGCGGCCACAAGCGGAGCGGCTCCTCCGATCGACAACTTGTTGCCGTCCAGATACGCCCGACTCAGTTTCCCGCCGTCGTAAACCACCGCCACATGATGCCACTGATCCTGTTTAACGAGCACTTGCGCCCTGGCGAAGTTCGGGCTCGATCCGCGTGAGACGATATCCATCGTCTTCAAGTTCGGAAAGCTGAAGCCGTATCGCATCGAGTTCTTCTCCCAGCCGCTTCGCTGGGCGAAAATGTAGTTCGTCCCGCCGGTGTGCCCGCTGTGATTAAGAAGCACTTCGATCGTGCCCGACCCGTCTTTGAACGCGAACTGTGGAACGTACCCGAATTCGACCAGCGCGGTCTTGGCGGTGAAGTGTATCGCCTTGCCCGCCACGCCGGCGTCAAACTTCGCACCCTTGCCCACAACCTTACCGTGATTCTTCGCAATGGTGTCAGCGGCGCCGCCCGCGTCGAACGTGTAGTAGCTGATAAGCGATTTTGTCCCGCGAACGGCCTTCTGGTATTCGGCGGGTTTGGCGTCCGCACCCAGCGAGGCTCCAGCCGTCAGGCCAATAACGATACAGCAAATCAGATTTCTCATGCGTTGTTCCTGTTTCACTGCACGTTGTATATTCCGAGTTCTCTTATCGCCGGCGAGCCGCCGTAGCTGCCCGTTATCCGCAACTCAAACGTTGTGCACTCTGTTTGCGGGATGTTCATCGACGCGGAGTTGGCGTTGTACATCAAACCGACAACCGACGCGATAACCTTGCCGTCGCAGACGATCTTGAAATCTCGCGGCGAGAAGTCGTTGTGCTTCCATCCTACAATCGAGATCGCGTTGAGGTTCGTGGGCTCTTCAAACTCCACTCGCAGCACGTAGAGTTTGGCTCCGTCGTTATCGTCCCAATACGAGCCCTTGTTTCCGTCAATGGCGGCCGATGGCGGGCGCGGGCCCTGCTCGGGGACCTTGTCGGGGCTGGTGGCTCTTGCTCCGATGGCGAGGTTCTCCGCCGTATCGTCGATGCCCCTGAGCATCGCGACGTTCTCCAGTTTGGTCTTCACGAAGACCACGGGCCGTCTTTTGGCGGGCCTGGCCGAGGGCGGAGTCGGAGTGTCCGGGTAGAAATCCTCGGGGCGCCCCTTTCCGGTGATAACGCCTACCGGGAGCATATCCTGACGCGGGTGGTCCTTGAGTTCCTTGGCTCCGACGCCGATAGACTTGAGAATAGTCTGGTAGTCCGGATCGGTCTTGTCCTTGAAGATGTAAGGCTTGCCGTCGGCGGATTTGCAGAGTCCCATACCGCCTGCTGTTTTCGCCAGCGGAGCGGCCAGCAACGAACTGTGCTCGGGATTGCTCAGGTTAATGCGAAATTCCGGGCCCAGCAGCCCGCTCATCGGATACCTGCCCGGGAACCCGTGAGCCATGATCCCGCGATCTGTCCACAGCTTGCTGGTGATCGTGATGTTGCCCGGAGTAAACCACGCCGGGTTAAACGCCTTGCGCTCGTGACAACTATAGCAGCGTTTCTTGAACACCGGAGCCACGCCGTCCTTCACCCACGGCCCGCCGCCCTTTCCGCCCCAACTGTCGCGCGCCCCGATCCGCCGGCTGCGCAATCTCGTATACGTATAGCTGCCGTAATACGGAACGTTCGCGTCGATCCACGTATATATGCGTTGTCGATCGGCCAGCGGGATATCCTTCTTGCAGTGCTTCTTCGTGTCGATGTACTTGTTGATCTTCGACGTATACGAACCTTCCGAAACGGGCGTGCCGTTGTCGTGGCCCTGGGCGAACACGTTTACGAAGTTGGCCAGTCCGCGATCGACGAGGCTGTCGTACGACTGGCAGAAGAATCGCGTCCGGTCGCTGGTGAGGTTCACTCCGCCTTTGGGGGTCGCGCCCGCATGACACTTGATGCAGTATTTATCGAGCACCGGCTGGACAACGCGAATGTAATCGATCAGCCCGTTGGTGCCCCAGTCGGGCTGTTTGGGCGTGCTTGGCGGGCGCATGGCGGCGATCGGGCGTTTGCCTGCGGTAACGGGCGGAACCATGTCCTTTTCGCGCACCTCGTGACACCCGACGCAGCTTCTACGCTCGCCGGGCATGATGTGCATATCGGAGCCCATACGCATCAGCAGCTTACCGTCGGCGTCGAGCAGGTTCAGCGAGATATTACGCAACGCCGGAGCTGTGAAGTGCGCCGATCCGTCTTTCTCCACGGGCACAACGCCCAGGACGCGCCTTACGTGCACGGTTCCGCGCCCGATAATCGGCGTGTGCCCCCAGGCCTCTCCGCCCGACATGCAGCGTGATTTCTGCACCTGCTCCATGACCATCAGGCTCTTGGCCTGTCCGCGTCTAACGTGCGCTGATATGCCCTGGTAAACGTCCTGCACGAACAGCGTTCCGAAACTATCGCCGTCTGGGTTGCGATTGCGTCCTTCGGGGTCCTTAAAGGCAAATGGGACCTCCTTTGACTGCGGAGGAATCGCAGGCGGGACCTTGCGGGGAGTCAGCAGCATCGGATACCAGCAACCGAGTTTGGCGTCCTCGTAGATGCACTTTCGATTGTCGCAATCGTCGAGCATGTACAGACGGTTCGGCCCGCCGTCTCCGCCGTAGGAAACGAGAAACTGTTTGGCGTTGATCGGGAAGGGATCCTGGAACCCGTTGGGATAGCTCCTGTCGCCGTAGACGGGCAGTTCGCGAGTCACCCAGCGAAAACCGCGTCCCCGCGACGCCTCCGGGCCGAAGTGGGTGGTTACGATACCGATCATCCCGGCCTGGTAGCTGTGATGCGGGCCGAGCACGCAGACGATCTCCGGGCGGCCTGGAATCGATCGCCCCTTCCAGAACGCAGCGGGGTCCTCGATGGTGTTGCCAAACACCAACTGGAACGATGTCCCGTCGGGGTTCATCGCCCAGAGCGCGTGGCGGGCGAAAACGTTTTTCTCGATGCCGTAGTCCCACCGAGTGAAGAGCACTTTTCCATCGTTCATAACGCGCGGCGTGTGGTCCGAATCGATATTGGCTGACAAGTGTCGGATGTCCGTCCCGTCGGCTTTCATCGAGAACAGATTGCTGCTCTTTCGTCCCTGACACTGCACCCAGGTTCCCACGCGGGTCGAGACGAACATTATGCGCCCGTCGGGAAGTTCGGTCGGCGAGATGTTGTCGTGCGGGCCGGTGGTCAGTTGCCTGAGGCCCTTTCCGTCCGCACCGATGGCGTAGATGTGCCCGCCGCTGCTGTCTTTCGCCGAGAAGTAGATTGTCTTGGCGTCGTAGGACAGGTCCATGTCGTAGATGCTGAATCCGGGTTTCTCGAAGATTACTCGCGCGGGCTTGTCGCGATCGGCTGGATCGAACGCGCAGATGCTCGATGACTGGACGGTTGAATACTGAAACGGCGCGATTGCGTTGACCCGCATCATCGGCCGGCGGATGAAGATCACCGGCGGCAGCTTTGCGATTTGATCGTCGTACATTTTGTCGATTTTCGCGCACGCGCTGACTACCCGTTCGCCCGCGTCGGAGACTCCTGCTCCCACGGCTTTGAGAGCGGCCAGTGCGTCGGACTTCGCCGCGGCGAGTTGTTTCACGTAGGCCTCGACATCCGCCGACGGGGGATACATGCGATTGAGATATTCGTCGATTTCGAATTTCGCGGGCGAGTACATTGGGATCGGCGCGGGGGCGGATTCGAACGCTTTGAGTCGATCGATGCATTGGGCCATGAACTTCGCATCTTTGGAATAGGCCTCTCCGGCATAGGGCGGATTGGCGGCGGACACGGGCGTTTTGGGGCGCGGCCTGTAGACCGGAGTGAGTCCTTCCGCTGAAAACGAAAAACCGTGCTCGGCCCAGCGGCTGGTGATCTTGATCAACAGATGGTTCACGCCCGCTTTCAACACGATATTCACGCCCGCAACACCGGGATACCTGGAGACTCTGGGGAAGCTCTTGACTGGTTTCCCATTCAACCACACACGCCAGAAGTCTTCAGTGCGGAACCGACCGGCCAGACGAATCGCCTTCTTCGCAGTTATGGTTCGATAGAGGTAGACCGATTCATTGCGCGACGGAGCCGGACCGCGGGGGAGGATGTTGCGGTATCCGTCGGACCACTCGGGATGTTTGACCCATGTTCGCTTCGTGTCGAGCATTCCGGGGAACTTCTTCGCCTGGTACGCCTTCGTCAGATCCGCCCCGCCGTTTTCAGCCGCAAGCGTATCTTCTTCAGGCCCAAATACGACGGGGAAGCTCCGGGCGATGTTTCCGAACGCCTCATCTTTGAAAGGTCCGACCGCGTACCACGCACCAAGTTTCACACCGGCGTTTTTAACGGTCTTCTCGAGAGCGATCTGATCGTTCATCACTTTCGCCGCAGCGGTAAGAGATTTGCTCCACGCCGCTTCGTAACCGCCCTTGGCGGCAAGAGAAGCCCCGCTCAAACAGAACAGCAACATCGGTCCGGTCAACATCCGCAGAAACGAAACTCGCATGAAACTCTCCTGTTTGGGTGAGTAGGGAATACAAGGCATTATTATCGTCATTTGAGTACGGGGCTTCAAGCTCGGGCTGGACCGGAGATTCTAGTCGCCGCCGTTTAGAATGGCTTTGAATATGTCCCCGCCGAGTTGCCCTCCGCTGGCCGCTACGTCCTTCAGCAAACCCAGCGCCCCGGCGGGCAGTTTGCTCAGGTCGCTGAAAGGCACGGGCGTGATCTTCGGATCGTCAGTCGATCCGGTTACGTGCAGACGAAACACTTCCTTGGCGACCAACCGCAGAGGATTGATCGCCTTTACGATGTTCAGCAGTATTCCGGCCTGCTTGATCGGAAGGAACAGCACATACATGTCGACCTTACCGTTGCTGTGGTCAACTGTCCCGCCCTTCTCGAAATCCGCGGCCCAGACCAATGTGGCGAGTTGCCCGGTCTCGATTGTGGTGGTTGTCCCTTTAAGTGAGAAAACACTTTGGATGTCGGCCTTGTCGAGTCTGAGATTCATGTGCCTGAACAGTGCTGAGAGAATCGGCACTTGCCACAGATCCGCATCGTCCAGAAAGAAGGCTCCCCGCCCTTTGATCGTCGCGAGATTCTCGGCGGACATGGCCATACGGATTTCACCGGCTCCGATGCCCCGCTCCATTATTCTGTCGGGCGTGAGTATCCGCGTAAGGCTCGCCATGTTTATCTGGTGGGCCGATGCAGACAGCGAAATCTCGGTGGATTCGTTGCGACGGTGAACGGCTGTGACTTCGGCATGCAGATTCCCGTGGCAGGGGGATCCGGTGACTTTGGCGGTAAGGCGGGAGGTGTCGTCGGGATCGTATTGTGCTTCGATTTTCGCCTTGATCCGACCGATCGGACCGGACAACTCGATTTCCCCGGCCGCAGCGAGGGGCATGTTCGGTTTGTCGGTCGCCTTAAGGTGAACTTTGGCGTCCGAACTCTCGATCGCCAACCATGCGAGCTCGTTCGAACCGATTAACCACTCGAACTCGTCGGGCTTGATATTCGAAGCCAGGATATCCAATATCGCATGCGTAGTCCCGTCAGCCTGGACCTCACAGCTGATATCAGCCTGGACGGCGCCGTCGAGATGGATCTCGAAGAGCCTCCTGCCGCCGCGCTTGAGTAGTACCTCTATCTTCCCCTCAACCGCCTGATCAGGCGTCAGCAACAGACCGTCCCCGCGGAACAGCGCCGATCCGTCCGGCTCGAGCCCACCGCTCATATTAATCGAAATGCGATCGTCGCCGATCTCTCCGAGCGATCGGGCGGCGCTGAAAGTCCCATCCTCCCACTTGATGCTCTGGAACACGATGTTCGTGCGCGAAGTTCCGGCAGCCAGCGCGTCAGGCACGACAATTCCCCTCGACGCATGTTCGGCGGGGGAGGCGGTGTTCACAGTACACAACGAGGCGACGTCAACGGTCAGTTTCACCGCCTTGAAATCGTTGAGGATTTTGGCGATGTCGAGTCGATCGCTCAATATTTTCTTGAGCGGAATAGTGCATTTACCATCGACAAATTGCGGCGAGATAGCAGCCACCGCAACCCTGACGCCCTCAAGACGCGGAATAAATCCATCCCAGGCCGTGTCGATGCGGATATTGGGAACATTCAGCCACGCCCTGCCCAACTCGTCGCGAACTCTAACGCCCCGAACGTAAGATGGAGAAAACAGGTTCACCTCCACGCTGTCGATCTCGACCGTCCCGAACCACACATCATCCAGATAGGATCTCGCAACACTGCGAACGAGGGGAGGCAGGATCCATATTTTGGCGACCCAGACCAGGATCACGCCCAGAACGCACAGGCAGATCAACGTCCGCAAGAGTCGCACAAACCAGTTTTTTTTCACCTTATCGCTCATGGAACATACACAAGAAGCTTGTCGCGGCCGGTCAAAAACCTACAATCAGCATCATGGTCACGACACGCTTGAAAGTCGCATTTCTTCTGGCCTTGGCATCGCTGGCGGGATGCGTTCGACGACAACCGCCGCGCGAATTCCAGCCAATAATCCTCGACACCGCCGACGCAGCCGGAAAAGTAGATTATAGCGGCTTGGCTGCGGTTCTTAAAGACAGTGTAGGCCCGGGCGGAAAGATATTGCCCAAGGAACTCAAAGCCAACGCCAAAATGCTGGAAGGCCAGCTCATGCTCATGACCCTCGCCGGTCCGCAAACGCGCGCCGATCTGTTCGAGGGCGAGCATTCAGAGCTCAACTACTGGTACAACGCACGTGCGGCCTGGTCGCTTAGACTCATGCTGACCTTCAGCGCCGAACGCCTGAAGGCCGACGGGGAGGAAACCGGTCCGGACGATCGCTGGCGGATCGAGAACGACGGCGTGTCGATCGAAGAATTCCGCAACAGGCCCTTCCCGATAGACGGAAAATCGATGACGCTGGCGCTGATGGATTCATTGATAATTGAGAAATTCGGATTCAAGGCGGTTGTCGGCGCGCCGGGGGTCTCCCCGGTCCGGGGAGCGATACCCGCAAAACCGTTCAATGCGAGCAGCACGGGCGAACTTATCGACAAGCGTTTCAATGACTTCATAGACGACGCCGACCGATTCGTAATCGACATTCCGTCAAAGCGGATTCTCGCACCACCGATATTGTGGCGATTCGAACGGCGGATGATAGAGGCCCACGAATGGAAACACGGGATAACAGGCGTGAACCTGACAACCGCCCTGCTGCCCCACGTGCGCCTCTCGCCCCACAGGCGCCTCCAGGATGCGGTGGGCTACAAGTGCGTCCAGGCGGACGAACCCAAGGTTCCGCTGATCGTCAAACGCGCCGAAGACTAACGCTACTTCTTCTTACCGCGGCGGGCCGCGGGTTTCCGGGCGGTCGAGGCGGATTTCGCCTTCTTTTTCTTCTTTGCCGCGGGGGCCAGCAGTTTCTTGGCTTTCTTTATATCGGCGACCTTGAACACGGCGGTCGTCTTCCCACCAACAGCGCCGCCCGTGCAATATGCGTACGATATGTTGATGTGCGCACCGGCCAGCACAGTCGCCACCCGAGCGAACGCGCCGGGATTATTGTCCAGTTCCATAACCAGCACGTCGGATTCGGCCCATTCATCGTGACTCTTTCCGAGCACTTTCCGTGCGGCCGGGGCGTTGTCGGTGACCAGTCGCAGCACACCGTGCTCCACTGAGTCCATAAGCGTCAGCGCCGATACGTTGACCTTCGCCTTGGCCAGTGCTCCGGCGACAACAGCCAGCACGCCGGGCTTGTTGACCAGGAAAACCGAGAACTGCGTTTCTATATGCATAAAGGCGTCCTTTCTGAACGTGTGGAACTGCTTAACTGTATTATACGCGTTAGAACCCTGACTTACCACGGTCGTCCTTCAGGGTTCGGGGTCTGAATTTCAGGGTTTGGCCCCGGATTGGTCCTCCAGGCGCAGGACTTCGGGCGGTCTGGCGTAGATCGGCGCGAGCTTGTTGTAATCGGTGTATTGTCCCTCGCACGCCATCTGTCTGCCTGCTCGCCAAACGCCCCGGGCGGTGGGAAAATGCAACTCTGAAGGCGCTGTCGATATTTCCGGACCTGTGCAGTCGTGATACGCCAAACCCTCTCCGGTCAGCATAATCGGCCGCTCAACACGGGCTAGAAACTCGCCAATCTCGACAGTTTCCGACTCGCCCTGCTGAACTATGCGCCCCTCGACCCGGGCGAAACTGCTTACGTATACGCAGTCGTCTCGGGCGTCCAGCACAACCGCCAGGCGGTCCCACGGCAGGTCAGCAGCCTGCAATGCGACCGCGCTGGACGTCGGAACGGACAGGCATCGCAGCGAACTGAGCATTTGCCCCATCGTGCGAGCAACGGTGATTCCGACGCGCAGACCGGTGAAACTGCCCGGTCCGACCGACACGTACAACTCGTCCACGTCCGCCGGACGCAGACCGGCGCTGTCGAGCAACTCGGCGAGCCTGGGGACAAGCTGCACCGCATGGCGAGCGGAGGCCTGAAAGTCAATGTCGCTGATGAGTTCATCGCCCCGCCCAAGCGCCACGCCGCCCGTGCGGCACGATGTTTCGATGGCTAGAGATACTGGTGTTTCCATTGTGCGGTCATTCTAGCCCCAATCCGCCGAACATGAAACCGTCATCGCTCCAAGACAGGCTAAATGTCTCTGGAATGTGGATGAAAGGTTGGCAATGGGGTTTGACAATCGCCTCTCCGGTCCGTAGCATATTACGGTCTACCGCCCCACCGGGGAGACCGGAGCTTCACGGGAAATATGAGATTCTGTGCCTTATGATCGCGATTATTAGTGACATTCATTCAAACACCGCCGCCCTGACGGCGGTCCTGGACGACATCACCGGGCGCCAGGTCGAGCGCATAATCTGTCTCGGCGACGTGGTGGGATACGGTCCGGACCCGTGCGGATGCATCGATCTGGTTATGGAGCGATGTTGCACAACAGTTCTGGGCAATCACGACTGCGCAGTGACCTACGAACCGAGCAACTTCAATATCGGCGCCGAAAGCGCCTGCTACTGGACACGCAATGCGCTGGAAAACAGCGAAGACGCCGACAAACGCGCCGCCAGATGGGAGTTTCTGGGCAATCTGTCGGTGAAGGAGACATTCGACGCGTCAGATCTGGACCTGGGCGAGATCGAACTGGTCCACGGAAGCCCGAGACGCCCGATAAACGAGTACATATTCCCCGACGACATCTATAACAATCCCAATAAAATCCGCGGTCTGTTCGACCGCATCGACAGGCTCTGCTTCGTCGGACACACCCACGTTCCGGGAGTATTCCTCGACACGCCGGACTTCTACAGCCCCGAAGAACTCGAATGGGCTTTCGAGGTCGACCCAAAACGCAAAGCCATCATCAACGTCGGTTCGGTCGGGCAGCCCAGAGACAGCGATCCGAGGGCGGGATACGTCCTGGTTGAATCCGGCGCCGTACGGTTCGTTCGCGTACCGTACGACATCGAAGAAACCGTGCAGAAAGTCCAGGCAATTCCCGAACTCGACGACTATCTGGGCGCCAGGCTCAAAAAAGGACGCTGAGGAACACCCACGTGAACGAGCGACGAGCAAGCAGTGTAATTCTACTGGCGGGCGCCGTGTTGGCCGCTTTCATCCTGTGCGGCCCGGCGGAACCCTGCCAAGCCCAAACGACGCAGGCATCCACCCAGCCCGCCACCAGACCGCAAACTCCGCAGACCGGACCGAGCATCAGCGCACCGGAACCCAAACTGGGTTGGTACATTCCAGTTCGCAGCGACGCGGACAAGAAAACCACTATCGGCTCGCTGGACTCGCGAACGGGCTACATGTTCCAGGTTGAGGTCGTAAGCGGATACGCCGCCATTCGCACGCTCAAATTGTCGGATTACTTCACCTCAGTTTCAGACAAACAGGCATTCCACAACGACCCCGACGCCTACATGAAGCGCATCAACGCGCCAGGCGCGGACGACGGGCACTATACGCTGCTGAATCATGTGCAACTCGGTAAAGCGCGCCACCTCCCGCTGGCGACGTCCATATACATCAGAGTCGATGGCGAAAAATGGCGTAAAACTCCGAACATTTCCAAAGCACACTGGCGAATGGGCAAGACCACTGAAGACGACAAGACCCAAAGCGTGAGTTTTCACTGCACGGCGTATCGCGGACGGAACGCAGCCGAAGCGGGGAAGAATCCCTGTCTTGAATTGACGAAGACCTACACGATCCGCAAGAAAGACTACACGGTGAAAGTCTCTCTGAACGCCAAGAACCTCTCGTCGGAAAAAATCACGCTGCGAGTGGATCAGTCCGGACCGACGGGCGTACCGCTGGAGTCTCATCGCACCGACGAGCGTTACGCCGTCTGGGGGCAAGTCGGTAAGGAAAACACGATCGACGTCATGGTCGATAAGAAGACAGGCCTGACCGAAGAACACTTCGCAACCCGCAGCACGGTAGGCACCACCGCGGGTGCGTCTGATAGCGCCCCTGTTCTCTGGCTGGGACAGGGCAATAAGTTCTTTGCGTCGATGTTCTACCTCAACCCGGAAGTCGATCGCAAAGCAGCCGCCAATTACAATGCATCGGTCTACCACCAAGCCGCTTACGAATCCTCAGATTCGCTGACACACATAACGGGCCTGGAAATCCCCGCCTGGAGCCTGGCTCCCAAGGCGAGCAAGACGATGAAATTCGATCTGTTCGCCGGACCCAAGAGGCGGGCGATGTTCACTGACACAGGCGATGAACTCTTCAATCAGCAGTACGAAGATCTCAACTATCGCGACACGATCACTCTGGGAACGTGCGGGATGTGTACATTCGCCGTCCTTACGTTCGGAATGATGTGGTTGCTGAACATCTTTGCATCCGTAGCGTTTGGGAATTACGGATTGGCGATTTTCATACTGGTTATCCTGGTCCGCCTGGTGCTTCATCCTCTGTCTAAGAAAGGCCAGATATCCATGGCCAAAACACAGAAGGCGATGAAGAAGATCCAACCCATGCTGGCGAAGCTCAAGGAGAAATACGCCAACGACAAGGAAACGCTCCAGAAGGAGACCATGAAGCTCTACAAGGAGCAGGGCGCAAACCCGATGGCCGGAATGATGGGCTGCCTTCCGATGATGCTGCAAATGCCGATCTGGATAGCCCTGTACGGCGGGCTGAACGCCGCTGTCGAACTGCGACACGCGGGACTGCTGCCTTTCTGGATCACCGACCTGGCGGCGCCGGACGCGCTGTTTTCATTTGGAACCAGCCTTCCCCTTCTCGGTTCTACGTTCAATCTCCTTCCCATACTGCTGACCGTTGCGATGTTCCTGCAGACCAAGATGAACCCGGCTACTTCTAACGCAGCCGCCACTCCGGAACAGGCCTCCCAGCAGAAGATGATGAAGTACATGATGCCCGGAATGATGCTGATGTTCTTCTACAGCGCGCCCAGCGGATTGTCGCTGTACATCATGACTTCAATCTCAGGCGGGGTAATAGAAGGAATATTCATCCGCAAGCACATCGCCGAGAAGGAAGCAGCCGAAGCAGCCGCAACCACAACAGTACGCGTGGGAGGCAAGGGCTTCCGGGACAACAGGGAAAAGAAGCCCAAGAGCCCCTACAAGAAGCCCTGGTAACCTACGGGATCACCGTCATTTGGTCTCTGAGATGCTCTTATCGAGCATCCTCTTCAACGTGACCGTGTCGACCCATATCACCGCACCGTTGACCAACAGCACATTCGTACCCTTATTACCGTAATTCGCCGGCAGCTCATACGCTCGTATCAGATTACCCGCGGCGGTGGGTTTGTGAACGATGTAGACATAATCGCTCTTGCCTACAGGCAAACCTTTAGCGTCGGTGATCATTTTTCGCCCCGAAACCGGACTCATCAGTGCGCTGGGCGAAATATACTTCTTCTCGACCAGAGCAGGCAGCCCGGGCGGGCTCTGGTTGCGCTGCTCAAGCTGGTACATCGCAACGGCCTTGCCTATGGACATAAGATTGGCTTTTGACGCGGCCTGACCGGCGGAAGCCCTGGCCTTCTGGACTGCAGGCACGAGAAACGCCGCGGCCACCGGCGCTGTGGTCAATATGGACGTAATGTAGTTGCTGACGATCGGAAGCGAACCGTAGCTCTCAACGGTAATGCCCGTCGCGTCGGATGAGACCGCTGCTATCTCCGGGGACAGGTACTTTTCGATCTTCGGTAATGCGGGCAACCAGTCGACTTTCGGATTCGTCGCCAACCCCAACTCGCGTGAAAGCTCACGGGAGCCGGCGGTCCAGCCCACCAGCAACAGATTGTAGAAGCTCCGCACGATAGCGGGCGTGTCGACATAAGTGAGCGTAGCCGGTTTGGCCGACACGTTGCGTCGTAACTTCTGGAAGGCTGCGTTGCGGATGAGCGGTTTCTTACCGGTGTTTTCCACAGCGGCGACAACCACCTGAGGCCAGAGTGCGATATACAACTTGCCCTTGTGCACAGCCCACGACGGGGCGATAGGAATGCTGCGCCCGACACCCTGGAGATAATGCACTTCCAGCTTACCGGACTTGAGCACTTCTATGCTTGGTCCTGGCGAACGCCTGAATCGCTCGCCAGGCGGCGGAGCGGTCTTTTTGCGGAAGATTGCTTCAATCTTCCCAAGCGCGGCGCTCAGTTTCGCGGCGTCTTTAACAGACACTGTCAGGACCGTCCCGCTTCCGAACCCGCCCAGTGATGAAGCGCTGGTAAGCACCCAGGTGTCTCCCAGATTCCCAAGAATGTCTTTCGAAAGCGATATGCCCAATTCATCTTCGATCCGACGCACTTCCCTGAGGATCTTCTTGTCCGTTCCGGGCTCTATCCGCCTTGCCATCGCAAGAACCTCAGCATAAAAAGCGGCCGCCGAGAATTTCGTAGCGCAGAGCAGGACCGCATCATCGGGCGCCGCGAGGAGATCAGCGTCTCCAAGGGCTCCCCCAGCCAGAAGCGTCAGCAGACCGCGATGCGGAGCCGGGCTCAGAATCCTGGTCTTGGAATACAGTCCCTTGTCCACAATTCGCGTGGAGCCCGAAGCAGCGGTTATCTTGCCCAGTCCGAGAGCATCGATAATATGCGACACTTTGTCCTTGCCTTGGGGCCGGCCTTTCGCACCGGACCCGCCGACGGCGCGGCTAAACAGACGGGAGATTCTGGGGCTGAGCTGTTTCAGATCGAGACTGTAGGCGAACTGTTCGTTTTCACCCGCAACGCCTTTGCGGCGTGCGATGAAGGCCTTGTCTGTCTTGAGGCTTGTCGCAGGCTTAACCGACAGCAGTTTCCCCGCGGTCTGGTCGCCTATGGTCAGAAAGAAGACCTTGCCCTTGTATCCCAGCGTAACAGCTCCCGCGGGCGAGCGCATCGTGCGGCAGGTTATCCGTCCGATTGTCGTCGGAGTCATTCGCGCCCCACCGCTTAGTATCAGGGCGTCGAGATGCTTGGCGAAAGCGGGCTGGTCCTTACCAAGATCGATCAGCAGCGCCGCCGAAACGCTCAACTCATTCTCGCGACCGGGTCCCAGGTCCATCAGCGAGAACGCAACCGGATGCTGCCAGATAATACCGGCGATCCCCCAGAGGTGGGCGACATTCTTGTCGGGCATCTTGTCGATATTCTCTTTGACGGCTCCCAGCAGGCGTGCGACAACCGGTTCCTGCAGCAGTTGCCCGAGATTCGATCCATCGAAGGGAAGGTTTCGTCCGGACCAACCGGCGTACACCAGGGAACCGGCGGGGAGTTGGTCCGCCAGCGGCGCTTCGGCCCGAGCGATCGGAACGACCACAAGACAGCAGACCGAGAATATCAGTATTGTTGCATGAAGTTTCATAAGTCATCTCCAAATACGTTTTCGCCCCTGCCGCGAGCAAGCGGGCGTCTCTGGGATCATAATGTGCAAAGACCCTTTCCAGCGGATATGGTATCGCATGTTCACACCACAGTTCCACAGCTTTTTCCACGCCCAACAAAATTGCCCCCACCTCAAACGCGATTGCGTATACAATGGCGAGATGAGAATGCGAACTGTTTTGATGCTGATGGCGATTTGTCCGGCTTTCATTGGTTGCGGCAAGGGCGAGACGATCGCCAAACCACCGAGCTACCCCATAGTCATCCAAGCCGAGAACCGCCCCTGGGACACGCCCCACAGCAAGGGTCAACTGCTGCTGACGGACCACTACCGCATATACACCACCGTCCGTCGACGTCCGTTACGCGAGTATTTACCCGGACTTATGGAAGCTTCCCACAGCCGATACCTGGACCTTACGGGCCTATCCGATCGGCCGTCAGACGAACGCATGCCAATGTACGTGATGGCTACACGCTCCGAATGGGCCGCCCTGACCACTGCGCGCCTCGGTAAGCATGCCGGGCCCGTGCTGTCGATAACCGCCGGCGGATACTGCTACGCGGGAGTGTGCGTTTTGTGGGACATCGGACCGAGGGCTACGCTGTCAGTAGCCGCCCACGAAGGCCTGCATCAGTTTTTCTCGCACCGATTGGTCCAGTCCCTTCCGATGTGGCTTGAAGAGGGCATTTGCGTACTGGCCGAAGGGCACCAGCTTCACAAGGGCTCGCTGGTGTTCACTCCGAAAAACAACCCCGGACGCATCACCGCACTTCGCAATGCAATCGTCAACAACCACTGGGTCGAAATATCCAAATTGCTGCCCATGGACGCCGGTGACGCAGTGGGAACCGGCATCGCCGAAAAGGCTGTCGGATACTACGGGCAGGTATGGGCTCTGTCGATGTTCATCCGCAGCACACCGAAGTACAACGAGGGAATGCAGCGAATGATCGCCGACGCCCAGGACGGACAGATGCATTTGGTGCTGGGATTGACCGCCGACGCACTGGCCAAACTCAAGAGATACGGACGAGCCTACAACAAAACCGTGTCGGTTCCCCTGTTCAAACATTACATCTCAGCCGATCTGAAGGGATTCAACGCGGAGTACCTGGCGTTCGCCCGCAAACTCGCCGGACTTAAGTAACCTACCGGGCGCCCTTCGGGTCGCATTCGACCACTACGCGGAAACCAACGTTGTAGACTTTCTGCCACGCCTTGTAGCTCATCCGGAACGCCGATCTGCACAACTTCGGGCGATCCCGCCACGAACCGCCCCGCACTACAAGCCCATCGGAGCCTTTGGGCGAGTTCCGCCCGTCATCTGCGCGGTACGGATAAGGCTTGTAAGCCGATCGCGTCCATTCGGCTGCATTTCCATGCATGTCGTGAAGCCCCCAGGCGTTCGGCTTGTAACCTCCAACATCGGTGGTCACCAGACCGCTATCGTCGAAACGCGCATCGCGCGGCGTGAGGTCGCCTGTGTATCGCCCATCCGTATCGTACGCCAATCGCCTGATGTTCGCATCAGCCATGTTCGCCAGCGTCGAAAAATCGGCGTCCGCATCACCGTACGACATCGCCTTGTTCGACCCGGCGCGGCAGGCGTACTCCCACTGTGCTTCGGTGGGCAAAGTAAAACTCCGTCCGGTCTTCTTCGACAGCCACTTGCAAAACGCCAACGCCTCACTCGCCGAGATTCGAATGACAGGCTGATTCGCACCGTCCAGGTCCCATCCGAGATGCCCCTCGCTGAATTTCCACGACGCCTTGTGTTCGAAACGGCTTTCGTGTGTGGGGTTGAATCGGTGGTACTGAGCGTTCGTGATTTCGAACTTGCCCATCCAGAACGATTTGGCGACCGACGCCTTGGTTATGGGCAGTTCGTCGATTCGTCCGTCCGGATCACCCATAACAAACCGCCCAGCCGGAATTCGCACAAGGTCCAACTTCACCCCCCCCGCCAAGGTTTACGGTCTGTTTGGTCGCGCCGTCAGCGGCTTGCAGACGCTGGGCGGACTTGGTGTCGAGAGGCCAGTTTTCGCAACTGATCGACTTTGGTCCGGGCCTGACCGGGCGCGAAGGCTTAATTGGCTTAACGGTTGGGGCGACTATGGAGGGGATGTCCTCAGGATCTTCGTTTATTGACGCATACAGCTTTCGCAACTCGCGTCGCGGACCGTGGTCCTTCTGCGTTCTGGACGAACCGGCTGTATCGCGCCAAGTTCCGTGACATGGAGCATTCAGGTCGATCCAGGTTATCAGGCGGTCCCACGCGTCGGCGTCAAGCTTCACACCGTGATGCCCTTTCGTGAGCATCTGGACCAGTTCGCTGGTGGTCGGATGGAATTCATACGGGTTGAGCATACGCAGGTCGCTCTCGAAGCCCGGAACACGAAGGTAAGATCGCAACTCCACAAATGACGGATCAAACACGCCACCGTACTTACCAAACAGTTTGTGCTTCTCGACCCCTTCAATCACCTTGGGTTTTGGGTCCCTGTTTCTGAAGACAATGAAACGCCCCTGGTCCCTGCGCAGGTCCGGTATCGGGCGATTCTTGCGGAGTTTTCCGTCATGGCAGGCTACGCAGTACTTGTCCAGAACCGGCTGGACGTCGTGAAGGAAGCTGAAGCCTCTTACCGGTCCCTTCCATGGAACGATCTTGCCGGGCCGTTTTCTGGCGGCGATTGTGCGGCTGTTGGGGGCTCCGGCGCTGTTTTTCTCGTGGCAACCTACGCAGGAGAGCACTTCCCCGGGCATTGCGGTCATCCAACTTCGCATTAACTGAACCGCCATTCCCTTCTCGTCGAGAGGCTGGATTGAAATGGGCGTATTGGCGGGAATCGAAAAGAGCGCCGAACCGTCAGATTCCACGTCAACGGTTCCCAGCACGCGTTTGGGCTCCCAGGGCCCGTCAATGCCGACCATGTAATTAATTCCCGCCGACCTGCGATACGCAAAGTGGTACGTGAACAATCGCAGCTTCTTGACGGATCCTTTCGGAACTCCCGCAAGGCCCGGCCCGCGGTAGATATTCTCGATATAGATCGCTGCGTCTTTCCGTGACGGGTCCACCTTGTCGGGAATTATGGGCGGAAGCTTACGTTTCTTCAGAGGGATCGGTTCGAGGAGCACATGGTCCTCAAGTTCCTTTATCAACGTCATGTTGTCGAAAATATCGACCAGGTACACGCCCCAGAGGTCCCTCGGGGTCGGCTTGGCTGAGACAATGAAGTACTTACCCCCGCCATCACCGGTAGCCGCATCGCCAAGCGGAAACGGGTGGAGAAACTTCGGCCAGCTGTTTTCAGTGAGTTTGTCCTGTATGAGCGCTTTGACCTTCTTACCGTATCCCGGTATTCGCTGGACGACGCCCTGAGTCGACTTGTTGCCCAACGCCGGATCGAAAACAACCAACTCGCCCACCCTTCCGACGTGGTGGCCGGTGACGACGCCGACAACCTTGGTCGAATGGCCCGGGATCGGACGCGCGTAGAATATACCGTTAGGCCAGTACGAACCGCTGCCGTAATACTCCCGCTGGGACGTCCCGTCGGGGTTCATGGTGAACAGGTATCTGCCCCACACGTGCGGCAGGTCGGTGTATTCCCATCGCAGATACAGAACGCGTCCGTCGTTGGTCACGGTGGGGCTGTAGTTGTGGTCCTGATCGAAGCACAACTGCCTGATGCCTTTACCGTCGGAGCCCATCACGTAAGCCATCGCAACATTGACCGATGAATTGCACGGAACGGCCTGCAAAGGCGCAGTCGAGACGAATACGATATTCCCGTTGGGCAGATAGCACGGATCGAAATTATGCACGTTATGCTTGTTCGACGGAGATATCTGCCTTGCGATCCGGTCTCCGGTAAGCGATCCGGTTGAAGGGTCAATTCCGATCTCGAACACCTGGAGATTACGGTTCTTGTCCGGAAGCGAAAACAGCAGCTTGTTCGCATCGTAGTGCAGTTCGATATCCGACAGAAGCTCCTTGCCCTTCGGACGGTAGACAGTGCTCAAACGCCCATCCGGCCGCAGAGGCGAAAGGGCCTCCAGGGAGTTGTCCCAGTTGACCAGGTTCGGAACGTTATCAAGTTGCCACGAACTCTGTCGCGGCAGACCGATGAACTCACCCAACCCCCTGCCCTTTCCGCGAGCCCGGCGGGCGGAGCCCATAGGTTTGCGTTTTATCAGCAGCAGTTTGCTGAAATCCAACAGCGGATTGGCGAGCATCGCTTCAGACTGAAACGCAACCAGCTCGTCGACCAGGGCGATCGCTTTGCTGTCTCCGGCGGTCAGCAGTTTGTCAATTTCAGCAATTCGTCCCTCCCATTCGGTAATTCTCTTCAGATGCTCAGGGCCTTTGGGATACCGCTTGCCGAAAGTCTTGTGCAAATCCCCCACAGCCATTCGCAAAGCGCGAATTGACACACGATCGAATTGGGCTTTCGCCTCGGCCAGTTGCTTCGCAGCCGACGGATCGGCCGCATTGGCGGCGGTGAACACCAGCGACATTACAAGCGTGGAAAGAACCGCCTGCCTTGTACATCTGCAGATCATGACATCACCTTGGGATAAACGTGTTTGCTCTACTTACCGACTTTCACGCAGACCAGTTCGCCTATTGCGTTGCGGACATAGATAAGCCCGTCTGAAATCGCGGGGGTCGCCCAGCACCGCTTGCCTGACTTGAGTATCTCGTCTGAGGCCAGCTCCTTGTATCCGTCGGGCGCAGCTTTGGCGATCACCAGTTTGCCCTTCTCGGACACCACGATCAGTTTCCCGTCAGACATGATCAGCACGCCCATTCCCAAACTGGATTCGGTCCACTTGGCCTGGCCGGTCTTAAGATCCAGGCACGTGAGTTTCTTCTCGTCAAAAGCGTAGATGCATCCTTTATACAACACGCCTCCGCTGAGCTTGCTCTTGAGGTTCTTGTTCTTCCAGATCGGTTTGGGATCCGGCTTGCCCAAAGGCACCAGGCAGCACCCGGTACCGAGCGCCGAGGAGACGAAGAGGTTCTCGCCGGCGATTATGGGGTCCGAAGCGTTTATGTCGTACTTGGTCTTCCAGGGGAACTCCCAGACCTTCTTACCGTCGGCGGCGTTGACGATAATAACGCTCTGGCGTACGAACAGCAGCACGTGGGGCTTACCGTCGCGTTCGATGGGAATGGGCGTGGCGTATCCGCCGTACCCCGGACCGCTGGACCAAACCAGCTTGCCCGTCTTCTTGTTGAAGGCGGTTCCGGCTGAACCGGCGTTCAGTATCAGCAGATCGCCTACAACCAGGGGCGAGCCTGCGAAGCCCCATTGGGGATTCTTGCTCTTGATCGGCGTGGTCCACTTGACATCGCCCTTGTCGGCGCTGAAGCAGCGAACAACACCGTACTTGGAAACCGCGTACACGTTCTCGCCGTCAAGAGTAGGCGTTGAACCCGGGCCGCCTACATGCAGCTTTGGTTCTTTCGGCACGAACAGTTTGGCCTCGTGGGAAAACGACCATATCTTCTTTCCGGTCTTGGCTTCGAAGCAGTAGATGGTCTCTTTTCCCGAATCGTTGCCCATCGCATAGGCCTTTCCCCCGCCGATGGCGATGGAACCGAATCCATTCCCGATCTTCTGTTCCCAGATAATCGACACACCCGCCGACGCGTCAAACCAACCGGTTTCCTTGGAAATGCCCGTGTGATCGGGCCCGCGATACATCGGCCACTCGTCCGCCTGGACAACAACCACCGCAAACGAAGCGACAACAAACACCATCAGAAAAACAGATAAACGGGGCTTGCTTCGTTCCAACATTTCTTACTCTCCTGTCAAGGAAGTCCAATACCCAACACGGTCGGCGCGGCCGGTCGCACAGCCCGACAAGGCGCATACGCGGACTGCAATTACGACAGTCGAAGCGGCGGACGCATGGGTCTACTTGCCGACTTTGGCGCAGACCAGGTCGCCTGCGGTGTTACGCGCGTAGATAAGTCCGCCCGAAAGCGCGGGTATCGTCCAGCATTGCGTCCCTGCCTTGAGAATATCACCCGAAGACAGTTCCTTGTAACCGTCCGGCGACGCCGAGGCGATTACCAGCTTGCCCTTTTCCGACAGCAGGATCAGCTTCCCGTCAGCAAGCATCACCGTGCCCCTCCCGAGGCTGTCGTCGGACCACTTCTTGTCGCCCGTCTTGAGATCCAGACACGTGAGCGCAGTCTCGTCAAAACCGTAGACGTGCCCGTCCAGCATCACGCATCCGCTCAGCTTGTTCTTCATGTTCTTGTTCTGCCAGATCGGCTTGGGATCCGACTTTCCCAGAGGCAACAGGCAGCAGCCCGAACCGTATCCTGAGGAAATGAAGACATTCTTTCCGGCGACTATCGGATCGGCGCCGTTCACGTCATACTTGGTCTTCCAGGGAGCATCCCAGACCTTCTTTCCGTCGGCGGCCGCGACGAGCGCAACGCTCTTAGCGGTGAACAGCAAGACATGCGGTTTTCCGCCGTATTCGATGGGCACGGGCGTGGAATACCCAGCCGCCGCGGGACCGCTGGACCACTTCTGCTTTCCGGTGTTCTTGTCAAAGGCTGTCCCGGCGGAACCGGCGTTGAGTATCACCAGATCGCCCACAACCAGCGCCGAACCGGAGAAACCCCACTTGGGAAGCTTGGACTTGATTTTCGCGGTCCACTTGACGGCGCCTTTGTCGGTGGACAAGCAGTGCACGTCGCCATGCTTGGAAACCGTATACAAATACTCACCGTCAACAGTCGGCGTGGCGTAGGGACCGCCCTTGTGCCCGCCCATGTACTCTTTGGGCACGGAGGGAGCGGAGTCGTAAGAGAACGCCCATATCTTCTTACCGGTTTTGGCGTCGAAGCAGAATACAGTGTCTTTGTTGGAGTCATAGCCCATTGTGAACGCGCGACCGCCGTCTATGGCGATCGAACTGTATCCCGTTCCGATCTTCTGTTCCCAGATAATCTTCACCCCGGCCGACGCGTCGAACCATCCGGTTTCTTTGGAAACGCCCGTATGGTCGGGTCCGCGGTACATCGGCCACTCGCCCGCATGGACCGTGACCATCGCGTACGAAGCGAAAACAACCACCAACAGGAAAACAGGCAGACCAAATTTGATTCGTTTCAACATTTTTGTACTCTCCTCTTGTCGGAATATAGTGTTCGATATTGCTGGCGACACCAGTCGCAAAGACCAATAGATGTACGATCCGCAATTATAACACGCGCAAGAACCACCGCAAGCGCCGGATTGCGACTCAGGGCGACCGCTATCGCAGGAATTCCGCCAACCGGTCTATCACCTGCCCAACCACAATCTCCGGGCTCGACGCTCCAGCCAGCACGCCTATGGAAAGCGGGCGACAGTCCGGAAGCCAACCGTCCAGCGCCACCGGTTCGTCAAGATCCGAATCGAAGGCGATGACGCGATCGGTCGAAACGATGGCGTCGGCGTTTTCGATAAAAAACGCCGGAACATACCCGCGCGCCAGTTCGTGAAGATGACGCGTATTGGACGAACCGAACCCGCCGACAACCATCACCAGATCGCATCCGGACGAACACAGCATCGCCGCCGAAGTCTGGTGGTCCTGCGTGGCGTGACAAACGGTCGGCTCGAAAAGCAGTCTGTCGATGGTTAGATCCGAGGCGAACCTGGCGGCGAATGCGGTTTGCAGCGTCTGTCGCACGGCCTCGGTGTCGCTGTAGAGCATGGTGGTTTGGCTGACCTGCGCCAACTGCTCGAACGGTTCAAGCGATGTCGCATTCGTACAAACGGGAGGGAAGAACTCGGTAAACTTGTCGCCCGGGATCACGCCGGAAATCATGTCGGCGAATATTCCGGTCTCGACAAGGTCGCCTACAACCAGGTATTTCCCGCCGACCGCGTCGAGCCTGGACTTGGTGACCACCGTTTCGTCATGTTCGGCCCGTCCGAATATCAGCACGCCGAATCCGTTCTTTGCGGCGCGGCAGGCCCATAACCACAGGCGTCTCACGTCGCCGCAAGTGGTGTCGAGCACTTCGCAACCGACCTCCCTGAGGCGCTGCTCGATATCCACCGTGACACCAAACGCGGGGATGACTGCGCGATCCGTGGGCGTAATGAATTCCTCAAGCCGGTTAACCTGCTCGGAGTTCAGTATCTTGACCCCGAGCCCTGAGAAATGGGCGTTCACCCACGGATTATGGATTATCTGCCCAAGCAGGAACAGGCGAGAGGGATCGGTGTCTCTGGCGGCGCAAGCTTTCTCGAGCATCGCCAACGCCCGGTTCACACCGCGGCAGAATCCAAAGGCGGTCGGAAGTCGAATATCCCCGCCGGGCAATCGCAGAACATTGCCCGAGGCGCGTATCGCGTCGATCGTTTCGCTGGCAAAAGCTGTTGACTGTCTCATTGCATGAAATGAACGACGGGTATCGACAGCCCGAGGCGCGCCTCGCGGCTGCTCATTTCTTCTTGTCCGAACTCTTGGGCTTGACCGGTTTCGTTGTCGCCTTCAGCCACTCTTCCACGCGCTGAGCGACTATTTTCTTGCGATCGGCCTGGCGATTATTAAGTTCTTTGCGCAGGCGACTGAGCTGGTTGGATGTCTGATCGAGCTTGTACTTGGTGATTTTCATCTGGGCGTCGAACTGCACGCCGGCAAGGCGAGCCAGGTCGGATCGCAGCTTCTTGCGATCGCCCTCGGATGTCGCGTTCTTCATCTTGCCCAGAACCTTACTTATCTCGAGCCGAGCTTTCTGTTCGCGATCGACTTCAGTGCGAACGGCCGCATCGAGAGACCTGTACCGCTTGTACCACTGCCAGGCGAACTTCAGCGTTCCCTGATACCGCCTGTCGCTGGTCTTCTTCTGGGCCATCAGGCTGTTGTAGAAGTCGCGGCGGCTTTTTCGAAGGAACTCCAGGAGTTCTTTTTCTTCGGCGGGATTGGGGAATTGCGATTTACGCTTCGGTTTGGGCTTGGGCGCGGGCTTCGTGGTCGCTGCGTCTGCGCCGGAAACCGTCACCGGGCGCTGCTGAGACACCGACACCAGCAGCACGCAGAACAATACCGCGGCCAGGAGCATCGTCAGGTGTTTTGTCATTTCAGACCTCGTAAGAACCGCCCGATGTTGCGTCATTGAATGTTTCCGAGTCACCGGCGGGATCTTCGATCCATATTCGCCAGAGTTCCTCGATCTCCTTGTCGATTTCCTCAACCTGAGGCGATTCGATCGGCAAGGGGGTGGGCTCGGGCGAATACATAGCCGTCTCGATCTCGTCGAGGTCGCCTGCAAGAAGCACCAGTTGCGGATCCTGCTCGGGCATCCGCCAGACCTCCTGACTTTGCTCGCCATCGTCAAACAACCACGCCAGCGCATCGTAGTCCGACAGGATCGATCCGGTGGTCATCAGGTTAATCAGCCCCAGCGATATAACAATCATCGCCGCAGCCGACACGCCCGACATAAAGGCCAATCGCACGCGCTTCTTCATTCGCACTCCGCGCAAAGCAGCCGCCACCCTGCGGTGGGTCCGCCGGTCGGCGCGCGGGGGCAACGGAATCGCCGCCGCATCGCCCAAGGCCTTCTCGTTGCGGAGAAACTCATCGGCCAGTTCCTGTTCAACATCGGTAAGCGGGATCTGCTCCCCGTCCAACCACCTGGCCACCCTACTAAATTGTTCTTCGTTCCACTTGGTCATTTTCGTCTCATTATCTTTCTTAGAGCCTTCAGTCCCCTATGGACCCTGGCTAGTACTGTGCCGATCGGACATTCAAATATATCGGCTAATTCCTTGAAGCTCATTTCTCCAAAATATCTTAGCAGGATCATCTCCCGCGTTGTCACATCAAGTCCTTCAAGCGACGTCTGCAACGACTCAGACAACTCACCGGCGAGTATGTCAGCGTCAATCTCGACCGGACGCCCGGGCATCTGTTCGCCGAGAGTCTGCCCGCTGTCGCTCTGGGCCGACAGGCTTATCGGCGTCGGACGTGCCTTGCGGCGCCGGATACGATCTCGGACCATATTCGCCGCAATACGAAACAACCAGGGCTCAAAACGCCCGCGGTGCTCGTAGTTGCTGAGTGTACGCACCAACCGAAGCATCAACTCACTGAGCAGGTCTTCCGCATCGTGATGGCTCGCCGTAGCCCGGAAGAAGTATCCGTAAAGACGCTTGGAGTAAAGTTCCTGGAGCTTCTCAAAGCCCGAGGCTTCTCCGGCCTTGGCAGATTCTATCACGGCTCGAAACTGCTCTGTATCCATGCTTCAAATCGCTTAACGATAATCCAGTGATTGTATTGCAGTTGTATTTCTGCAAACTCAGTAACAACATTCTCTCCGCACAATCGCCATCAAACAAGTCTAAAGCTGTCGAACCTGAAAGGCCGGTTTGCAGGCGACTGTCATCGAGCATTGTTATGCAACTTGCGGTTCGACGGCATGTTGCATACGCTATCGTACAATAGTTGATCGGAGCGGCGATGATTATGCGGGCGTCAATTGTGGTGATTGCGATGGTGTTTGGGCTTTCTGGGTCCGAAATATTTCTTTCTCGTCGCCCTGCAGCAGACCTTTCCGATGCCTTTGCGCGCAGTCGGTCGATGCTCGTATTCGCCCGGACAGCTATAATCGTGATGCTTGTCGCATTGTTTGAATCCGCCAAACGCTGAATCATGACTCGTATCGCCAACAGCATCGATGATCCCGACAAACGCGGGCGTATTCCGCACGGAATCGCCATGGCGCTGCTGCTGGCGACGCTGGTCGGGCGAGCAGCGCTGCCGGAAATGCCATTTCGCACTTCTCCGTTCATCGGGCTGGACTCAGGTTCGGGAACACTCCTCAGGCCCAACCATATCGATCTGGCGAGCATGACTTTCGGCGCGGCTGTTTTCCTGGCGGGAGTGTTGTGGTTCGCGGGCGAGGCCAGGCGCAGACGTCTGCACATTCGGGCCGGATGGTTGGGAGTCATGATCGCGATATTTGCGGTCTGGTCGCTGGTCTCCGCGCTGCGGGCGGGCGACCGTCGCGGCGCGCTGGTGTTCTGGACCAATCAAGTGGGATTGATGTTCGCCGGATGGCTGGCGATACAACTGTGCGCCAGGCCGAAACACCGCGCTGTGCTGCTGGCGGTTCTGGCGGCGATGGGAGTGATGCTGGCGATGGTGGGTTTAAGGCAGGTTTTCATCGATGCGCCGCAGCGGATCGCGGATTTTGAAGCCCGCAGCGCCGAGATACTAACCGCTCGCCGATGGTCCCCCGACTCACCCGAAGCAATCGCCTTTAAGGAACGCCTGTTCAAAAGCGTTCCGCTGGGCTTCTTCTCGCTGGCTAACGTATTCGCGTCGTTGATGATAGTTCTGACCGCCGCGCTTGCCGGCTTGGTCATCGACAGGTGGCGAAAAGTTCTTCCAGCCCGCAAAGCCAACGCCCGCTTGCGAAAGCGCGGGGAAATACACCTTCCGACTTTGTCCGCGGTGGTAATGACGGCGGGTCCCCCGCTGTGCATAGTTGCATTGGTGCTAGCCGTAAGTCGGGGGGCAACGGCGGCTGCGGCGGCTGCCGGGTTGGCGGCGGCGGTGGTGTTGCGGTTTCGCGCGCATCTTGCCGCCCACTGGCGGAGATGGATGCTGGTTACGGTTCTGTTGATCGGTGTCGGATCAGCGGGGGTTATTGCACACGGGCTGAAACACGATTCGCTGATCGTCAAGACGATGACGTTTCGTTGGTACTATTGGACAGCCGGAGCACAAATCGCCGCCGACGAGCCGCTATGGGGCGCAGGTCCGGGCGGTTTCGGGTCGGCGTACGAAGCATACCGCAGGCCCGCGGGCGAAGAAGCCGTTAAAACTCCGCACAACTTCATAATACACGCGGCCGCCCAATACGGTCTGGTCGGGGCCTTGTGGTATCTGGGCGTCGTGGGGATGGTGCTCTGGGGGCTGTTCCGCCCGATGGACAACTACCCCGAACACCTCGATCCGGCGCGCCGGTCCGACCGGTCGTCGATAGCGATGATCGTCTGGATTCCGCTGATTCTGGTGGTTTGTCAGTGCGTGTTCGGGGGAGCTCGCGGTCAGGGCGGCGGGCTGGTTTTCGGATCTGTTGAAACGGCGGTGATTCTGGCGATTGCGCTGGCGATGATCCTGTGGTGGGGCCCGGTGTTTTCGGCGGCGGCGGCGGAGGGACGAGAAGTTACTCGCGTGGTGTTGGCCTGCGGTTTGGGAGCGTTCGTCGCGCACAACACCGTCAGTTTCAGTTTGTGGATGCCGGGGGCGGCGGCGGCGTTTTGGTTGGGCTCCGGAGCGGTGATGTCGTTCAGATCCGCGACTCCGCTGAATATCACGCCGCTGCGCTGGTCGGCGGTGAGCGCGGCGGCGATTGGAACGCTGGCGATTATCGTGTTGCTGTGGCTGCCTGTTGCGAGAAGATCGTGGGCCACGGAAATGGTCGTCGACAGCCTGATCGCCCGCGACGGTGAGGCGGCGCTGGTCTGGGCGCGGCGAGCAGCCCACTACGACAGCCTTGATCCCATCGCCGCAGCCGACATAGCCCGTCTCCTGCATGAAACCGGGCGAAAGTCCGATCTTGAGGAAGCCCGCCTCTGGGCGATAGAGGCGATACGCAGATGCCCTCAGAACTCGTCGAATCACCGTCTGGCGGCTGGTGTTCTCCTGTCGACCGAAGGCAAACTCGCCGAGGCGATAAAGCATATGGAAAACGCCGTTCAGCGGGACCCCCAGTCGCTGAACATGCGAATCGAGTTCGCCGAAATGCTGTTGTCAGCGGGTATGGGGCTGCGGGCGGGTGAGCAGTTGAAGACGGCCGAGAGAATACACAACGCCCTTCCGGACGACAGCATTTTCAGGCTCCGAGCCGAGGCGCTAGCCGAACTGCAAGCCCTCAAGGCCCGAGCGGACGATATGGAACGTTAGATCAGACTGGCTCAGGCGTCCTGTGCGGCGGCGAGAACATCCTCGGGGATATCGAAATTCGCGAAGACCTTCTGTACGTCGTCGTGGTCGTCAAAGGCGTCGCTGAGCGTCAGCAGTTTCTTGGCCAGTGAGGCGTCGTCAACAGAGATGGTGGTTGAAGGCACCATCGCTATCTGGGCCGACAGAGTTTCGATTTCCTTATCGGCTAGAGCCTGTTTGACCCCTGAGAACGCCGCCACCTCACATGCGATTTCGAATCCGTTCTCGTCGGCGATAACGTCGTCGGCTCCTGCATCCAGAGCAATTTCCATCAGCGTCTCTTCGTCGGTGGTCTCGGCGGCGATCAGGAACGAGCCTTTGGATTCGAACATCCACGCCACACAGTTTGTAGACCCCAACTGCCCGCCGCTGCGTTCGAATATCTTTCGCAATTCCGGAGCTGTGCGATTTCGGTTGTCGGTAAGGCAATCAACGATAAACGCCACGCCCCCGGGCCCATAGCCTTCATAGACGACCTGTTCGTAATTCTGGCCGCCCAGTTCGCCCGTGCCCTTCTTGATCGCCTTGGCGATGTTGTCCTTGGGCATATTGGCCGATCTGGCGTCGTCGATGGCGTATCGGAGCGTCAGATTCATGTCCGGGTCGCCGCCGCCGTCTTTTGCGGCCATCATGATGCGCCTGGCTACTTTGCTCCAGAGTCGCCCTCGCTTGTCGTCGGTGGCGGCTTTGGCTCGTTTGATTGTCGACCACTTTGAATGTCCAGACATAATCAGACTCCGTTTCCAGCGACCGGAAGGTCACTTGTCCTGTATCTTTATTCCCTTGCCCAGGGGCGCGACCTGGACGGGTTTGCCCGCCTTGGCGGCTTTTATCTTGCCCGGCGTTTTGCGTTTGACCAGACGAACTTCACGCGCGTCGGTCTTGTCATCAGCCGCCGTTTTCAGCGCCTTGGTCCAGAGTTCAACAGCCTTGTCGGTCCAGCCCAGGCGGTAGAACCCGTCACCGGCGTGATCGAACAGGATCGGGTGAATGTACTTATGCTCGCGGCTGAGTTTGATAACTTCAAGGAACATCCTGCCTGCGTCGTGCAGTTTCCCCTGCTTGTACAACACCCAGGCAAGCGAATCCAGCGGAGCCACATAGTTGGCGCTTGAAGGCCCGATATAAGTCAGAGACCGCTTGATGAGCTTTTCAGATTCGGTGAGTTCCAGGCCCAAGTCGGCCAGTTGATAACCGAGATTGTTCCAATGCTCCATCTCGTTGGGTTGAAGCTTGTGCATCTTCCGCATGTCTTCGAGAGCTTTGGCCGGCTGAAGGGCTTCATTCAGCGCCGAAGACCGCAATTTGAGCAAGTCAATATTGTCCGGGTCGCTCTTGATGTACTCGCTGGCGCGTTTGATTAACTCAGCGTAATCCTTCTTCATCAAAAGTACGCCCAGGGCGCTCTTCTTACACACAGCAAGCATCGCCGCAGTCTCACCGACCGGCCTGCTGGTCGCAGTTGCAGCATCGCTGCTGAGGGATTTCATCCATGCATCCAGCCTCGCCAACGCCTTGTCGTATTCTTTGGTCTCGCCAAGGGAGTCGATCCCGATCCGAACGCTGACTTTGAGACCCTGGAATGCGGCGATCATCTGTGCGGAAGTTACTCGATTCCCGCGGAAATCAAATTGAGTGTTGTCAGGCTTCTTGCGCTGCTCGGCGATGTACTTGTCCAGCAACACCAAGGCCTTGTCTGAAGCCTTGGATTTAACCAGAGCGTCGATCATAAACAGCTTAGCCCTGTAGTTCCGCGGCGACCTGATCAGGAGTTTCTTGGCGTAAGCGATGGCCTGGGCGTATTTCTCGTCTAGTATATACGTCTGTATCTTCCAGCCCTTGATCATCTCCACGCGGAGAGGGTCGACCAGAAGCCAATCGTCCATGAACGACTGCGAACGGTCGTATAGTTTGGACCCACGGAGGAAATTTAGCATATCAAATCGCAGGGAGACAGCCTTGTCGGAGTCGGTGGCCTGCGAAAGCCATTGCTTCAGCAGCACCACAGCCTGGTCGGTTTGGCCATCGAGCTTCAGGCAGGTGATGAGTTTCTTTCTCAAGACCGCATCGTTGGGCATAACGGCGATCAGTTTCCGGATCGCAGTAGAAGCGTCGCCATACTTCCCGGCCGCCATCAGGCTGTCGATTCGCGCCCGGAGTATGACGTTGTTATCGCGAAGTTTCAGCAGTTGTCCCCACAGTTCAGCCGCCCTGTCGTATTGACCGTTCTGCATCATCACCCTAGCCAGAACAAAAACAGCGTCGCGGTCGGGATCATCGCCTTTGGTGATTTTCTCCAGGCCCTCAACCGCGCGGTCGAAATCCTTCTTGAACATGACGGATTTGGCTCCGGCGAGATCCACCTGGATCGCCATCAGCCTCAGGCTTCGATCGTCATCGGTCCGAGCCTTGAGTTCGTCCAGAAGCTTCGAAGCCTCGGCGTTTTGACCGGATGCGACCAGAACCCTGGCCAGCATGATCTTCGCTCGGCGGTCTTCCGGGGCCTGCTTTATCGCCTCGTCGGCGAGCTTTCGAGCCTCTCTGAACGCTCGCATCTGCATGTATGCTTCGAACTGTCGCTTGCGCAAACCAACTCGCTTCGAGTCCAGAAGGGCGACCTGGCGGTAAGCGATGGCGGCGTCTCTGGCGCGACCGCCCAGAAGCAACGCATCGCCCAGAGCCTCAAGCACAGGTGCGTGTCTGCGGTCGATCCGCAGGGCGTTTTTCAGGGATTTCTCGGCCTCGGAGACGTTTAACATCGCAAGATGAACCTTGCCCAGAGCGTAGTAAGACGCCACAGACTCCTGGCCGCCGGGCAACTTCTTGAGATGCTTCAACAGACCGGCGAGTTTGTCCTTCTGTTTTTTCTCACCGTAAATCTCGGCCAGATGCGCGTAGGTCGGAAGGAAGGTCGGATCGGCGTCTATCGCCTTGACATACTGCGACTCAGGCAGCGATTTGTCGTCCTGTATCCCACCGAGGCGACCGGTCAGGTAATGAAGCGAAGCCCGATGGTCTTTCGGCGCCGAGCCGATCTTCCTGGCGAATTTGCGGGCGAAGTCTTTACTGATTCCCGCCCGCTTGAGAATGCCAAACTGCTCGACGACGATATCGTCCCGCACCGGATCGGCGCGAAGAAGTTTGGCAAGAGACGTCAGAACCTTGTCGCCCTTACCCTGGGCCGCATACAACCCGACTATGTGTTTCGCTACGGACACGTCGCCCGGGTTGCTGTCCATAACGGACTGGAGAATCGCCGAGCCCTGGTCGGGCGCGCCCAATTTCTCAGCCGCCCCCGCCAGCGCCACAGCCAGGTCGCCGCTGTCGCGTTTGGCTGAACGGCATGCCTTCCATATTCGCATGGGCATGGCTTTGTCGCCCGAGGCGACGGCGGTCTTTGCGGCAAGGGCGGGTATTTTTTTCTGCAGCAACGGTTGCCCAGCCAGATCGACGATGACTTCTTCGGCCTCTTTGAACTGGCCCGAGGAGGCGAACGCCTCGACAACAAGTCCGGCGAGATGCGCGTTGGTGCGATCGCGCCCAAACGCCCGCTTCAGCAGCGGAGCCGCTTTGTCCGGTTGCTTCAGTTTCAGCAACAGTTCTCCGCGGCTGGCCAGCAGACGTTGCGGTCTCAGTACGATACTCCGCAACATCGGGCGTGCGGCGTACTTTCGTCCGTGCTTGTCGATGTTCTCGCCGAGAGTTTCAAAGCACTCCAAAGCCGCCCGCCAATAACCGCCCTGGTCGAGCAGTTTCCCCAGGCGCAACAGCGCCTCACCGGTCAGGGGATTCTCGGGTTTGGACTGCGAGCAGACCAGTGCTGTTCGAAGCGCTGTAATCGCGTGGTCGGTCCGCTTCTGGGCGATAAGAAGCTGCGCTAATTTCACTTGGGCGGTGATGCTGTCGCCATCGAGCTTGACGGCTTTTTCCATATGAACGAGCGCCTTGCCCGCATCAGGCATCTGCATGTAAGCCTCGGCCAGCAGGCGATGGACTTCCGCACTGTTGGGCGCAAAACCCAGCGCCCTTTCGACCAGCAGCGGGACGGCCAGAGTGTACTTCCCGTCGGCGATGAGTATTTTCGCCTTGTCGACAGCCTTTTGAGCTCGACGGGGCACATCGCTGTCGGGCGCTACGGTGGGCCTGGAGACAGCGGGCTTGAGTTTATCCAGGGAGATCAGGGCTTTTGCGGGCGGCTTGGACGCGGGTTTCGTTGCAGGCGTCTCGGCTGCATTGGCGGACGACACAATCCCCTGAGGAGCCTCGCATTCAAAAAGCAGCCCCGCAACCGCAACAGTAACCATCAACAGTCTCAAACGGTATCTCATCACTTTTAGTGTATAACCTTGTTGAGCGGATAGGTGATTATTCCGGTGGCCCCGGCCCGTTTGAGCTGGGGTACGAGCTCTCGCTCGACACTTTCTTCGAGTATCACTTCGACCGCAACCCAGCCGTCGTCGGTGAGAGACGATACGGTTGGAGACTTCTCCGCCGGAAGCAGGCGGACTATCTCGTCCAGCAGCGATGAAGGGACGTTCATTTTCAACCCGACCTTGTCCTTGGCCTCAATAGCGCCCTGGAGCAGCATGGCGATGTCCTCGATCTTCCTGCGTTTCCAGTCGATCTTCATCGCATCTTTGTTCGCTATCAGGCGGGTGGTCGATTCCATGAGCGTATCGACGATGCGGAGCTTGTTGGCGCGGATCGAAGAACCGGTCTCGGTAACGTCAACGATACCGTCAAGCATGCGGGCCTTCACTTCGGTGGCGCCCCAACTGAACTCGATCTTGAGATCAACGCCCTTGTCTTTGAAGTACTTTCGGGTGACGTTGACCAGTTCGGTGGCGATGATTCCGCCGGCGAGATCTTCGGGCTTCCAGACGTCGGATTCCTCCGGGACCGCCAGCACCCACTGCACGGGCTTGCACTGCTGCTTGGCGTAGACAAGTTCGCATATTTCCACGACATCGGCGTTGTTTTCGCGGATCCAGTCATAACCCGTCAGCCCGACGTCAATAACGCCGTCTTCGATATACCGCGCCATTTCCTGGGCGCGAAACATCATCACCGACATCATGGGATCGTCGATGGGCGGAGCGAGGCTGCGGGATGAGGCTGCGATTTGGTAGCCCGCCCTGTCGAACAGGTCCAGTGTGCTGTTTTGAAGCGATCCCTTTGGAACGCCCAGAACCAGTTTGTCTTCAGATGTCTTGTTCACCATCGTTGTGCGCCTTAGTCATGTAATAGTCCCGAGGACAACATCGGGAACTGATAATCTCGGGTTATTTTTTCTTCCTGCCGCGAGCCTTTGAAGCGGATTTCTTCGCCGCCTTCTTAGCAGGCTTCTTGACGGTCTTTTTGGGAGCTTTCTTGGCGGCCTTCTTCGCGGATTTCTTAGTCGTCTTCTTGGCGGTCTTCTTGACGGTCTTTTTGGCGGCTTTTGCAGTCGCTTTCCTGGCGGTCTTCTTCGCCGCTTTCTTCGTCGTCTTCTTTGCCGTCTTCTTTGCGGTCTTCTTTACTTTCTTCTGGGCGGCTTTCTTGGCGGCTCGGGCTTTCTTCCTGGCGGCGTTTGCTTTTGCTTTGGCTTTGGCTTTTGCCTTGGCGGCTTTTTCGGCTTTGGCTTGCGCTTCTTTTTCGGCCTTTGCCTGGGCGATAGCCTCCAGCCTGTCGATTTCCGCCTGCCTGGCCTTTCGCCATTTGGCCAGCGCTTTGGCTGATTTTTCAACGTATTTCCTGCAGGCCAGATGCACGCCAAGACAGTTCTTGGTCGTTGCGAGGTTCCCGACAAAACTAGTAACCTGTTCCAGCGTACTGCCCGGATGCACGCCACCGTCCATTTCCAGGCAGTCGGCGAGGTCCTGATCGACGGGCACGGCCCGGGTGGCGAAGGCTTTGAGCAGTATCAGGGAGACCGCGAAGCTGCTGAGTCCAAGTTCTTTCAGGTGTCTGGCTCGATCGCGTTTGGACATTTCAGAGACGTATTCCAGAGACATGTCTGATACTTTATAGAAGACTCCTCGCAGCACATCGGCAAGTGCGTGAGCCTTGACGCTTGCCTGGGGATAGTCCTCGCCGATGCAGTCGTGGATTTCCTTGGCTGGTGAGACTCGCAGATCGTTAAAGTCTACATATTCCTCGCAGATCGCATCAAAGGCCTTGGCGGACTTGGCGACTGTGGAGTTTTCCAGAAGCACCGCCTCGATAAGAATGACGATCGCCTGGTCTATATCTTCCACGGCCTCTGGGGGATTCTTGCCGAACGCCCCGAGGAGCTTCTTGGTCTTCTTCTGGTATGTCTTGACGTTTTTCATTGGCCTGGGCATCCTATTGCGAGTCGGC
>JASLNT010000015.1 GCA_030745875.1 Phycisphaerae bacterium
ACGTTTCGTGTCATCGGCGCCGCAGGCGTCCGTTGCACACGCTTGTTATGCTGTTTAGTCGGACCACCCGCTGGTGTTCAGTATCTCGCGCCAAGGTCGGCTAAGTCAACTGTGGTTGGTGGTCAGTCCTTTCGGCAGCTAATAGTGTGTTCAGTCATCACGCGAGGAAGAAGACTCGCTCAAAACCTCACCATCGTCTTGACTCTCAACGTCGACTGGCGCCGGTTGTTCAGAATCGCTCCCGGACGTTTCGAGTCCGAAAAGGAGGCGTTTGGTTTTCTTTCTAGAGTAGAACCACCACAATATGAAATAGAAGACAGTAATGATCAGACACAGAATCAAGCCAGGGACCCAAAAGCGCTCTGGCAAACCTTTCTTGCTATATCGATGAACACCCACCCTAAGGACAGTCACGCAATTAAAGAGCCAGAATACCCAAACACATCTAGTGAACGCCAGTCTGATACGCGGATCTCGTCGAGCAAGACCGCCGGCGGCCCCCAACTCTAGGAGTCCTATAATCAAGCTAAGAAATGCCTGAACCAGAACCAACCATGGAGGAATAAAACCTACAGGGACATAGGAAGTGTTAATTATCCACTGCGGATGCATTATGACCCGAAACAGCGTATGCAGATGCTCTGAACACACCAACGCCAGACAGAACAGGATAATTGCATGGACAGTCTTGATTCCCCTATTGAGTCCCTTATCTTTAGCGTTGGCTGTAACAAAGGCCGGCACGATGCAGAAAAGGCTAAGAACGAAAAATGCAAAGATCATTCTCATGTGTATTGATGTCTCCACACTCGCACATCACATAACTACTTAATCACCGTCACGGTCGTGGGCGCAGGGTCTATTATCCTTTTTGGGGTCATTTCCCTAACCTATTGCACTGATGCGCCCATTTCTAGTAACCCCATATCTTTCTTTATAGACATCTGTACCTGCCGCAACAAGCTAAAAGGAAAAACCTTACAGGGTATTGCGGCGTGTTTTCAGCAAACGCAGCAATACCCCGCAATCAGCAGAATTTGCTAGTCAGTTAGGGTGATGTTAGGTATAATAGGATAACCGTCACGGTCATACGCGCAGGATTCCAATAACCGGTACAGCATGAGCAAACTCGACAAAGTTCTGGCTGAGTATCACAAGTACCTTATGCGTCGCGGATTAGCTAAGGAGTCCCACGTGCCTTATCTCGTGCGATGGGTCAGGCAGTTCCTTCAGTTCGCCAAAGACAAGACCGGCCACAAGTTCGAGTCGGTAATCGAGATGTTCAGGCAGCACCTGGAGCAAAACCCGAAAACAACGGACTGGCGGATACGGCAGGCAATCGACGCGGTGATCATCTACACCCGCCAGAGCGGTGTCGGGCGTTGCGGTTAGCGATCCAACTGGAAGACACGGGCCGGATATCGCTGTCTTCTATTCTAAGGTCGGGCCCCAACTGACCCTGGTTTGCAGATCACTCTGAAGCCCACGTCGTACGCTCTTTCGTGGGCTCTTAGCGCCTGGCGGACTGATGATGTTGCGTTCTTTGGACGGTCGTTCCACGATCCGCCTCGGATTACGATCTTGCCGTCTGCGTTGTACGGCGATTGAGTCCACTCGGCCAGGTTTCCGTGCATGTCGCAAAGGCCCCAGGCGTTGGGCGCGTATGAACCGGTTTTGGCGCTGGCGAAGGCCTTGTCGTTGAATTCGCTGCCGCCCGGATGCACCCAATGCCAGACCTTCTGGCACGTCGCATCTGCGAGATTGGCGTGTGTGCTGTGGTCCGAATCGATCGGCCCGAAGTTCAGCGGGGTGTTTGTTCCGGCGCGGCAGGCGTATTCCCATTGTGCTTCTGTCGGCAGGGCGAACTGCTTGCCCGTTTTCCTGCTCAACCATTTGCAGAACTCCACCGCCCGGGTCTGTGATATCCGGCAGACCGGTTGGTCCGGGCCGTTCACCAACTGGCCGCGATGGCGCGTGGAGAAATTGTTGCCCGGGTAAGCCTCCAGGCGACTGTCGTGGGCCGGGTCGAACAGGGCGTACTGGGCGTTGGTCACCTCCAGGGAGCCCATCCAGAACGGTTGGGCGATCTTGACGGCGCGCGGGGGTCCTTCGTTGCGATGCCCGTTGGCGTTGCCCATGACGAATTGACCGGCCGGGATCAGCGTCATCACGAGTTGCACCCCGTCAGCCAGTTCGATTGTCCGTTTCGTTTCGGCTCGGGCGGATGTTTGGCGCCGTTTGGCTTCGGCCGCGTTGAAGGGCCATCCTTCGACCTTCGGGGCCTTGTCCAGGCGCGTTTCTTCCTGCGGGGGGATGACAGGCGTCGTGGGCGTCGACGTGAGTTTGAGGATCTCCTCGGGGTTCTCGTCGATGTTTGCGTAGAGTTTCAGCAGATCGTTGCGGACGGTGCGGTGTTTGTCGACCTTGGCGGTTCCGACATTCTCGCTCCACGTTCCGTAAAACGGAGCCGACAAATCAATCCATGTTATCAGGCGGTCCCAGGCTTCGCGGGGAAGGGTTACGTTATGATGACCCTTGCGCAGCATGCGGATGAGCTTGGACGAATCGGCGGAGAATTCGTAGGGCGAGAGCAGGTGATTGTCGGCCTCGTTCGTCGAGCGGACATAGGCCCGCAGCGTCCAGTACGAAGGGGTGAAATTGCACTTGCGGTTTCGACCGAGCATGATCCTGAACCCGCGGGCCTGCCTGGGCTTCAGCGTAAGGTCCGGGGGGGCGGCGCCGTCTTTACGCGGTTTCCCGTTGTGACATCCGATGCAGTACTTGTCGATAACCGGTTGCTGCACTTCGCGATCGAAGCTGAATCCTCGAGTTGGTCCGTACCAGGGCTTGATCTCGGACGGTTTTCGGTTCAGTGCGGCCGGGCGGGTGACTGTAGGGACCGTGCCCGGGCGCTCGTGACAGCCTACGCAGGCGAGCGTCTCGCCGGGCATCGCTGTCAGCCAGCTTCGCATTCGCTGGACGGCTTTTCCGTCGGAGTCCAGCGGTTGGAGCGAAAGGGGAGTGTTCGCCGGGGCCCGGAACATCGCCGATCCGTCCGGTTCGACGGGAACTGTTCCGACGATCCGCTTGACGTCCCACGGACCGTCCACGCCGATGCGGTTGCCCTGTCCGCCCATTCCGTAATAGGCGAAATGGTACGTGAAAATGCGGATCTTCTTTATGGTCCCGCGGGGCACGCCCTTGAGACCTTCGCCCGCGTAGATGTCGGTGATCTGGATCAGGGCGTCCTTGCGTTTGGGGTCTACGCGCGACGGGACCACGGGCGGGCGCGGGGTTCTAGCCAGCGGGACCGGTTCGACGAGATGTCCGGTCGGATCGTCCTTGATCAGCGTGATGTTGTCGAATACGTCGACGAGGTAGATCGCCCATCTGGGTTTCCCGCGGACCTGGGCGGCGGTCAGGAAGTATTTGCCGCTCAGCGGGAAGGGGTGCAGGAATCGCGGAGAGGCCTTGCCCGCGACGTTGTCGAGGATCACCGGTTCGATCTTCTTACCGCGGCCGGGGATGCGCTGGAGGGCTCCGTCGGCTTCGTAGCGCCCTTTTGCGGCGTCGAACAGGACCAGCTCGCCCATTCGCTTCAGGCCGTGGTGCCCGGAAACGATCGCGACGAATCTGGACGGCGAGCCGGGGATCTGGCGGGCGTAGAACATCGCGTTAGGCCAGTACGAATTGCTCCCGTAATACGCGAGCTGATCCGTGCCGTCGGGATTCATGGTGAACAGGATGCGGCTGAAGGCGTGCGAGATGTCGCTGTACTCCCAGCGGAGGTACATTACTCGCCCGGAGTTCATCATCGCCGGATACCAGTTGTGGTCCTGGTCGAATGTCAGGCGGCGGATGGCTCCGGTTTTGGTCTCGAGGCGGTAGAGATTCGTCACCGGCGAGGATCCGCCGACGCACGGGACGCCTATCATCCCGGCGGTGGAGGTAAACAGGATGTTCTCGTCGGGCAGGTAGCACGCGTCGTAGTTGTCAACGCCCTTGGTCGAGATAAGCGGGAGCTTGCGCAGGCCCGAACCGTCGGCGTTGATCTCGCAGATGTCCCAACCGGTCGGCTGGGAGCGGGAGAACAGCATCTTGCCCGCATCGAAGTGCAGGTCGATATCGCCTACGAAATCGGCGGGGCCTTTCGGGCGGTGCAGCGTGGTGAGCTTTCCGGCGGGGCGGACGGGTGAGAGAGTCGCGATGTCGTTGTCGTAGTTGCGTTTTCGGAGCGATGAATTGCTCTGCCAGTTCGACGGCAGGCCGAGGTCGGCGGTGCGGCGGACGATGAGCTTGTCGAAGTTCAGCAGGGGATTGGCCAGCAACGCTTCGGCTGCGAGGGCCTCCAGGGCGGCCGGGTTGGCGGGGTTGCTTGCTTCGAGCTTGTTGAGGCGCTTGAGATATTCGGCGCCTTTGGGGTATCCGGCGCCGAACGTTTTGGCGAGATCCTCGATCGCCAGGCGAAGCGATTGGGGCGTGTTGACTTTGACCGTGGCGGGAGGGGCGGAGTTCGTCTTCTTCTTGCGAGGCTTTTTGGATTTGGATTTGGGCTTGGATTTGGGCTTTCGGGCGGTTCTGCGTTGGGCTCTGGTTTGGCGTGCGGATGGGGCTTTGGCGGGGCAGGGCGAAAGCATCGCCAGCAGCAGGGCGGTCAGCAGGGCGGTGATGAGGATCGGCGTGCGTCGAGGCATTGTGGGTCTCCTGTCGTGTGGATAATTGTATCGAAATGTGTGGGCGTTCACGTAGTCAATCTCGTTGGGGGTCAACATTGCGTCTTGGAGCGCG
>JASLNT010000016.1 GCA_030745875.1 Phycisphaerae bacterium
GGCTTCAGTAGGTCGCGGTCGAATCGGATCGGCCGCCATCGCCAATGCCGCCAGAAGACCCACCGCGGCAAGGGACAGTGTGGTGCGCCATTCAACGGTTTTGTATCCACCCTTCATCATTGGCTCTCCTCTGCTGCAATCACGCGGTCGGTTCGTTGGGGTCAATCGAGATCGCCAAGCGGTTTGGCCTTAGTCGCAGACTACGAAACTACGATCTGTCCGACAATACCTAAATTATCAATTTTGAACTTTTGGATTGGCGGCCGGTTCGCGGTGTTCGCTTTCGCTCCAGCAAAACGCCGGCGTCCGGGTTGCATGAGGATCCGGGCGTCGGCGTTATGTCAATGAGACATGCGGGTTATCTGCAAGCCACGCCGGAACACCACAAACGGGCAGTGCAAAGAGCGGTGCATAATCCGGCGCGGCAGGTGCATGGCGGGGCATGTGAAGACCTGCAAGCGGTTCCCGCGGGTCGAGATGGTGGGGAATCGCAAATTACCTATGTTGCCAAACTTGCAGGGATTGCAAGAAAAAAAAAGCGGCTCCCTGCGGGAAGGCAGGAAACCGCGAAAATACCCCTACGGGGAGTCGAACCCCGGTCTCCAGGATGAGAACCTGATATCCTAGGCCGCTAGACGATAGGGGCGTTAATGCGCTATATCGTGTTGCTGGAACTACTTACTGCTTGTTGGCCTGGGCCCTGCAAGATCGCAGGGCACCCTGGAAGACTGAGATGTTATCATCCCCATCCGGATGCGTCAAGGGGCATTTGACGTCTGTGAGGTCTGATATTTCCGAGAAAGGCGGTCGCATAATGGTGTGTGTTCCACGCAACAAACGGGATAATGCGCTTGACGGACGGGGGTTTTTCCGCTAGTATGATGTATAGATTAGTACGAGTCGCGTGAGTTGTGCTCATACGTTTGGCTCGGGATGCTCAATACAGGCTCATGATACGTAGCGGTGCTCACGGAGGAATCCACTTCCATTGCAGGAGCATCGCCAGGAAGGAACGCTAGGTGAAATCTGTGAAATGCTCAAGGAAGTTGCTCGCGGTGGTGCTTGGGATAGCTTTGTCAGGTTCAATTGGCTTTGGCGCGCCTCTGGATGAGGTGAACGGCATAATCAATGGGGCGGACAACTATCTTCTGACCGTGACGGATGCCCCTGATGTCGGCGAGCCCTTCGAGGGAACCGGTTTGGACATCCACGCCTTGCACTGGGGTGCGATTGATGACGGCGGGCTTTGGTACACCATTGGAATGACCGTTACCGGTCCTCCGATAAACACCATTGGCGACGGGTCGGGGACTCCTCCCTCGCCTACTATGACGAACGTGCAGCTCAACCTCAGGGACGGCGGGGTCGACAAGTATTTGCTTCAGGCGACCATGTTCGGTAATACGGTTTTGGGCGTTTACATGATAGATCGCGTCACCTCCAATCCGGTCGCCATAGATCCTGCGGACATAAAGTACAAGGTGGATACCGGATTGGAAATCGCCATCAAGCAAAGCTACTTCGCGAATCTTTCGCCAGCCGGTCCGTTCGATTTCAAACTTGATTTTGGGGGCGGCGGAACCGACGCGGACGACAACCTGATTCCTGAACCGGCTACAATGTCGATTCTAATGATCGGCGGACTGTGCACGCTTGCCCGCCGTCGCCGCAAGCGGCTGACCGCATAACCCCGCCGTTCGGACAGACCATAGCTAAGAAAAGACCCGGCGAATTGTCGCCGGGTCTTTTCTTAGCTATGGTTGTTTCTCTTACGGTTGGAGATTCGGTGTGAATTCGACAGGCGTGTTGGTTGGGCAGATCACGTCCATCGCCTCCTTCAGAGAATCGGTGATTACGAACTGGTCCATGTCTTCCGGAGAGATCTTCTGATAGCTCTGGTGGAGCATCACCTTATCGATCCATTCCTCCATACCGCGCCAGAAGCTCCTTCCTATCAGGACCACTGGGAAGCGAGCGGCTTTTTCGGTTTGGATGAGCGTCATGGAATTGAAGAACTCGTGGAGCGTTCCGAATCCGCCAGGGAAACAGACGAACGCACGGGCGTATTTGACGAACATGACCAGCCTGACGAAGAAATAACGAAAATCCAGCGTTACATCCTGGTAGGGATTGGGGAACTGCTCAATGGGCAGCGTGATGTTCAGTCCGACCGACGTTCCGCCCGCTTCGATTGCGCCTTGATTGGCTGCGGCCATTATTCCGGGCCCGCCGCCCGTGATCACGGTGAATTCCTTCTTGGCGAGCATACCGGCGAGTTTGCGGGCCTTCTTGTAGTATGGGTCGTCTTCGGGCGTTCTTGCCGATCCGAAAATACTGACCGCCGGTCCGACCTGGCTCATCGTGTCGAATCCGTCGACGAATTCACTGAGGATACGAAAGACCCGCCAGGGGTCTTCGCCTATGAATCGAGGCTGAGATACTGTAGGCATAACTGCTCCGTGCTGGTATTGTTAGTGCGTTAGCTTATGGTTACATATACTCATCGGCGATTACAGGCCCGGGAGTTGACTCCCAAGCGGCGCCCGCGCGAGTTTTTCAAAATGTCGGGCGGAATTGACAAACCGCGTGAATTATTGCCTAATGACGTTTTCAGGAGATTCAATATGCGTTCCAAGCTGTTCGTACTGTCGCTGTTGCTGCTTTCGGCCTCGGGGTGTGGGGGGGACTACATTCTGACCGCACCCGATCAACTGTCCGTCGCCGGCGGCGATGTCACGGTTGTGGCGCGCCTCCAGCGAAACGATTTCTTCTTCCTCAATCTGGCCTCGGTGAACGCTTTTCTGCGTTACCAGATAGGCGACGGTATGGAGAGATCCGCTTCAACAGACAAGCTGGGGTATTCGGGCGTTCGCCTGGCCATGCCGGAGAAGCCCGGGCGATACGACCTGGCGATCCGATACCAGGATGATGACGGTGATGAGGTCTCAAGAACCGTCGGCGCCTATGCCTGGGACCCGACCAGGCCCGTGATAGCCGTTGACATGGACCCTCTGCCGCGCCGCCGAGCAAAGCTCACCCAGGGTCGCAAGGCCTGGTGGACCGGATTGGCGAAGTACACCGTTGATCTCCTGCCCCGCGCCGAGCCGGGCGACGCCCTTTCGGCCAGGGCGGCCTTGGCGAATCTCGCAAAGCAGGGGAACATTCTCTATCTCACGCGTCGCAGCGTGGCCAGTCATCTGCAGTGTCGCAGCGAACTGGCTGAGCACGGATATCCGGACGGACCGGTGCTTATGTGGCGCAGGCAGAGGTGGCATCTCGTTCCCGGGCGATTCAAGATACCCAGGGTGGTTGTCGAATCGCGTCTGGTCAGCCAACTTGACGACTTGCGAAAGATTTTCGGCAAGATGTTGTTCGGGGTTTCCACGTCGTCTCTGGCGGGCAAGGCGTTTGTCGAGGCCGGGATGACTGCGGTTGTTATCGGTGATGCGCGTCTCGAAGGCGCGAAGGTTAGGCGCATTGCAACGTGGAAAGAACTGGCCGAGAAGGGACTCTAAGGCCTGATGTCCGATTTGCGCCCACGCAGCATAGTTGTGTTCCTGCCCAACTGGGTTGGAGACGTGGTAATGGCCACACCAACGCTCCGCGCGCTGCGGATGAGTTTCCCCGACGCCCGCATCACCTACTTCGGGCGAGCCATTGCATTGGATACTCTCAGCGGTTCGGAATGGTGTGACGACGTTATTTCGGCTACGACGAAGGCTCCGTCGCGGACACTGGGTCAACTGCAGCTTATCGGATCTTTGCGGCGCGGGAGATTCGATCTGGCGGTTCTCATGACCAACAGTTTTCGCACGGCCTTTCTGGCGAAACTGGCGGGGATTGGGCGAATCGCCGGATACGATCGAGACGCACGCAGCTTCTTCCTGACCGATAGAATCATGCCCCCCAGAGACGATTCGGGGCAGCTTGTACCCGTTTCCGCCATCGATTATTACGCCGACCTGGCCGGAGTACTCGGCGTCGAAGTCTCCTGTCGACAAATGCATCTGCCCGTAACCGAGGCTTGTGAGGAGGAGGCCGATGAGCTTTTCCGACAGGCGGGCGTAGATTCACGCCGACCGGTTGTCATGCTGAACCCCGGAGCTTCGGGCGGAACCAGTAAGATCTGGGGCCCCGACCGATTCGCGCAGACCGCCGACATACTTGTCGAAACGCGGGGAGCCCAAATAATAATCAACGCCGCGCCCGGCGAGAAGCGCATCGCCGCGGACGTGGCTGGGCGAATGGTCAACCCGCCCGTTATTAATTTCGCCGAACGCGACAATACGTTGGGTTTGCTGAAGAGCATGTTGAGGCGCACCGACGTGCTTGTGACAAACGACACCGGAGCCAGGCACATAGCCGCCGCCATAGGCTCCGCCGTAGTCACCGTTTTCGGCAGCACCGATCCGCTCTGGGCGAAGATCAACTACGCACGAGAGCGAATCGTAAGCGTTGAAGTGGACTGCGGGCCGTGCGGGCGCAAGCTGTGCGACCAGATCCCCGGCCCGAAATACCACCAATGCATGCACAACATGACCGCCGAAATGGTTGTCGACGCGGTCGAACAACTCCTCGATGAATCCCTGGAGGAGAGCGCGTGATGATCGATAGCGATTCGGAAAACAGCGGGCTGGTTGATCTCCTGAGCGACGCCGGGCTCGACACCGTTGACGGCGTTTTTGCCTACGGTTGCGGGGAGGATCTGGTGAAACCGGGCTTGGGGACACGCAGGAGAACGCGAATTGAGCTGACCGCCTCGGACGGCGCGGCCCAGGTGTTTTACCTCAAGCGTTACGGTCTGGAGAAACTGGGCGATTGCTGGAGGCGTCTGCTGACTTACGGGCGCTGCAGTCCGGCGAGTGTGGAGTTTGAGAATATTCGTGCCGCTCGGTGCTGCGGTGTTTCCACAATGGACGCGTTGGCGTTTGGGCACGAGATGGGTTTCGGCGGTCTTTTTGGGCGGCGAAGTTATCTTGTCGTCACCTCCGTGCCGGGAGATGCGATCGAGCGATGCGGGCAGGAGTTTCTCGACGCCCACGCAGGAGATGACGGCGCCCGGCGGCTGACCGATGAACTCGCCAGGCAGGTCGCAGCGCTTCACGCAGGGGGATTTGTACATCGCGATTTGTACGCGGCGCATGTGTTTCTTCACGACTCGCCGGACGGCGTGTCGCTGTATCTGATAGATCTCGCCCGCATGTTTGCGCCTCGTTGGCGGATGTTCAGATGGCGCGTCAAGGATCTGGCCCAACTCAAATATTCGATGCCTGCCGCGTGGGTCGAGAATCACTGGGACGAATTCCTCAGCGCCTATCTGGCTGCTTGCCCGGGAGACCGCCAGCGGTACTCTCGGGCGATAAACCGCAAAGAAGCTTCAATCCGCCGTCGGGCGCAACGGCGCGCCGAACGAAAAGAAAAGGACCTCTCCCAGCGATGAAAGTTGCCCTGGTAATAGAGCGGTTGGATACTCACCGCGGAGGGCGGGAGACGTCCACAGCCCAGGCGGCGGTGGAACTGGTGCGTAACGGTTGTGATGTGACGATCATCTGCCAGTCCGGGTCGTGGCGTGCGCCCGGTGTTGAATTATGTCAGGTCGGAGTACGGGGCAATTCACGGGCCGGTCGTCTGAGGAACTTCGCCTCCGACGTCGCCCGGACGATTGAAGGGCGGGGATTCGATATCGTTCAAACCACCTTGCCCATACCGCGGGCCAACGTTTACCGCCCGCGCGGCGGAACCGTACCGGCGCAGTTGCAAGCCAGCTTGAGGAGACGCAACGCCGCCGGGCGCCTGTTGAGGCGAATTACCGAACCTTTGAATTCGTATCGGCGTCAGATGGCGAGGTTCGAACGCGAGTTGCTGACCGGCGGAGGGGCGATTTGCCTTTGCGTCAGCAAGATGGTCCGGGACGAGTGCCTCAACTACTATGGACTTGAGGACCGCGTGGAGGTTGTGTTCAACTGCGCGGACGTTCCCGACACTCAGACAAGACAAGACGATCGCTTGCGAGTCAGGGGCGAAATCGCAGCCGGACCCGACGCCCCGGTGTTCCTGACCGTGGCGACGAACTTCGAACTCAAAGCCGTCGCCCAGGGAATCGAAGCATTCGCACAATGGCGAAGAAGTTCGGAATGCGACGGCGCGCGCCTGGTGATTGTTGGGCGTCGATCGCCCGACCGCTACGTGAAGATGGCGGCTGATTGCGGTGCGAGCGATGCGGTGGTCTTTGTGCCTCCGACTGAAGAGATATTCCAATGGTACGCCGCCGCCGACGCCGTGATGCTCCTGAGCTGGTATGACCCGTGCAGTCGCGTGGTTCTGGAAGCCGCACGCTGGGGGATACCGTCGATTACTACGAAGTTCAACGGCGCAGCCGAGGCGTTCGATGACGGCGGATGCATCGTGGTGGACTCTCCGCTGGACATCCGGGCGATCGCGGCGGCCTGTGGGATGCTTGCCGATCCGGTGATTCGCGACAAACATTCGCAGGCCTGCAGGAATATTGAAGGTTACCTTGGCGTCGAACGGCACGTGAAAGAACTGCTCGACGCCTACGGCAGGGCGCCGATAATACGGTGAGTTCCAAAACGGACAAGTGATGATCGAAAATCCCTACATTCTGTTGATAGTTTTTCCGCTGACAGCTTACGTTGTCGGCTCCACGCCGTTCGGACCGATTCTGGCGCGGTTTCGGGGTGTGAATCTTCGTGAGCACGGTTCGGGCAATGTCGGCGCTACGAATGTCGGGCGAACGCTTGGTCGGCGGTGGGGGATGCTTTGCTTCGGTCTGGATGTGCTTAAGGGGCTCTTGCCTGTGCTGCTGGCCAGATTTCTTGGGCCCGCGGTGACCGATGGGGCGGCGCCTTCACTGTTGAGCCAGTTCGCGTGGTTAGCTGCGGGGTTCGGGGCGATACTCGGTCACGTGATGAGCTTCTGGCTGAAGTTCCGGGGGGGGAAGGGGGTTGCTACTTCGCTGGGGATCGTCCTGGGGACATTCCCGTACTTCACATGGGCGGGCGCTGCGGCGCTGGGAGTGTGGGTGTCGGTTGTTATGGCGACTCGCTACGTTTCGCTGGCCAGCATTATTGCGGTGCTGACGTTTGTGTTGATGTTCGTTGCGATAAACTGGTTCGCGCTGGATCTGTCTCCGCTGGACCTCTGGCCGCTCGGTTCCTTTGCCGCCGCGATGGCGGTGCTGATCGTCTACCTGCACCGCAGCAACATTCGCAGACTGATCGCCGGGACCGAGTCGAAGGTGAACGTCCGCAGTTCGCGAGAAGACACCGACGATTGACACCGCGACAGAGCGTTACTCCATTGCATCGACTAACCACGCCGGCGGTCTGATCGGTTTCCCTTCGCCATTTACGATTGCGTGCACGGTGTACCCGCTGGCGACTCGTTCGCCGGTGATGTGTGCTATGGCGATCTCGAATCGCATTCGAGCCTTCCCCGCCATATGTGCGTTAGTGACAATTTCGAGTTCATCGTCATATCTGGCCCGTCCGTGATACTCCACGTGTGCCTCCACCAGAGGGAGGAGGGCTCCGCGCGTCTCCATTTCGGCGTACGGGATTCCGGCCTTTCGCAGCCAATCGGTTCGCCCGACTTCAAACCATTCAAGTGCGCGGGAATTGTAGAACGTTCCCATCTGGTCGGTTTCGCTGTATCTAACGCGGAGTTTTGTTTTGCTCTTCTCAGGCGGCATGATCGGGCTCTTGTATCAGATCGCTCCAAGTCGATCAAGCGTCCAGGGCGCCTCGCCTGGCGGATGTCAGTACCTTCGACAGGGCGTCAGCGTGTTTCCACGCAACGAAACGCCACCAACCGAGCATATCGTCGGGCGGAGTGACCGTCGCCTTAATGTCACCGTCGCTTTTCCCCGCCGCCGCCATGCCGCCAACGGTTTCCAGCAGCCAATCGAAGTACTCGACCCATCGCACAAGTTCGGCAGCCCCGCACACCGGTCCGTGCCCCGGGACAACGATCTCCGCATCGAAGTCGATCAGACGCTGGTAGGTGTTCCGCAGGAGCCCGCGAAGTTCGGCGTTCAGCAGCCCGCCGGAGGGGATAAGCCCCCATCCGAATATGTCGCCTGCGAACAGGACCCTGTCGTCCGGAGCCCATATTACGCAGTCTTCGCGCGTATGGCAGCCGGGCATCGGGATCATGCAGACCTTCCGCCCGGGCGATTCGAACACTCGACCGGCCGGGTCAATGGTTGTCGTCCGTTGATTCACAATCTCGGCGCCGAACCGATCCACGAACGCCCCGTTTAGCGAAACGTGGTCGTAGTGGGTGTGGGTGTTAAGCACGTAGCGGACAGGCTTATCGCCTACGGTCTCGGCGATCGCCGCCATCACTTCGCCCTCAAGAGGCGCATCCTCCAGCGCGTCTACGACCAGAATGTAGTCGCCCATATCGCACCAGCCCATGTTGTCGATCGCCTGGCGGATGAAGCACCCGTCACCGGCGCTTATGACTAGCGGCGTGTCTGTGGGATCGCCTGCCATTTTCGCTGTCCTTATTGTGCGTGATCCAGTATGGAAATCGCTCTGAGTATACCAATCGATCTCATTGTCCGCCACCGGCTCTTGTCGCACAGCGCGGGCGACGGTATTCTCTTGCGGATATGTCTTCAACCTCGAAGGAGCCGTAATGCAGTATCGAACACTCGGAAAGCTCGGCGGGGAGTTCTCTGCGTTGGGATTCGGAGCTATGCGATTGCCCGTCGTCAACGGACAGAACGCTAATGTAAACGAACCCGAAGCAATCGAGATGATGCGGTATGCGATCGACAACGGAGTGAACTACTTTGACACCGCCCATCCGTATCACTCCGGAGCCAGCGAAAGAGTGTTAGGCCAGGCCCTGGCGGGCGGATATCGCGACAGGATCACGCTGGCGACCAAACTCCCGCCTTGGGAAGTGAAAGAGCCCGCCGACTTCGACCGACTGCTGAACGAACAGCTGGCCAGACTGAACTGCGACCACATAGATATGTATCTGCTGCACTGTATGCAGTGGAAGTGGTGGCCTTTCCTTCGCGACATGGGGATTCTGGACTGGTTGGAGGGCGCCAGGGGCGACGGTCGAATCGGTCAGATCGGTTTCTCGTTCCACGACAATGTCAACCTGTTCAAGGAGATAGTCGACGCTTACGACTGGACCCTCTGTCAGATCCAGTACAACTACATGAACGAAGACGTGCAAGCCGGAACCGAAGGCCTCAAATACGCCTCTGACAAGGGATTGGCGGTGATAGTTATGGAGCCGCTCCTGGGCGGTGTGCTGGCCGAACCCGGCGGCGAGGTGGACGAGATATGGTCCGCTTCCGGACTGGACCCGGTGGACACCGCGCTGCAATGGTTGTGGAACAAGCCGGAAGTTTCACTCGTTCTGAGCGGTATGAGCAGTCCTCAGCAAGTAAAAGACAACATCGCCAGCGCTTCTCGTTCGGGCGTTGGAACGCTGGAGACTCAGGCGATCGAAGCCATCGGGCGCGTACAGGAAAAATACGGACAGATTGCCACCGTCCCCTGCACGAAGTGTCGCTACTGCATGCCCTGCCCGTCCGGCGTAGATATTCCCGTAAACTTCGAGTACTACAACACGGCGATTACGTTCGGAGGCACGGCGCGAACGCTTCACCGCAACCTGTACGCCGGTCTTCCCGAAACGCAACGAGCTTCGGCGTGCACGCAGTGCGAGCAATGCGATGAGAAATGTCCCCAGTCAATCGCCATCAGCCAATTGATGTCCGATGTCGACAAGGAACTCGGTTAATCCTACTTGTGTGTCAGAATGGCCGCCGGAACCAGACGTATCTTGCCCCAGCCTCCGTTGTGCGCCAGAAGTTGACGAATCTTCTTTCCGTCGCGTCCCAGCAGGATCGCCCCTTCGGTCTTGTTGGTGATTGCGGTCGTTCCGTCGGGGAGCCTGCAGACGCCTGAAACCGAGGCCGGGCATATGCGCTGCCACACGACCTTCCCCGCTCGGTCGACCTCAAGGACTTTTTTGCCCGCGTACTCGCCGATCAGCACATTGCCGTTAGGCAGTTTCATGGCGTCACAGGGGCTCGACAGCCCCGTTTTCTGCCACACTATCTTACGCTTACGGTCAACCTCGATAACGCGCGATCCGGAATGCTCTGCAATCAGCGTATTCCCGTTTTTCAACCGTTGCGCACTGATGGGGCTCCTGAGCCCCGTCATCTGCCAAACGGTCTTGCCTTTTGCGTCGACCTCCGTTACGTGCCCGCGGTGCGTGTAAGCTATCAGCGTGTTCCCGTTCGCAAGGCGGGCGATGTCGAACACGCCTCCCGTGCCATTGGGCACGCCGGCTGGAGACCAGACCGATTTGCCCTTTGAATCGTACTCTTCTACGTTCTTGGGCGTGCTGGAGTATCCAACGATTATACTGCCGTTGCTTGTTCCCGTGGCGCAATACAGAGTAGTTCGCATAGCCTTCGCCCAGGCCGTCTTGCCCTGGAGGGTAACCGCTGTGATGGTCCTGGCGCTGTCGTTGCTGATCAGCAGCGCCATACTGCGCGCCTTTATCTTGGCTTGATCGAAGGAGAAGCTCGCTTTGTTCTCTTTCCACCACTGTCGCCATTTGACAAGGGCTTTGGCCCGGGCGGCCGGTTCATCGCGCGTGTTGAATCCGAACGCCTTGCCCGTAAGCCTTCGCAGGGCGTATTCAGCGGTGTAGCGTCCGGAGCTGCTGGCGTGGTTGAGCAGTTGAATCAGCATGTCGATCAGTTTCTTGTCGCCTGCGGCTGCGAGCACGTCGATCGCCGGATTCAACTCCGTCCCCACGTCTTCGACTCTGGCCTGGATCGTCTTTATAGCGACTCCGACGCGATCGGATATTTCGATATCTTTGTGCGCGGCGGCTGCGTTTAGCAGCGGAAGGATTTCCGGGCCTGACTTGATCAGTTCCGCCGACGCGGACTCTCGCACTTTCCAAACCGCGTTCCCGAGCTTCTCGATGAGTTCCTTGATTCGTTTTGCGGTTGCATCGGTGAGTTTGTCCGGTAGGGCGATCGCCCGCGCGAGTGCGGCGCGTGCTTCAGCGATTTGGGAGGGGCTTGGTCTGGTGGTCGCTGCGGGCGCCGTGGTGGGGCGGTTGTCGGCGGTCAGGGCTCCAGCCAGTATCACCAGGCTCACGAGCCCCAGAAGCGTTAGTTGTATTCCACGCGGCATGCACTTTGGCATATTCATGATTCCAAAAGTATGGCCCGTCGACCCGAGTGTCAAGAATCTCAGGAGTATTGGACTCTCTCAGAGCGATTCAGTTCCCAAAAAGTTCGCAAAACAGCTTGTTGTGCGTTTCACCGGCAGGGCACGCCTCCTGCGGGCACTTCGACTTTGGCGGTCCACCAGATAGCGTTGAGGATCATCTTGCGACAATCTTCGATCGCCCAGTTCTTGTGGAAGTGCCCGCCGGTGAAACCGAACCCTCGCCCGCCGTCTTTTCGTTCAACGGCCCATGCGATGACTTCCTTCTGGGGTTTCTTCTTGGGCAGCATGGTCGTCATCACCGGTATCAGGCGTTTGTCGTCCTTGGCGAATCGGATCTTGTAGTAATACTCATCCCTCGTGGTGAACGGTTTCCATCCGCGACAGAGCGGGTGGTCGGGCGAACCCGGGACGACCTCGACGGTGTTGTGCGGGTTCTGCGAGTAGTTCTTTTCGTAGTATCCTCCGACCCATTTCAGGAAATCACTGTCGTTGCCCAGCGGCGGGCAGACGGCGTAGTGGATGCAGACCAGCCCGACTCCGGCGTCCATCAGCTTGCGGATCTTGGCCACGCGTTTCTTCTCTTTGTCCATCAGAGCGTGTCGGCCCCATCCGTCAGAGTAGACAACTATCGTAGAGGCGTCATCAAGTACGGACGGATCGGCGGGCCAATCGTTCTTGATCACGAGGGTTTCGATTCCCTTGTCCTTACCGGCGGCGTCAAGATACTTCTGGAACAGATCCACTCCCGCGGCGTGCGCGTGTGCGAGCTTGCCGTGGCTGCCTTTTCCAGCGATCAAGACGATCTTGGTCTTTTTTTTCATGGTTGCAGTTGCTTTGAGCGGTCGCGGGGCGGCGTCGGCCTTCAGGTCGCCCAGAGCGTACTGGATTCCCGCCAGCCAGTGTTTCAGCACCGCAGGATTGTAGAATACCGGGTAATCGTGCCCCAACGCCGAATAGAACACCCTGCCCTTACCGCACTGTTTTATCCAACCCAACGCGTAATCGCCGTCGTCGCGTTTACCCTTGAATTTGTCCCGGAGCTTCATCTTGCTCGTGTCGAGGCTGTACAGCACGCGCTGGGATGCGCGGCTGTACGGTTTGGTGAACGCGTATATCTCATCGTATATCTCGAACCCCTTTCCCCCGAATGCTGCGCACAACGGGCTGTTGGGATCGTCTATCTTGACGCTGACCTTCGTATGCCACGGATGGGCCACAAACTCGGCGCCCACTATCTCCGAATATTCCTGGCGCCACGTGCTCAGGAAGCACCACAATCCGCCATGTATAACCGCCAGCCCCTTGCCTCCGGTTACGAAATCCTTCAGGCTCTTCTTGAGTTTCTTGTCGTACTGCTGGGCGGCGGTCTTCTTGTCGGCGGGGAGCTTCTTGAAGTCTTTGGGCAGGAACAACTCGCCGGTGGTGTTGTTCATCACGATAGCGTCGAACTGCTTGATTTTCTCGGGTTCGAACATGGTGATGTCGTCGCTGACGACCGTGGTGAACGCTCCGGTTTTGGAGCCCATTGCTTCGATCGCCTTCACGCCGCACGGTATCGAGGCGTGTCGGTAGCTCCTGGTGAGGCTGAAGACCAGCAGCTTCCGCGGTTTTAGCGGTTTGGCGGGGGCTTTGTCGGGAGCGGCCTTGGCGATTTTCGCGAAGTCTTCGGTTGTCGGTCCTTTCGCCTGCGCTCCCAAGGTCAGCGACACTATGATCGCCATCGCAACAGTGAGCTTGCTTGTGTTTCGCATGGGGGTCATGTCTGTCCTTTCACTTGGCTGACGCGTGCGGGAATATAGCATGAAGGATAAGGAACTCGCCGGTCCGGGTCAATTGTCGAAACTCTGTTGGCGGGTGGTAATTGCGCCTATCGGTGCGTATAATCCCGGGCTGAACTGGAATTCCGACCTGAGCTTGAGTTATGGGAGATCGACTGATGGCGAAGTATACGATTGGTTTGGATTACGGAACGAATTCGGTCAGAGCCCTTCTGGTAAGCGTCGCCAACGGTCGCGAGGCCGCCACGTCGACGTGGACATACGAACACGGACACGAAGGCGTTATCCTGTCGCGCGACCCAAATCTCGCACGACAGCACCCTGCGGATTACCTCAAAGGCGCCGAGGTCACCATAAAAGCCGTTCTCAGGACCGCCAGGCGGAAATCCAAGAGCTTCAAGGCCTCCGATGTAATTGCCATCGGCGTGGATACCACAGGCTCCACGCCGCTTCCCGTGGATGCAGACGGGATCGCACTGGCGCTTAAGAAACGATTCGCCAACAATCCCGCAGCCATGGCGTGGTTATGGAAGGATCATACCGGAGTCGCCGAGGCCGCGGAGATCACTGCTCTTGCCAAACGTCTCCGCCCTCACTATCTGGCCAAATGCGGCGGGACGTACAGCAGCGAATGGTACTTCAGCAAGGTTCTCCATTGTTTGAGGACGAGCCCGAAGGTGTTTGACGCCGCGTACATGTGGGTGGAGCTTGCCGACTGGGTTCCAGCGTCGCTTACGGGCACTGAGGCTCCCGACAAGCTCCGCGTCGGAATATGCGCCGCCGGTCACAAGGCGATGTTCAACAGCGAGTGGGGCGGATATCCCGACAAGCGATTCCTGCGAAAACTCGACCCGAAACTGGCTGAACTCCGAGATCGCATGCCCAGCGAGGCCCACACAATCGACAAAGCCGCCGGCCGCCTCACTGCAGACTGGGCGAAGCGCACCGGTCTTCCGGCGGGCATTCCGGTGGCTGTTGGCGCATTCGATGCCCATTTGGGCGCAGTGGGCGCCGGTGTCGGCCCGGGCACGCTCGTGAAAATCATCGGTACGAGCACATGCGATATCATGGTGCATCCTGCGTCAAAGCCGCTGGCGGATATCCCGGGCATGTGCGGGCAGGTGGACGGCAGCGTGATGCCCGGGGCGATCGGCCTGGAGGCGGGGCAGTCGGCGGTCGGAGACATATTCAACTGGTTCGTCAACTACATCCAACCGGGCGGAGAGAGCATCGGAACCCACGAGGCTCTGACCGCTGGCGCGAAGAAACTCAAGCCCGGCGAGTCAGGTCTTCTCGCTCTGGATTGGAACAACGGTAATCGTACGATACTCACCGATCAGCGGCTTACCGGTTTGATGCTCGGGCAGACTCTCTACACGACTCCAGCCGAGATCTACCGCGCACTGGTCGAAGCCACCGCATTCGGAGCCCTGACGATTATCAATCGGCTGGAAGAGTACGGTGTGAAGGTGCGACAGGTCGTAAACTGCGGCGGGATCGCAGAGAAGAACCCCGTGATAATGCAGATGTACGCCGATGTGACCGGTCGCCCTATGAAGATTTCGCGTTCAGGGCAGACTTGCGCTCTCGGAGCCGCCATAGCCGGAGCAGTGGCCGCCGGTTCGCGCGCCGGGGGATGGTCAACCGTCAAATCCGCCCAGAAGGCCATGACCGGGCTGAAATCCAAAGTATTCAAGCCCAACCCCTCCGCCCACGCTGTTTACAAGGAAATCTACGCCCTTTACCGTCAGTTGCACGATGCGTTCGGAACCGACGACTGGTCCGGAGGCTGCCACAACGTTATGAAGCAGCTTCTTGAAATACGCGCCAGAGTCAGGAAATAAACTTGTTCTCACCGAGGTCTGTCTGAAAATGCTCGAAACACTGAAAAAGCAGGTATGCGACGCCAATCTGAAGCTTGTCAGCCAGGGGCTTGTCGTGCAGACCTTTGGGAATGTAAGCGGTATCGACCGCGCCGAAGGTCTGGTTGTTATCAAACCGTCCGGCGTGGCGTACGATCATATGCGGGCCAAGCAGATGGTGGTCGTCTCTTTGGAAGATGGGAGTGTTGTGGAGGGAGATATGCGACCCAGCAGCGACACTCCGACCCACTTGGAGCTTTATCGCGCGTTCGATCGCATCGGAGGCGTTGTCCACACGCACAGCGCCTACGCGACGGCGTGGGCCCAGGCTCGACGGAGAATTGACGCGATGGGCACAACGCACGCCGACTATTTCTACGGTCCGGTTCCGTGCACTCGACCAATGACGGCCGAAGAAATCACCAATCAATACGAAGCCAACACCGGCAAGGTGATAATCGAGCATTTTGCAGACGGGAAGTTGGACCCAAAATGCTTCCCGGGAACGCTGGTGGCGAACCACGGTCCGTTCGCTTGGGGAGATTCACCGGACGCAGCGGTCGATTGTGCGGTGATCCTGGAGTATATCGCCCGCCTGGCGACTGAGACGGTGAAACTCAATCCATATCCCAAGCGGATATCGAACGAACTGTTGGATAAACACTTCCTCCGCAAACACGGAGCCGATAGATACTACGGGCAGGATAGTTAAGCGATTTTCAACGCTCGTCCGGCCGTTTGGACCATACGCTTGGGGTTGCGATATTTGGCGCACCAGTTGTCCACCGCCGACTGAATCGTGCTGAACGGAGTTGCGATGTCCATCAGCCCCCAGGTTATGTCGGACCTCGTTGTGAACTTGTCGGTGTCGACCAGGACCGTACCCAGCATTACGTTGACGTGCAGGCCTCGCTGGTCGATCAATCGCGATTTGTGGGGTTCGAGAGCCTTGCACACCTTTCGTCCGCCCAGGAGCACTGTGCACGTTCCCAGCCGCTTCGGTCGCGGGAATCCGCGGAAGTGGCTGGTGAGCCCGCGTCGCAGCGCCTGCATGAAATCAGCGGCCTGTTTTACGTCTGTTACGTCCGAGGGGATCGATGCTACGGCGCAAATAAGCTTCGGTAAACGCTTTCCGTTGGTCGAGATTATTGTAGTGGGGGGCGCTTGTCCGATAACGATGCTCTCGTGATTGCTGAAATCGCATTCCGCGAGATTATCTCTTAGGTCGGTGACGAGTTCGCTTATGTTCAACATTGGGCTCTCCTTGTCCGGTATGTCGATCAATGTAACTTTAGACGTTGCAGGCTCCTCAATAGTTCCGGAAAAAATGAAATTGGGATCAACAGAGTTCCCTTTTACTTGACCGGGCTGTTGTCGAGAAGCATAATGCGCGCGTTGGTTGTTTGAATGTTCTAACGCTTTTGGGACGCTTATTAATGAATACCACCGACTTACCTGACCTCACCGGGATTGAACTGCTCGTATTGGATGTCGACGGCGTGATGACCGACGGGCGGATAATGCTCACCGGCGCAGGTGACGAGATAAAGGCCTTTAACGTGCGCGACGGAGCCGGTATGAAATACTGGAAACGGGCCGGTGGTAAGCTTGCGGTAATTACAGGGCGGGGCTGTCAGGCCGTGCTCAACCGCACCGCCGAACTCGACGTCGATTTCGTACGTATGAACGCCAAAGACAAGCTCCCTGTCCTCCAGGGAATCCTGGCCGAACTGAATTTGACTGCTAAGCAGGCGGCCGTTGTCGGCGACGACCTGACCGACATTCCAATGGCCCGCGTTTGCGGGTTCTCCGCGGCGGCGGCGGACGGCGCGGATGAACTCAAAGCGGTTGCGTCCTACACGACAGCGTTGCCCGGCGGAGCCGGTTGCGTCAGAGAAGTTATCGAACTGATCCTCAAGGCTGCAGGGAAGTGGCCCGAAATCCTGAAGCGGTACTTTCCGGATAACGAGGAGGCGCCCCAATGAAACGAAAAATGATCCTGCTTGCCGGAACGTTCCTGGTCGTTCTGCTCGTGGTCGTCGCATACCAGGTGTTCATTCCGGAAGTTATTTACGAAGGGTATTCCGGAACTGACGAGGGTGTCCGCGACAAGCTTGTACCCAAAAGCTACGGCGGAGCCGCCGGGCCCGATTCCCCATTCGGCGAAGATCTCAAGATCATTGAAACCGAACCAATGGCCGACGGAGCCAGGATAAAACGGATTTACAATGTCGACTACTGGGAGAAATGCGACGATGGCGTCTACCTGCTTACTCGTCCCAAGGTGACCCTCTTTCAGAAAGACGGACAGCAGATCACCATCAATTCCGAGAAAGGCGAGGTGGTCGCCGAGTGGATTGAGGGCAAACCGAAGGTCATCAGCGGATTCCTGGCCGGTGACGTGCGCATATTTATCGACCGGTCGAAAGACCAGACGCGTAGAGAGGCGATACCGGCTGAAAAACGTCCGGAAGTTGTGCGGATATACACCGAGAAGCTCAACTTTTCCAACCCCGACCTTGAAATCTACACGGATCTGCCCATTAAGCTGTTCTCGAAAGAGGGCGATATTTTTGGGCGAGGTCTTTCGCTGACCTGGTCGGAAAACCCCCGCGAACTGAGACAACTGAAGATCAATCACGGTCAGAAGATGATCGTACACAACGCCGGAGAGAAATCCCCGGTCCTTATGATGCCCGGTCAGCAGGCCGCCGCCGACGAGGCTTCCGCAGACGCCAAGAAGCCTGTCGTAGTCGCCTCCGCCGACACCGCAACCACCAAGTCGACCACCCAGCCGGGTATGCGTTCGAATGTGTTTGTCGCTGATTTCTTCGCTGGAAAGCGGGATGTTTACGTCCACAGCGGCGACAGAAGCATGAAAGGCTCCAGGAAACTGTCTCTGGCGTTTGAATTCGAACCGTCCACGTCTATTGACGGTTCGTCCAAATCGCCCACCCCGCCGATTGCTCCGAAAGGTCCGATTGATCCGCCGGGGCTGGAGCCCGGTCCTGTTGACGTGCCCGATCCGTCCGACACAACGGTCCCCGCGGACACTGCCCGGCCCATACCGATTCCCGGCGGTTCGCTTGATTCTCCGGCTTCCCAGCCGACCACGTGCCCGGCTGCGGCGACCCAGCCCGGCGCTCCGAAGAAGCCCGAACCCCTCATTATAGAATGGGACGGGCCTCTTGTGCTCAGGCCCAAGGGACATACGCCCAAACCGTCTCGCAAGCGATACAACATTGTCGCCGTCGGTCCGACTGTAACGCTCAGCGACAGCGAGAGCACCGCCTCGTGTGCTAGTTTCACCTACAACAACCTCAAGCAGATCGGTACGCTCGAAGGCGACAAAAAACGCCAACTGCCCGCCGAACTGCTTACCGCAGAGAACGAGAGGATAGTATCCGAGAAGATTACGTTCGACCGCGCAAAGGGAGAGGCGACCCTGGAGGGCAAGGGGTACATGATTCGCCAGATCGGTCCGGTGGCGTCCGATATTGAGGATCTGACCACCCGCCCGGCGACACAACCGATGACGAGACCTGCGACCCAGCCCACGACGCTGCCCGAGACGCGACCGGCCGCGAAGCCAGCGACAAGACCGTCGACCAGACCCACAACGAGCCCGGCGACCCAGCCGGATACGCAACCGGCCGATCAACCGGATCGAATCGAGTGGAGTAAGTCAGTCCTTGCGATATTCGGTACGGATACTCCGGCCGCCGGAACGCGGAAGAGCAAACAGTACATCAAGGAAACCACCTTCATCGGCGATGTGAAGCTCAAGCAGGGTAAGACCGGTGATTTTGTGAACTGCGACGAACTGCACGTCTGGATGAGCCGGACCGCTTCGGGCGGTGTCCAGCCTGCAAAGGCTGTCGCCACAGGAAACGCCTACGCCCGGCAGGAAGGCAGCGACATCAGCGCCGATGAGATCACCGTAACTTTCAAAGAAACCGCCGACTCCAAAACCAAGGGCGACGGAAATGAAAGAGTCTCCCAGCGAGTCAAGCCGTCAACGCTTCTGGCCGTTGGAAACGTGAAAGTTAAGGACGATCGGGGTAAGGAGCCCGTCTCTGCGTCCGCCGATCGCCTGGAAAGCAATATCATAGAGCGAAGCGCAATTCTCACCGGTTCGCTGGCCCGTCTTACGCAAGGGGAAAACGTCCTGGCCGGCCGGAAGATAGAACTCCGCCAGGAACGCCTGACCTTCAGCAAACCCGGGAAGGACAACGTAGTTGAGACACGCCACTACGCCAAAGTGATCGGCGAGGGCAATATGAAGTTCATGACCGACAAGGACCTTAGCGGCAGGTCGCTTGAGAAGTCCAAGCCTATAAAGATCGCATGGACCGAGGGCATGGACTATCATCCCAAGAAGGTGATCGGAGGACTAGCCAGGGAGCACAGCGCCGCCGACTTTAAGGGAGACGTCACCGTCGACAGCGGCGACGACCATCTGGAATGTCAGGATATGGAGGCCCTTTTTGTTGAACCGACCCGCAAATCGGCGCCCGCCGCGACCACAGCGCCGAGCGCTCCGATGGCGCTCGACGGAGCCCCGTCTTCCGGGCCGGTGACTATGGCTGACTATTCACAGCGAAAACTGATCAAGCTCACCGCAAACGACAAGGTCGTACTCACCAGCCGCCGTTTCGACGCCGACGAGGCGCTGTTGCGGCGTGTCCGCCTCCAGGGAAAACACCTCGTCTACAACACGCTTACCGGCATTGTTAACATGGATAAGGCCGGAGCCATGCTCGCCGAAGACTATCGCAAACCGCTGCCCAAGGCCAAAGTCGACCCGAGCGACACGCAGAACATCGAGAGGCCGATGCTGACTCTGTTCAAGTGGAATGACTCCATGGAGCTCAGCCAGAAAGAACGAGTCGTGATCATGAAAGGAAAGGTGGACATGATCCACCGCAGCGGGGCGTTTGTCCTGTCCCAAATACGCGGACTCAAGGTTCCAGACTACGGAAAAAATGTGCCCGCCGGCCGCAAGACCAGGCTCGGGTGCGACGAAATGCTCGCAAGGTTCGATCCCCCCAAGAAGACAGCACCGACCACCCAGCCGGCCACCCAGCCGACCACACGATCGTCCGATCCGCTTACCGAAGGACCGAGGGTCGGAGCTTTGAAGTTCTTCAACGCGACCGGAAACGTGAACCTGACGGACGGCAATAAGCAACTGGTCGGGCAGAGGCTCATCTACAGCCGCGCCCAGGAGCTCGTCCAGGTATACGGATACCTCCCCAACAAGCCCAAGGCCGATGCGATGATCATAGACAAGAATCGCATCAGGAATACCGAGAAGGTCATCAAGAGTCCCAAGATTCTCTGGTGGCGGGCCACCCGAGCCAACGGGTACAGGGAGAAAGTAGAAGCCGAAGGAGTTTCGGTCGACTGATCGCCCCTCAGGCGATAGTTTCGTTCATCGATCCGCTGCGGAAGCCCTGCAGGTCGAGGGTTACGTACGCATAGCCCAGTGCTTTGAGTTTGTCGACCAGCGTTTGGCGCAATTCCGCGGCTCGGACAACATCCTCGGCGGGGACCTCGATTCGGGCGATAGTGTCGTGGTCGCGAACGCGACATTGAATGAAGCCCATATCCTTCAGGACGTACTCGGCCTGCTCGACTCGCGCGAGCTTCTCCGCTGACACGCCCTGTCCGTAAGGGATCCGGCTGGCCAGGCAAGCCATTGCGGGCTTGTCCCACGTCGCCAGACCGATGGCTTTGGAGATTGTGCGGATTTCGGGTTTGGTCAGTTTGGCGTCCATCAGCGGATTCACCACCCCGAGTTGTGCTCCAGCTTCGAGGCCGGGGCGAAAATCGCCCGTGTCGTCGAAGTTGGCTCCGCTGGCGACCACATCGAAGCCTCGCTCGTCGGCGGCGTGTTTCAGCAGCGTGAACAGCTCGCTCTTGCAGTAGAAGCAGCGACGCTCGGGATTGGCCGCATAGTTCGGGTCGTCGAGCTCGGCGGTCCGGATTTTCACGAGCTGGGCTCCGAGTTGGGCGGCAAGGGCCCGTCCATCCTCAAGTTCACGCTGGGGCAAACTCGGCGAGATTCCGACCGCGGCGAGAACGTTATCAGAGCCCAATGCCCGTACTGCAAGCGCGAGCAGAAGTGTGGAGTCCACCCCGCCGGAGTACGCGACCACCACTCGCCCAAGAGAGCGAAGATGCTCCAGGCAGGCCGAGAGTTTGGCCTGCAGTTCCGGTTCCAGATTGCTGAATTCATCTTGTGTTTCTGTCATTGTCGAGACATTGTAAGCCCTGATGCGGGAACAATCAAATCGGATGGCGGGGTCTCTGTCGTGCGGTTGCATGCGTCAGGCCGCGGCGCTATAATACCATCGCCGACCAGACCGTGTTTTCCGGTCGCCGGGCGACGAACGATAGAGGCTTCGAGGCATGGAACAGGAAGTGCTGCTATGTTGACATCGACACGCTACCGCGACAGGAGCCTGGCGGCTGAAGATACGATCCGCTCGGCGTTTGAGTTTGAAAACGACACCGCGCCGTACATGATCAACGACGTGAACTACTGGTTGTTTGGGGATCTGCCTGAGAACATCCCGGCCGACTACTGCAGCGAAGACCCCACATCAATGATCGATTTTCAGGTGCGGAAGATCGAGCGCCACCTGGCTGAGTACGATGACATCTATATACCGTTCCTGATGCCCTGGTACGGTACGGGCGTGCTGGCCAGCGGGTTTGGCGTGGACATAGTCTTTCAAGATCGGATGGATCCGGCGGTCGACCTGTCCAGGATCACCGACGTGGCTGAGTTGAAGGACCTTCGCAAGCCGGACCCCGAAAAAGACGGGCTGATGCCCCGCGTTCTGAACGCCATCGCCGAAATGCGCCGGCGGACGGACCTCCCGGTGGGCGTAACCGACTGCCAGGGACCGCTGACCACCGCATTGCAGATATTGGGCTACGACAAGCTGATCTACTGGATGTACGACTATCCCGAGGCGATTCACGACGTGATGCAGCTTGTCACCGATGCGCTGATCGAGTGGGTTACGGTCCAGAAGCGGGCCGTCGGGCAGGAGATGACCGACGACGCCTACGTTCTGGGAATTAAGATACCCGGAGGCTATGGCGGGGTGTGGATGTCCGACGATGATTCGATAATCTTCGGCCCGGAGTTGTATCGCGAATTTGTCGCGCCCTACAACAGTCAGGTGCTGAAGGCTTTCGGCGGCGGGAGTATCCACTATTGCGGTAACGCCAATCAGCACATCGAGAACTACCTGGCTACCGAGGGCCTGACCTGTATTCAGAACTTGAATCTGGACGATCTCGACGGAGCCGCCCGGATGCGCGACGCCTTGGCGGAGCGAAAGATACCGTACCTGGTGGCGGACTTTAATGTCGCTGACGACCGCATCGATGCGTACTATCGGACGCTTTTTGAGAAGATGGGCACGCGCGGGCTGATTGTGACGGCCTACACGGCTCCGGCTATCACGCTGTCCGAGGGCCAGTACGCTACGGCCAGCCGAGATCCGCTTACTGTGGGCAAGGTTATCGAGCAGGCCATCAACAAATACAACCGACCCGCCGGCGCATAGGCGTCGCCCAAGGAGTCTAATGGCTGACCAGACCGTCGCATCGCTGTTCACCCAGTCAATTCCCCGAGAGGAGATACTTGTTTCCGCGGTCGATCGTGACGTTCTCCGGAGCTTGGCTGGTGAGTTGGCGGAGTTGGCGAATCGCGACATAGAACAGGACAAGGCCGACCTGTGGAGGCGCCACAACGCCTTGGAGCCCACGCGCCCGGTGGTGTTCTGCGATCCGGAAAACGGTTGGAACGAGATCATCACGCCCGATCAGATCCAATGCGAGGGGAGCTTGGCCCGATCGTGGGAAACTCACCTCCGAAAAGAGATATACTGGGCCGATTCGATGGGCGATGACAAGGTTGTAGACCCCGTTCTGCGAGTCAGACATGTTTACACTGAAAGCGACTGGGGTATGCACGAACGGGTATCCAGATCCGAGGCGCAGGGTTCGTATCGATGGGAGGCTCCGCTGGTGAATTACGATCTTCTCGATCGGCTTCACTTCCCGACGATTGACGTGGACCGCGAGGCGACCGAGCAGTTGATGTTGCTGGCTGGCGAGACGTTCGCCGATCTCCTGACGGTGGAGTTGAACACCCAGTGGTGGTGGACGCTGGGAATGACGTGGACGCTGATAAACCTCCGTGGATTCACTCAGTTCATGCTGGATATGTACGACCATCCGGCCGGACTCCACCGGCTGATGGAGATCCTCCGCGACGGACACGTGTCGAAGCTCGACTTCCTTGAAGACAACGATCTGCTGAGCCTGAACAACGACAACACGTATGTCGGCTCGGGCGGATTCGGTTTTACCGACGAACTGCCGCAGACCGACTTCACCGGGCGGGTTAGAACCACCGATATGTGGGGCTTCTGCGAAAGCCAGGAGACCGTCGGCGTTTCGCCCGATATGTTTGAGGAGTTCGTCTTCCCGTACCAGTTGCCGATTCTCGAGCGATTCGGTCTGAACTGCTACGGTTGCTGCGAGCCGCTGGACAAACGCTGGCATGTCGTCAAGCGAATTCCGCGATTGCGTCGCGTTTCGGTTTCCCCCTGGGCGGACGTTGAGGCGATGGCGGAGAATCTCGGGGGTGATTATATCTACTCGTTCAAGCCTTCGCCCGCCGACCTGGCCCGCCCGAACATAGACGCCGACCGCATTCGCGCAGAGTTGCGTCGCGCTATGGACATAACCAGGGGCTGTCGTCTCGAAGTGATCATGAAAGACAACCACACGCTGGCCAACACCCCCTCCAACGCCGCCCGCTGGTGCCAAATCGCCCGCGAGGAAGCCGAAAAGACATAGACGGGTCTTTGGCGGGAAATAGAGAACACCCGGTTGAAGAAGGCAATATAGAACGGTTGAAGGCGTTGACCGTATAGCATAGTCGACCTGCAACAGTGCCTGCGACTCATCGAGCAGGCGAACATTGCAGCCAGCCAGTTGCTAACTACCCGCCGTACCTGACAGCGTTTGGAGATTACGGTAATATGAAGAATATGAAGAACACCAGATGGATTGCGATAGCAGTTGCTCTGATCGCGACGTTGGCGACCGCCCAGGCCAAAGAAGCCTCCAGCGAACCGAAGATAAAGACGAAGCACTCTGCAAAGGCCGCCAAAGCCTCCAACGCTCGCGTGGATCTGCAAGTGCGGAAGTACGCCGCGATTTACAATCTGTCTGAAGACGACCAAGCCAAGCTGTCGCAGATACTGCTCGCCCAACAGAAAGATCTGGCTGATTACGAGAAGGTCCACGGGCCTAAAATAAAGGTTGTCGACGATCAGATCAGGAAACTGCAGGACGAAATCAACAAATTGCAAGCGTCAAAACAAGTTCACGCCAAGGCGCTCAGGGAGTTGAAACTCGATCATCAGGCCGAACTGAACAAGGCGATCACTGACAAGCATAAAACCGCTCGCGTGGCGGCGTCTCTCAAGGCGTATGCCGATGCGTACTGGAAACACCTGCCCAAGGAAGTTCAGGAAACATTGAACCGGAAGTGCCAAGCCGCCGCCGAGGCGCTTATCGCATCGGGCGACGTCAAATCATCTCGCGCGCTCAAAGACGCCCGCACCAAGCTGTACGATTCAATCGACAAAACACTGACGCCCGAGTTGCGCCAGTCAGCCGAAACGCAGTATTTGCAGGAGTACGCTCTCCGCGGTTTCTCCCGCTGTGAACTTACCGACGACCAGAAAACACGGATTGGCGAACTTTGCGCCCGGAGTGTCAAAGACAAAGTCGCCATGTCCCAGCGGTATCGCCAGCTCAGCAAAGATCACGATGCGCTAAGGAAGGAAATGTACAAATACAGAGGCAGCCTTCACTTTCATGAGATCCGTTCTGAAGTGGCTGAGAAGATTCTGACCGAAGAACAGCGAAAGAGGCTGCCGGGCAAACGCAGGTCAACTTCGAAAAGAGACAAATCGAGCAGAAAGAAGGGTGACTCCGGCGACAGGAAAGGCAGATCCCGAGCCAGGGAAACAGCTGAGCAAGCGACTCTGTAGCAGGGCCAATCGAATCTTGTGAGCGTTCCATGGCGTGATACGGATATTCCCTGTAGTCGAACCGCAAGGCCTTGATCACTGCTGACAGAACCGGCTGTGATTTTCAGGTCCGTGAGCGGGGTTTCTACGCCGATCGTGCGAGATTGAAACCTTGCCTTTGCACGCTATTGACCTAATATGCTACTGTATTGCTATGAAATGACACGTTTGTCCGGCCGGTACTATGGGAGCAATTGTATGATGCGACGGATTGTTGGTGTTTGGGTGATCGTTGCGATGTCGGGCGTGCTGTCGGCTGCTGAACCGGTCAAGCCCGACATGTCCGGTGTTTCTCTTGGCTCCTGGTATTGCGCTGGTCCGTTCAAGGATCAATTGTTCGGGCTGCATCTCAAGTCTTTCGAAACCGTATTCCCGCCCGAGAAGCAGGTCATCGCCGCCGGCGGGAAGCTTGCCGATCTTTCGGCGACCTGGACCGTTGAGAAACTGCCTGGGATGACCTCTGCTGTGCGACGCTGGATCAAGTTCGCCGACTGGACTGACGGATACGTAAATCAACTCCCGGTCGGACCTCCGCCTATGCGGAATGAAACGTGCTATCTGTATCGCACGATCACCGCCAAATCCGCGACGAGTGTCGAGATGCGAATGCTGGCGGCGGATAACATCAAGGCGTGGTTGAACGGCAAGCAAGTCGGCGGGGTGGGTAATCCGCACCGCTCGGGCGCCTCACGATTCCCCGCAGGCTTGAATGCGACGCTGGAGTTGGCGGCCGGCGCCAACAGACTGCTGATCAAGATCACTTCCATGCATGGAAGGCACGGGTTTGCGTTTTCGATACCGTCGCTCACGCCGTCAAACGACACGCCTCCGGGCAGATTGACCAAACTGTATGATCTCGGGCCTGGCGATGAACCTTACGCCAGCGGCGCGAAGCTCGTGAAACCCCGGACCAGTTCCCCCGAAAACGCCAAGGCGCGCGTCAAGGCCTTCCGGTTTGACATCACGCCGATTCCGATGTACGACCCGGCGCGTCTGAAAATGGTCGAAGATCTCGATCGCACCGCTCCGTCAACCAGCGGCGGGAGTGCGTATCTCAAGGCGCTGGCGGAATTGAAGCCGAAGATCACGGGCGATCCGGTCGCCGCCGCCGGTCGGATCGAGGAAATGTGGCGCAAGCAAATCCGCCAACTCGGCCCGATAGCGTTTGTGCGATGTCCGCCTTATGCAGTAAACGCGATCGCACCTTACATCGCCCGCGGGGCTGGTCCGGCGGCGATTTGTGTGTTTGACCCGTCCAATGAGAAAACGCCCGTCCGCGTGATCCACGAGTCCCCGGGCCTGTGCATATTCGACATGAACTTGTCGTACGACGCCCGGACGATATTCTTCGCCGCCCGCAATGGCGGTCAGCCGTGGCATATCTACGAGATCGGCGTTGACGGTACGCGCCTCAAACAGATCACCAAAGGCGACAGCAGCAATATCTCGCCCGTTCAACTGCCCAGCGGTGAGATAATGTTCGTCTCCACCCGGGCCGGAACGCGCGTGGTCTGCCAGAAGCAGCCCTCGGGCCTGTTATACGTGTGCAATCGCGATGGATCGAACGTGCGGAGAGTTTCGGGCAATACCCTTAGCGATCACACCCCGCAGGTGATGAACGACGGGCGAGTGCTCTTTACGCGATGGGATTACGGGGTCGACAAGAACGTATTCTGCCGACAGAATCTCTGGACAATGAACCCAGACGGTACGCGATTCGCCCTGTTCGGATCGAACACGAAGGAAGACCCCAACGGATTCTGGGAAGCCAGCGCCATTCCCGGACGACCGGAGGTGGTGTGTGTTTTCGGTCCGCACCACAGCTATCACGCGGGCATGATCGGTTTGGTCTGGGACAGACCCGTCGGACATCAGAAAGACATACGCGGCGAGGGGTTCAGATGGATAACCCGCGAAATGCCCGCGATAGGCGATTCGACGCTGGCGTGGGGATATCAGGATCCGTGCCCGGTGAACGAACGGTTGTTCCTGGTCTCGTGGGGCGGCGACGGTCCGCGGAAGAACCGCATATACCTGCTGGACGATCGAGGCAATCGCAAGTGCGTCTACGAGTCCGCGGGCAAGAAAACCGGTTGCTGGGACCCGCTGCTGCTTCGCCCTCGCAAGACCCCGCCCGTAATACCGAACCAGTCCACGCCGGTTAAATGGGCTCACCGCACACCCGCCGAAGCTAATCTAAATCCCAACGACAGCCTTACCGGCACGTTCCTGCTGCAGGATGTTTACGAGGGGCTCGGGCCCACGGTGAAACGCGGCGAGGTCAAGTCGCTGGCGATTGTCGAGCAGGTGCCCAAATACGGCGACCCGGCAGGGGCCCAGATATGGGGCTATTCGCCAACGATCAGCCGCGGAACGATGTTTGTGCGGCGGATTATCGGGACTGTGCCCGTCGAGTCCGATGGTTCGGCGCACTTTAAGGCTCCGGCGATTCGCGACATATCGTTTAACGCTCTGGACGCCGAAGGGCGACTCATAAGGCACATGGGTTCAACGCTGCACATAATGCCCGGCGAGACCCAAAGCTGCCTGGGCTGTCACGAAACGCGAGGCAAGGTTCCGGCGCGCGGACCGTCAGCGGTGATAGCTGCAAAACGCCCCCCGTCCGTACCGAAGTATCCCTCGTGGACTGAAAAGGGGATACTCGACTTCACCAAAGTTGTCCAACCCGTGCTCGATAAGCACTGCATCAAGTGTCATTCCGGGCCCACGCCGAAAAAGGGCGTTGATCTGTCGGGCGACAAAACGCACTCGCACTCGATGGCGTACGATCAGTTGCTCGATCGCGGAATGGTTCACTACGTGCCAGTGGCGGGCACCGGACATGAAAACAGCTCGCCAAAGTCACGCGGTTCCTACGTATCGAAAATCCGCAAGCATATCGAGACGGATTTCTGCGTCGCAAAACCGCTTCCGCTGGAGGACCGAAAGCGCATCTACACCTGGATCGACGCGAACGTACCGTATTTCGGAACGTACGAGTTCACCAACTCTCGTGTGATGGGCGGGCGCAGCCGGTGGTATGTCACCGACAAACGCAAGTGGTTCCGCCGCGATTTCGAACCGGTGTTCAACAAGCGCTGCCTGCCCTGTCACAAGCGATACATCACCCCGCAGACCTACAACTACAATCCGCGGGGCAAGGGTCAGATCCTCGTGACCTCCAGGTTATGGAACGACATCGCCCTGAGTTCGTTCCAGTTAGGTCACGGGCGCATATCGATGATCGGTCAGATCGGACCGGTCCACCGGATCAACCTTACACACCCCGAGTGGTCGCAGATGCTGACGGCTCCGCTGGCGAAATCGGCCGGCGGGATGCAACTCTGCAAATCCGCCGACGGCGGGGCGGTCTTCAAGGACAAAACCGACCCTGACTACCAGGCGATGCTCAAAGCGCTCAAGAAGGGGCGCGACACTCTGATGGCCGATCCGCGCATCGACATGCCCGAGGCGCTGAAGAAAGAGAACCTCGAAAAGGCCCGCGCCGATGTGGTCTCGGACGATGCCTGGCGGACCCGAAAAGACGGGTGGATATCGAAGAACGCGACTTATGCCGCCAGTTCGATAATACGCAGGTGGACGACGGACAAGGAGAAGCTGCTCAATGGCAAGCCCTACTCAAATGACTGGGCGTTCTGCACCGAAAACGAGTCCAATCCGTACATAATCATCACGCTGGATAAGGCTTACGCGATCGATGAAGTGCATGTTGTAAATCGCGTAGGGTCCTGCCAGGAGTTCGCACGCACGCTTACGATGTGGATATCGAGCGATCAGAAGACCTGGACAAAGACCTGGTCGGCAGGCGGGCGGGCCCAGGCCGAATGGCATGTGAAGCTGACGAAAACTCCCAAGGCCCGGTATGTGAAACTCGGCCTGACTGAAAAGCAATACCTCGACCTCAAGTACGTTTTTGTCTACGGCAAGTAGATCTTCGTTCATTCCGATCAGGAGCATCAATATGACGCATTTCCGAAAAGTATTGGCGGCGGTACTCGTTTCGATTCTCTGTTTGCAGTTCTCAGCGGCGCAGGGGGAGAATGTTGTCGGCGGCACGCCGGAAGTCGTGCAGGCCGATTGGAAGGCGCAATACGAGCAGACCAAGGCGCAGATCGGAGGAAGAGGACGGAACCGTTTCCCCGCCGAGCAGATCCTGAACGCTCAGGCGACGATACTGGATACCGACAAGACTCCGCTGGACGTCGCCCTACGCCGCATAAGCGCGGTCGTCAAGAAGCTCAAAGGGCTGAAAGGCGTTGGCGATCTCAGTGCTGTCGAAAAGACGATCGCACAAGTAAAGGCGGCGGCCGCTAAGAAGGACGCCGACGTTGAGACGCTGTACATGAAACTGCGAGCCGCCGGTCGCAAGGCGATGCTTTCCAATCCGCTGCTGAAAGCCGACGACCTGATGTTCGTTTCGCGAGGAGTCCTGAACGACGCCTCAAAGCGAAAGTCCGAGTATGACGGCGACCACTTCTGCGATCAGTATTACGGGCATAACGGAAGGAAGGGCGGGGGCCTGTTCATCCTGAAGAACTACAAGACCGACGCCCCGAAGCTGGTGAATGTTGTGAAGGGATTGAAGGTCCCCGGCGGTACGAACAAAGGTAAGTTGATGGAGGAAGGCACGTTCATCTCGCCGGACCTTTCATGGGACGGTAAGACGATTCTCTTTTCCTGGAGTTCGGGAGATCCCAAGAAATGGAGCCCCGAGACGAGGTTCAGCGTCTTCAAGGTTGGTGTTGACGGTAAAGGGCTCACCCGCCTGACCGATGGTTGTTTCGATGATTTCGATCCGTTCTGGCTGCCCAACGGTCGGGTTGTTTTCATGTCGACGAGGCGCTATGGTTTCGGGCGTTGTCACGGGCGGCCCGTACCGGCGTTCACGATGTTCTCGATCAAGCCCGACGGAAGCGACATGTACAGCATCGACTTCCACGAGACCAACGAGTTCCATCCCAGCGTAGACAATCGCGGTATGATTGTCTACACGCGTTGGGACTACGTTGACCGTGATCACAATGGGGCTCACCATATGTGGCATTGCTATCCGGACGGGCGCGACCCGCGGTCGTTCCACTCGAACTACGCCTACCCTTTCAGCACCGTAGATCCGAAGGCCCCCAAGCCCCGCGGGATAAACATGCGCCCCTGGGCGGAATTCAACTGTCGTTCGATACCCGGGTCCAACAAGTACGTCGCCACAGCAGGTCCGCACCACGGACAGGCGTTCGGTTCGCTCGTGCTGATCGACATAAGCGTGCCCGACGACAACAAAATGTCGCAAACCAAACGCATCACCCCGGACGTGAGGTTCCCCGAATCCGAGGGCGGTACTCGCGGATTTGACAGAATGACATACGGAACGGCCTGGGCGCTGAGTGAGAGCTTCTACCTGTGCAACTACAAGGACACCGCCAGCCTGATCGACGAAATGGGCAACAGGGAAATCCTCTGCAAGACCACCAACGGGCTGCGCATACTCGACCCGACACCCGTGCGCGCCAGGACCAAACCGCCGATTATCGCCACGCAGACCTATCAGGGCGAAAGACTCAAGGCTGACTCACCGGTCGCCACTATCAGCGTGATGAACGTCTACACCAGCGATGAGTTTGGAAAGCTCCCCAAGGGTTCGAAGATCAAGCAGATGCGAATTGTTCAGGTTCTTCCAAAATCAACTCCGCGCGCCAACAATCCCAGAATGGGCAGAGGCGATCAGTCCCTTGGCAGGATTCCGCTGGGTGTCGTTCCGGTCGAGTCCGATGGAAGCGTCTTCTGCAAGGCTCCGGTCGGGAAGGCGATCTACTTCCAACTGGTGGACGAAAACGGGATGGCCGTCCAATCCATGCGGTCGGTCACGTACGTTCATCCGGGCGAGCGGTTGTCGTGCATCGGGTGTCACGAAGACAAGTGGGGCGCCCCGACGTCGGTCTCGCGTCCGCTTGCGATGCGGCGGGCTCCGTCTGAACTCGGAACCGAAGTCAAGAAACACGTGATGTTCAGCTTCCATCGCAACGTCCGTCCGGTGCTCGAAGGCAAATGCGTCAAGTGTCACCAAACCAAGAAAGACGCCGGTCCCAAGAAGATGGCGTTCGGCGATCTGGGCAAGTACACGTTCTACTTCGGGCACGGATACCACAGGAACATGTCCGGCGGAACGCGCACGCATCCGGGCAAGTTCGGCGCGATGTTCTCGGGAATGGGCAAAGCGCTGATGACCCCCACGCACATAAAAGCGATGAAGGCCGGCAAGTTCACCGACGAGGACAGGCGGGGCATCTTCATGTGGCTGGATATGAACTCCAACGAACTGGTCGCCTACAAAGACGTCAAAGCCCAACAGGCCGGTGAGATCGTCTGGCCGGAGTTCGACGTCGATCCGAAGAACTACACGGGCGTAGAGAAGCGAAGCTCGGTGGTTACCGCGACTCCCGCTTTGAATCGATAATGCGTTATCGATTCTGCGGTGCGGAAGTGCTGACCGGTTGTGTGGTCGGGAGCTTCCCGCCGAGTGTTTCTATGGACTTGGCGTAGAAGGCGGCTTGAGGTTTCAGTCCGGTTTTTACGCAGAATGTGTACAGTCCGCTGAAGCGTTTGATCGGATCAATGCGCCCCGCCCAACAGACTTTCGCCATGCATTCGGGGCCCAGAGCGATTGGGCGGCTGTCGGATTCCTGGCGGTGATTCGATCCGCACATATTGCACTCGTATGCGGTGCAATGGAGCATAGTGAACATGTGCCCGGTTTCGTGTGTGGCGGTTTTCAGCGTCCTGAGCAGAAAGAGCCTGAAGTCCGCTGGGCTCTTGTCGGGCTCGCCGTTGCGGTGCACCGACCAAACGCCCACGCGTTTGCGCAGGGACGCCTGTCCGAAAACGAAGTTCCACCCCGCGCCCGGCCAGAGATCCGACGCGGTGAAGGCGATGTAGGCGGCGGCGTCCTTTGGCAGTCGTGGGTACAGCACTTTATCGAGCACGTAAGTGCTTAATATCTGCTTGACCTTCCATTGCGGATGGACGCGGCGCGCTGCGGGGGGAATCACCGTCAGGGGCAGATCTTTGCGGATGACCACTTTCGTGTTGAAATAGAGGCCCATGAACTCCGCAGCCAGAGAGATGCTCTTGCGTTGGGATTTGGTGAACGCTCCCAGCGGTTGAACGTAGATGATGCTCCGCACGCCGATGGGGCGTACGGGGTTGGAGTTGAGATACCGTGCGAAGGTTTGCCCGGGTTCGTAGTGGCGGTCGAGCCAGTCTCCGGGCTTGGGTTTGCGGATTGTCTTGTGGATGGATTTCAGTTTCTCGACAGCGACTTTGAGTTGTTTGGCGCGAGTTCGGTCAGAGGGGGAATCCGCCACAGAAGGGCTCAGCGGGAACTGTCGCAGGCACGCGACAATAAGCAGTCCCGCCATAGCTGACAGAAGCAGTGTCAGGGTTCTCCGGCTTGGACGCAGCTTCGAACGCGCGTTGATCTTTGGCTCCATAACTTCATTGTAGCGATGAGCTAATCGTCAGGCAAGCGATCATGCTCATCGCAAAAAATATGACAGGCGGTTGCCAGAACCGCCTTCTGTGTCTATCTTTGGGGCCATGGCTAATAAAAATACGAGACTAGAAACGCGCGCCTCCCGTCGACGTAAGGTCGCCAAGAGGGCGGTCGACCAGAAAGTTGACGCGATGCTGATCAGTAAAGATCAGGACGTCGGATACCTGTGCGGTTTCACCGGCGACGACGCGACGCTGTTGATCGGTCCGCGGTGGGCGGTGCTTATTACTGACGGGCGGTTCGGGCAGCAGGGACCGCGCGAGTGCCCCGACATTGAGGTGGTCATCCGCAAGAAAGGAATGGCCCAGACGATCAAGAAGACGCTCCAGGGTCGTAATGTCCGCAGACTGGGCGTCCAGGGCGGTCACCTGACGGCCGCCACGGTTGAGGCTTTCACAAAGGTCCTTGGCGAGCGAAGGGTAAAAACGCTCACCAATATCGTAGCTCCGCTTCGCGTCAGTAAGGACGACAGCGAAGTCCGCCTTATCCGCAAGGCCGCCTCAATCGCCCAGAAGGCGTTCCTGCGATTGACCGCCCGCGGACCGAAGGCTTTTGTCGGTCGCAGCGAGCGGGAAGTGTCGGCGGAACTGGAGTACCTGATGCGTTTGGAGGGAGCCGACGCGGCCGCTTTCGAGACCATTCTGGCTGCGGGCCCTCACGCCTGCGATTGTCATTACAAGCCCGACTCGACGAAGATCCGCGCCGGTCAATCAGTTCTGATAGACTGGGGCGCCAGGGTTGGAGGTTATTGCAGCGACTTGACTCGCACCATATTCACGGGTAAAATCCCGCCGCAAATAGGCGAGATTTACGATATCGTTCGCGACGCTCAAACTGCGGGCATTAACGCCTTGCGGGCGGGCGCGTTATTGAAAACGCCCGATGCTGCGGCGCGTAAAGTTATCGTCGACGCCGGTTACGGCGACAAGTTCGTTCACGGTCTCGGTCATGGACTTGGTCGGGAAGTGCACGAGGCTCCGGGTTTGGGCGGTAAGGGTCCGGGGCGTTTGCGAAGCGGCATGGTTGTGACGGTCGAACCGGGCATATACCTGCCCGGGATCGGCGGTGTAAGGATCGAGGATGATATTCTCGTGACGGCTGACAGACCAAAGCGTCTGAGCACGCTGACTACGGACATTCGTGCGATGGTGCTCAAAGGATAACGCTTCGGCGTGCGACGGGAAAACGCCCGTAGCGTCAGGGACAGGAGTTGTTCATGGACATCAAGGAAATCAAGCGGTTGGTCAAGCTCATGATCGATAATGACCTGACCGAGATGAATATCGTCGACGGGGATAAGAAGGTGTCTCTGAAGCGAGGACCGGGCGATCAGCCAAGAGTGATCATGGAGCCGATCGCTGCTCCGGCGCCCGCTCCGGCGGTCGCAGCGGCCCCGCAGACGCCCGCGAGCCCCTCCGATCAAACCGCCGATGAGCCTGAAAGCGATCTGATCGATGTCACCAGCCCCATGGTCGGTACGTTCTACAATTCTTCAAGCCCCGACACCGATGCGTACGTGTCAGTCGGGGACAGCGTCGGAAACGATACGGTTGTGTGTATCGTTGAAGCCATGAAAGTGATGAACGAGATCAAAGCCGAATGCAGCGGTCGCGTAGCTGAGATCTGCGTCCAAAACGCTCAGCCCGTGGAATTTGGTCAGGTGCTTTTCCGCCTGACGTCGGATTGACGCCCACCAAGGAACCATTGCATGTTTTCCCGTATCCTCATTGCCAACCGCGGCGAAGTGGCTTTGCGTATCATCCGGGCCTGTAAGGAGCTCGGTATCGAGTCGGTGGCGATTTACTCCCAGGCCGACAGCAACGCAAGCTACCTGCACCTGGCCGACGAACGCGTATGCATAGGCAAGGCCCCATCGGCAGACAGCTATCTCAACATCCCGCGAATTATCGCGGCGGCTGAAATAGCCGACGTCGAAGCGATTCATCCGGGCTACGGTTTCCTGGCCGAGAACGCCCACTTCCTCGAAGTTTGCCAGGACTGCAAAATCGAATTCATCGGTCCCAGTCACGACAGCATGATGCTGCTTGGCGACAAGATTCGCGCCAAGGCTCTTGCAAGGGAAGTCAACGTTCCGATGGCGCCTGATTCCGAAGGAGCTGTCGAAAGCGTCGAAGACGCCCTGGAAATCGCCGAGCGCATCGGATATCCCGTTGCCATCAAAGCCGCCGCCGGAGGCGGGGGTAGAGGAATACGATTCGCCCACAACGCAGCAAGCCTCAAGAGCATGTACACCCAAGCCAAATCCGAGGCGGAAATTGCGTTCAATGACGGTACGCTCTTCATGGAAAAGTGCATCGAGAACTTCCGCCACGTCGAAGTCCAACTGCTGGGCGATCGGCATGGGAATGTGGTGCATCTTTACGAACGCGACTGCTCGGTCCAGCGACGTCAGCAGAAGGTTGTCGAAGAAACTCCGGCTCCGGGGCTGGACCCCGGGCTCAGACAGGAAATGTGCGACGCTGCGGTCAGGTTGGCAAAGGCGTGCAACTACTACAACGCGGGCACCGTCGAGTTCATGCTTGACGACGAGAACAATTTCTACTTCCTCGAGGTTAACACGCGAATACAGGTCGAGCATCCGATTACCGAAATGGTCACCGGTATCGATCTTGTGAAATGGCAGCTTCGCGTTGCGGCCGGTGAGAAGCTGGCGTTCACGCAGGACGACATAACCACGCGCGGCGTGGCCATCGAATGTCGCATAAACGCCGAAGACCCCGCGAATAACTTCCGCCCGTCTCCGGGCGAGGTGAAGGCGTTTGTGGCTCCGGGCGGATTTGGCGTCCGTTGGGACAGTCACGTATACCAGGGTTACAGTATCCCGCCGACCTACGATTCGCTGGTGGGCAAGCTGATCGTCCACCAACCGACGCGCGCCGAAGCCATCGCCACGACCAAACGGGCGCTCGACGAGTTTGTGATCGAACCTACGAAAACGACCGTCCCGCTCTGCCGCCGGATCATGTCTGAGCAGAAATTTGTCGACGCCCAGTGGGATACGAAATACGTTGAACGCGAAATGCTGGACGATTAACCAGCCGGATGCGGTTCTGAAGGGAGAAATGCGTGCTCAGGCCTGAAGACGTTGCGGTCAAGTCGCTTGGTGAGTGTCGAATTCCGTCCCCCATCGGTCTGTCGACCGTTCTTGGCGACGGTATAGTGAACTACGTGCCCGACGACGCCCGCATGCCCGCCACGGTCGAGTTGTCGTCCGATGTTTCGGAACGCGGGGGAGTTTACTTCGAAAAAGCCGGTCCGCGCAAGAACATCTACTTCGATCCGGAGAAGACATCGGCGGCGATAGTAACTTGCGGAGGACTGTGTCCCGGTCTCAACAACGTTATCCGTTCGCTGGTCCTCCAACTGCACTATCACTACGGAGTGAAGGACATACTTGGCATCCGTTTCGGATACGGGGGGCTCGATCCGGATTCCGGATGCGAGCCGATCGCCCTTACACCGGAACTTGTCGAGGACATACACAAGGACGGAGGGACCGTGTTGGGCAGTTCACGCGGGCCTGTGGAGATGGACAAGGCGGTTGGATTCCTCAGGGATCGCCGAATCAATATTCTATTTTGCATAGGGGGCGACGGAACGCAGCGCGGAGCCGAGTGCCTGTCCGAAGAAGCCGACCGCCAGGGATATCCGCTGTCTGTAATAGGGATCCCCAAGACTATAGACAACGACATAAAATATGTCAGTCGGACATTCGGATACTACACCGCCGTGGACAAGGCTCGCGAGGTGATCGATTGCGCTCACAACGAGGCCCGCAGCGCCCGGGGCGGAATCGCCCTGGTCAAGCTCATGGGGCGCGACGCCGGTTTCATCGCCGCCGGAGCCGCAGTGGCCAGCCAGGACGTGAATATAACGCTCGTGCCCGAACTGTACTTCGACCTCGACGGACCCGGCGGGCTGCTCGATCTGCTTATGAAACGAATCACCGGACGGGGGCACGCTGTTGTCGTGGTTGCAGAAGGCGCCGGTCGCCATCTTCTACCCGCCGATGAGGAAACCCGCGACGCGTCGGGCAATGTCCTGCCGGGCGATATTGGGGTTTTCCTGGCTGGCAGGATCAAATCGCACTTCAAGGATCAGAATATTCCCGCGACGGTGAAGTACATCGATCCAAGCTATATTCTGCGGAGCATTCCCGCCAATTGTGAGGATGCGCTGCTCTGCGACCAGATGGCCCGCAACGCCGTGCACGCCGCGATGGCGGGCAGGACGGACATGCTTATAGGGTATCGCTACGATGTGTTCATTCACGTTCCGATATCGCTCGTCGCCAGCGAAAAGAAGCAGATGTCGCCCGAGAGCGAGCTTTGGCGGAGCGTGCTGGCCGCAACCGGTCAGCCTATGCGGATTGGTGCTCCGGACAGATGATCCAACCGTGAAACGAACGTCCGAGGGGCGATGCTACTTGCGAATTTTGGGGATATCGAATATTATACCGTTTCGCGGCGGGGGGGATTCCAGACAACCATAGCAGGAGTTATCATGAGTGACGCCGGTAAAGGAAACGTAGTAATAGGGCAGTCAGGCGGGCCCACCGCTGTGATAAACCAGTCGCTGGTCGGAGCTGTCGAGGTCCTCAAAGACTCAGACGATGTCGGGCGGATCATGGGCGCTCGCCACGGTGTGGCCGGAATCGTAGCGGAGAATTTCGTCGACCTTAACGACGTTGACGCCGCAGTGCTCGAAGCGGTCGCCAATACGCCCGCCGCTGCGTTGGGCTCAAGTCGCGACAAGCCCGATGAAGCCTACTGCCGCAAGATATTCGAAGTGTTCAAGAAGAATGATGTTAAATACTTCTTCTACATCGGCGGGAACGATTCGGCCGATGCGGCCAGGATCGTAAACGAAATGGCCAGCGCCTCGGACTACGAACTGCGAACGTTCCATATTCCCAAGACTATCGACAACGATCTGCGCGTCACCGATCATTGCCCGGGTTACGGTTCGGCGGCGAAGTTTGTCGCCTCGGCGTTCATGGGCGACGATCGCGATTCCGCGGCCTTGCCGGGCATCAAGATCAACGTGGTCATGGGGCGCGACGCCGGATGGTTGACTGCGGCGTCAGTGCTGGGCAATACGGACCCGGTCGACGGACCGCATCTCGTGTACGTGCCTGAAGTGGAATTCTCCACCGAGCAATTCCTTGCTGACGTGAGAGAAATCTACGGGCGGCTCGGACGTTGCCAGATCGCAGTCTCCGAAGGCATCAAGGACAAGACCGGAACATCGGTGACCGTCGCGCTGGCCGAGACGCTCGGACACAGAGTCGAACGCGACAGCCACGGTAATCCGCAGTTGTCCGGAACCGGCGCGTTGGGCGATTTCCTGTCTGACTACCTCAAAGCCAATATGAAAGTCCCGCACGAGTCGTTGCGCGTGCGAGCCGACACGTTCGGTTACCTCCAGCGCAGTTTCGCCGGATACGCCTCCCAGATTGACCGTATCGAGGCTCGTCAGTGCGGCCGGAAAGCCGCTGAATATGCAATGAGCGGTGATCTGGACGGGTCTGTGGCGATGAAACGTGTTGAGTCGGCGGACTACCAGATCGAATACGTCCGGGCCGAACTCAGCGATGTCGCCCGCGTGACAAAACCCTTGCCCAGAGACTTCATCAATGAAAGCGGCAATGGGATTACAGAGGGGTTCATCAGCTATGCGGCGCCGCTGGTTGGCGAACTGCCCGTGTTGGGTAAGCTGTAGATATCGAACAAGCAGACACGAAAAACGGCGCGGACGCTTCAATAGGCTTCCACGCCGTTTTCATGCGCTCGGATTGGCGGTGGAGCCTTATTGGTTCAGTATAAGATTGTCGGCGGTCATCTCCGCAGGGATATCCAGGCCCAGGAGATGGAGCATTGTCGGGGCGATGTCGGCGAGTTTTCCGCGGGGCTTGAGTTGCACTGAATCGCCGTCGGCGCTGACGAGTACGAACTCCACGTCGCTGAGCGTGTGAGCGGTCAGCGTCGCACCGGTTGTATGGTCGGCCATCTGCTCGCTGTTTCCGTGATCGGCGCTGATCAGCACCGTTCCTCCGCGCTCCAGCGTTGCATCGACCACGCGTCCAGTGCATTCGTCCACAGTTTCTATTGCTTTGACAGCGGCTTCCAGAACGCCCGTGTGTCCGACCATGTCGCCGTTGGCGTAGTTGATGATTATCACGTCGTACGTGTCGTTGATCTGCTCGTCAGGGTCCAGCGGTTGGGGCGATTCGAGGTGGGTCCCTTTCATATCGACGGCCATTCGGCGCACTGCGGACACCCCGTTTCTGATTGCGCAGACCGCCAGATCCGTAACCTCAAAAGCGCTCATCTCGGGCTTCTGGTCTTCGGGTATGGTGATCGAGTCGACCCTGATACGATCTTCCAACTCGAATGGAGCCAGGAGTTTACCGTTGAAGAAACTCGTGACGTGCTTGAACTTCTGGAACTCAGCCAGCCTCAACTGCCTCAAGCCGTTTCTCCCCAGCACATCTCCCAGAAGATGCTCCATGTTCATCGGTTCGATGAGTTCCTGAGTGAATTCGTCGTAGTATCGCGTCATTCCGATGTACGTGATGTCGAGCCTGGGCCCGCGATCGAAGTGGAAGAAATGATCGTCCACAAACGCGTCGGTTAGCTGAATTGCCCGGTCCTGTCGGTAGTTGGTGTGGAATACGACGTCGCCTGGTTCGATCACTCCGGGGCACTTTCCGTCCTCGCCCACAATCAAAGTTGGGCGGATGAATTCGTCGGTTTCCAGCAGGCGGTCTTCATCGTCGCTGGTCTTGCGATGTTCGAGTTCCGCGTCGGCTCGGGCGTACGCCTTTTCGATAGCTTCAGCGGCTGAGCGGGCGGTCAGGCCCGCCCCGCAGGTCAGAGCGTTATACGCGCATTCCGTGCGATCCCAGTTTCCGGTGCGGTCCATGCTGTAGTATCGTCCTGTCACGGTGGCGACCTGTCCCACACCGCACTGGGCGATTACCTCTTCGAGATGCTCCAGATAGGTAATGGCGCTTCGCGGGGGAGTGTCGCGTCCGTCGGCGAAGAAGTGAACGAAGACGTTTTCAACGCCTTGTCCGGCTAGGAACCCCAGTATCGCGAAGAGATGCTCCTGCATCGCATGGACGCCCTGGTCCTGCACCAGACCCATCAGATGGAATTTCGCTCCGGTGTTCTTGCAGTGTGCGGCGGCTTCGGTCAGGCGGGGAATCTCGAACAACGCGCCGGATTCGATCAGTTCGTCGACGCGGACAACTTCCTGCTTAACGATTCTCCCGGCGCCCATATTCAGGTGCCCGACTTCCGACGACCCCTGCGACCCGGCGCGCACGCCGACAGCCGTTCCGGACGCCTCGAGCACACAATTCGGATGCTCAGCCAGCAACTTGTCCATATTCGGCGTGTGGGCCTGCGTAACGGCGTTGCCGGGCGAATCAGGAGCAATTCCCCATCCGTCGCGTATTACTAAAACAAGCGGTTTACCCATCTCGGGAGTTCCTTCTTTCTACTCGTCAGGGATTACGTCGGAATACCGTCCGGGGCGAGGTCGGCCCGGCGGATACTGTCGCCTGGTTCGGGGCAGTTCACTTTAGCATGTGATTCTAACCTATCGTAGAGTCCGTGTCATCTCCCGCTAACCGAACTGTTGTAACTTTGCGCCAATTGGATACAATTGGGAGATGGACCAGCAGTATATTCGAAATTTCAGCATCATTGCGCATATAGATCACGGTAAGAGCACTCTTGCCGATCGGATGCTCCTCCGCGCCGGGGCGATAACCCAGCGCGAGTTCCGCAACCAACTCCTGGACACGATGGACCTCGAACGCGAGCGGGGGATAACTATCAAGGCCTCAGCGGTCACGATCGATTATGAACTCGACGGGCAAAAGTACATGCTCAACATGATTGACACGCCGGGGCACGTTGATTTCCACTATGAAGTTTCGCGCTCGCTGGCGGCTTGCGAGGGCGTGCTGCTGGTTGTCGACGCCGCACAGGGCGTAGAGGCTCAGACGGTGGCTAACGCACACCTGGCGTCGCGGGGCAACCTGGATATGGTGCCCGTGGTCAACAAGATCGACCTGCCCGCGGCCCGTCCCGAAGACACCGCGATGGAGATCGAGAAACTCATTCAGCAACCGGCGGAAGACTGCATATTCACATCCGCCAAGAGCGGCGAGGGCACCGATGAGATGCTGCAGGCGATAGTCGGGCAGTTGCCTCCCCCCGCGGGCGATCCGGACGGTAAGACAAAGGCGCTGATTTTCGACAGTTCGTTCGATGAGTACCGAGGTGTGGTGGTTTACGTTCGGGTGTTTGATGGAAAGCTCTCCGTGGGCGACAAGATCCGGATGATGGGAACCAAAGACGTGTACACCCTGGCGGGAATGGGCAAGTTCTGCCCCAAGCCCACGCAGGTCGAAACGCTGGGATCCGGAGAGGTGGGGTATATTCTCGCCAATATTCGCACTGTGGCGGCGGTTCACGTGGGCGATACGGTGACTCTCGAATCCGACCAGGCCGATGAGCCCCTGCCCGGATACCAGCCTCCCCAGCAGATGGTGTTCTCGGATTTCTACCCCGGGCCCGGTACGCAGTTTCCGACCCTTCGCGATGCGCTGGACAAGCTCAAACTCAACGACGCCTCGCTTACGTTTCAGGCGATCAGCTCCGATGCGCTGGGATTCGGTTTCAGGTGCGGTTTCCTGGGCATGCTGCACATGGAGATCGTGCAGGAGCGTCTCGAACGCGAGCACAACGTCGAGGTCGTCCAGACCGCTCCGACCGTGCCCTATGAAGTGTTCGATACGAAGGGCGAGACGTTCGAGGTCGATTCGGCGGGTGATCTGCCTGACGTGAATCTCATCGAGGAGCTTCGCGAACCGATCGTCAAGGTCGATCTGATCATCCCCGCCGATTCGATTGGCGCGGTGATGACGCTGGCTGACGACCGTAGGGCGATATACCAGGAAACCGAATATCTGTCGTCGGACCGCGTAATACTGACCTACGAGTTCCCGCTGGCCGAGATCATCTACGACTTCTACGACAAGCTCAAGAGCGCCACTCGCGGTTACGGGACGATGGACTACGAGGTCATCTGCTTCCGCGCCAACGATCTGGTGAAGCTTGATATCCTGGTCAACAACGAGAAGGTCGACGCCTTGTCGGTGATCGTACACCGCAGCAAGGCCGACGCACGCGGGCGAGCCCTCATCCGCCGCCTGCGAAAAGAGATATCGCGTCACATGTTTGAGATTCCCCTCCAGGCGGCGATAGGAACGCGGGTTATCGCGCGTGAAACGATATCGGCGTTGCGGAAGAACGTGACGGCGAAATGCTACGGAGGCGACGTCTCGCGAAAACGTAAACTGCTCGAGAAGCAGAAAGCGGGCAAGAAGCGAATGAAAATGGTCGGAAACGTGGAGATCCCCCAGAAGGCGTTCATGGCGGTTCTCGAATCGGCTGACTAACTTCTCCGCACCCTCATTCCATCCCCAGGCAATTATCCATCACCCAGCGGTATTCTTTTGCGATCGCCGGCGGAAGGTCGTCGGGGCGGAGGTTGTCGGGCAGGACCCCGAAGGTGTAGGTCTCAATCTCCAGATGCTCGGTAAGTCCCCCGATTAGCAGTTCGGCGAACCGTCCGGTCAGCAGATCGTTCGTGCCCTCAAGCCCTTCGAACTCGCCGAAGAACAGCGGTACGTGGAAGTGTACGCGCCATTGATCGCCCGGCCGGAGTTCACCGCCTGACAGTGCGTCTGGAAGATCGTCGTGGTGGTTGACCAGGTCGCGGCGTCGGATGCGGGTCTGGTGGAGATAGACCGGGTCGCAGAACTCTTCGATCTTGCGCCTGAGGTCCTGGTCGGCGGCGGTTGGTATCGTGACGTTCAACGCCGAACTCATCTGCACCTTGGCGATTCGGATGTTCTCGTTGCGGATGGTTTGGGCGGCTTGAGCGGGGTCTTCGAATTCAACGGCCGCGTGTGCGGTGTCCAGACACACGCCGATATGGCGCCTCAGGAGCTTTGCGGCTTTGTGTCCGGAGATATTGAGCTTCTCGCGAACGCGGGCTTTCCCGTACTCCCTGAGCGGACCGGTGAAGAATCTGACGACTTCTTCTGACGTTTCTATGAAGCAGTCGGGCTCAGGCTCCAGGGCGACGCAGATGCTGACTCCGCGGGCCCTGCGGAGTTGGTAAAGGTGTGCGGCGACGTCGGCGAGATTGTCGACCATTGCTTCGACGTCCGCGGGCGTTTTGATCCACGGTTTGTACGATCCGGGCACTGTCGAGATGCTGCCCGATACGCCTTCGGGCAGAAGATCGGCCAGAATGTCGGCCAGGAGGATCGTATAATCGCGACGCTCGTCTGTTCGCCAGTCGGGCGCGTAGACGTTCTCCTTAACACCGGGATCGTGAAATTCACCGTACGGGAAACCGTTTATAGTAAAGACGTAGAGGTTGTTGGCGTCGAGGAATTCGCGGAACTCGGTCAGCTTGTCGGCGTCGGACAGCTCGTCGGCTGCGATCTTGCCCAGGCGCATCCCGAGCCCGAAAGGAGTATTGATGTCGCAAACGATATCCCGGACGCGCAGGGCCTCGTTCCTGACGGCGGCGAAGTTATCGGCCCAGGTTTGACCCGGATGGACGTTAAGGCAATACGTAAGGTGCAGCGGCGGTGTCTGAGAAATATTCATGGTGTGCGACCATTATCAGCATGCGACGCGACGCGTACAAGACGATTCCGATTCACCCGGCCAGGAAGCTCACATGAGCGTAGTTGACCATTGAGTTGCGCCCCTCGTGCGGGTATCCTCTGAAGATTCGCCATCCAGGCGGTTTACAATGGAGAAGCAATGATGAGACATGCTGTTGTCGTGTTGGTGATGTTTGTGTCGCTTGGGCTTGATTCCCAGGTTTGGGCTCGCAAGGCGCCCGGCCCGGCTGCATCGAAACGTGTGGAGTTGGAACTGGCCGCCAGCGATCTGGCGGCGTTGAAGAAACGCGCCGAACAGTATCACGCATCTCTGCCCAAACCCCAGCCGCTCGGTATGGACGAGATCGTCGCCTACGAGGAGCACAAACACTTTGTGTGCATCGTGGGACGAGCTGCGCGGAAAGACCCGCGCGGCGCCGGGAGTTACTCTCTGTTGCGGAGAATGGTCCTGCTCAAACCGTCTACGCTGGTGGTGGACGATCGTATTACGGATTTGCCTGCGGGCAAGGCGCTGCATTGGAAGTTGCGATTAAGGCCCGCAAAAGCCGTCAGGGGCATGTTCGACGTTACTACCGGGGTCGCGAGATCGCCGGTTAACGTGTCATACATGATCGTCCGGCCGGGGGATGTGGCGCTGGCTCCCGCAAAGAAAGGCAGCGGTGTTATCGTCGACGCCATGCCCGCGGTGAAAGACGGCGCGGCGAGGGTCGTCAGCATACTTGGCGTCGGAGGCAGGCAGGCTCCGTCTGTGAAGTCAGACTCACGGGACGTACCGCTGGTGCTGGATATTCTAAACGGTTCTCTGAACTGCAAGATTATCCTGCCTGCCGGCGTTGATGAGGCTGGAACGATCGCGATAACCGGTTCAAAGGGCGAAAAGATCCTGCCCGAGCGACTCCTGCCGTCCGGGATCCTTCCACACGGGCCCAAGGGAGTCAAATTGCTGGCCAGTTGGGATTCTCGCTACACTCGCAAGAACGCCGCGCCCTGGGACACCAGGCGGGTCGCCGTCGAACTTAAAAAAGCAGTCGAGGACGGGACGATCAAGCCCGGCAGGGCGGTCGTGTTGGGATGCGGAGCCGGAACCAACTCGATATACCTCGCGTCCAAAGGGTTCGACGTGACCGCACTTGATATCGCGCCGACCGCCCTTGCGATGGCTGGAGCACGGGCCGACAAGGCGAAAGTTTCGGTGCGCTGGATGCTCGTTGACGTGACGAAGGTTCCGAAACTCAAACCGTTTGACTTCTTGTTCGATCGCGGATGCTATCACGGCGTCCGCCGCTCCAACGCTGAGGAATTCGTGACTTCGGCGCGGCGGCTTTCTCGCTCGGGTTCGAAGTTTCTGATCCTGGCCGGTAACGCCAACGAGGCCCGCCACTACGGACCGCCTCGGGTCAAAGAAACCGACATTCGCAAGGATTTCACCTCATCGTTCGATTTCACGTGGCTTCGGACCACGCAGTTCGGTTCGGACGGAGAGAAGAACAAGGGCCCGCTGATGTGGTCGATACTCCTGACACGGAAAGACAAGTAAGGATAATACAATGATGACACGCAACTTCAGACGCTTTGTATCGCTGTTTCTTCTGTTGGGGTTTGCGACCTGGGCTTCGGCTGGGGTCACTGTCAATCCGCTGCTGTCGGACGGAATGGTGCTCCAGTGCGGTATGAAGGTTCCGATATACGGAACCGCCGACAAAGGCCAAAAAGTCACCGTCCAGTTCGCCGGGCAGACCAAAACCGCAACTGCGGGCGATGACGGTAAGTGGTTGGTCAAACTCGATGAATTGAAGGCCAGCGGCGCCGGCGCGGAGTTGAAGGTTTGCGATACGGTAATCAAAGATGTGCTTGTCGGTGAGGTGTGGGTCTGCTCGGGGCAGTCGAATATGGCCTGGCGGATGCAGTCCGACAAGGAAACCGCCGCCGAAGCCCCCAAAGCCGACTTCCCGAAGATCCGATGGCATGGCGGAAGAGGCGGATGGGTTGCGATTACGCCGGATAACGTCAAGGGCGTTTTCGCCGTGGCGTATTACTTCGCCAAGACTCTCCAGGCGGAACTCAAAGTTCCGATCGGTCTGATCGGACGGGCTCGCGGCGGTACGCCGATTGAGGCGTGGATGCCTCCTGGTGCGGCGAGCGAAGTTCTGACGAAGACCGACCCGAAGAACAAGCGGTCGACCAGAGGGCACGATGGTCACCTGTGGACGGCGCATATCGCACCGCTGATTCCGTACGGTATTCGCGGGGCGATCTGGTATCAGGGCGAACGGAATGCGAAGGAGGGGACGGGGTGGCATTACCGATATCTGCAGAAACGCCAGGTCGAAGACTGGCGAAAGGCCTGGGGGCAGGGCCAGTTCCCGTTCTTGTGGGTTCAGGTGCCCACCGGCGCAAATGGCGGAGGGTTCGCCCAACTGCGCGATTCCGAGCGCAGGGCGCTGGACTTGACACCGAACACGGGCATGGCGGTCTTCTACGATTGGGGTCCGTCGCTGCACCCGCCGAAGAAACGAGCGGCCGGTCGGCGTTTGGCGTTGTGGGCGATGGGAACCACGTATGGAAAGAAGGACCTGGTCTATTCCGGACCGCTGTTGCGGGACAAGGACACGAAAGTCAGCGGTGGGAAGCTGGTGCTGAGCTTCGACCACGTCGGGGGCGGACTGGTCGCAAAGGGCGGCGGGAAGGAGTTGAAGTACTTCGAGGTTTGCGGCGCCGACGGTAAGTGGGCCGCAGCGAAGGCTGTCATCGACGGAAAAACAGTTGCAGTCTCCTGCGACACTGTCGCCAAACCGCTCCACGCCCGTTATCTCTGGGCCACCGGTGGAAAGCCGACGGTAAGCCTGCTGAACAAAGAAGGTCTGCCCGCATCGCCGTTCGTGACCGATCCGGATTTCGGAAAACCCAAATAGATGGAGATACGATGAATCTGCCCGCAAAGAAGTCGATCGCGTTATGCGTTCTGTTGATGGCGGCGAGCCTGGTCCGAGCAGAGAACTGGCCTCAGTGGCGCGGCCCGAACATGAACGGGACGAGTACTGAGAAGAACCTGCCGTCGACCTGGTCGAAGACCGAGAATATCGTATGGTCCGCCCCAATGCCCGGTCCGACTGCGGGCACGCCGATTATCTGGGGCGATCGCGTGTTCACAACCGCCGCCAACAAATCCAAAGAGTTGTTGGCGATATGTGTGGACGCTTCCAGCGGGAAAATCCTCTGGTCCGACAAGGCCGGGAAAGATCGTAAAACCGCCGGATCGAACCATAATATGGCCTCGCCCTCGCCGGTCACTGACGGTAAGAGCGTGTTCTTTCTGTTCGGTACGGGCGATATTGTCGCCTATGACTTCAAGGGCAAGCGTCTCTGGTCGCGCGATATTGAAAAGGATTACGGGCCTTTCATAATGAAGTGGGGTTACGGTTCGAGCCCGCTGCTGTACGACGGTAAGGTTTACGTGCTGGTGATGCATAACAAGGTTCCCGGGACGTACGGCGTGAAGGGGCATTCGGCCGGCGTGGTCGATTCATACCTGTTGGCGTTGGATGCGGTTAGCGGTAAGACGCTGTGGAAACACGTCCGCCCGACCGACGCGAAAGGCGAAAGCACCGAATCATACAGCACGCCGCTTCTATGCGAGATTGGCGGGCGGAAGGAAATAGTAATTCACAGTAGTGAATTCGCCACCGGACACGATCCGAAAACGGGCAAGGAGTTGTGGCGGTGGCAGTTTGTTCCGCATGGGCGCGAGAAGTGGCAGCGAACGGTGTCGTCGGCGACTGCGGGCGACGGTGTGGTGTACTTCGGACGTCCGAGATGGCGCGGGTTGTATGCGATTCGCCCCAGCAACACCGGGCTCCTCAAGCCCGAAGCGATGCTGTGGAAGCACGATAAGTACGCCAACGACGCCAGCACTCCGCTGCTGTACGGCGGAAGGTTGTATGTGTTGTGCGGCAAGACCAAGACAATCGCCTGCCTGGCGCCCAGGACGGGCAAGGTTCTCTGGGCTCAAAAACTCGACGTTAAGAGCCAATTCCGCTCGTCGCCCACCGGCGCAGACGGGAAGATATACTTCACCAGCATGAACGGAGACGTATTCGTGCTGAAGGCCGGCGATGAATTCAAACAACTGGCGAAGATCGAGATGGGAGGGAGGAATTGCCTGTCGACTATCTCGGTTTCCGCAGGCAGATTGTATATCCGCCTGCCCGGGTCGCTGTATTGCATCGCCTTGGGATCCAAGTAGTCGCGAAAACCTGCGATGAGACAACCGAAGATCGTCAATCCCGGGAAGGTTCGCAATCGCCTGCATCACGTTATTGGTGCGGTGATTCTGACGGCCAACAAGATTCGACATGCGGTGGGGGGGTATCGAACCCCCAGACCTTTCGCACCCTCGCAGATCGCTCGCGCCGTGCGCTACGATTTCAGCGTAGTTGACGGATGGCTGGACTGCTTGCGACAGTACGTTGGCGAACGGTTCAGCCTGGCCGGAAAGCGGGTGCTGGAACTTGGTCCGGGGGCGGATCTCGGCGCGGGAGTTATCCTGCTGGCGATGGGCTCCGACAAGTACTCCGCCGTCGACGCACACAATCTCGCCGACGCCGCGACCGACGAGTTCTACGACTTGTTGTTCCTGGAACTGGCGGCCCGTGAGGATCTCGATATTGATATTGACGCCCTGCGCGATGAGTTGTTATTGACGCAGGACGGCGCGGGCGAGAGGCTTTGCTATCAATGCAATCGGGATTTCGACCTGTCGGTTATCGAGGACGACAGCATTGACCTCATAGTGAGTCAAGCCGCCTTCGAGCATTTTGACGATGTGCCCCGCACGATAGAGCAGATGTCGAAATTGGCGAGTCCGGGAGCCGTGTTGGTTTGCGAGATTGATCTGGCTACCCATACGCGATGGATCCGCGATCGCGATCCGCTGAATATCTATCGCTTTTCCGACGCATACTACAATCTGATGAAGTTTCGCGGTTCGCCCAACAGGATCCGTCCGGTCGAATACAAACAGATGCTCACAGCCGCCGGATGGGGCGATATCGAACAGTTTCCCCTGACCGTGCTCGATGCGGATTACCTCGCCCGCGTCCAGCCTTCGCTCGCTGGACGATTCAGGGACCAGACCGCGGAGATGGAGTGTTTGAGCGTTGCAGTATGCGCGAGGAAAAACACATAGGCGACGAAAGCGGTTTGATGTGACTGGTGCAAAAGTGTCTGTCCTGGCGCACGAAACCGGGAATGCTCTTGATGCTGTTTCGCTGAATTTGTCCTCATTTCGCTTCGACACTTTTAGAAACAGAACCGCGCGAAACCGCAAGCGGTTTGATGTGACGAGCGAACGAACAAACGTACGAGTACTACGGTAAAACCGCAAGCGGTTTGATGTGAAGAGCGGACGAACAGATGTACGGGTGCTACGGTAAAACCGCAAGCGGTTTGATGTGACGAGCGAACGAACAAACGTACGATCGCTACGGTAAAACCGCTTGCGGTTTCGCGCGTCGTTGTCTCTGGGAGCGTCGTAGCAAGATAAAGTCCCATTCACCATTCAACCTGACAACTCACCGATTCTGCGAACTGCTGTGTGATGAAACAGTTGTTTCCCCGACGGTAACGTCAAGACCGATTGCGCGTTCGAAGACACACCAGCACGGTGCGCCCGCCCCTCTTTCGTACAAGTCAAGTCGTTATGTTATTCGCCTCTCGCTGTCGCTCCGCCTATGGCGGGCAAGTTACGAGCGGTTACTTTATCTGCTTGAATCCGTCCAGAACGCCTGCCTGCTTCATGAGCATGTATCCCAGGCGTGTCTGGGAGATGATCAGTTTGTTACGGAAATATCTGATCGATCCTTTCCCACCGCCGGATATCCACATTTCCTCGCCGATGGAGTCGGTGATGATCTTCTCGAGGCTGGATTTAGCCTGGGCTCGCGTTTCGGCGGCGGTTTCCTTTTCAACCGTGTCGGTTGTGTTGCCTGAGGCTCCGAGGTCGAAGATGCCTTGGCTGTTGCTGCTTTCGTCTCCCGCGCCCTTTGTACTTCGTCCCAGTCGCGGGCCTTTGAAGTTCGGGGCCGAGAAGAGCAGATCGCCTACTTCGTGGATGGTGACGATTGTGTTGGTGTTCAGGGCGTGGCCGGTGGATATCGTGACCACGCCGCGATTGACCATCCAATAGACGCTCTCGTACTTGTCTTTGCCTTCTGAGAGTTGGTCGGTGATCATGTCCATCGCTTTTGAAAGCGAGACGCCCTTGGCGATAAGCGTTATGGGCTCTTCCTTGTCGATTCCCGCGTTGGCCAGCGATTTCCAATTCACGTGGAAGTTCACGTCGCTTACGTTGCGATAGAATGCGATAACGTTCTTGAGAGGTTCATTCTTGAACGAGTGAGTTCTGAGAGTTGTGCGAGTAACGGTTCGTGCGACGGGTTTGCGCATATTTCGGACGCGCGTCAGGCTCTTTCGTCCCAATACCGCCTGTTGGGTTGTGACCACCAGAACGCCGCTGCTCACATACCACGACAACGGTTTGCCCTTCGCCGACACCCGCATCAGGATCAACTCAAGCAGCTTCTCCCCGGATATCTTCTTCGGTACTCGAACCGAGACTCTCGTCGAGCGTTTCACGCCCACGTTCTCCAAGCCGCCCCAGTCGGCGGTAACGGGTATGTTGAGCAGATTACCAAACTGCAGGAGGGTCTGGTTCAGTGTTCCGCCAATCGCGGCCTTGGGCAGCTCCCTAGCTAGCGCCTTCTTTACGTCGGGGAATATTACTTTCTTCTTCTTTGTCGCAGCGCCCGCAGGGACGGTGACTGACGAAAAAGCAAGCGCAATGATACAGAGCAGGGTTAGCGGCAGAGGTTTAGTCATGGCGGGGTCTCCTGTTCGTTCTTAATGTATGGAAGGAGAAGGACTAGTAGTATTATACACATAACTCCCTGCGGGAAAGGAAGAAAAAAGAACTAAATTCAGAAATATATCTGCGATGGGCTAGATGACGCTGCGGAGATATCCCCGGGCGGTGGCGAACCATCCGCTGCCCCAGGCTTTGAGTCCGTGCAAAAGCAGTGTCGCAAGTGCAACAGGCGTGAGCTGGGAGAAATGCTGTTCCATGAATGATACGACCGCGCCGGGATGGTCTCGCACGGGCACCATCGATGAATGCTCCGCTGCGTCGATTGCGGTGGCCGCCGACGCGAACAGGGAAACTACATCACAGTCGACATGGAGATCGAAGATGAGTTCCGGCTGGACGGTGTTTCTGTCTCTGACCAGGCCCAGGCAAAGTATGCTCGATACGTTCTCGGGGGGGACGGCGGTTTCTTCATGCAATTCGTCTATAATCGCCTTGAACGGGTCCGGGCAGGCGGCGGTGTGGTCTTTGGGAGGCTCAACCGTTCCGCCCACCGGATGTATCCGTCCGGCGTATTGGATCATGTTCTTGCTTCGCATGCCCAGAACGATCAGACCGTCGTTCGTGCAAACCGCCGCCGAGACGCCCAGCGGATTGGCCATTACTTCAGCTCCGTGAAGATGACGAATGTACGCCTGGGTCGCGTTGGTGCCTATGAACTCCTTGAACGACACCGGACCGAGCGACAGATTCAGATGTTCGTTGTCGCAGCGATACGAGATCAGGCGGCAGAGTTCTCCGTTGAATATCTTCACCCCTGAGCTTTCAGCTCGCTGGATTTGCTCGGACCAGGAAGTTTCGATCAACTCTTCGACGCTGTCGTTGGTGACGCGCGGGCGATCGGACCATGTGACCTGAACGTTCTCCGGCGCGTACTGATCCATGACGTCCAGGAAGAACGTCCCGCAGTCTCGCGTGCCGTTGAAGCCGAGTTCTGGAGGTTGGTGGTCCATTTACCGGGTTATATCCACTGGGCCAATTGCTCGGCGAAATAGGTGATTATCAGGTCCGCTCCGGCCCGTTTGATCGCCGAAGTAACTTCGATCGCCGCGTCCTTCAGGTCGATCCACCCGTTGGCGGCTGCGGCGTGCAGAACCGAAAACTCACCGCTTACGTGATACGCCGCCAGCGGAAGGTCGAAATTCCGTCTGACTTCGGATATTACGTCCAGGTACGTCCAGGCGGGCTTGACCATAAGCATGTCGGCGCCTTCCTGTACGTCCAGTGCGGCTTCGGACTGTATCTGCAGCGGGCTTCGATAGTCCATCTGGTATGTTTTGCGATTTCCCGAACTGGGGGCTCCTTCTGCGGCCTGACGAAACGGTCCGTACAGCGCTGAGGCGAATTTCACCGCATAGGACATGATCGCGGTGTTGGCGAATCCGTCCGCATCGAGCATGGAGCGAATCGCCTGCACTTGCCCGTCCATCATCGCCGACGGAGCAACGATATCGGCTCCGCATCGCGCGTGCGAAGCGGCTGTCCTGGCTAGAGACTCCAGTGTGGCGTCGTTGTCAACGTCCATCGGACCGTCGCCTTCGACCAGCGTTCCGCAATGACCGTGTTCGGTGTATTCACACAGGCAGACGTCAGTGATCACCAGCATGTCCGGGATCGCATTCTTGATTTCACTGGTCAGGCGCTGAACCGCCGCCGCATCGTTCCAGGCTTCCGAGCCAACGGCGTCCTTCTTGTCGGGTATCCCGAACAGCAGAACGGATCGCAGACCCAGCCCGGCCCACCTGCGTGCGGTTTCCAGCGCGGTGTCCACCGAAAGTTGGAACTGTCCGGGCATGGATTCTATGGGACTGCTGACGCCCGAGCCTTCGCGAACGAACAGTGGGGCGATGAGTTCGTCTGCGTGCAGCCGCACGCTGGCCAGTATGTCGCGCATGGTCTGATTCGTTCGAAGCCGCCTCAGCCTGTTGGTGGGGAATGATGTCATTGTAGTAGTGCACTCCGTAAGTGGGAAACTATGAGTATAGTAGCAAATAAGCGTCGGTTATGCGCTGGAATTCCGATCTGTTCGGTCGGGCCGCGGCGAATTACCGTACGGCCAGGTGGATCAGTTCCGGAATGTCCTCGGCGATATTTCGCAGCTGGGAGTCATCTGCGCCCAGAGGAAGGGATACGTCAAAGGTAATCGTCTCAACATTGGCTTGGAAGTCGCAGGCGTAGTCAATGTCTTGTATGGTCACGCGTCTGGTCTCCAGTAAGCTTTGCAGGCGTGCTACGTTGTCGGCGTCTCCGGCAGGCAGCGTTAGAACAAGGATTTTCGAAGTGCGGGACGGGATGCGCCGATCCAGCCGATGCAGAACCATAAGCGTGAAAACCACCAGCAAAGCCGCAAAAACCGCCACAGCGTACATCCCGAACCCGCACGCCAGTCCGACTGCGGCGGTGCACCACAAGCTTGCTGCGGTTGTTAATCCCTTTACTCCGGTCTCCTGACGCATGATGACCCCGGCTCCGAGGAAACCGATGCCCCCCATAACTCCATACGCCATACGGGCCGGATCGACCCGCAACGACCCGGAGCCCGGATTGGCGCCGGCGAACTCACGGGCGAAGTGCAAACTGACCACCATCGCCAGCGACGATCCCAACGCCACCAGCAACTGCGTACGGAATCCCGCGTTTCTACCGTGGATTTCCCGTTCGATTCCGATCAGCGCCCCCAGCGCCGCCGCTACGAGCAGGCGTCCCATAGCGTCCACGTACCAGGTGTCGAGCGGGCTTTCGAGGAAAGTTGCTGCAATCATGTCGGTGGCTCGATCAAATTGCGCGTTACAGCAACGCGCCGGGCCCTGAGGCCTGCGCGGGTGTCTCGGGTCTTACTTGTGGGCTTTCGACTTCATTGCGTCGAGCTTGCCCCGCACTTCCTGCGCCATTCTACTGTTTGGGAACTCGCGAATGATCTCCTCACCGGCCGAGATTGCTTCGTCCCATTCCTGGTCGTTAACCGAGATGGCGAACTGTACGCCAAGCTGGCGGAGCCGGGCCTTGAATACTCCACGCGCCGATTCCTGGAGCGCGGCGCCTTCTTCCGGAGTCAGGTAGCGGTCCAGCACTCGCAACAGCCCCATACCGCGGTCGATGTCGTTCTTTCGCACCGCCTCACCGTATTCCTGCAGGAGGCGTTTCTTGTAGGCGGTCTGGGCGTCTGCTATTCGCTGGGGGAGGGCGGCGATCTTATCATTTTCCGGGAAGAGCTTGAGTATGCGGTTGGTCTCGCGACGCGCGCGGTCCCACTGCTGCTCGTCCAGCAGCGACAGGATCCGGTTTATCGCTACTTCGATCTTCTCGTCGATTGTAGCTTCTTGCGACTGCTTCACCTCCAGGCGCAGACGGGCGGCTTCTTCGGTGTATCCAAGATCGTTTTCGATGGAGTCGATCATGGCTTTGGCCGAATCGTACTGCTGGCGCATCAGGTCGTGGTGCACCGCCTCTCGAACAGCCAAAATCTCTTTTTCGCGATAGAGCAGGCTTTTGGCTTTGTCGGAGAGGGTGGCTAGTTCCTGCAGATTGTCGTGAATTCCCGCGGAATCGGACATGAGAGATTCAATTTGCTCCAATCGCGAGATCATCACCGAGGTGCGGTATGCGTTCGATTCGACCGCCAGGAACATCTGCAGGACCCCGTATCCCAGAACGCACAGCAGAGCCCCCGCCAACTCGCCAACCAACGCCATAAGCAGACACGGAACGACCATCCATGGTTCGGGCAGCATCAGGGCTTTGGCGACCGCTTCGGCCTCCACCATGGCGAAACCCAGGGATATGATGGTCGAAATCGCCATCAGGGAGAGCAATCCCAGGCAGGCGATCAGCGCGACTCGCGCGAGTTTCCGGATCCAGTCGAAACGTTCGTTCTGTTCTGTCATAATTTCACTCCATTGGGCGGCTCGATTGCTTTGTCGGCGCTTCGATAACCTGTGGTTCAGCGTTCAACTTACCGCCCACGGGTGCTTTAGCTCCGCTTATCGAGCCTGACATTATGGAACATCGGACTATCAATCCGTCGATCATTACTTAATTGTAGCGCAAAAACTCTTGACCAATTGGACTTAACAGGGTAAAAGAGCCGATCTGTGTCCCCGTGGGGCACTTGCGCGCTTTAAGGAATCAACAGTAACATGGCCACCGACGAGCAATCGAACATACAAGACCTGGGTCAGCTCCGCAAGCAAATTGACGGGCTGGACACCCAGATCATAGACCTGCTGAATCAGCGGGCCGAGGTCGTTGTGAAAATAGGGGAGGCCAAGCAGTTGTGCGGAACGCCTATCTACGCGCCCGACCGCGAGCATGCCGTGCTGAAAAGGCTCGAAGACCTTAACAGGGGTCCGCTGCCGCAAAAAACTCTCAGGGCGATTTATAGAGAATTAATGAGCGGATCGTTCGCTCTGGAAAAACCGCTTCGCATTGGATACCTCGGACCCGAGGGCAGTTTCTCTAACATCGCCGCCGTACGCAAGTTCGGAGGCTCGGTTGACCATATACCGCTGGCCGATATTCGCGCCGTGTTCGAGGAAGTGTCTCTGGGACGCTGCGATCTGGGTGTTGTGCCTATCGAAAACAGTGTTGGAGGAGGCGTTGTAGACACTCTGGACAGCTTCATAGACTCACACGTGCACATATGCGCCGAGGTCCTGGTGGAAGTGCATCACAACCTTCTGGCCAGTTGCGCTGCCGATGAAATCACCACAATCGCATCGAAACCGGATGTTTTCGCACAGTGCCGAAACTGGCTGTCGTCTCGCTTCAAGCAGACAGCGCTTCTTCCGGTCGCCAGCACCGCCAAGGCCGCCGAAATGGCGTCCGGACGACAGGGCCTGGCGGCGATTGGTTCCTCGCTGGCGGCGGAAATATACGACTTGAGAATCGTTTTCGCCGGTATAGAGGACAAAGTTGACAATATGACGCGGTTCTTTGTTATCTCCAAAACTCCGGCAGGACGAACCGGAGACGACAAGACCGCACTGGTGTTCACCTCGGCCCACCGGGCCGGAGCGCTGGTGGACGTGCTGAACGTGTTCAGCCGCCAGAACATCAACCTTACGAATATCATCACCAGACCGTCGATGAAACGGAACTGGGAGTACTACTTCTTTGTCAACGCCGAAGGGCATTACGAAGATCCCAACTTCGCCGACGCCCTGGAGGAGGCTCGCGGGCTCTGCGGTGAGTTGCATGTGCTCGGAAGCTTCCCGCGCGCCACCGAGCCTATAGGGTAGTCTGATTGATGATTCGCCCGGGCGAAAACGGGCTTCCACGGAACTTTCGGCGGCCTGCTTTGTCGCCGATTATGAAAGATCGATTTTTCCGAGAAAGGAATACAAATGTCGAGAAAGTTGTTCATAGCAGGTAACTGGAAGATGAATTCCTCCGCGGCCTCCAGTGTGGAGGTGGCCGGCGGGATGGCTGCACAGTTAGGTTCGGTCGACGCGGTCGATCTGGCGATATGCCCTCCGTTCGTTTACATACCGGGCGTAGTCGAGGCGTTCAAAGGCTCGAATATCGGTGTCGGGGCTCAGAACATGTACTTCGAGGACAACGGAGCCTTCACCGGCGAGATTTCCGGGCAAATGCTCAAGGATATAGGTTGTCGCTACGTTATTCTGGGTCACAGCGAGCGGCGCCACGTTCTGGGCGAGACAGACCAGTTAATAAACACCAAGATCAAGAAAGCCCTGTCCGACGGGCTTGAAATCATGTTCTGCGTTGGCGAACTCCTTGAAGAGCGCAAAGCCGACCAGACCACCGCAGTAGTTACCAGGCAAGTCACCGAAGGCCTGAAAGATATTTCGCGCGATGCGATGAGCAGCATCACAATCGCCTACGAACCGGTTTGGGCTATCGGAACCGGTGAGACCGCGACGCCCGAGCAGGCCCAGGAAGTTCACGCGATGACTCGCGGTCTGATCGGCGAGTTGTACGACAGCGAACTTGCCCAAGCCGTTCGTATCCAATACGGCGGTTCGGTTAAACCCGGGAACGCAGCCGAACTGCTCGGTTGCCCGGATGTGGACGGCGCACTGGTGGGCGGCGCCAGCCTGACGGTTGAAGATTTCGCCGGAATCGTGAATTCCGTACTTTAGAGAGAGACAAAATGGGTTATCTAATTGCCGTACTGTTCATAATCACCTGCGTCCTGCTGATTCTCATCGTCCTTCTGCAAAAGGGACGCGGCGGCGGGCTCGGAGCCGCCCTCGGCGGAGCCGGATCGGCGGCTTTCGGAACGAAGGTCGGAGACATGATGACATGGGTCACCATCGTGCTGACTGCGATGTTCCTGCTGCTGGCGATCGCGGGGGCGCTGTACTTCAGACCGCCTCCGGTTATCGCTGGAGAACCCACTTTCCAACCGGACGGGAGCAGGGCGATCACGGAAGATATTCGAGTGACGATCGAACCGGCGTCCGATTCCGATGGAGATACGATATGGTACACCACCGACGGGAGCAAACCGTCAAGGAACAACGGCGACCAGTATCGAAACGCCTTTGTCGTTTCGGCGGGAACCACCGTTAAGGCCATCGCCTACCCGCAACGAGGCGATCCCAGCAAGGTCGTTACGGCGACATATCGCGCTCCCCAGCCGATGAGACCGATGCTTGACCCCATGCCCAATCCGCAAAAGCCCATAACCGGTCCTACGACCGTGACCATCACCGCCGGTGAGAAAACCGACAAGGTCTTCTATACAACCAACGGCGACGAACCGACCGAGAGCAGCAGACCGTACACGGCGCCTATTTCCGTGCTTCCCAAAATGACGCTGAAGGTCAGGGCTTTTGCCCCGAACGCCGAGCCCAGTGAAATAGTCGAGGTCACCTACGGTCTGCAGGGGCTTGTCACGCCTCCGGTCACCACGCAACCGGCGCCGAAGGTTCCGACGACGACGACCGCCCCGGCTCCGAAGGTTCCGACGACGACGACCGCTCCGACTCCGACGACGACCACCGCTCCGGCGCCGGTGGGAGTGGGACAATAGCGTAAACGCTACGCAGGAACAGCACAGGACACCAGATATATGCTGCAGTCCATGACAGGATTTGGAGCCGCTCAAGGCCACTGCGACGGTGTTGATTACACCGTGGAGCTGCGCGCAGTAAACCATCGATATCTCAAAATATCGGTGAAACTGCCCGATATCTGGGCGTCGGCTGAGGCGGACATCGAGAATCTGCTGCGGGACAAACTGCAACGCGGGAGCATCGGTATCACGGTCAGGATGAGGCTGTCGGACGAAAAAGCCGCCTACACCGTGAACACCGAAGCGATGAGGAAGTACATCGACCAGGTAAAGGGGCTCCGCGCAGACGGCGAGGATTATCTCTCGATCGATATGGCGATGCTGATGGCTCTTCCGGGCGTGTGCAATCCGCCTCGCATGGACGAACTGCGGGAGCAAACTTGCGGTGAACTAATGAACCTGATCGCCCAGGCGATCGATAGTCTGCTGGAAATGCGGTCTCGCGAAGGCCAGGCCGTTCAGTCCGACCTGCTGTCGCAATGCGACCAGATCGAAGCCAGCCTCGGTCTGGCCGGGGCCCGCAGCCCGCTGGTTGTTGAAGAGTACCACAAACGTCTCCGCGAGCGCGTTGAAGGGCTCATAGGAGCCGCTAGAATAGATATCGATCAGGATTATCTCGCACGCGAGGTCGCCGTATTCGCCGATCGCTGCGACATCAACGAAGAAATATCCCGCCAGAACGGGCACCTGCAGCAGTTCAGGGAAACCTGCTGCAGCGACGAGCCCGTCGGGCGGAAACTGGATTTCATCGCCCAGGAGATGCTTCGCGAAGCCAACACGATAGCGTCCAAGGCTAATGATTCCGAAATTGCGCGGGCTGTGGTCGATATGAAGACCGCTGTCGACCGAATCAAGGAACAGGTTCAGAACGTACTGTGAACCGTGCGGGATGGCGGCGAATTGAACGAGCGGTCCGAAAAAGGTAAACTAATAGTCATCACCGGCCCATCGGGCGTCGGGAAGAGCAGCATTGTTTCCGAAGTCCGCCGGCGCACCGACGCGGAGTTCAGCGTTTCGGCGACGACGCGCAAACCTCGCCCCGGCGAGCGGGACGAGGTAGACTACTATTTCATCGATCGCGACACGTTCGGGCGAATGGTTGACGCCGGTGAAATGCTGGAATGGGCCGAAGTGTTCGGTCAGTGCTACGGAACGCCCGCGGCGCCCGTGCTCGAGGCGGTGAGCGGCGGTAAGAAGGTTATACTTGAGATTGACGTTCAGGGCGGTGTTCAGGTCGCCCGGAAAGTTCCGGACGCTACGTTCATTCTGATCGCGCCGCCGAATATGACAGAGTTGAAAGACAGGCTCACCGGACGCGGAAGCGAAACGCAGCAACAGATAGACAAACGACTTGGCGAGGCCGAAAACGAGCTTCGCATAGCCAGAGAGTCTGGCGTATACACACACGAAATAATAAACGATGACCTAGAGACCGCTATCCAAAAGGTCGTGGTTGCGATTAACCAGGAGTAGTTGCAGAGATGATTGAGGACCTCAGAAACGAAGATCTGATCAAGAAAGTCGGTGGTAAGTTCAAACTGACCGCACTGATCCAGCGTCGATTGAATGAACTCGTGCACGGCGCACGCCCGCTTGTCGAGAAAGAACCTGGAATGACCGATATTGAAGTGGTTGTTCGAGAAATTCGCGAAGACAGGATTGGGATCGACTACGACGCCTCGGGCGTAACACGCCCCAAAGACGCTCGGGCCGAATAGCCCCGCCGCACGTTGACCCGGACCGGCGATCCGACCGGACCGGACGCATCGGAAATCGGCGCCGCGGGCCCGGAGTTATGATATGTCTGCGACCGACAGAAACCAGACCGATCAAACGAATCAACCGGACGACGGCGACCAGCCGCTGGCGCGCCGCGACCTGCTGCTCTGCGTGACCGGGGGGATCGCTTGCTACAAATCCGCCGATCTCGCCAGCAAGCTCACCAAATCCGGAGCCTCCGTAACCGTCGCGATGACCGAAAACGCCTGCCGATTCGTAGCTCCCCTGACATTCCAGGCCGTCACGCGAAACAGAGTTTTCACGGACCTCTGGCCGGATGTTCAGGACCACGATTCGGGACACATCTCACTTACCGAGCGCGCCGATCTGATGATTGTCGCGCCCGCCACCGCAAACATGCTCGGGAAGATCGCCTGGGGCATAGCTGACGATCTGGTTTCGACGATGGCGATGTCCTCGTCGGGAGCCTGCGAAATGCTCGTCGCTCCGGCGATGAACAGTCGCATGTGGAGTTCGCCCGCGCTGCAGACCAACATCAAAACGCTCGCGGGGCGAGGCGTGCATTTCATCGGTCCTAACGAGGGGCGCCTGGCCTGCGGGACCACCGGACCGGGCCGAATGGCCGAACCGGACGAAATACTCACCGCCATTATCAGCCTCCTGGACCAGACCTCGCCAAAGTCCGCCGGAACCTGACCTGTTCGGTTTTACAGTGCGCCGAGGATCGTAAGAACCGCACTCCTGGTTAACCGCGTTTGAGGCGTTCCGGATCGCAGCGCCAAGAGGACAAACGGAACAGTCCAATGAATTCGAAAGAGAGAGTTCTCACCTCAATCGCCCGCCAGGTCCCCGACCGCATCCCGGTTGATTTCTCAGCCAACCGGGCGACGCTGCAGCGATTGATGTCTGACTTCGGCGCGAGCGACTACGCCGATCTCCTGGGGAACCTCAAGGTTGATATCGTCGATCTGCGGGGCGTGGTTGATCCGACGTACCGCGGGCCGGCGCCCGAGAGGGTTTCCCGCCCGAACGGTGTGGTCGAGAACTTCTGGGGCATGCGAACCAAAACCGTGGAAACCGCGACCGGGCCGGAGGATTGCTATTGTGATTTTATCCTCGCCGACGCTGAGACTGCGGACGAACTGGCCGAACATCGCTGGCCGGAAGTTGACTGGTTCGATTTTGCGGACTTCAGCGACCGTTTGGAACCCTGGGCGGACCTGGCGATAATGGCCTCGGGCCCGAGCGTATGGCAGCACGCCACGTTCCTGCGGGGGATCGAGAACATGCTGACCGATCTTATCGCCGCCCCGGACATCGTCGAATTCCTCATGGATCGATTCACGGACTTCTACGTGGAGTATTTCGACCGCATGCTCAGTTGCGCCGGTGGGAGAATAGACATCCTCCGCATAGCCGACGATCTGGCGATGCAGGATCGGTTGATGGTGAGCCCCGGGCATTTCGACGGGTTCTTCGCACCGCGGTTGAAGAAGCTGATCGACATGGCCCACAGTCACCGCGTGCATGTTATGCACCATTCCTGCGGCGCGGTTGTTCCTCTTATAGAGCGGTTGATCGATTTGGGCGTCGATATTCTCGACCCGATCCAGGTGACTGCGACCGGTATGGACCCGCGGAGCCTGAAGTCAGCGTTCGGCGATCGTCTCTGCCTGCACGGAGCGATCGACACCCAGCACCTGCTTCCGCGAGGATCGCCCGACGACGTTTCCACCGCCGTGCGGCGCACAATCGATGAGCTCGGACCGGACGGTTTCATATTGAGCCCCAGCCACGTACTCCAGACAGATGTTTCGACCGCAAACGTACGGGCCTTGTACCAGGCAGATCGCTCCTGAGGACTTCGGCGGTTGCCCGTGTCGAAGATCCGCCTGCGGCGGAGCGGAGCGGAACAGAGACTTGCTCACGGATGTCCCCGGAACTCCCCGGAACGTCATTAATCCGAGTCAAAGTTACCCAGTCGACGCGTGCCGCTTGTTCCCGGCCCTAGTCTGAAATGCTGGCCTTTGCGCATTACGGCTCGCACTTCTTCTGAAATGCATGAGTTGGGGGGGCGTACCACAAACCGCAGTAGATATCCGTTGTTGTATTTCGCTTACGCAGCACGAAGTGTACATCCCAGTCTTCTTCAAGCCTCTTGGACACCAGGACATCATCATCCTGTAATGGAGCTGCTTCCGCCGTCGTAAGGTGGGCGTGACGCTCCCACGCATCCTTGCGTTCCCGGACATCGCCGCTTGATACACGACTCACATCTTTCAGCCAGGCGCCGATAAGTTCATCAGCCTGAATTCCTTTCACACGAATGCGCATTTGCAGATCAGCTATCCCATCGTCCGAATTGTACGTAACGCCCATCGCGTCAGGATTCAACGTTTCGGGAAGTTGCATGGCTCGGAGCAAGATACGGACTTCTTGCTTCGTCAACTCCCCCGCGGACAGGAAGCCCAGGCTGTAGACCAGCACGCATCCCAAAACAAACGCCGCTGCTATGGGCGTCAAGCACGTTATGAGAGTAGAGCGTATCCTTCCCATTCGTAACGACCCCTTCAATCCAAGGCAATTATGCACCGCATTGACTGCTACATTTGCCGTGTATGACTAACTACTATTCACTAATCGGCAGTATGTTGAATAGACTCATCTCAGCGCCAAAGGCAGGCCGCCTCAATTAGATTATAACCCTCTGAAGGAGTGTTGGAAGCGTCTAATCTGTTTGGATTTCCGGGGACATCCATGAGCAAGTCTTTGTTCCGCCCAACCGCCGACTGATCCCGACGCCCCCTAGGGAAGCTGGCGGTTAATGCGTCTTTTCCGTTGACGGCACAGCACGAGTTCGGATACTCATGATAGCGGTGGTTGCGGGTGTCTTTGGTATATGTTCCAAGGACAAACGATGAACCTGTCCTGATAAGGGTGTCGTTATGATGACGTACGACGAACGCAAAGAGTTCCTCTACAGTCTGAATGCCAGATGCAATATCGAGCATTACTGGCTCCTGAGAAATCGTCCGTGCGATGAAGATGAAACCGGATTGCAGGAATGGAAGGAGCGTGTCGCGAGAGATCATCTTGTACTCCAGGGGGCGAACCTCCAATACGCCAATCTCCAGGGGATAAACCTCCCATCGGCTAATTTGCAGGGGGCAAATCTCTCATACGCAAACATCCAAGGAGCAGCCCTCCGGGAGGCCGACTTACAGGGGGCAATACTCCAGGGAACCGACCTGCGGGCGACAAACCTCGAGCAAGCCAATCTCCAGGAGGCAATACTCCATCTCGCCGACCTTCGGGGGACGCAGAATCTCCAGCACGTCAGCTTCCAGAAGGCAAGCCTGTTGGGCGCCAAATTCCAGGAAACAAACCTCTCATATGCTAACTTCAAGGGGGCAGACCTCCGTTTCACCGAGATGCAGGGAGCAAGCCTCTTCTTTGCCGAGCTTCAAGGGGCAAACATCGAAGAAGCCGACATCCGGGGTGCCGATTTTAGCGACATTATCGTCGATGGAGAGACGTTCATAGGTACTATTAAGGTTGATCGAAAAACTGACTTCTCCGGCGTTGGTCTGAGTAACACTCGCGTTGTGGCTGGTTTGCGGCAACTGCTGGAGTACAACGTCCGTCGAAAGCGCTGGAAAATATGGTATCGGGAGAATCCGCATTTGGCAGCGCCGGTCTGGCTGTTCTGGGCGCTGACAGATTATGGTTTTTCGACATGGCGAATCATACTGTCAATTATCTTCGTGTCATACGGATTTGCGGTAGCCTATCTTATGAATCCGACGTTTCTAGATCTAAATCCTCACATCGGCGAACTCCGTGGCTTCGTACATGCCCTGTACTTTTCGGTGGTGACAACGACCACATTAGGATTCGGGGATATTCACGCCAGTCCCGACAGCACTGGAGGACAGTTGACGCTGATGGGTCATGTTCTTCTGGGTTACGTTCTCCTCGGAGCGTTAATCACGCGCTTGGCGGTGGTCTTCTCGAACGATGGTCCGACACGCGGGTTCTATGATGGTAGACCTGATTTCTACGCCGTGACGGGAACACCTCTCCAACAATGGATGAAGATTCACTGGAGAATACTCCTTTGGAAAATACACCTCAGGCATCGGCAGATTGTGGATACGCTTGGAACACTTTGGGGATGGGTTCCAAGTTCGCTTCGTCACGCCTGGGATGAATTCGCAGAAAGGATCCGAGGTCAGTAGGGGACAATTGAATTCGGGGGACATCCATGAGCAAGTCTTTGTCCCGCTGTAGGCGGATCTTCGACACGGCGGATCTGCGACTTCGACTGCGACAGGGTCAATCGCGGACTTGCCGCCCGCGGCGTCGTCTCAGTTGGCGCCTTTGGCTTCGGACCGGTGGACGATTGGCTGCGGGGGTTACTTTGTTTTCTTGAAATGAAGGTCTTTTACAAACTCGTTCTTCTTGAGCTTGAGTTGTTCTTCATTCAAAACAAGTTTTCCGCGGATGCGGAAGTTGGTGAAAGTTACGCCCTCTATGCGATGGGTCTTGTCGAACCCCTGCATGATCGACGTGGGGAAAACTTTGCCCGCAACATCAATATTCTTGAATCGAATATTTGAAATGCTCCCGCGCTGGGCGTCTTTGGTGTAGCGCGATTTGAGAATCTTGAAGTCTATGAGATAACCGACCGAATCCTCCACGCGGATGTTCTCGTAGAGCACGTTGCTCACCCTGGCCCGGTCGCCGTTGTGGATCGTGAACGTCCCTTCAGAACCCTCTACGTGGATCAGGTCGTTGTCGCGAAAGACAATATCGCTGATCGACTCGGCCCGCGTCTCAAAACCGATCTCCAGACCGTTTCCCCATTCCCCGTTCCAGAGCACCGATTTTTCGACCGTCACGTTCTTAACTTCGCCTATACCGTCTCCGGTCATCCAGTCGTAATGGACCGACTTGATCGCGACGCAATCGTCTTTCGTGCGGATAAAACAGTTGCTTATGGAGACATTTGAACTTCCGCAGACATTAATTCCATCATCCCAGTCTCGCCAGTTGACGATCTTCAGATTCGTGATGTTGACCTTGTCGCATTTCTTCAACGGGACCGTCCAGTGGCCGCTGTTGAAAATTACAATACCGCTGATGCGGAGATTCGTGCAGGCGAGCATCTCGATCATTCGGCGCTGGCCTTTGTGGTAGCTGCTCCCGTCGAGAATACCCCGGCCGGCGATGGTGATGTCCCGGGCGTTTTCGGCGATGAACGCGCCCCTGACTATCGCGCCGCCGGCGATGTAAACGGTGTCTCCGCTCTTTAGTTTCACCAGGCCGGTATTGTGGATCCGCCCGGGACCGTAATAGATCACTCCCCGATCGCCTCGCCCGGGAGGTTTCGTTTCCAGCGGATTGGCGAAAACGAACAGCGGGCGTTTTATATCGCCATTTAGCTCGACGCTTATATTGGCGGGTTTCTGCAGCGTGAATGTTATTTGGCGGCCTTTGACTTTGGGCGTTATTCCCAGGCTCAGGGGGCGGACGACGGCGCTCTTTACAGGCCCGGTCGAAGTAACTTCCAGGCGGACCGGTCCGCTGCACGAGAAGATTGCGTAACCGGCGACGCGGGCGTGGTTCACGAATATGCTCTTACCGTCGGCCTTGACGGTGAAATCAGGGGCTCCGCTGGCGGCGACCGGAGAGTGATAGGTCACCACTTTCGCGCGGGCGGGCGCGGTCAGGCTTAGAGACAACACCGTCGCAATCACAACCAGTGACGAGCATCTTATGATTCGGTGCGGCGTGCGTTTATCCATGGGCTCCGCCTGGTCGGTCAGCGTGCTTGTCCGGGCGCGCGATTCCGAGTTATCGTCAGTGATGTTGTTCGGGGCTACTGTTTCACTTTCGTTATTTTGGCGGCTTGGGAGTTTCCGAATTCCATTGTGGGGTGGCTGAACTTTACGTCGTTGTGGTAGGTGGCGTATTCGGCGACGATGGCTCCGTTGGGTCCGGCGCGCATGAAGTGATACGACTCGGGATCGCTGAGCGAATAGATCTCGCCCGCGACGCACTTCTTGACGTACTTGGACTTGAACCACTGTTTACCGTAGCCCCAGGGGCGCTGGTTGACGGGCAGTTCGCTGACGGCGGTTTCGCCGGCGGGGCCTTTGTACTCGCCGAAGAATTCGACCGAACCGTGGCGGACGTGCCAGGTCTCCATCTTGGGACCGAATCCCTTGTTGCTCCCGTTGCCCAGGTGATTGTGCTCCGGAAGCATCTGGCCGGGCAGGAGGAAGATTTCATGGCCGAGGTATCCGTAGCTGGTGTCCTTGAACTCGCCTTTGTACGCCCTGGCTCCTACGTCTCCGTACTTCCCGATGACGTTCTTCCAAAAGATGCCCGCCATTCCGAGCTTTGCGAAATCGCCCTGTTTGAAGTCGGCGGTCCAGAACTCCTTGGTGCGGAGGTAGTCCGGGATCGGGTAGTGAAACGCCTTCATCATGTCATAGTAGGCTTTTTTGGCGATGGTCTCGTCGAACGATCCGTTGGTCTTGTAGAAAGCGGAGTTGGCGAGCTTGGGAACGGGCGAAAACGGCGCCAGGCCGGTATTGCCCTCGGGCGGCGCCAGGGCGGTATTGTTTGCGGGCGGCGCGGCGCATCCGGTGACCAGCGACAGCACAAGAACGCACAGCAACGACAGGGAAAGGAATGCGGATTTGGACATCGTAATATCTCCTAAGGCTTGCAGGCGTACTGCAATAGATTCAGTGAATACAGCATATCAACCGACAAGCCATCTTATTAAGTGACAATCGCGATGCCAAGCCTGCATTTTCGCGGAGTTCGCGATCGGCGCAGAAGCGGGGAGGGGCTTTTGGGGTGGAACCGAGCGCCCGGCTTGCTTGGCTGCGTGTCATGCGTTGTTGGGCGGGGCACGCAGTCTGAGTTGTGCTGGGGGAGGCGGTAAGGGTGACTGAAGTGCGTGATGAGTGTTAAATATGGATGTGTAAGGCGGTTAACACCTGTGAACTATGGGGCGGATTTTGGCGACGCCCAGCCGGGCGGAAAGGCTGTCGTGCTGAATCGTAACTAAAGTGTGAATAATATGTTACGTGGCGAAAACTGATCGCGGGGGGCGATGCGCGCGGGCAAATACAAGGTACACAGATTCAACCGTCCTCCGGCCCGATTCAGCAGACGTCAGGCGTGTTCAGCATGGGGCAGGCGATTGTAAGGCGTGGCGGTAGAGTATGTTACAGAGCGAAGATAATGGATATGTATAATGAAACTGCCTGTTGGTCCATATGTCACAATCACCAAAAGTGTGAACCAATTGTGAACTTCGCCAAATTCGAGGTCCGAGTGGCCTGGATCGGCGGGCGGATATGCTACTGATCTCCAGCCCGCGGCGCCAGGCGGTATATTGCTTCGAACTCGCGTGAGAGAATTGACATCACCACGATATCCACAAGTTCCTCATCGAGCATATTGCACTCTCTGAGAATTCCCTCGAATCGCAGGCCGAGTTTCTCGTTGAGCTTGATATTCTGCAGGTTGAAACCCGCGGTGCGGATGAACACGCGGTTCAAATTCAGGCGATCGAACGCATATGCGAGCATAAGTACCTCTGATTCCTTGGCGTAACCTTTTCCGCGGGCGTTTGGATCGCCCACGAGTTTCGCCATCTCACCGCAGGACGGGGATGACGACAAGTTGAAAAGCGAGGTCAGGCCGATCGGCTGGTCGTGCTCGTCATGGATGATGAAACTCTCGCGTGTATGCGTATCGGGTCGGGTTAGTTCGCCCTGGAGATCACAAACAAGCGATCTGCTGAGACTGTGATGGATGTCCTTGTCCTGGGCCCATGTGTCCAGAAGCGGGAGATTATCGGGCGTCAGGGGACGAAGCGAGACCCGCAGCCCGCGGATAACTGTCTTGTTGTCCTGGGTTTCGCACTCGAAGGGGACCTCGACGACGTTCGGACGCGGGTGGTGGGGCTGCTCGACGTGCAGGTCCGGTTGGGCGAAACCGCGATCGATTACGTTGCGCATTATCTCGCTTGTGAAACCGATCAGTTGCCCGGTTTCGCATCCGGATCGAATCAACTGGGTGACTACGGATTCCGCCAGGACGCGGCAGAGTATTTCGTCCTGTTTGCGTTTCTTTTCGATTGCTTCCGGGTCGTTTTGTGCGTTCTGCTCGGCCATTGACTGCTTTCTGTCGCTCGATTTATATACGTCGCCTCGGCCGGCGGCGCGAGGTCTATAGTCTGTTTTCGGTCAATAGAAGCGTTGGAATGAAGTACGGTCTTCCGATTCACGGGTGTCAGGCCCTGTTTCGAGCCCGGAGGAGCCCTTGTCACCGGCTCGGCCAGACGGTATTCTCAAGTTGCATGCGATTTGACGATCTGACAAAAGGACGGCGCAAATGAGCGATTATCGAGTGTGGACATTAGCATTTGCCTTGCTTGTAGCGTTGGTTGGTGGGCTGGAAGCGGCCGATCGCGACGGGCCCAAGACAATTGTGCGTGTAGGTCTCAAAGCTGGTCAGGCACCGGTGAAGTACAATGGGGGGATCAAGCAGGGCTCGGACGGGACTTTCACTTTGCCCACGCGTAATCCGCGAGGGTGGATTACCGTCGGAGCGGGCAAGCCGATGGATTCGCTCGAGGGTTTGCGGTCGTTTACGATATGCGGCTGGGCCAGACCGACCAGTCTTCGGATTGGACGCGGGGGCAATCGCATTGCATTCAACCTCAAATACAACAAGTCAGGTTTCGATCTCGTTCACAATCCCCGCGGAGGGCTTCGTCTGGCGGTGAACCAGTGGCCCGATAGTATTCGCAACGATTCCTCGATTGGTAAGCTCCAGCCGGGTAAGTGGACGTTCTTTGCGGCGGCTTACGACAGCACCAGGAAGACGGAAAACGTTCGCTGGTATTTCGGCGGGCCCAAGACGCCAGCCGTGCTGGACAGAACCACGTCGTACAACAACGGGCCTACGGGCAAGGGCTCTGGACCTCTGACGATAGGCAACTATAACGAGACGATTCACAACCACGGTACGGATCGCCAATTCCGCGGGCAGCTTCACGCAGTTCAGATATTCGGAAGCAAGACCGGTTCGGACGGAGCCTTGAGCGTTGCAGCGATACGCAAGCACCAGGCTGACTCCGACGCCCAGCCGGATTTCAAGGCTCCCGCGCCGAAAGTCGTAGCGACGGTTGGTCCTTCGCTCAAGCCGCGCGACGCCGCGAACCCCACGGACGCTGCGGACGATATCAAAGACACGACCACACCTCCCGCCGGGGCCCGCCCAAGAATAATCGCCACCACCGACGGAGAGATCGACGACCGCTGCTCGATGGTTCGGTTCCTTCTGTATGCCAACGAGTGGGATATTGAGGGCATAATCTACTGCAGTTCGAAATTCCACTGGAAGGGGCACAACTGGGCCGGCGAGAAGTGGATCGAACGCGACATCGATATGTACGCGAAGTTCTACGATACTCTGAGGACGCACGCTCTCGGTTTTCCAACGCCCAAACAGCTCAAGGCCGTTACGTTCGTCGGCAATATCGATCGTGTGGGGGAGATGACCAAGGTTACGCCCGGTTCGCAGCGGATAGTCAAGATCCTGCTGGACGACAAGCCGGGCCCGGTCTATCTGCAGGCCTGGGGCGGGACGAACACCATCGCGCGCGCCTTGAAGACCATCGCCGAAAAGCATCCCGATCAGGTAGCCAAAGTCACCAAGAAGGCGATAATCTACATAATCCTCGACCAGGACAAGACGTTCCGTCAGTACATAGAACCGAACTGGCCGGGCCTGCAGGTTCTCGGGAGTTTCCGGCAGTTTGCGTGTATAGCGTATTCCTGGGACAGGAAGATCCCTCGGGAGTTACACAAGTACTACGATAGGGCGTGGATGCAGGAGAATATTCTCAGCGGCCACGGTCCGCTGTGCGCCAGATACGAGCACCATTCCAAGAAGGGCTTTCGCTCTGAGGGCGACTCGCCGGCGTTCATGCACCAGATTCTTGTTGGTTTGCGGAGCCTGGAGCATCCGGGTTATGGCGGATGGGGAGGGCGGTTTGTCAGGGAAGGGCGAGGGCGCAAGAGCACCTGGAGAGGCGCCCGCGACGACGGCGACGTAAACAAACCCATATGGCGATGGTCGGAGGCGTTTGAGAACGATTGGGCCGCCCGCGCCGACTGGTGCGTCAAGAAGCGCGACCAGGCCAATCATCCGCCGAAAGTCAAGCTGGTCGGCTCGCCGGATCGGACCGCCAAACCGGGTGAGAAGATCACGCTCAGCGCCGAAGGATCGAGCGATCCGGACGGCGATAAACTGAACTACAAGTGGTGGAGGTATGATGATGTCGACACCGCCGGAGCGAAAATCGAGATTACCGGTTCGGACAAGTCCGCCGCGAGTTTTACCGTGCCTGACGAACCGGGCAAAACGATCCACATAATCCTTGAAGTAACCGACGACGGCGACCCGCCCCTTACGCGATACGCCAGGGTGATAGTGAAAGTCGCAGGCAAGTAGCAAAGGAACACGATTATGTTACGCAAGACCGAAGAAACAACATCGGACGGGAAAATGACGCGTCGCGGGTTTGTCGGCGGTGCGGCGGCCGGGGCGATCGGTATGACGATCATGAACCCCTCGCTGGTTCGGGGGGCCGAGGCGAACACCAAGATCAAGGCGGGCGTTATCGGACTGGGCGGGCGCGGGGCCTGGATCGCCAACCTTGTCAAGGCCCACGGCGGGTACGAGGTGACGGCCGTTGCGGATTACTTCGACAGCGTCGCCCAGAGTGTTGGCGAGAAACTCGGCGTCGATAAGGCTCTCCGCTTCAGCGGTTTGTCGGGCTACAAGAAGGTTATCGCCAGCGGGATCGACGCTATCTTTCTGGAGACGCCTCCGTGCTTTTTTCCGGAGCATGCGGCCGCTGCGGTCGCCGCGGGCCTTCACGTATACGTAGCCAAGCCCGTAGCGTGCGACGTCCCCGGTTGCATGACGATCTCCGAGGCCGCCGCTAAATCAAAAACCGCCAAGAAGGTCTTCCTGGTGGACTTCCAGACCCGCACCGACCCGATGTACATAAAGGGTATCGCGAGTCTTCTGGCCGGTGATATCGGGAAGATCGGGATGCTGTGCTCCCGTTACATCGACGAGAGTTTTCCCGATCCGCCGAAGACCAAGACAATCGAATCCCGCCTCCGCCGCCTGATCTGGACCAACGACGTAGCCATCGGCGGCGGATTTCACGTTAACGCCGATATTCACGCCGTCGACGTAGGCTTGTGGATGGCGGGCGGTCAGACGCCCATAAGCGCCAGCGGCGCCGGAGCGGTCTGCAAGTCCAACGCAAACGGAGATACCAATCTTGTGTACTCGCTTACGTTCCAGTTCAAGGATGGTTTGTTCCTGAACCATCGCGGCGAGCACTTGCGAAACTCCACGCAGTTCGCCGCCGATTGCTTCGCTCACTGCGAGCGGGGGTACATTGACACCCAGTACGGCGGTCTCGTTAAGATGATCGGGCGGGGCGTCAAATTCAACGGCGGTAAGGTCGTCGGGCTCTACGGAAATGGAGCCAAACGGAACATCGCCAAGTTCCACGAGTGCATCACCAAGGGCGATTGCTCCAATCCGACGGTCAAGCCCAGTGTTGATGCAACGCTTACGACCATCCTGGGACGGGAAGCGGCCGCCCAAAGAAAAACCGTCACGTGGGATGAGATCATAAAAGCCAACAAGAAAGTACCAGTAGACCTCACCGGACTGAAAGAGTAATGCTATGACAGGAAGACGCGATTTTCTCAAGAAGATAGGGTTTGGAGCGGCGGCGATTCTAGCCAGCCCGTTAGGTCTTGCACGCCAGGGCGTCGCAGGGCGCCCCAATATCGTCATGATAATGACCGACGATCAGGGTTGGGGCGATGTTACGGCCCATGGCAACGACAGTCTCAAGACGCCGAACATGGACCTCCTGGCCCGACAGGGAGCGTGGTTCGACCGTTTCTACGTATCGCCCGTATGCGCTCCTACGCGAGCAAGCCTGCTGACAGGGCGATACCATCCGCGTACGGGCGTGCACGGCGTGACTCGGGGCGCTGAGAACATGCGTCTGGAGGAAGTCACGCTCGCCGACGTGTTCAGGAAGGCCGGATACGCCACCGGGTGTTTTGGGAAGTGGCATAACGGGAGGCATTATCCGTACCACCCCAACGGGCGCGGATTCGACGAGTTCTACGGTTTCTGTGCGGGGCACTGGAATAACTACTTCAATACCGGTCTCGATCACAACGGTAAGGATGTGAAATCGAGCGGGTTTATCATCGACGATCTGACCGACAAGGCCATTGCGTTCATTCAGGCAAACCGCTCCAAGCCGTTCCTGTGCTATGTGCCCTACAACACTCCGCACACGCCCTGGCAGGTTCCCGACAAGTACTGGGATCGCGTCAAGGCTCGCGATATCAGCAAGGACACCACCGTCTGCGCCTACGCGATGTGCGAGAACATAGACGACAATATCGGGCGAATACTGAAAGCCCTCGACGATCTGAAACTCACCAATGACACGATCGTGATATTCCTGTCCGACAACGGCCCGAATACGGGACGGTGGAACGGGGAGATGAAAGGCAGAAAGGGCTCCACCGACGAAGGCGGAGTCCGCGTACCGTTCTTCCTGCGCTGGCCCGGACACGTTAAACCGCGCAAGATCGAGCAGATCGCCTCGCATATAGATGTTCTTCCGACCCTGGCGGATCTGGCGGGGATCGGCAAGCCGAAGACCTGTCCGCTGGACGGTGTGAGCCTGGTTCCGCTGATCGAAGGCAAGGCGAGGGAGTGGCCCGACCGGATGATCTTCTCGAGTTGGGGCGGACGGGTGAGCGTGCGCACGCAGCAGTATCGCGCCAATGCCCAGGCGCTGTATGACATGACGGCCGATCCGCACCAGAAGAAGAATATCGCAGCCGCGAAACCGGACGTCCACGCGAAGCTCGCAGCCGCCTGCAAGAAGTGGTCGGAAGAGGTCGGTCTGAGCGTTCGCAAGGTGCGCCCGATTCCGATCGGACATCCCGAGCGGCCGGTCGTGACCATGCCCGGACACGAAGCGATGCTTGTTTCATCGAGCAAGGCTCCGGCCCCGGCGCCGCGAAAAGGCAAGCGTAGAAGACGGGGCGGATCGAGGGGCGTCAGTTACAACAAAGGAGCCGGATGGGCCAATGACTGGGTTGACAATTGGACGCACATAGACGCTTACCCGTATTGGCCCGTGGATGTGGTTAAGGGAGGACGGTACGAAGTTACGCTGATGTACGCGTGTGCGGCCGATGATGTCGGTGCGAAGATTCGCGTCGAGTGTGGTCAGGGCTCCCTGGACGGGCAAATCACCAAGGCGCACAATCCGGAATTCATCCACAGCCCCGACCGGATCGCACGCAAGGAAGTCTACCAGAAGGTCTGGGCTCCGCTGAAAATGGGCAAGATCACACTCACCAAAGGCGTTAGTAAGTTCATCGTTCGCGCCCTGTCCAAGCCGGGCAAGAAGGTCATGGAACTCAAAGCCGTCAGGCTTGAAAGGATTAAATGACAATGGTTGCAAGCAGACGCGATTTTCTAAAAGGGATCGCCGGTGGTGCGATATCGCTGGGCATTTGTCAAACAGTGCGCGCCAAGAACGCATCGCCTGCAAAACATCTTAACATCCTGCTGATCACAGCCGACGATCTGAACTGCGATTCGGTGGGGGTTTACGGCTGCAAAACTCCCGACATCACGCCGAATATCGACCGCCTGGCCGCCGAGGGTGTGCGTTTCGAACACGCCCACGTGACTATCGCCGTCTGCCAACCCTGCCGCGGCGTGCTGGCTACGGGGCGTTATCCGCATCGGAGCGGTATTGAGGGTTTTCAGCGCCTCCCCGCCGGTAGGGACATTCCGCTGGTTACCGAAAAACTGCGGGCTGGCGGATACCTCAACGGGATTCTCGGGAAGGTCGGGCATTCCTCACCGAAACCGTCGTTCAAATGGGACATGAGCTACGACATGCCGCAACTTGGCAAGGGACGCGACCCCAAACTTTATTACACCTACGCCAAAGAGTTCTTCGTTCGCGCCAGGAAAGAAGGCAAGCCATTCCACATGATGGCCAATTCGCACGATCCGCACCGCCCGTTCTCCGGCAGCGACCAGGAGGCCGGTATGCGCAGAGGCGGAAAGCTCACCCCGCCGTCTCGAACATATAAGCCCGCCGAAATCGACGTGCCGGGGTTCCTGCCTGATATACCGGAAGTCCGGCGCGAGATCGCCGAATACTACAGTTCGGTGAAGCGATGCGACGACACCGTCGGTGCGCTGCTCAAGGCTCTTGACGAGTCCGGTCTGGCGCCAAACACTCTGGTGATGTTCATTTCGGACCACGGAATGGCCCTTCCGTTCGCCAAGACCAACTGCTATCTGCACTCGACCCGCACGCCGTGGATCGTTCGCTGGCCCGGCGTGATCAAAGGCCCGAAGGTCGACAAAACGCACTTTATCTCGGGCATAGACTTCATGCCCACCGCACTTGAAGCCGCCGGCCTGCCGAAGACAGACGGGCTGGACGGCGTGTCGTTCCTTGAGATACTCAAAGGCGGCAAGCAGGGCGGAAGGGACCAGGTCTTTACGCAGTTCCACCAGACGGCCGGGCGAAAACGCTTTCCCATGCGAACCGTTCAGAACAAGCGGTTCGGATACCTCTTCAACCCGTGGTCCGACGGCAAGACGGTGTTCAAGAATGAGTCGCAAAGCGGGCGGAGTTTCAAGGCGATGCAGGCCGCCGCAGGCCGCGACCCGAAGATCGCCGCACGCGTCAAGCTCTTCCAATACAGGGTGGTCGAAGAATTCTACGACTTCGAGAAGGATCCCGACGCCCTGAACAATCTAATCGATAATGCGGAGTATAAACCGCAGATCGACAAGATGCGTTCCGAACTGCTTAAGTGGATGATATCCACCGGCGACTCCGCGAAAGCTGCGTTCGAGAAGCGTGATTCTCCAGAGGCTTTGGCGAAATTCATGACCGAACAGAACGCCAAGGCGCGCAGTTTGCCAAGGAAGAAGAAACAGCCGAACAGACGTAAGACGAAGCGCGCCGGGAAGGTGGGCAAGGATAAGTAGCAAATGCTTGAAACACTGTCGGTGCGGCGATATTGTCCACCGGTTCGTTGTCGCCCGTAGTGCGGGCCTTGGATAAGGGAAGAGATTTGTCGACCGATACGCCAGATTCAGATTGTCAATTCTGCGGGAAAATGTTTGAGTCCCAGATCGTGGAGACGTTCGGGACGGTGGCGGCTGTGGAGGACGCCAAACCGGTGGCTCCGGGGCATATGCTCATAGTCACCTTGAGGCACACCGAAGACATCTTCTCCATGACCGACGAAGAGAGGTCCGACGCGATGAAGATGATCGGGATCCTCAAGCGCCGAGCCCTTGGGATAGACCCGTTGATCACCGGTTTCAACGTCGGGGCCAATTGCGGAGTGTCCGCCGGTCAGCATATCATGCACGCACATATCCATTTCATCCCCCGGCGCGATACAGAGTCGGTAAAGGGCGTGATTCGCAACAAGATGGCGTATTGAGCGATTTTGGGCCTGTGGAGTGCGAAAAGTTTTGTTTTTCGCGGCTTATGCGTATAATGGGGTTGACCTGACATCACTGACGGCAGGTCGAACTGTCTCCGGTTGCAGAGCTTGCCCCGGTTGCGGATGAGTGAGGGTTGGAAATGGATGGGACAATGTTCAATTACGCCTCGCGGCGACCGGAGTTTGAAAGTCTTGAACCGCGACTGTTGCTGTCAGCCGCTACGGAATCGGCTGCTCCGGTTTCCGTGCAGTGGCGCGGTGCAGCCGTGCAGGCCCGGGCCGATGAGTGGATCGTTCGCCTTAAGGACGGTCCGGGCGGGGCGGACGCGATCAACTCGCTGGAGAGCAGCCTGATCGGCAGTGGGATTGAACACGAGACTCTCAAAGGCATCGGGCAGACGCAATTCGGTTTGCTCAAAGCCCCCGGACTCTCGCCGGACCAGGCGATGGATTGGGCTAACAAGCAAGCCGACGTCCTGTACATCGAACCTAATTTCGCGTACTCGCTTTCCGAGACTATCTCGTCCACCATTCCAGATGATCCGGCGGTGACGGACGGTTCGTTGTGGGGTTTGCACAACACCGGTCAATCCGGAGGGGTGATCGATGCGGACATTGACGCCCCGGAGGCGTGGGACATCACCACCGGTTCATCCAGCGTCGTGCTTGCGGTGATTGACACCGGTATTGACTACACGCACCCGGATCTGATCGACAATCTCTGGATGAATCCCGGTGAGATTGCCGGTGATGACATCGATAACGATTCGAACGGATACGTTGATGACGTCTACGGGTGGAATTTTGTCAATGACGATAACGATCCGATGGACGGCCACGATCACGGAACGCACGTTTCAGGGACGATAGGAGGCGTCGGAAACGATGCGACGGGCGTATCCGGTGTGAACTGGGACGTCAGCATAATGGCGTTGAAGTTCCTCGATGATTCCGGATCGGGATACACTTCCGACGCCATTGAGGCGCTGAACTACGCGACAATGATGAGGCGGGATCACGGTGTCAATGTGGTGGCCGCCAACAACAGTTGGGGCGGTTCGTTGTATTCGTCGGCGTTGCTGGACGCCATAGAAATCGCCGGGCGGGAAGGAATTCTCTTTATCGCCGCGGCCAGCAACGAAGGACAGGACAACGACGTTTATCCCACGTACCCGAGCAATTACGATTCGCAGTACATACTGTCTGTGGCGGCTACTGATCGGCATGACCAATTGGCGCACTTCTCAAACTACGGAGCGACGACGGTGGATCTCGGAGCCCCGGGCGTGTCGATATACTCAACGGTGGCGGGGGGAGGGTACGATTGGTTTGATGGGACCTCGATGGCTGCTCCGCACGTTACAGGCGTAGCGGGCCTGCTGTCTGCGTCCCAGCCCGGTGCGACCGCTGGCGAGATTAAAGACGCCATATTGGCCGGCCTGGATCCGGCTGCATCTCTGGCGGGCAAAACGATCACCGGCGGGCGTTTGAACGCCTACAACGCTCTGTTGGCGTTGGGTACGTTTGGGCCCAGGGTGATGTCGGTGAGTCCTTCGGGTGGATCGGTTCCTGTGGACACGATCAGCATGTACTTCAGCGAGGGTATCGAACCGACTTCGGTCGTGGGTGTGAATTTCATGCTCAGGGATGACGGAGCCGACAATATTTTCGACAACGCCGACGACAACATATTCGTCATCGGCGACTCCGACCTCAGCCAGCCTGAAGCAAACCGTGTTGTGATTTCACTAGGGGCGGAGCTGACGCTGGAGGACTATCGCCTGACAATTGTGGGGTCCGGAGTTAGTCCGGTGCGCGATCCGGACGGGAACGCCCTGAATAACGGAAGCGACCAGGAGCATTTCTTCACTATACTCTCGCCTTACGGAGCCATTGAACCCAATGATACTCTCGCTACAGCCGTTTCCAGCGGTCTGACGGGGGTTGGCGAGGCGTCTTTCAGCGGAGAGATTGGCGATGGAGTCTGGGGCTGGGATGACGTTGATCTGTTCGAGATGCAGATTACCGAGCCAGTCACGCTGAGAGCCGAAACCGACACGGATGTCATGTTCAGCGAATTGGATACTGTGCTTCGCTTGTTCGACGCTGCAGGCGCCGAACTGGCCCGCAACGATGACTGGGATTTCCGCGACAGCCTGATCCAGTACGAATTGACTGTTGCGGGCACTTACTACATCGGCGTGTCGGGCTACAGTAATTTCGACTACGATCCCTCGGTGGCCGGTAGTTGGTTTGGGGATTCGATCGGCGATTACTATTTGACGCTAAACCTTCTCGGTCGCCCGGAAATCCACGGTAACAAGTGGGACGATCTTGATGGTGACGGGATTCAGGATGACGGCGAGAGCCCGCTGGTCGGCTGGGCGGTTTTCCTGGACAGCGATGTTGACGGTGTTCTCGATGTCGGCGAGACCTCGACGACAACTGATGCGGAAGGGAACTTCTCATTTGCGGGTCTGACCTCGGGCGTGCATGTGGTGGGTGAGGTGGCCCAGACCGGTTGGACGCGGACGTATCCCGTGATCGAAGACACCACATCATATGTTGGACATGCCGGCGCCCTGGAATTTGAGGACATAAGCAGTTCGGGGCAGGGCGTGCTGGTTGCGGCGGATGATGATTTCCACTATCTGTCGGCTGTAGATCTGGGCGGTTTTGAGTTCCCGCTGTACGATTCAGTTTACGACGAGATATACATAAACTCCAACGGTCTGCTGACTTTTGAAGCTGAGGCCGTGTCGTGGCTTAACGGCAATCTGAGCCTGTATCCCGAGGGCGCGGCGATAGCGGTGTTTTGGGACGATCTGGTTATCAGCGGATCTCCCGATTCCGCGGTTTACTGGGAGGTCCGCGGAAGCGGAGCCGACCAGCGCCTGATAATTCAATGGCAGCATGTTGAGTTCTTTGACGCACTGGACCCCGGCTCGCTGACGTTCCAGGCCGTTCTGCGTGCTGATGGGCGTGTTACGTTGAGCTACAGCGATCTGGTAAGCAGCGACGAAGGCGCCGAAGGGGAGTTTGCGACCGTCGGCGTCAAGGATTCGCAATTTTTCGGGCGTCATGTCCTGTTGAGCTATAACTCCGGACCTGGAACGTTCGTGGGAACGGGCAAGAGCACGCACCTGGTCCATCCGATGGTCGGGCAGCACTCGGTGGCGCTTGAAGCCGGACAGATCGAAACGGGAGTTCTTTTCGGCAGCAGGAGGAATACGCCCCTTGGCGACATCAATGGCGATGGTGCGGTCGACAATGCGGATGTTGATCTCTTTGCGGATCAGTTTGGTGTGAAGGATCAAGGTTTGTATTCCGATTTTGACGGTGACGGCGATGTCGATCTGGGCGACTTTGCGATACTGCGGTCCAACCACGGAACGTCAGCGGCGGCCGCACCGATGAATACGGAGCTGTCGAGCAGCGCAGTTGTGCAACCCGCCAATTCGGCCCGGGCAAAGGCCCAGCCGAAGGCGGCTGCGTCAAAGACTCGCCCCCTCAAGAAGCGAGCCCCGCGTCGCGAGGATCGGATGCTGCTGGAACCAGATGCGAAGAGAACCCGCGCGAAACGGCCGCAGAACGCAGATGTACTCACCTGCGCGATTCCGTTGGACATTAACGTGGGCGGGCTTCCGAGCGTCAGCGACCGGGGCGAGATTCCCGGTCGGCAACCGGTGACGCACTTGTTGGATCGCGGTGATCTGATCGCCGATTCGGACGTTGACGATGGATTCTCGGATATCGACGATATCCTTGACATCGCTCTTGATGAAGTTCTCGGTGGGATATTCACCTGATTGCTTGTGGGGATCGGGGTGATATTAGGCAGATTCTAATGGCCCCGGCGTTGCGGCGTTGCTATAGTCTGTGTGATTGAACGGATTGCGATGGAGACGATGGATGCCAGGAAAAGACTCCAGGGAATTGGCTGACCTTCAAAAGGTTCTGGATATTACTCGCGTGATGGCCGCAACGGTTGATATCGGGGATCTGCTGCAGTTGATAATCGATCGGAGCATGGAACTGCTCGATGCCGAACGGGCCAGCGCCTTCCTCTTTGAGGAGGAGACCAATGAGCTTGTCAGCATTGTCGCCGCCGGCAGCGGAGAGATTCGTTTTCCCGCCGACAGGGGGCTGGCCGGAGCCGCCGCACAAAGTAGGTCAACCATAAACGTTCCAGACGCTTACAACGATGATCGCTTCGACGCTACAACAGATCATAAGAGCGGTTTTCACACCCGCAACATCTTGTCCGTTCCGCTGAGCGATCACCAGGGCGGGCTTGTCGGTGTGCTGCAGGTGCTCAACAAGCGGGGAGGCGACTTCAGCGACTCGGACGTTAATCTTGCCGAAACATTGGGCGCCCAGGCCGGCGTGGCGTTGCAGCGAGCGACGCTGATAGAACACTACGTCGCCAAACAGGAAATGCAGCGTGCGATGGAGATCGCCCGGGAAATCCAGCGGGCGCTGTTGCCCGCGGGTCCGCCGTTGATAACAGGATTCGATGTCGCAGGTTTCTCTGAATCGGCGGACGATACGGGCGGGGATACTTTTGACTTTCTGCAGTTGGCTGACGGCAGGTGGTTGCTGGCGGTCGCAGACGCCAGCGGGCACGGTGTGGGCCCGGCGCTTGTTATCGCCCAGACCCGGGCGATGCTGCGGGCGATTGCGATGCAGGGGCAGGATGTGTCGGCGATATTGACCACCGCCAACAATCTGCTGTGTCGAGATCTTCAGGGCCGATTTGTCACCTGTTTCCTGGGAATGCTCGATTCGATAACAGCCGGTGTGACCTATGCGTCAGCCGGGCACGGACCGCTGCTGTTCTACGATTACCAAAGGGATGAATTCGACGAACTGCCCTCAACCGGATTGCCAATGGGCGTAATGGAGGAGGCCGACTACAGCCAAGTCGTAGCCAGGCAATTCCAAACCGGAGATTTTGCGGCGATCACGACTGACGGATTCTTTGAGGCCGCGAATGTTGACGGCGAGATGTTCGGAATGGCCAGACTCAGGGCGCTGCTGCGGGATAATCGCGACAAGTCGTCGGCGGAAATGATAAGTACAATCTGCAAGGCGGTCGAGGAGTTCACAGTGGGCCTGAAACAGGCTGACGACCTGACCGTGATTATCATTAAGAAGACTTGACGACGGAATCTGTCGGGGGCGGATGTTGGGAGTTTTAGACGTTTTCCGGCCAGGCCAGGCGAACTACGCCTCCCGCCGTTTCGCATTCTACAGGCCATGCGTTGATTTCCGAGCCCCAACCGATGCAGTGGCTGCAGATGTCCAGGTACAGTTTTGTCGGCGTGTCGTCGGGATGGAGTTGATCGGCTTGTTGGAGTTGTGTGCGGGCCTCGGGGAACTTACGATGGGAGATCATATCCATCGCTTGGGCGAAGTGAGAGACGGCTTTGCTATGGGACTCGCCGACCTCTTCCACAGGTCCAATTACCTCCAGTATGTTTAACGAGTCCCTTACGCCCGTGATGAACACGTTTCCGAGCGGTCTAACCAGCAGGTCGTCGCGGTCGCACAGGTTCCATGTGTGTTCGCTTACGATTATCCTCGTGCCGAAGAACTTGTTTGCCGACTCGAGTCTGGCCGACAAGTTCACGCAGTCGCCGATGGCGGTGTAGTCCGTTTTTTCGGTCGAACCGCAGTTGCCGAAGATAGCCCCTCCCCCGTGCAGTCCGATGCGAACTTTCAGTTTGACCTCGCCGCCGAGTTCTTCGGCGAGTGCTTCGTTGAGTCGGGCGACTTCCGCTTGACACAGCAGGGCGGCGTCGATTGCTCTTGACGGATGGTCGTCCATTTTGATAGGGACCCCGAACAGCACAAACACGCCGTCCCCAAGGAACTTGTTCAGGTATCCTTCGCAGCGAGTCTGAACGATATCGGTCACGCCGTCAAAGTACCGATTCAGCAGAGCGACCGTTTTCTGCGGTCCCAGTGATTCCGACAGAGGCGTGAAGCCCGCCAGGTCCGAGAACATGCATGTAAGTTCGGTATTCTGCCCGCCAAGGTTGACCATCTCCGGGTTCTTCAGTATTTGTTCGACTAACGCAGGCGAAAGGGACTGCGCCCACATGCCGCGTATGTGTCGCTTCGCCCGCTCCTCGGTCAACTGCCGGAAAGCGGTGACAAAGAGGAACGTAAGCAGCATCGCCCCCAGCGGTGCGACAAACGCTAACCAGATTCCCCACCAAGCAAAGACCACAAACGTGTTGAACACCGCATAACCAATCGCCGCCAGCAGCGACAGCGGGGCGGCCTGCAGGATCGGGCGGGTCGCGGCCAGGAAGGACACCAGGATTCCCGCGAGAAGTATGGTTAGCGTGTTGGCCAGCATACCCGCGGGGTACACGAAGGCGCCCGAAAGGATCGTATTGATGATGTTGCTGTGTACGAATACGCCCGGGGTTTTGGGTCCCAGCGGAGTGGGTACGAAGTCCGGCACGCCGGTTCCTGTGGCGCCCAACAGGCAAATTCTGTTTGCGATCTGCGGCCTGAGTCTGTCCATTAGAATCCGGATTTCTTTTTCGCTCTCCAGGTTCGCTCGGTGCAGTTCGGTCTCCATCGCGTGTAGTTCTTTAGCTTTTGTCATCGCTTTGACAAACGCCTGTTGTTCCGGTGAATTATCCGCCGGCTGGGTTGTGCTTGATGACTGAGGCTTACCGAGGAATATCTCCAGATTGCCTGGTTTTCGCAACTTCTCCACAAGAGCCCCCAGGTTGCTCTCAAGGCGTTGCTGTATGTTCTTTTCTTTGAGCCGGAGTTTCTCCAGAAGCGTCGTGTCCGGTATTCTTGACGGGGCGTACAGGCTGGTCATACGCAGTTTCTGCTCAGCGGCCAGACGTTCGGTGTACGCGAAATCGAAGAGTTTGCTGTCCTCGACGTAACCATCGTGGTAGAGGCTCTTTATTTCCTCGTCATCGGGCAGTTGCTTACCCATGTGGATAAAACGAACTCGGAGCCCCTGGATACGGTTTGCATTGATCCGACGGCTGTTTTTTATACGCCATATTCCCACCGTTTCAGCCGCGGAGATATTGTCTACGCCGTATGTGGGGCTGTTAATCGCCTGTCGAGGCCAGCGAATTACCATGAACCCATCGCGGTCCAGGGGAATCATCCGCTCTGTTCCATCTTTGCATTTGATAGTGAAGCTTGATTCATCGCCCCTCATGGAAACAATACCGCCGTGTCTGGACGCAAGTTCGTTCATCACCAATGAGAAAGCAAACTGAGGATATATGCCTCCGCGGCCTCGAAAGAAAAGCGGACTTCGCCGTACGAGCTTGTCCGGATCGCGAACGCTGTTCACGCACCCAATCCCGGCGGCCTGCTGTGCGAATGAAACAAGAGGAGGAGTTACCCGTCCCGATGGGACATTCATGACTCCTATGGAATCGGCGGGAATGGAAAATCGTTCTGTCGCCACGAGCGAGCGGTGGTGCAAGTAAGATTTTATTGCTGACTTCCGAGACCCCGAAACGCCTTTGAGGACTGTTTGCAGATCAGCGTGAGGATTGTCGGACATCAACTGCGACATCGCGTCATAGGCTTCTGTAGTAGCCGATTCTCCCGCCTCTGTGTCCACGTGCATCGTTAGAAACACGTTTCCTGCTTCGGCCAGCGAAGTAGCGAGGATTGTGTCGTCGAAGATAGGCTGGGCCAGATTTTGGGAGAGAATTTCCTGATCACCGCCGGCGTATACTTCGTATGCAGGTGCTTCAAAGCGGAGTTCCTGCGGGTCACTGAAAATCAAGTCGACCATAACCGCCTTGGCGCCGCACTCTTTCAGGACATCGATGATTGCGGCGAGTTTCTGGCGGTGCCACGGCCAGCGACCTATATCCTCAAGGCTTCCATCATCTATATTGACATGGAGGATATCGTTGGGCAACGGGGCGTCGGTCAGACCGAAACGCATGTCAAGTGCGATAAGCTCGGTGCGGGGGTCCAGACCGGTCCAGAAGGCGATCAGGATAAGTAACGTTCCGGCAAGCCCCAGCAGAAAAGCCGCCAGCGGGCGAGATGTTCTCAGAGCCCGGTAAATCATTCCAAGAGCCTAATCTCACCGCTTCATTGAGGCAAGTGCAATACTGATGCGCCTTAACGCCCGCGCCCGCGTTCGGGATCGTCGGCGTACTTGTCGGGGTCGTCCGAACCGCCTACAGGCCCGCCTGACACGTTATTGTTCTGCTGCATGATCCGGCGCCTGATCAGCCTCGGAGCGCCATGGCCTTTGGCGTTTCCGATGAAGCCTACGATTCCTCTGCCACCACCGTTGATCAGCAGATTCTTGAGTTCACCCAGTGTCAGCCCACCGAATCGATCGCCAACTTTGACTCCATGCTTGGCAAGCATTGCAGCCAGCGGTTGCCCCAGTTGTTTGTCAGTCCATTCGCCCTGAAGAAGGGAAATCACTCTGTTGGATATCTGTGTCTGCCACGCTCCGTCCGTTCCTTTGGCCTGGAAGGAGAAATCACCCCACTGGGCCATATCGCCTCCGGTTCCCCGTGCTGCAAGCGTTCCCACAGCCGTTCGGACGCGAAAATCATTGGCGCCCTTTGTGGAGTCTACTTTTGCACGGATCGCTCCGTACTTCAGACCGAGTCTGGTCTTGACCAGTTTGCCCTGTTTGCGGAAGGACGCAATGCCGATTTTTGTACCGCTCTTTACAGTGACATTCCCTCTGTTCGAAAACTTCAGCACCACCTTGCCGCCGAGCCCCGTGCGAATGAGCGTCATTTCGTCCAGGACGTCTCCGGCCTTCATAGGCGCCCATTTGGCCTTTTCTTCTGCGGCGGATCGCTGTTCGGCGATTCCGGATACTGAGACCACGGTGACCTGAAGCTTGTCTGCTGTATTCTTCGCCGGAGCCTTGGCGGCGGGCTTGACGGGTGGTTTGGCGGCTTTATCGGTTTTGGAGGCCGCTGGCTTATCGGCGGCGGGAGCCTTGGCTTGAGCCAGGATTGAGCCTGTCGACAAGGCAACCACAACCCCTATAATAATCGTATATCGCAGCATGATCTTCTCCTGCTAGTCGGTATCACCTACCATGTCAGGGAACCTCCGTGTTCGTTTGTATATCTCGGCTCTGGTCAGCACTGAGGCGAATTCCATTCCGCTGACCTTTGCAGAAACCGAGCCGTCTATCATCATTTTTCTGTACTGAAGTTCTCGCAGGCAGTATCGCTCGCTTGGACCGGTGAGTCTCAGGACGAGTCCGCCCGACAATTTACACGCGCAACAGATCATGCGCGCCAGTTGTCCTCTGGACAGTTCGTGCGAAGCGTTGTAGGAGCCTGTGGGGGAGATTATCTTCTTGTCGATCAGAAGATCGACTTTCTGCTTGAATGTATCGGTCTTGTCTCCGCCTTCGAGCATGAGAAGACCTCGCATGGCGTCGTTCTGGGTGACAGTATCCAGAGAAGACATCCTGTCGAGGAACGCCGCGGAATTCTCGCCTTTAGGCAGAGTTGCGTTTTCGTCGGCTACCGTTAGTTGCGAAGGGGCGCAACCGCCCAAAGCCGCGACCGCAGTCAATCCTGCTATCAGAAAATAGTAGCGCCGTGATGTCACATGCATCGCATTTTTTCCTATTCTACAGGCCTGTCAGGCCGCCCGCGCGGTCCGGTCGGGCCATCGCAATCTTCTAGAAGCTGAAAACCAGTCCGCCATACAGGAACTGCCTGGCCGACTTGTCTCCGCCGTCATAGGCGTTTCCCGGGAAGAACGAACCGTACCGCACCGTCAACGCCACATCGCTGGTCATTCGCCAGTTGCAGAAGAAGTCCATTTCAAATCCTGTCGATTGGGCTTCACTGGTGGTCGTCGGGTCGCTGATCGGAGCCGATCCGTGAGCCCGGCTGTAGAAGAACAGTTTGGTTCCAAGTTCCATCGCTTCGAACATCTCGATGTGTTCCAGCGGGAAGAAACTAGCATTTATCGCGTACACGTGGATGTTGGAGATTTCCGGGGAGAAGGCTATGCCCAGATCGCGAAAACCAAATCCTCCGAATCCACGGTCCAGAGTTCCCGCTCGATTGCCGCCATCCGTTCCGATGGGGGCTGTGGAGCGATCGCTGTCGCCTGTGGCGAAGAGATATTCAAATCCGACTCTGGGCTTGGTGGGGCAGTCTACGAAGAGATACTCGAGCACCGCGTTGACAGCCCATGCCTGGATGCGATCGCTCTGCCCGGGCTCAAAGCCGTCGGGGAAGCTCCCTGACGAGTAGGTCCTACCCAGTTCAGCGACACCTTCAACGCTGTATCGCAGGTTCGGCAGGCAGAGGGTTCCCGTGCTGCCCATGCCGATGTAGTCCGAGTTGTACTCGTATTTCTGCCCGGGTCCGGCTATCGAACCGGAGGGGTCGGTATTGTCGTCGTTGTGCATGAAATACACGAACGGGCGGTGTCGGTTGAAGCCCAGATACGTCGCTTGGAAGCCTGATATCCACCGTTGCTGGCGATTGGCCACCGCGGGGGAGTTATCGATGTTCCACGAATCTCTGAGTGTGTGGCCGATGAATCCCATCAACTCCCAGTCGCCGATGGTGACTTCAGCCCTGGCCATATCCAGAGTAGTCGAGAGCACCAGGGCGGTTCCTATACTCATGAAATCCCGCCCCAGCTTTATACGCACGCCTATCGGCGGACGTCTTCCTGAGTGGTTTTCAAGGAGCTTGCCAAGGTCGACCTCATACCAGGCCCGCTCGATTTCAGTACCCCACTCGTCGCTCCTGTTGCCCGACCAGTCGTCCAGGCTAGCCAATCCGCGAACGTAGAACTTGTGGACGCCCCGGAGGTTCATACTCGCCCAGGCTCTGAGTTCGTATTGGCGCATCTGACGCTCAGTACGGGCTGTGGCGTCGTCATAGTCGAAGAACGCGATGTTAAGCCATCCGCCTACGTCGACCTTGTCCTCGCGAGTCTCGGGATCGAGATTGTCGAGTTTGACGCGAAGTTGCTCGTCGTAAATGCGTGAGGCCGCCGGTTGGGCCGCAGCCTGAGCAACGCATATCGCCACAAGCACACTGGCAAGCAAACCTCGCCACGCTATCCGATGTGTATTACCGCTCAATCCTTTCATCTGTTCGCATATCCCTTATGCTAAGTTACTAAGGATCACCAAGACCTACGAAGCGGTCGATCCCATGAGCGAACAATGGCGGGCGCCGACATGACTGCCGCCCGACCCGTATCAATTAAATAGAATACACTACCCAATGCTATCTGTCAACAGCGTTGCAGTGAATAAATCCATAGCCCAACCCCGGACTTTCTCCACCGATCATCGCGCCAACCAGCGGCGCCCGCCGCCACGACGCTTCACCAGATAACCCAAGTCAGTGAAAGAGCTAACGATACTCCCTATTGGTCCGCCGCAGCCTGGTCGGATTTCTTCAGTCGCTTCTCGGCTTTGTGGTAGACGTAGGACGCGGCCACCATCAGCAGACCCATTACGAAAAACGAGATGATTCGATAGATCTGTCTGACATTGGCCATATCCACCAGAAGCAGCTTCACCGCCGTAAATCCATATAGCGTAAGGGCCGCCAGTCGCAGAGGCATAACACGCCGCCAGAAGCCTATCGACAGCATTGCCGATGCGTACAGCCCCCAGACAACGGTAACCGACATCTGGGCCGTCCATGCGGCTTGGCGGGGATCGGTGATGTTGCGATATAACCATCCGACCGGTTCGGTAGTCAACAGCGCCAGAAGCGACACCGTAAACCAGACGTATAGCGGTACAATCGCCTCGCTGGGCTTCGTAGACATTTGACGATCGGTGCGCATCACCATCGCCCACGCCAGCATAATCAGAAGAGTGATCATGGCGCCGACGAAACGCGGATTAAGGAACATTATCGTATAGCCTTGCGTGTGAAGTAAATACGCCTGGAGCGTGCACATCCAGGCAATCGCCAGAGGCGCCAGTCCGGCTGAATACGCCTCGATTACGCGCCTGACCTTTCCGACCAGCAGGTAAACCGCTGCGCCCGCTGACAGCAGCATCGACGAAGCCCACCATGCCGTATACTGCTGATCAATCCCCCATTGCGGCGCCATCCGCCATACCCATGGAATAACTTCAGCGCAGACCAGGGCGAGAGTTGCGTAACTGCTCAGGATGCAGGAACCTGTCTTTGGCTGCGACTCGGACCAACTGAAGCTGTGTATCCACATCACCACGCAAACGAATGCAGCCGCACCGAATCGCGGGTTAACAAAGAGCGTCTGGGGCAAACCCGCATGGGCGACGAATGCGTACCCGATCAATACCGCCGCTCCGCCCAGGGGCAACAGCCCTGTGGCCTGGAGCGGACGGGCCATCGACTTGCATCTCGAGCCTGCAAGAAACGCCAACGTTCCCACGCCCCAAAGCGCGGCGATTGCACAGTCATGCAGATATTGCAGGTAAGGCCCGGCGATATCCAGGGTCTGGAACCAGCGATCCAGTTCCATGCTGAACAGCAGCAGAGTCACCAGTCCTGCGCCTATTGCGAATGTGGTTTTCGTCTGCAGGTTTTTCCACGTGAGGGTGTAAGCCCACATCACCCCGCATGCCAACAGCGATGCGCCAAACAGCGGATTGATCGCGAGCATATGTGCTCGGCCTCGATCGATGGTGAAAGTCCATCCGATCAGAAGCAGTGCTCCGGCCAGCGGCCAGAGCCCGGTGATGCGAAGCGCCCGGGACATCCGGCTTTTCATTCCAACAAGAAACGCCGCCGCCCCCAGCGACCACAGTACGGCTAGCGACGAATAGCTGAGATATCGCCGGTAAGCGAAGGATAAGCCTTCTTTCGCTCGGAACCACTGATCCATTTCAAAGCTGACCAGCAGCAACGCCAGCAAACTGGCGCCAATCGTGCAAATTATCTGAATCTGCTTGTCTTCAGGCTCGGCTTTGCGGCGGTATCCCTGGTGTACGACAGCAATCATAGCGCTTGCTGCAGGGGCGCACATCATCGTCCAGAAGTTCTTGTTGGCGAAGGGCGTTGTCTGGGCGTCCGTCCAGATCGCAACTGGATAATGAACACAGACGATTCGCCCGACGCCCAACAGCAGAGTGATGAAACCGCCGATACGGACAGGGCGGTAATCGAACAGGAATCCCAGATACGCCAGCACAACCGCCTCAGCCAACCAGGCCAGAGTTATTCCATTCAGGGCGAAACGCAACGGGGCGAACAGCGTGAGGAACATCATCGACAAAGAGATGAATCCGAACATTGCCTTAGCGTCGTCGCATCGCAGCTTTGCGAGCGCTCCAAGCGTCAGGTAAGCGCCCGACATAACCATCGCCGCCCACGCAAGATCGCCCGGGCGGTCAGCGAGTATCTGGTATGCGAAAGCGAATCCGTACGTCGCGTTCACCAGCGACATGAGCAGACGTTCGATGGTAAGGTGTGTCTTGTGCCTGAGGTGGTGCGCGACCGGTACGATCGCAAAGACCGCCCAGAATGCGCCCAACCACGCCAGGGGGGGACCGATCGGAGCTCCGACTCCGAATTTGTGAAACCATCCCCAGAACATAGCGAGCGTGCCCACAAACGCGAGAATGTCCAACGCTCGCCATTTCTTGTAGAACGCTACTCCCAGAACTCCCAGGTCCAACAGCAGAATATACGAGAACAGTACGTCCCGTGCGTCGGCTCCGGTTGAGACCAGGCGCGGTGTGAGCATGCCCCCGAGCACGGCTAGGAATGATATCGAGATCGCGTCATGGCGAATCGCCAACGCCATCGCGACTATAGTAACTACGCACATCAGAGAGAACGTGAGGGACTGGCTTGCGATTACGGGTGCTTCGAAGACATTAGGCGAGTAAGCGGCAAAAAGAGCGGCGTACAGGACCATTACGCCTCCGCCGATTAGTCCCCGTCCCAGCGGGCGCATTTCCTGATGCAGGAAATACTCGCCCAACACCAGCAGAACCACTCCGACGATAACCGACAGCAGCACGCGCACGCCCGGTCCGATCCAACCGACAGAGAACGCGTGTTCCAGGAAGAATGCGGCGCTGAGGAACAGAATGACAACGCCCGCCCAGGTCAACCATCGCTTACCGGCGGCGGATTCGAGATTGGCCCAGTCAGTTTGATGCTCAGCCGGTTTGGTTGTGGTTTGCGATGCTGCGGGCGTTGCGGTGAGTTTTACCGGTGTGGGCGGTGGGATCGGCGGGGGTTTGGGTTGGGTTTCCGGCGGTTCGACAACCGGTTCGATTACCTCCACCTCGTTGTGAGAGATAACAGTCTCAGGAAGTCGCTCAGGCCGGGGCGGTTCGACCGCCGGACCGAGAGACTGTGCTGCTTGTGCGGGGCGGTCGGCGGGGAGTTCCGGCGGGGGCTTGCTCTCGTCCGGAGGTGCGAAGTTTTTCTCCAGCAGCGATATCTTCCGGGCTAGTGTCGCTACTTTGGATGTAAGGTCCGCGATTATGTCTCGATACGATTTGACAGAGTGACTGAGACTGTTGGCTCGTCCCATCGCCGCGAACGCTGTAATTGCTCCGACCAGAAAGAAGACGAAGAGCAACACCAGTAGAGTGATGATGCTTTCTATCACAGAGACTCTCCCTGGAGCTGTCCGCAACCAGGCAATTCGCCGCGGACCGCCGCCCGTAAATCCACTTGTCCCCAAAACTCACGGATCACACTGAATAATAATATGCCCGGTGTGGCGATCGGGCAAGGTCTAAAATTAGATCGTTTCGGGAAATACTACGAGTGACGATCGTTGGAAGTCTGTTGCAAGGCGGACCTGCGGACGGTTAACATGTTAGAGAGTATCCAATGAGTGAATACTCGTCTAAGCAAAGCAAACTATATTAGGAGACGGATAGGTGAAACATATTGCAATGACGATTGCGGCGGCTGTTGTGTTATCTGCGGCTATGACGGCGATTGGCGAGGACTGGCCTCAGTTCCGCGGACCTAATCGGGACGGCAAGTCGGCGGAGACCGGTTTGCTTAAGAGTTGGCCCGACGGCGGTCCGAAGTTGTTGTGGACCTCCAAAGTGAACCTTGGCGACGGATTCTCATCCATGTCGGTCGCTAAAGGGGTGATCTACACCACCGGCATGGTCGATGGTCAGGAGACTATGTTCGCCATTGACCTCAAAGGCAAGCTGAAGTGGAAGGTCAAGTACGGCGCCGGATTCTCAAAATTCCCGCCCAGCACTCGGACTACTCCCACGGTGGACGGTGAGAACCTCTACATCATGAGTTCCGTGGGCAAGGTCGGGTGCTTCCAGGCCGCCGACGGTAAGGAGAAATGGAGCGTAGACACCGCCCAGAAGTTCGGTGGGGAGAACATTCGCTGGGGCATCGCCGAATCGATTCTGATTATCGGCGACAAGGCTATCTGCACTCCGGGCGGGCCGGATGCGACTATGGTCGCCCTGAACAAGCTCACTGGCGAGACGATCTGGCGGACCAAGGGTCTGGGCGACAAGTCGGCGTATTGCTCTCCGATCCTGATCAAAGACGCTAAGAGAAACCTGATCGTAACAATGACTGAAAGCCACGCCGTCGGCGTGAGCCCGACAAACGGCAGGGTGCTTTGGAAGTTCCCGTACCGCGGGCGCTGCCAGGCGCACGCTGTTTCGCCCACCTACAGCGATGGGCGTATCTTTATCACCAGCGGCTATAACGACGGTGCGGTGATGTTGGATCTGGCGGCCGATGGGAAGAGCGTAAAGGTCGCCTGGAAGGATGAGGGTTTCGATACGCACCACGGAGGCGTCATTCTGGTCGATGGACATATCTACGGTACGACGTGGAAAGGCAATAGCGACGGCAACTGGATATGCGCCGACTGGAAGACCGGGAAGGTCAAGTTCGATGAGCACTGGAAGTGCAAAGGTGCGATGGTGTTCGCCGACGGAATGCTGTACTGCTACGAGGAGAAGGGCGGGACCATCGGTCTCGTAAAAGCCGCCCCCAGCGGATTCAAGGTTATCAGTTCCTTCAAAGTACCCGCCGGCGACGGAAAACACTGGGCTCACCCGGTGGTCGCCAACGGCGTGCTTTACGTTCGTCATGGAAGCGCATTGATGGCGTATGACGTCAAAGCCAAGCAATAACGATCCCGCCCGGGCAGGCCGGGGAAGATGAATACTCAGGAGACAACAGAATGTCAAAAAGCATACTTGTCGCATCTTTGTTAGTCGCAATGATCGCCGGTGTTTTTACCACAGAGTCTTCAGCGGCGGCAAAGCCCGATAACGTCGAGAAAATGACCAAGGCCATGCCCGATAAGGCCCCAGCCAAGCCCGCCAAAGCTCGAAAAGTGCTTATCTACGGTCATTGCAACGGATTTAGACACGGCGCCGCGATCGACGCAGCCAAGATCGCCCTTCCGATGATGGGCAAGAAGACCGGCGCTTACGAGGCTGTTGTCAGCGATGATCTGGCGAACTTCACGCCCGACAAGATCAAGCAGTTCGACGCGGTCATACTCAGCAACACCACAGGTGAGTTGTTCACGATCAAGGGCCCGCGCAAGCCCCGCAAACCGGACCCAAAACGCATAAAGGACGCTGCGAAACTCAAAAAGGCGGTGGACAGGTACGCAAAGCAACTGACGGACTACGAGAAGAAACTCAAGGAGTTCGAAGCAAGCGACAAGCCCGACACCGAAGCCCTTCGCAAGAGCTTCATGGACTGGGTCAAAGCCGGAGGCGCCGTTATGGGCATCCACGCGGCGACCGATTGCTCTTACAAGTGGAAAGAGTTTGGCGAGATGATGGGCGGATATTTCGCGGGCCATCCCTGGCATATGCCCGTTCCCATCAAGAATGACGATCCCGAGAATCCGATCAATGCCGCCTTTGACGGCAAGGGGTTCACCGTCACTGACGAGATTTACCAGTTCAATCGAGGAGTCTACTCGCGGGAGAAACAGCGAGTGCTCCTGAGTTTGAATATGGACACCATCAAGAAGAAGGGCGGTTCGCGCAAGGATAACGACTACGCAATAAGCTGGGTCAAGACCCACGGCAAGGGACGCGTGTTCTATTGTTCGCTCGGTCATCGCGCCGAGATCTTCTGGAATCCCCAGGTCCTGAAGCACTACCTGGCCGGGCTCCAGTGGGCCATGGGTGATCTGAAAGATGTCAACATCACGCCCAATCCGCTGAAGTGAGACAATGAAACGGCGAGAGTTCATGAAATTCGGGCTGGCGGCGGCGGTTGGCTCCGTCGCCGCCGGGTCCGTCTATGGCGAATCCGGCAAGCGGGTTCGGCCTAACTTCCTGTTCATCCTCGCCGACGACGTGACCTACAACACGCTGAGCTGTTACGGTGGTGGGAATATCAAGACGCCGAATATCGACGCTCTAGCCTCTCAGGGGATGAAGTTCACCAGAGCGTATGCGGCGATGTCGATGTGCGCCCCGTTCCGCGCAGAACTGTACACGGGCCTCTATCCCGTTCGAAGCGGAGTGGCCCGCAATCATGTCGGAGCCAATGTTGGAACCAAGAGCATTTGTCACTATCTGCGAGATCTGCGTTACCGCGTAGGCATTGTCGGAAAGACCCACGCCAGCCCCAGAACCGTGTTCCCGTTCGATAGGGTTGGTGGGCGAGACCTGGCTGGCGACAGCGTCCGACAGTACATCACCAAAGACCCCAAGCAACCGTTCTGCCTGTTTTGTTGTTCAAACAACGCTCATCCTCCGTGGCGGTCGGGAGACGCCTCGAAGATCGACAGTGACAAGGTCAAGCTCCCGCCGGTCATCCACGACAACCCGCCGACGCGGAAGACGTTCATCGGATATCTGGCGGAGGTTGTCGAGTTGGACCGCGAGGTCGGAAGCGTACTCAAGCTCCTGAAGGAAACCGGCCAGGCCGACAATACGCTGGTGATGTTCTCTTCGGAGCAGGGGTGGGATTTCGCTTTCGGTAAATGGACCAACTGGGATATCGGTTTGCGATCGGCGCTTACCGCACGCTGGCCAGGGCGAATCAAACCAGGCTCCGTGTCCGACGCACTCATTCAGATTGCCGACATAACGCCCACGTTCATCGAGGCGGCTGGCGGAGATCCCAAAACCATCGGGCTCGATGGGCGGAGTTTCCTACCCGTACTGACGGGTAAGTCCAGGAAGCATCGCAAGTTCGTCTACGGTGTTCACAACAACGCACCTGAAGGGAACCCCTATCCGATTCGCTCGCTTCGCGACGAAGAGTTCCACTACATAGCGAATCTCAAGCACGACCAGCCGTATCACGAGAAGCATCTCCAGAACGTTGCTCTCGCCAAGCGGTACGATCTCCAATGGTGGGCCGCTACCACCGAAGCTGCGAAAAACGGCGACAAACGGGCCAAAATGCTGATGGATAAGTTCCATAACCGCCCGGCTGAGGAGCTTTATCGGGTCGATGAAGATCCATACGAGATGAACAATCTCGCCGCCGACCCCAAATACGCCGACGTCAAGAAACGCCTGCGAGCCGAACTGGATCGCTGGATGAAGACTCAAAACGACCCCGGCGCCGCGATGGACGTTCCGATTAAGCCCAAGCCAAAACGAAGGCCCGCCAGAGGCAAATCTCGCCAGTGACGCCGCGAGGGAAGCCTTGCGGCGGCTGGGGCAATACGTCACAATCGGCGTATGAAAACACACTCCTGTTTGAGCGTAATTGCAGTCTGTATTCTCGCCTCGATCGCATGCCCGGTCGATGGCGACGCGCCTGCGGCGAAGGCAAAAGAGAACAGCGTCGTTCAACTCAGCCAGTGGTACAGCGCCGGCCCGTTTAAGGATATGGAATTTGGAAACGTCGTGCGGAGTTTCAACTTCAAGTTCGGACCGGAGACCGATGTCCTGGCCGCCGGCGCCGAATTGACAGACCTTTCCCGTGTCTACAAGACCGGGAAGTTCCCGGCGATGCGTGATACGCGGCGTCCGTGGAAGGTGCATAAGGAATGGATTGACGGATATCGTCACCTGCTGCCTCGCGGCCCGGCGCCGTCTCGAAACGAGACTGTCTATCTGTACAGGACGATAACGGTCTCGAAGGCGACCACGAAGGTCATGCGGATCTACGCCGAAGATTTCCTGCGGGTCTGGGTCAACGGTAAGAAACTCGGCCAGGCCGTACGGAACTACGGACCGAACCACTATCCCGTGCCGCTGGTTGTGAACGTTCCGCTCGGTCGCGGCGAGAATCGACTGCTGGTGAAGATCACCTCTCTTTTCGGAAGGCACGGATTTGCTTTTGGTCTGGACGGCGTTACGAAAAGCAATACCCAACTGCCGCTGCAACGCTCAGCGGAGATCATAGACGACAGCAAGAGGACCAATTTCCATCCCGGCGACATGCCGTACGCCTCGGAGTCCAAACGCCTGGCGCTTGGCAAGCACAGCTTCGCCGATGCCGAGAGAAGGGTTCGCAAATTCAAATTTGATGTGACAATGACGCCGATGTTCGATCCGCCGGTCTCCCGGATGGATCGCAAGCTCAACGCCGAGTTTCCGCCCAGCGAAGGAGGGAAGGCTTACATCGATGATCTGTCGGCCCTGAAGCTCCGGTCGATCGAAGCGTTGGCGTTGCATAAACGCGATCCGAAACGCGGCGCCCAAGCCGTTGTCGCCGCAGCCGGGGCGATTGAGGCGACCTGGAAGAGGCACATACGCAAACTTGATCCCATAGCCTTTATTCGCTGCAGAGCTTTCGGCGTAAACGCCATAGCGCCGTACAATTCAGGCGGATCGACGCCGGCGAGCATCTGCGTATTCGATCCGGCGAAACCTGACCGACCGGCGAGGGTCATCTTCACCGAACCGGAGTTGCGCATATACGACATGAATCTCTCGTACGATGCGAAGACAGTCTTCTTCTCGGCAATACGGAAAGGCGTACCCGGCGGATGGCACATATACGAGATAGGCACAGGCGGTAAAGGCCTCAAACAGATCACCAAAGGCCCATGCCGCGACATCAGCCCGCTTCCGCTTCCCAGCGGGCGGATCATGTTCGTCTCCGAACGGGCCAATACCTGGGTGCAATGCCAAGGCCAAAAGGCCGGTCTTCTCTACACCTGCAACCGCGACGGAAGTCAAATCAAGTGCGTATCGGCGAATATCGACAGCGACCACTCGCCGCAGATCATGAACGACGGGCGAGTGCTCTTTACGCGATGGGACTACGGAATAGAGAGGAACGTATTCGCACGCCACGCTCTGTGGTCCATGAATCCCGACGGTAGTCGCATGCAGTTGTTCTTTGGGAACACGATCGAGGACCCGGGCGGTTTCTGGGAGGCCAGATCCATTCCCGGTCGCCCCGAAGTAGTCTGTGTTTTCGGACCGCATCACAGCTATCACGCCGGTATGCTCGGTCTGGTCTGGAACAAACTCGGCCCCGAAGCGCCGCGCGGAGAGGGCTTTCGCTTCATAACCAATGAGATCCCCGTCTACTGTGATCTCACGTTTCCGCACGGATACCAGGACGCCTTCCCTGTCAACGAACGGTTGTTCCTGGTTTCCTACGGTGGAGACGGCGAGCGGAAGAATCGTCTGTATCTGCTGGATGATCGTGGGAATCGCAAGTGCGTATACGAATCGGCCGGTAATCTGAGCTGCTGGGGTCCGATGCTGCTGAAGGCCCGCAAGACCCCGCCCGTGATTCCCCCGCAGTGCGACAATCCCGAATGGAAGTACCGCGACCCGGAGGAGATGAACTCAAAGCCCGACAACCTGAGCGGTACGCTGATCGTTCAGGACGTTTACCAGGGCCTGGCGCCGCACGTGAAACGAGGGGAGGCCAAGTTCATCCAGGTCATGGAGCAGGTCCGCAAGTCGCGTCGGATGGCTGGGGGCGAGGCCTGGGGACATACGCCGATCATCGGGCGAGGCACCGTGCACGTTCGCAGACTGATCGGTCTGGTCCCGATAGAATCCGACGGCTCGGCGCATTTCAAGGCTCCGGCGCTGAGGAATATATCTCTGAACGTGCTGGACGCTGACGGTAAGATGCTCATGCGCATGGGCTCGGACATGCACATCATGCCCGGTGAACGCCAGAGTTGCATCGGTTGCCACGAAAACCGCCGCGGCGGTCTTGCCTCGAGCCCCGGATCGGCCAGACCGCTGGCCGCGCGAAAACCGCCTGTCATGCCGAAACGCCCGGACTGGGGGACCGGCGGGCTGATCGACTACCAGAAGGTAATCCAACCGGTCTGGGACAAATACTGCATCAAGTGTCACGGCGGGCCCAACCCCAAAGCCGGTATGGATCTCAGCGGCGATCGCACGCGATTCTTCTGCGTTTCGTACGATAACCTGGTCGAGCGTGACACGGTCAATTTCAACGCGCCTTTCGCCGGCGGGCACGACGAGACAACGCCTCGCAGCGTCGGATCGATCGTCAGCCGGCTGTGCGATCATATCGAGGGCAAGACCAAGTGCGGCAAGGCTATTCCGTTGGCCGATCGGAAGCGAATATACGCATGGATTGACGCAAACGTTCCGTACTACAGCACCTACGCCTACTCGAAAGTTCGCGGAATAGGCGCCCGAGACAGTTGGGAGACCGCTACTGGAAGGAATACGAAAGGCTGGTTAATTGGCGACGTATGGAAACCGTTCGAGAAGCGATGTTTCTCGTGCCATCGCCGCCAGGTCAACAACCAGGGCTTTTGGGGTTGGCTGGGCGGTCCTATGACGCAAATGGTAACCGTCTCCAGCAAGCTGTGGACCGACAGATCCGTCACGGCGCACGTTTTCCCCCAGCGGTACCCGATGAGCGCCAAGATCGGCCCTGAACTCCGCATAAACCTCACGAATCCGGCCAACAGCTCCCTGCTCCAGGCCCCTCTGGACAAGAAGGCTGGCGGATGGGGACTCTGTAAATCCAAGGACGGAGCGCCGGTCTTCAAGAGCAGAGGCGACGCCGACTACAAGCGTATGCTCAAGGCCATCGAGGTCGGCAAGAAACGTCTGTATGCGATTCCGCGCGTTGACATGGACGCCGAGCATGTCAGGAAGACTCTCAAGCCGTCGAAGTGATCCCCGAGCGCAGACGTGTACTCGCTCGTCGAGCCCGATACGCAGGGCATCGGATAATAAACGCAAACTGTAAGCTTCCATATGAGAGTTCCGATTGTTACACTACTGGATCGGAATTCAAAGCAATTGTAGCCCTTTACGCGCATGCTGAATATAAGGAGTCGCTTGTGACGCAAGATGCAGAAGGAAAGATAAAAGCACATCCGCTGGTCGACACCACCGAACCGAATCTGGTGGAGGAGACATTCCCCCATGACCTGCCGCCGCTGATCCAGTTCGAGCAGCCCGCGATTGAACATATTGACGGCCAAGCGGTCGAATTCGATCTGCCTGGGGTCAAGGATCGCGATATTGTCATCACTGACACGACGTTCCGCGACGGTCAGCAGGCCCGCCCGCCGTATACGATCGACCAGATGGTCAAGATATACGACCTGCTCAGCCGCCTCAGCGGGCCAAACGGCGTGATCCGCCAGACCGAGTTCTTCCTGTACACCAAGAACGATCGCGAGACGCTGGACCGCTGTCGCGAACTGGGGCATAAGTTCCCCGAGTGCACCGGCTGGATCCGTGCGGTCAAGGGCGACTTCCGCGCCGTCAAGGAGTGCGGGCTGAAAGAGACCGGGATGCTGACCAGCTCGTCGGACTATCACATCTTCGACAAGCTGATGTTCAAGAGTCGCAAGGAATGCATGGACAGCTACTGCGAAGTCGTTGACGCCGCATTCGAGGCCGGTGTGCGGCCGCGTTGCCACCTGGAAGACATTACACGCGCCGACATCGAGGGATTCGTCCTCCCGTTCGTCGATCGCCTGATGGAGATGAGTCAAGGCGTTCCCGAGGAACTGTCAGTCAAGATTCGCCTGTGCGATACGATGGGATTCGGTCTGCCGTTCGCCAACGTGGCGTTGCCCAGGAGCATCCCAAAGCTGATCTACAAACTCAACAAGGAATGCGGCGTGCCGAGCGACAGGCTTGAATGGCACGGGCACAACGACTTCCACAAGGTCAGCGTCAACGGGACCAGCGCGTGGCTCTACGGATGCAACGCGGTCAACACCACGCTGTTCGGATTCGGCGAGCGCACTGGAAATCCTCCGACGGCCGGAGCCATCTTCGACTACATCGCATTGAAGGGCGACCTTTGCGGGATCGACACCACCGCGATTACGGAACTGGCGGACTATATGACGTCCATCGGTCTTCCGATTCCGGAGAACTATCCGTTCGCAGGAAGGGCGTTCAACACGACTCGCGCGGGCATTCACGCCGGCGGTCTGAGGCGAAACGAGCGCATCTACAATATCTTCGACACCGAAAAACTGCTGGCCCGCCCGCCTCGCGTTGCGATTACCGACAAGAGCGGTACGGACGGAGTGGTGTTGTGGGTCAACGAATTCTTCGGTCTGAAGGGCGTCGATCGGATCAACAAGATGCGATGCGCTCCGCTGGCCCGATGGGTGATCGACCAGTACGAGAAGGAAGGGCGATTAACTGCGATCAGCGATCAGGAACTGGAAGTCCAAACCAAGGAACTGATGTCCGAACAGTGGGCGAAGTATAAAGGCGAATAACTCCCGGAGACGCAGGCGCCTCGATCGTTCGAGGCGCCTGCGTCCGGTTTTATCTAAGATTTCTTGGGCTGGGGGAAGGCTTCTATCATTATTCGTTTGGTGTCTTTGGCGACTTCCGGGTGCTTGGCGTAGAGGTCTGTTGTCTTTCCGCAGGGCGTCTTTCCCGGCCAGTTTGCGATCAACGGTACGCGAATCCCGCCTTCGAACATGTCGCATTTCATGTCTCGGAACGGGCCTGCGCTCTTGAAGAATTGCGGCTTCTGCCCGCCTTCTCTGTGCGGTCCGTTGTCGCTGGCGAATGTCACCAGCGTGTTGTCGTCGATCTTCAACTCCTTCAGCAGGTCGAAGATCTTCCCCACGTCAGCGTCGAGTCGGGTGATCATCGCGTCGTGACTGTCTCGCGCCGGTCTTCCCGGCCATGCTTGTTTTCATGTTTTGGTTTGCTTCCATGCTTCTATCTTGCGCGGAATTAGTCGCGTTTGGACGACTTGAAGGTCTTGGGGTTTGTCTTGGCTTTCAAGTACTTGTCGAACCAGGCGATTTCGAGCTTCATCACGATGTCCAGCGATTTTCCTCGGTAGACGTCGTAATGCTTGGTGTTCTTGAGTACGTGATATTCCGTCGGTATTCCGCTCTTCTTGAGAATCTTGTGAACGCGTTCGGAGTTGTCCTTGATCTTGAAGTAGTGCTCCTTGTCGGCGTCGATCAGGAGTGTGGGGACTTTTACCTTGTCAGCGTACTGACCGGGATTGAAAAGGGCGATGCGTACGCGGTGGGGCGTGCCCTGCAATACTCCGCCCGAGCCTCCGCCCTGGGGCATGGGAGCGATCGCGCCGCGGGCGCGGGCGGACTTGCCCTTGTAAACGTCCCTTAGCCCTTTGGGATAGAGCTTTGTCCAGTCGTCGGGCATTGAACCAACCTGGGCCGCCACGCACGCGATGCGCTTGTCGTGGGCGGCGCGGTAAATTACGTGCCCTCCGCCGAAACTTGTGCCCCAGATTCCGATGCGGGCCTGGTCGACCATCGGCTCGCCGTAGATATATGAAACCGCCGCGTCGATGTCCTTCTGCTGGTCCACCGGGTCGACCACTTCGCGAATGGCCTGGGCTTTGACCGTCACGTTTCCATCCTTGTCGGGCTTTGGCGTCTTACCTCGCACCACCAGGCGACAGTTGCTTTCACCCCAGCCGCGATAGTCGTAAACAATGACCACGTAACCGGCGGCGGCGAATCGCGGTGCGATACCGGAATTCAGCAGAAACGCCTTCGTTCCGCCCCAACCGTTGCACAACACCAGTCCGGGGAGTTTCTGGTCGGCCTTGCGGTCCTTGGGATACAGCAGGGCTCCAGACAAGCGCGTACCGTCGCTCCAGAGCGTTATCTCGCGTTTGACGATCGTGGGGTGGCCTTTGACCGCCTCCTCTTTCGGAGCTTTCGCAGCCTGACAGATCGACGTTAAACCAAGAATCGCTGCGACAGTCCAACTCAACGCGCCAAATGCTTTCATGCTAGTTCTCCCTGTTTCCGGTTTTGAGGCGTATTACTGCCCCGTCTATCGTGGAGACGAATACGCCCGCATCAGTTATCGCCATTCCATCCAGCACCGGCGGCGCCGGAAGGGCGCAGGATGCTGTTTTTGCTCCGTTCTCGCGTGAAGCCGCCCAAAAGGTTCCAGGCCCGTGGTTCTCGGGGGTCTCGGTGGGGGACTTCCCGCCCGCGGCAAGCACAGCATCACGCGTGAGGACTATCGCCCTGGCTACAAAGGGCAATTGTGCGGTCCATGTGATCGTGCGTTTCTTCTGGGGATGTTTCGGTATGATCTCGGCAAACAGTTTGTAGTTTCCGGTCATGTCCGGTTTAACGTGACCGCCGCCCATGCGATACGCCATCCGCCCGTATCCGTAAATGAACCTCCCCCCGTCAAACGCCAGCAACCGTCCGGACGGAGACACGTTGCCCGCGTCAGGCCAGTGGGTGTATCCGCCTTCTATTTTCTCTCCGTAGATCCAATACGTTCGATGCCACCACGTATCATCAAGGAATCCCCGCGGGGCGAACAGGTGTGTCGCATCCTCGACGGGCTTGAGATTCTTGTCGACACCCATTCCGCGCATCCATATCGCTCCCTTTTCCAGCGAAAGGATGTCCGGGAGCATTTGTCGCCGTATTCTCGGGCCAGCACCCCTGGATGTATGTACGTCTGTTTTGACGACGACCTTTCCGGTCTTCAATTCCAGAACAAGGAGATGTATCCCGCCGTCGCTGGACGATGACCGTCCGGCTGCGAAGTACACGCGGGCTCCGTCGACCAGAACCGACCCATGCACCGGCCAGACCGATTCGACTTGCCCGTAGGAGAATATCCTTCGATCCCCGGCCGAAACTCCGAACCGCCATACCAACGCCCCGTCCGAAGCTCGCAGACAATAGACTGCTCCGTTTCTCGTTCCAAACACGCACAGGCCGGCGGACAAAGTCGGCGGTGAGTCGATGCGACCGTCAGCGGTGAAGGTCCAGAGTCGTCTCCCGTCGGCTGCAGACATGGCGCACAGCGTGTGACGATCAGTCTCGGCGACAAACACCGCCCCGCCGGCCGACACCGGAGCGGTTATCGGCGCGTGGAGCTTTGTTGTCCACGCGATATGCGGTTTGCGTGGTGCGGGCAGGTCTTGATACGCGCTTCGGCGAGCATCTTTGCGATACGTCGGCCAGTCGGTTTTCGACGAACTGAACTTGATGCCTGAAATCTTCCCAAACGCCCGCCCGGTCTGGAGCGGAAGCGGGCCTTTCTGTGCGCTGGACTGCGGACTCAGCGCGTTCAGTCCGGTTATCAGCGATTCGGGATTGCACGCGCACGAATGCTGCGGGGTGTAGATCAGTCCGTTTGCGGGCATGATTCCGTATTGACATGCGCCGCGCGCCCACCCGACGTTCCGATTGGGCCCGCCTTTGGGGTCCACGAATTGCATTCCGCCGCGCCCCATGATAATCCAGCGAACGGTGGCTTTGTTCCTGTAGCAGCGGTGGTGTCCCCATCCTTTTTGGGCGGTGATCGTGGCCGTGATCTTGCCGGTCTTAAGGTCGCGTCCCTGCGTGAATCCCGGGTCGACGCCTCGCCGCATGGCGCCGGTCCAGACCGCGCCGTTTATCACGAAGACATCCTGCGGGACGTTGTAGTTTTCAAAGTATGGCGCGGTCCAGAGTTTCTTACCGCTGTCGAGAGCAAATGCGTACATTTCGGCTTTCTGCACAGTTGTTTTACCGCCGCTGGAGATTATCCACTTGCTGCCCTTGTCGGGAGGGGACTTGCCCACGTTGTCTTTCGCAGCGCGATCTATTGTCAGCACGACACCATCGTGGATCACCAGTGTGGGCGTTGACCAGGCCCAGCGGTTTTTTGCTACAGGGCGGGCGGCTGCCCAGGCGTCTTTTCCATCGCTCGCGTTCAGGCAAACTACGTGCGAGATCGTTTGGAGACAAACCTTTCCGGCGTCGATCGCCAGAGTTGTGGGCATTATCTCACCGGGCTCCTTGAACTGTCGCTTCCAGAGCAGCTTGCCGGTTGCAGTGTTTATCGCCGCGATCCGCTGGGTTCCGTACATACGGACCGGTGTGCGCGGGAAACGCCATATTATTTCCAGCTTTGGGACGGTCTGGTCGATCCATTTCTTTCGCTGATCGTACTCATCGCTCGTCATGTCGTCGGCGAGAACGTACAGGCGCTTGCCCGCCAGGAGCAATTCGCGTGCCCCGCCGGTTCCCGGAAGGGTCGCGGTCTCTTTGCCCGTTGCGGCGTCCAGAACGCTGACGGGCTTTGCGTAACCCAGTGCGACGTAGACTTTCTGTCCGCGTGCAACAAGGAGTCTTCCGATTTCCGGCGGGCCGCTGCGAAATCCTCGCAGGTGCGATTCCCAGTTGGTGATGGGCTTCTTCCAGAGCAGCACGCCGCTGAATGCGTCGCGGGCTATGAGGCTCCACTTGGGCGGCATGTAGACCGAGCTTATGGGTCCCTCGTCGATGATGTAAAATATTCGACCGCCGGCGCTCACCATAGCGCTGACGCTGGCCATGTGTTCGTGGCTGCGTGCGTACTTCGGTCCGCAGGTCCAGCGTATTCCGTGCGGCGGTCCAACGAGAGTGTCTTTTGACACTGCGTTATTGGTCGCGTCGTAAAGGTAGTGCGTCCACTCGTCCAATTTTGCAGTCCCGTGCTTGCTGGATATCTTGATCTCCGCTTTGCGAACGTCGACGATCACACCCTTGGGGCACAGCGTTCTGGTCATTTCGGCGGGCGGTATGCGGGTCTCACCGGTAAGGACGATCATGTTGACCAGGCTGTCCACGTAGGGAAGCAGCCGATCGTTCACCGTCGAGACGGTGACCGGACCGTAGATGTTCCTGCCGAGGAGGCGTTTTCTGGCGGCGGCGACCTTTGCGGGGTCATCGTCCAAACCGTGGATCAGGTAGGGGCCCGCCTTGTGCAAGTCCTCCAGAAGTCTCGCATTGCCGCATCCGATCACCACTACCAGCCCGCCCTTAATACCGGAAGCTTCGATAATCGCTTTGGCGGAATCGGTGCTCGGGGCGGCCGATGCGCTGTCGACCCCGCCGCCGCAAGTCGAGAGGACCACGCCCGCCAAGAGAATCAGGCCCGTGGTGAGTCGCCAGTGAATGGAGTCGTGCATCATGATCCACCTTCCGCTCCGCCGCCTATTTACCGAAACAGACAAGGGATCCGTCCTGTAATGAGATAAAAATTCGACTTCGGGCTGCAATCATGCCGTCAAAGACCGGGGAATACTCCAGCTTATGTTTGGATAGCATATTTCCATTCGAGACCGAAACCCTCCACATCACCGCTCCTTTCTTTCCAAGGAAGGCTGCTTCGGCCTGGTCTGGAGCGTTGAGTTTGAGTTTGCGAGTTCTGGCTTCGTCAGGTTCGGGCGGACCGGCCAGGAACAGGCTATTGTCGGCGAGCACAAGCCCTCGGACAAAGACGGGCATCGGACGACTCCAGTGATAACGATGCAGGCTTGGCGCGCCGTGCTGTCTGTCCCTCTGGGTCACTTTAAGCCCGAGAGCCTGACCGGATCTGGCGTAACGGAGATGTTGTTTGTCTCGATTGCTGGGCAGCGGTTGGAAGGCTTTCTTCTCGGCGGCGAACAGGCGGTATGTCTCTCCTCCGCGAATCTGTCCGGACATTCCGCCCGGATACTTGTCCCGCCCGTATCCGAATACGGTATCCTTGCCTACGGAGAGAATTCGTCCGGACGGAACCATATTGCCCACTCTCGGCCAGATCTGCCATCCGGATTCATTAACGGGCGTCATGCACACCGCGTCAGACCCATACAACCAATACGAGCGATGCCACCACGCGTCGTCGAGGAATCCTGTGGGTGCGAACAAATGCGGTGGGCCGATTTCCAGATCATCGCCAGTCTTGAAGTTGATCTTGAGGTGTCTCATGTACACCGATCCTCCGGACACCGCCAGGACATCATTCAACACGCCGCGCAGATCCACGCCTCCGTCGGGTTGGTCTCCTGTTTTGGGGTCGGGGCTGTGGATGACCGTCTCTGAGAGTTTCTTTCCGGTTTCCGGATCGAGCTTGTACACGTAAATCCCACCGTCAAGATACGACGACCGTCCGGCTGCAACGATGAGCTTATTGTCGCTGACCAGAACACTACCGTGGACCGGCCAGACTGATTCGAGTTGTCCGCGAACCACGATCAGGCGATCCGTGGGCGCCGCGCGGAATCGCCACAGCATCGCTCCATCAGTTTGCCGCAGGCAGTAGACCCATCCGTCGGCCGAGCCGAAGACGACCGTTTGTTTGTGGATAGTAGGTGGGGAATCGACGCGGCCTCCAGTGGTGTGGGACCACAACGCCTTTCCGTTTGCGGCGTTAAGGGCGTGGACAGTGTGGGTGTCGACGGAGGCGACGAATATCTTCCCGCCGCCGACGACCGGGCTGGACAACCGTCCGCCGATCTTCGCCCGCCAGACTTGTCTGATATTCTCGGGAAGGCTTGTAGTACTCCGGCCGCTGCGTTCGTTGTCGTGTCTGAACGTCGGCCAGTCTTCGGAACTGTCGCTGCTCTCTTTCTCGACCTTCCCAACCGCCTCGCCGGTTTCATGTCGGATGTCAGTTGCTTCGGCGGGGCTCGGTTGGTTATGAGACGAGGTGAAGGCGTACATGCCTTTCAGCATCGTTTTGATATTGCAGGCGCAGGAGTGCGGTGGGGCGTACAGGAGACCGTTTGCGGGCATGATTCCGTATTGGCACGTGCCCCGCACCCAGTGGTTCGGGTTGATCTTACCTGACTTCACATTAATAAACTCGATCCCAGATCTGCTTGACATGATGAATCGGCTGGTGGCTTTGGGTCGGTAGCAGCGATGATGGGCCAGCGTTGCATACGCCCAGGCTTTCTTTGTGTCGATGGTCTTGATCAGTTTTCCAGTTTTGGCGTCCAGGCCCTCGCCGAAATCCGCGCTTCCGCGGCTTGGCGTGTATCCGCGCCACAGCAAACCGTTGATAATGAAGATGTCCGGCGGTGAGCAGAATCCCGCCCTTGCCGAACAGTTCCACAACGCCTTTCCGTCGCTGATTGAAAACGCCGACAGTTTCTGGAAATCCGCGATATATGCTATGCCGCCATGGGCCGTGAGCGTCGGAGCCGCCCACTGCCAAGCCCTGCCGCCCGTGCGGACCAGCTTGCAGGGATTGGTCACGCTCCATTTCTTGTCACCCGATTTGATTTTCAGGCATACGAGTTGCTTGTCTGTTTGATAGAGCAGCGAATCGCCCGAGGCAACCAGTGGGAGAAGTGTTTCGATGCTTACGGTTTTTCGCCAGATGACGTCGCCGGTTTTCTTATTGGCGGCCAGAATGATCCTGCTGGCGGCCCGTTCGTCTCCGCGACGCTTCATGTGGATGGCTTCCTGGCTGTCGCCGAGCAACATCACCAGGGTCTCTCCGGATTGGATGATCTGTCGCGTGCGGTCAGAGCCCCTGTAGGTCGTCAGCGTCTTGCCTGTGGCTGCGTCTAGTGCGCTTACCGGCTGGTCCAGTCCGAGCGTGACGTAAATGCGACCACCGTCTGCGACGAGTCGGAACGGGAGATCCGCCGGACCCGAACGGAAACCGCGCATGTGGTCGGACCATTTGTTGATCGTACGCTTCCACAGGATCACTCCGTTGAAGGCGTCGCGTGCGGTCAGGATCCATCTTGGCGGCATGCGGATGTCGGCCCGCACCCCCTCATCGATCAGGTAGAATATCCGCCCTCTGGACGACACCATTGCGCTGACGCTTGCGAGTTGTTCGTGGCTTCGCGCGAATTTCGGGGACCCGATCCACTGCACGTGTTTCGGCAGGCCGACTACGGTGTCTTGCGCAACGGCGTTGTTGTCGGGCCCGTGCAGGTAGTGTGTCCATTCGTCGATGTCCGCCGGCCAGGGCTTGGCGACCTTTTTCCACGTTTCGCCCGACCTGATCCATGCCGTCCCGAGCGGAGCCAGCACGCGCATAACTTCGCCGGCGGGAATATCCCCGAGTTCGTCAGCCACCAGAAGATTCACCAGATTGTCCGCGTATGGGAGATGCTTCCGGGCCCAATATCGCACCGAGACCGCACCGTATTGATTATTCCGGCTGATATGCTCTCTCGCCCGATCGACTTGCTGCGGCTGGGTGTAAAGACCGTGCACGACAAAGCTGTTGCTGCGTTGTAGTTGGGCGGTGAACTTACCGTTCCCAGGTCCCAGATGGACGACCAGCCCGCCCCGGACGCCGCTCTCTTTCACGATGTCTTCTGCGGACCGGGATTGGGCGGAGGTCCGGGCGACCAGTCCGCATAACGTAAGTGCGATGCATAGTGTTCTCATGCCTGTCATTGTAGTGCGGCGCCTGTGGATTATCTATTCGGAAGGCCTGAGGTCTTTGATGAAGATATTGCGGTATTCGATCGGGCAGGGGTTCATTCTGCCCAGATTGTCGCCGTCTACGAAAATGTGCTTCTGGAACCTGATCGGGGCGGGCTCCATGTTGATCATCCAGTCGTGATACTTGAACTTGTCCAGGAGAACCTCTCCGTCATACTCGGTGGTGATGGTCCTGCCTTTCATCGTGATCTTGACCTTGTGCCATACTCCAACTTTTGGGTCGATGTACCGAACGTGCGGTTTGGTTTTTTCTGTCAGCCCGTGTTTCTTCGCTGTCGGTTTGGGCAGGAAGTAGTAGCTTTCCAGGTGGCCCATTCCTCCTTTGGATCTCAGGTTAAACTGTTCTTGGGTTCCGAAGCCCGGAATCTTCGGGATCAGCCTGCGGAAACTGATTCCGCTGTCGGAGATAGTCGGCATGCGGAATTCAGCCATCAGTATGAAATCTCGATAGTGCTTTTTTGTCTGCAGGCCGGCGCCCCATTTCTTCAACAGGCCGGGGGACTTAAGAACGCCATTTTCGATCGACCAGAACTCTCTGACCCTCGGATGGGCGTTCCAGTTGGTGAAATCCTTACCATTAAACAAGGCGGTGAAACCCTTGGGCGGTACGTTCAGTTTGCCCGGTTTGGCGACAGTTTTGGTGTCTTTGATTTCTTTGATATACATGTTGCGGAACTCGATCGGGCAGGGGTATTTCTTTGGCGGATTGCCCCATTCCAGGAAGCGATGCTTCTGGAGGCTGATCGGCGCCGGTTCGGTTGCCAGGAGGTTTTTGGGATACTCGAACTTGTCAATGATTGTCTCGCCGTCCAGTTCGGCGGACAACGTCCTGCCCACCAGAGTCATCTTGACCGTGTGCCAATCTCCGATTTTGGGACTAACCGGCTTGATCTTCGGCATGTGGGCTTTCTTTATACCGAGTTCTTCCCTCATTTCCTTCGACATGAGATTCAGGCTGTCCAACTGGCCCATGCGTTTTCCGGTTCCGAGGTTCAACTGGGCGGTCCGCCCGAAGTTCTTCAGTTTCGGTATAAGTCTACGGAAGTTGATCCCGCTGTCGGACGACGTGGGCATACGGTAATCAAACAGCAGCACGAAGTCCTTGTACTCCTTCTGCGTGGTCAGGTCGGCGCCCCACTGGGTAAGCAGCCCGGGCGCCTTCAGCACGCCGTTTTCGATCGACCACATTTTCCGGGCCTTGGGGTTCATCCGCCAGCCGGTGAAATCCTTACCGTTGAACAGGGCGGTGAAACCCTCCGGCGGGGCGTTCTTGGCTTTCGCAACGCCGGGCTTCCAGTCTCGTATGCGGACGTTGCGAACGGCGATCGGGCCGTAGTCGCCCTGGATGATGATCATGCCCTGGGGATGTTGCTTGCGGTCCCAGTTAGGTCCGCAGGCGTACGGGACCTCCACGTTTTCCTGGATCAGGATTCCGTTGTGCACGACTTTTACGAATTTGGCATTGGCGGTTTTCTTACCCGCTTTGTCGAACCGTGCGGCCTGGAAGATAATGTCGTAACTCTGCCACACCCCGGGTTTCTTTGCGGCGTTGACTCTGGGGGGCGAGCCTTTGTCGATGTGGTGGTATGTCGGTTTTTTTGCGGCGCGGGGATAGACGCCGCCGCAGTGCCCGCCAGTGGGTTTCTTGACGTGTGCGCTGTCGAGGATCTGTATCTCGTGGTTCCCGTGGAAGATGATCCCGGAGTTCGAGCCTTTGGCGAGCATGAACTCGACGTGGAATTCGATGTCGCGGTAATCGCGGCGTTTTGTGACGAGGCTTTTGGTCTTTCCGATCTTACCGTTGATCAGCACGCCCGAGCCGTCTTTGGCGACCAGACGTCTGGGGTTGGACGGATCGAGCGCGGCGTCGCCGGCCTTTATCCACTCGTCGCTGTTGTAGCAATCATCGAGGCCGATCTTCGTCCATCCGTCTGCGGCTTGAGTTATCGTCGGCGCCAACATGATCGCCGATAGAAACAGTATTGACGTTATTCTTGTCTTGCAGCACTTCATATTTGAATCCTTATTTGGGGGTTATGCCTGAATCGCTAAGCCATGCGATGAAACTCTTCGGCCAGAGCGCCTTTGATTTTCCAGGCCCGGCGCCCATGCCGAATCCGTGCGAACCTTTGCCGAAGACGTGAAGTTCAGCGTTGACTCCGGCTTTGAGGAGTTTCGCGTAGAAATCGACGCACTTCTCGGCCGGCGTCAAGCGGTCGATGCGAGCATTAACGATAAACATCGGGCATATGCCGTGCTTCTCTTTTCCCGCCGCCACGCGACCGGCGAGGGTTTTGTCGGCGTCTTTGGGTATGCCCGGGTAGAACAGTCCGGCGAAATTCGGTCTGCCGCTGACTTGATACCCAAATTCGGGATCGTCGTGCAGTGCGGTGTTCAGTGCGAGATGCCCGCCGGCGGAGAATCCGCATATTCCAATCTTGTTGGTCTTCAGACCGAGTTTTGAGGCTCCCGTTCTGAGAATTCGGATCGCCTGCCTCGCGTCGGTCCGGACGGATCGCTGATAGTTGTCCCATGCGTTGGGCTTGCTCAGATCGGCCGGGCGCGTGCGGTACTTCAGCACCAGCGAAGTCACGCCGTACTTCTTCAACCATATCGCCAGATCGTGCCCTTCGCGGTCGATCCATATGTCGCGAAAGCCCCCGCCCGGGCAGATCACCAGCCCCACGCCGTTGGGTTTGGCCGGGCGGTGGATGGTGTAAGTCGGTTTCGAGACCGAACTGAACACGCGATTCGATCCGGAGGGGGACTCGGGGCGAGCCTTGTAGGTTCGGACCTTCTCCTTGACGCCGGTCTTGCTGGGCGGTTTGTCCCAAAGCAGTAGTTCGGCGGGCAGTTCGGCGCCCAGCAGTGGTGACGCCAGCGCCAGTGCGACCACGAGCAAGCTCATCGCGCCTCGCCGGGCGGCCCCACTGGTATCGGTATGGTTCATTCGATGGGTCCTCATCATTTCTCGCCGCCGGCCACGTACTCCATGATCCTGACGAACGACTTGCCCCTGTTGGCCATCTGGGGATGGACTCGACGTTTGTCCGCCCAGAGTTGGGCGATTCTGGCCTTTTGAGCGTCGCTCAACCCGGCCATTCGTCGATCAACATACTTCTGGTGCTTGGCGAGGCCGTACGCTTTTGGAAGATCGTTCTGATCGATTTGCGTCAGCAGTTTCTCAAGCTTTGAGACAGGAGGTGTGCGTTTTTCGATCTCCGGCGTGCGACCTGTCTTTTTTGACGGGGCTCCAATCTCCATCTTGGGTTTGTCCAGTTCCCAGCCCTTGCGGTAACTGCCCTGGATGAACTTGTCGGCCTCGGGAGCATTGACGGCCTTCATCTGAGCCGGGTCCCACTTGAGCTTCTTACCGGTTCGATAGGCCACGTTCCCCAGCGCCAACGTTTCGCACAGGGGGCCCGAGTAGCTGAAAGGCATTTCCGCTTTCGATTGATCGTTAGTTCTGACCGCCTGTATCCACTGGCGATACTCACCACCGGGAGATCGAGGAAGAGTACGCCGCGGGGGCGTGTACTTGGCGAACTTGGATTTCGGGTACAACTCCATCGGGCCGGCGGGCCCTCTTTCGATCTGCATGGTCAGCCTTCCTTCACTCCCGACAAAGTGCATGGCGACAGGCCAATCGTGAGGCAGATCCAGACCCTTCAATTCATCAAAACGCTTATTACCGTGGGCCCATTTCAGTGTCACCGGCGGTTTCTTTCCTCGCGCCGGGAACGTCCATGTAGCTTTCTGCCATGGGGGAACGCGTTCCAAAGCGGGGCGGCCGGGGCCTTCGCCGTCGGCCGTCAACGGGTACTTCAGGTCCAGCGCCCAGAATACGAGGTCTACAGCGTGACTGCCGATGTCGGCAATCCGCCCGTTGCCGAAATCCCACCAACTTCGCCAACTTGAGGGATGATAAAAACGGCGTCCTGTGCCCGGATAGGGATGGGGCTCCCTGGGTCCAAGCCACAAATCCCAATCGAGGTTATCCGGGATGGGCCCTTTCTCCCGTAACTGTTTATCGGCAAAGGCGGGGTTATAGTTCCTTACCGCTCTTGGCGGCCAGGCTTTGGGGCCTTGGTATTTATCCCATTCATTATCGCACCAGACGAATGCATCTTTGACTTCCCCGATATCACCGGCCTGGATTATCTCGACGGCCTGATGGAATATCTCGCTGGTGTGGTTTCCGATTCCCATCTGGGTAATCACCCCGTATTGCTTCGCCAGTTGGGTCGCCAGGCGTATCTCGTGGATGTTATGTCCGAGCAGCTTGGAGCAATAGACATGCTTGCCCATTTTCATTGCCATTGCGGCCGCGGAGATGTGTATATGTTCGGGCGTTGTGATCACAACCGCATCGATGTTGTCCTTCTCTTTGGCGAGCATGACGCGGAAATCTTTGTATTTCGGGACCTTGGGGAACTGCTTGAAGAGACCTGTGATCCTGCGACTACCGTACTCCTTTGTTTCAGTATGGTTGGCGGACCATGAATCCACATCGCAAAGGGCGACTACGTTTATTCCGCCGACTTTGAGCATTTGGGTGACGACAAACGCCCCATGCCCTCCAGAACCTACAACACCGATATTGATCAGGTTACTCGGGGCTGCCTTGCCAAGAACGTGTCGCGGAACAACTGTAATCGCAGCGGCGCTGGCGGCGGCGCCCACAAATTGACGTCGCGTAAGTCCTGATTTACGGTGCATGTCTTTCTCCCTTCTTGACTTCCTTGCTAGAGTTCCCAGCCTTTGCGGTTTTCGCGTTGGATGAACTGGTCAGCCTCGGGGCAGTTTGTGGCTTTCAGGTTCTTTGCGTCCCACTGGAGTTTCTCGCCAACTCGACACGCAACGGCTCCGAGGAGAATGGTTTCGGTCAGCGGTCCGGCGTAGGCGAAGTCGGTTCCGGTCGGGCTCCCGGTTTTGCAGGCTTTGATCCATTCGGCGTGGTGGGACATTACGTTAGTTACGTGCGCACGCTTGAATCCGGCGAAATCCTTCTCCGGAAACAGTTTGAACCGCCCGTAGTCGGCGATCATCATCCCTTTGGAGCCCACAAAGATCGTCGCCTCCGGCCAGTTGGGCATCTTGTGTTGCTTCTGCAGAGGCGGGCGCTGGTTGCCGTCGTACCACGTGAGCTCAACAGGCGGGAGGTCGCCCCGCTTGCCGAACGTCCACTTGCTGATCAACCAACGCGGCGCGCTTTCCTTGTAGATCGGTGTGGAGCGTTTGCTCTCGACCGTCAGCGGATATTTCAGATCCAACGCACTAAACGGCAGATCGATCATGTGGCAGCCCATGTCGCCGATCCGCCCGTTTCCGAAGTCCCACCATCCCCGCCATGCCAGAGGCAGGTAGCAGCGGTGGTAAGGGCGATATGGCGCCGGACCCAGCCACAGGTCCCACTTCAGCGTCTTGGGGATCGGAGGGGTGTCTTTCGGGCGGTTCTTGCTCGGCCAGGATTCGTCGCACCAGCAGTGGGCTTCTTTAACGTCGCCGATCACCCCGGACTTTATCATCTTGACAACGCTGCGGTAGTTGTATCCGGAGTGGGCTCCGTTTCCCATCTGAGTGGCAAGACCGTATCGCTTGGCGATTTTGGTCGCCTCGCGGACTTCGCCGATGTTCTGGCCAAGCGGTTTCTCGCAGTAGACGTGTATGCCCCTTTTCAGGGCCATCACGCTGGCTGGAATATGTACGTGATCGGTCGTGGAGATGACAACCGCATCGACATTCTTCCGCTCCTTGTCGAGCAGCTTGCGGAAATCGTAGTATTTCTTCACTTTGGGGAATTTCTTGTACGTGTCGGCGGCCCGCTTGTCGTCGACATCGCAGAACGCGACGATGTTCTCGCCCTTGACGTTCATAATATTGGCGTATCCCCTGCCTCCCACGCCGATGCACGCGATATTGAGCTTGTCGCTGGGAGCCTGCTTGCCCGGCGCGCCGAACACGCTGGACGGAACGATCGTCAGCGAAGCCGCGGCGGCCGCAGCGCTGACAAACTCGCGCCTGGTGATTCTTGGAGTTATTGATTTACCGCTTGCCTTGTCGTCTTGCATATTCAAATTCCTCTACTGTCGATCGGCGGGATGAATTCGACTTCGGTCAGTTCCAATCCCGCCTGTTTGTCCAGGGTATGACACCAGAAGGTCTTGACATCCAGACCGAACGGATCGCCAGCCAGCCTGCTCTCTATTCTGCGGAGCGAGGGGTCGAGCTGAAAGTCCCGAAACTCCAGAATGACCTCAAAATCCCGTCCGCCTTGAAACTCGCCTGCCGGTCGCGTGGTCTGGAAGCGCCCGGCGAACTGACCGCCTGAGTTCGTGACCGTTACGCCGAAGTACACCTTGTGGGCTGAGGCGACCCGGCCGCGCACGCGGAGACGGGAGCCGGATTGAACTATGACCGGCGGCTTGTCGCCATGGGACAGTCCGAGCCCCACTGTGTAGATCGTAGGGCCTTGGGGCGTGGTATATGGAATCGCCCTTAGTCTGGCGTCTCGGGTATCGGTCTTCGGAGACCACTTCCCTTGCGTCGCGCGGGGCCCGAGGCGCAGTTGACTGGCCCAGCGGTTTACCGAATCCGGGACGGGTACGGGGGAAAGTTTGCGATCGGCGGCGGCGATAACGCGGTGTTTTGCGGGAACGTCGACCATGCTTCCGTCGCTGAGGCGTTTGATCCGCACTGTCCCCTCGCTGACGTTCAGGGTTGTCGCCAGCAGTTCGGCGTCAACTTCAAACTGCGTGCCCAGCACTTCGAGCATCGCCGAGCGAGTGTAGATAAGCATCGGCTTGCCCGCCGGTTGGGGCTTGACGTCGCCCGAGACGCCGCCTTCCTTGAGATGCAGTTTCTTCTGCCCGTGATCCGAGAAGGTGAGCGTCGCGTTACCGGAGATCGTCACGGTCGAGCGGTCGTTGAACTGCAATTCGAACCACGATCCGGGTTCCATTCCCTCAATGGTCCCTCCGGACAATTCGGTCCCCACGCTCAGGTCGTGAAACACCCGCCCGCCGTCGCCCGTCCATTGCAGAGATCCGCTCAATCCGGTGATCTTGGCGATCTTCCGTTCGGCGCTCGGGCGCATTAAGAGAAAGCTCGCGACCAGGGCGATCGCGACAGCAGCCGCTACCCCCGACATCGCCAACCACCGTCGCGCTCGACCGCCCACACCAGACAAATCTTCGCACGCTTCGCACTCAATTCCGGTGTCCGACGATAGTTCAGTCAGATCATCGGCGGCGAGCGTTGCGTGAATGCGGGCCATTTTCAGGTACAGTTTTCGCGTATCGGCGTCGTCCTCAAGCTGCCGGGAGAGTTCGGCGACTTCGTCCGGCTCGGCGATTCCATCGAGGTGGCGAGCGATCACGGATTGCCAATCGTGCGTATTCATGTTGCCGATCTCCTCATTTTCGATTCGATGCACTTATGCAGGGCGTGCCGAATACGTTGCAGCATCTTGTAAACAGCGTCCACCGACCGCCCGGTCCGTTGCGATAGTTCGCTGACGGGATACTCGTCGCTGTAGTAACCGCCCAGAAGTTGGCGATGAGACTCGGGGAGGGCGTCAACACAGTGTTTCAGGAAGCTCTCTCGCTCGTCGAGTTCCGCAGCGTGCCGCTGTTCGTCTTGAAGCAATAACTCAGCCGCCCGCACGGTCAATCTGGCGCGCCGCCCGGATTTGCGAAGAAAGCGACGCACCTCCATTCGCACGAACCCCAGAGCCCAGTTAGCGAACGGACGCTCCGGGTCGTACTCGGAAAAACGGCGCCACAACGCTACAGAACACTCCTGAAGAACATCGCGTGCATCGGCGCGATTCGGTACGGCAACCAGCGCACACCGCAAGAGTTCGGGCTCGTGCTGAATCAGCAGCCGAGTAAAGCGTTCGTGATTGTCTTTCACTTCCATACAATGCTCTTATAGCAAATCCGCCGCTGGCCGCGAAATTGGACATTGTTTCCGCGTTTTCTTTGAATAATTTTACTTATCGTCCGGCGCTTCCGGGCGGAAGTGCTTGGCGTTGATCTTCGGAAGCCATTTCTTCAGTTTCGCTATGGTTTGCGCATGTTCCGGATTATTCGCCAGATTCTTCCATCCATGCGGGTCAGCCGCATTGTCGTACAACTCCTCACCACCGTCGCGATAGTGAATGTAGTGATACCGCTGGCTGTGAATCGCGTGGTTCGCGCCGTACCAGTAGGGCGAATGCGTTATGAGCGCCGGATAAGGCCATGCCTTCTCCGGATCTCGCACCAGCGGGGCGATGCTGCGTCCGTCCAGATCGCTTCGCTTGGGCAGACCGCACAATTCGATAAGCGTCGGATACAAATCCACCAGGCTTACCGCACGCTTGCAGCGTCCCGATTTGGAAGAGCTCGGATCGCAGATAATCAGTGGAGTTCGACTCGTTTCTCTCCAGAGAGCGGACTTGGAGAAGTGGTCTTTCTCTCCGATGTGGTAGCCGTGGTCGCCCCACAAGACGACGATAGTGTTGTCCCGATGCCTGCTCTTTCTCAATGCTTCCAGAACGCGTCCCACGCATGCGTCGGCAAACGAGCATGACGCCAGGTAACCCTGAACCGCCTTTTTCCACTGTCCGTGAGCTTTGATGATATTGAAAGTCTTTCCCGCCATCCTGAGCCCCATTTTCGGGACATCGTCCAGATCATCTTCTTTACAGACGGGTAGTTGGACTTTGTCCAGCGGATGCATGTCGAAGTACTTCTTGGGCGCATACCAGCTCAGGTGCGGGCGGAATATTCCACACGCCAGGAAGAACGGTTTGTCGTGTTTTCGGCCCAGGAACTGTGCCGCCAGATCGGCGGTTTTCCAATCGTTTGTCTCCCGGTCGCCTTGGGCGATGGGAGCCCAATCGTTCAGGCGGGCTACTATCGGGTTGACGAACTTGTCTTTCATTCCGTGCAGGTAACGTTTCTCCGCCGGCGGTCGGGGCGTACCTGTCTTTGTGGAGTACTGCTTGTCCCAGGCGATCGGGTCGGAGAATTTCCCACGGGCCTGGTGGTAAATCTTGCCGCCGGTCCAGGCGGCGTACCCGTGCTTGCGGAAGTACTGCGGTATCGTCACCCAATCCTTGTACTTCGGATGGTCGCGAAACCATGTCTTGTTGCCGTAAATGCCTGTGGTCGACGGACGCAACCCTGTCATGGTCGACGTTCGGGACGGGTTGCACAGAGGCGCCGCACAGTACGCCTGTTCGAAGAGAACGCCTTCCCTGGCCAGTCGGTCGATATTCGGTGTTTTGGCTTGCGGGTGTCCGCCCAGGCAGCCCACCCAGTCGTTCAAATCATCGACGGCGATAAACAGAACGTTGTATCTCTTTCGTTTGTCCGGGTTGGTCCGGTCGTTTGCGCGGCAGGTGCGAGTCAGCGAAGGGGCAATGGCTCCGGCGGCCAGCAGCTTCAGAAACTGACGACGGTCTAGTTCCATTCGGCGCTCACTTGATACGGGGCTCTTCATGAGGACTCCAGTCTACAGTTCCCATCCTTTGCGATATTTGCGCCGGATGAATCTGTCCGCCTTCGGGCAGTTAACTGCTTTGAGCTTCATCGGGTCCCACTGCAGCTTCTCTCCGACTCGATAGGCGACATTTCCCAGCAGGACGGTTTCGGTCAGCGGTCCGGCGTAGTCGAAGCCGCAGGTGGTCGGTTTGCCCGTTTTGCACGCGATGATCCACTCCCTGGCGTGGCCGAATGAGCGGGGGATTGTCTTTGGGGGCATCTTGAAGCCGGCGAACTTCTTCTTGGGATACAGTTCGAATCTGGGAGGGATTACTTCGATTTCAGTGATCAGCATTCCTTCCGAACCCACGAACAGCACGCCAATAGGCCAGTTGGGCAGATTCGCTTGCTTCATCAATTTGGGGCGCTTACCACCGTGATGCCACGTCAGGGCGACCGGCGGCAGCTTGCCGCGCCTGGGGAACGTCCACTTGCTTATCAGCCATTTCGGCGCGACCTGCAGGCCCACGCGTCGAGGGCCCGTGGACTCGACCGTAAGCGGGTGTTTCAACTCCAGCGCCCAGAACACCAGATCCAGCAGATGACAGCCCATGTCGCCGAGCCTTCCATTACCGAAATCCCACCAGTTGCGCCAGACAATAGGATGGTACGCCGGATGGTAGGGTCGCACCGGCGCCGGACCTAACCAGAGATCCCAGTTGAGACCCTCGGGAGTGGCGGGCTTTTGTCGCGGCGGGCGATCGCCCCATGCGAGCTTGCCGTCGTCAGCGGGCATGCCTTTGTCATTGTCGCACCAGGCGTGGGCTTCCCTGACATCGCCGATCGCGCCGGACCGTACAACCTCGACAACGCGGCGGAAGGTCTCGCTGGAGTGGTTTCCGATCCCCATCTGCGTGGCGACCTTGTTCTTCCTGGCGGTTTCCGCCGCCAACCGGGCTTCGCAAATGTTGTGGGCCAGCGGTTTCTCGCAGTAGCAGTGCTTGCCCATTCTCATCGCCATCACGCTGACCGGGATGTGCAGATGATCGGGCGCGGCTACGACAACCGCATCAATGTTCTTCTGCTCCTTGTCGAGCATCCTGCGGAAATCGGCGTATTGTTTAGCCTTGGGAAACTTCTTGAATCCGCCGTAATTGGTGACGGCTGGGAGCTTGCGGATTATCGTAGCGCTGGCGCGCTTACGGTCCACGTCGCAGAGCGCTGCAAACCTGACGCCGCCCAGTCCCTTTGGCATGCGTCGGGCTTGATTGTATATCTCGTCTACAAGGAATGCTCCGTGCCCTCCCACACCGATGGCGCCAATATTCAACGTGTCGCTCGGAGCCGACCCGCCCGGACCGCCGAGAACGTGCGCCGGGACAACCGTAAGCCCCGCCGCAGCCGCTGCGGCGCCGACAAACTGGCGCCTCGTAACGGTTGATTGGCGGTTTGTCTTGCCCTTGCTCATGTCGGGGCTCATCTTATTGCATCGGCGGGGGGCGGAACAAGCGGCTTATTTAGGCGTTGCTTCTCCGTGTGGGTATCTGTAGTCGGCACGCGGGTTTGTCGACACTTGCTTCGTGGAACCATCCTTCAACGTGTACAGGCGGAGCTTTCCGGCCGCGTGGTACACAATCGCCGCCTCGTCCTTCATCCATCGCGGGTAAGCGAACCACTGCTTCTTCTTTTCCAGGTTTGCAAACGGTTTGACGTTGGTAATGGCGAGCTTCTTGGCGTCGAAATCGGCCAGGAAGAGCGTGCGTCCTGTTGGGTTGTATTTGTGCCCGATCTGGTGTTCGAAACAGATCTTGTCCTCGCTGGGTGAGATGCTGATGCGGTCGAGAAGCCCTTTCTTCGCGAGCCCGGCGCAGTCTATACGCTGGTAGCGAGGTGTCCCGCCAATCTTGGGCGTCATTAGGAAGTAGCCCCAGCCCTGCTTCGGGTGGGCCGACTGCACCAGAATTCTACCGTCGACGAGACACGTATAGGCCCAGTTGTGATAGCGCCGGTCCGTGATGGGGACTTCCTGTCCCGGGCGATTGCCCACCTTGCTCTTCATAACGGTGAAACCGCCGGTCTTCGTGTTCCTCCGGTTCCAGATCGGAGTGTTCTTTCCGTCGCGCGTCCAGGTCTGGTTGAAATCCGTATGCGTTCCATCGGTCAGCTTGTGAAAGCCCGTACCGTCAACGTTGATAATGCATATCGCAGTCTTCCAGTTGGTCACGACAGGATCGTTTTTCAGCCTGCGAAAGAAGACAAGCATGTCGCCGGTTTTCGACCATGATGGTTTAAAGTCCCAGTGGCCCGATGTCAGCGGTTTTCCTTCAGGCGTTCCAAGCTCGTTTACGTGGATCCGCCCGTTCATGTAATACGAGCTGCGATACTTGGTTTGTGCTGGTTTCCGGGCGAAGGCCGAACCAACTGCGGCCATGATCAACATAATTGCGATTGTTTTTTTCATGGCGTGAGCTCCCTTTGAGTGTTGTTTGGCGACAGGTTGTTGTATGAAGCGAATGGGGGGCGGCGGCAGAGCCGCCGCCCCCGTACGCATTGTGAATGCGGCTTGGTCCGGTCAGGCGAGAAGGATCAGCGCTGGTGGCGCCCGGACATCCGATCTTTGATTTCCTTGTATTTTGCGTCGGCTTCTTTGCGGGTCATGTCGCCGCGCTTCACGGCGCCTTCGATCCGCTTTCTGATGTTCTCCCAATTCACGCGGTCGGGCCTGCGGGGTGCGTCTTTCTCGCCGCCGCGATTACGTTGTCCGGCGGCGATTCTCTCTCTTACGGCTTTCTCGACTTCGGCGAACCTTTTGCCTGCGTCTTCCCTGCTGATCTTAGCGGCCTCGACGGCGGCTCCGAGTTCTCTTCTGACCTTCATAAGGTGCTCGCGGGCGGCATGCTCGGGCGCCTGGTGGGGTCTGGCGCGGTCACGGTCGCGTCCGGCGGCGAACCTCTTGGCTGCGTCTTCCCTGCTGATCTTCCCGGCCCTGACGGCGGCTCCGAGTTCTCCCCTGACCTTCATCAGGTGCTCGCGGACGCGGTTGGGCGTTTGGTCCTTCTGGTCGTGGGAATAGAGTTTCTTCTTTATCTCGTCCATTTTCTTGCGGGCGTCTTCTTCGGATATCTTCCTGTCCCTGACGGCTTGCTTGAGCTTCTCGCCTGCTTCGGCGAGTTCTATCTGACGCAAAAACTCCCTGGCTGCCTGTTCGGGTATCTTGCCTTCTTTGACAGCGGCGTGGAGCTTGGGCCCCAGTTGTTTCTCCTTGAATTCTTGCCATTTCGCCCAGGCTTGCTCGCCGGTGATTTTGTCCGACTCTGCAGCCTTGCGGATTTCATCGCCGACTTTTCCCACCCATTGACCAAACTTTTCGATCGCGGAACCGCCTTCTTTGCGATGTTCGTTGCGCCGGTCCTTGCGGTGGTCTTTGCCCTTGTCGCGATGTTCGCCGCGCCGCATGTGTTGCTTCTCGATTTCGCTCATTTTGCGGCGGGCGTCTTCTTCGGATATTTCGCCCCTCTTAACGGCCTGCTCCAGTCGTGTCCGGGCTTCGCCGAGTTCCAACCCGCGCCAGAAACCGATAGCCGCCTGCTCTGAAATCTCGCCTCCTTTTACAGCGCCTTTGAGCTTCTGCGCCAACGGTCCTTCCTTGAACCCGCGCCACCTTTCCCAGGCTTGTTTTTCGGTGATTTTGCCTTCCTCGACGGCCTTGTGAAGCTCCTGGCCAACCGAGCCGACCCAGCGGCCGATACCTTCGATAGGCGAGCCGCCTTCTTTGCGATGCTTCTGGGGGCGGTCCTTGTTTCCGCGCTGGAATTTGGCGTGGACTTGTCTTTTTATTTCGTCCATTTTCCGCTCGGCATCCTCTTTGGACATCTTGCCTTCACGGACCGCATGCTGCATGCGTTCCCATATCGCGCGCAGATGAGCGTGGACTTTTTCCTCTTTACCCCTGTCGCCATCAGGGCGATGCTCACGGTTCTTGTGTTTGGCATCGATATGCTTCTTGATCTCGCCCATCTTCTTGTGGGCGTCTTCCTGAGACATCTTGCCTTCGCGCACCTCGCGCTGGAGTTTTTCCCAGATTTCCCGCAGATGAGCGTCGATCCTCTCGCGATCGGGTCGTCTGTCGCGGTGATCGTCTTCTTTCTCCTTGTACATCGAGCCCTTCAGGGCTCCCATCATTATGTGGGCCTGCTGCCTGGATATCTCGCCTTTGTCCACCGAAGTCTGCAGACGCTTCCAAACCGCGTCGAGATCCTGTGCGGATGCAACGCCAAGCGGAAGTACGATCATCGCGCAAAGCAGTACGCATGTCTGCAACCAACGTGATTTAGATTTGTTCGAGTTGCCTGATACGATCATCTTGAATCTCCTTTCGAGGAATCCGCCGCTGTTAACTTCGCTTGCCATCGCCGGTGGGCGGACCGCCGGACGTACAAGAGATTCCACTGCCGTCAAAATCGATTTTGCATAAGAGTGAGGTTTCGGATTCAGCGACGATATGACCAGTGCGTCGCAGCATATCTCTTCGGTTGCGCGAAGGTTGCGCTGCGCCCACCAGACCACGGGGTTCCACCAGAATCCCACGCACGCCAACCATTCGAGCCAGCGAACCAGGTAGTCGCGCCGCTTTACGTGCGCCAGTTCATGCGCCAGAACCCACTTCAACTGCCTGGTTTCCAGTCGATCGAGTATGGTGATCGGGATGATTACCCGCACTTTTCCGCCAGTCCACCAGACCATAGGCGAAATGCGGGCCGACGTCGTGCAAATCGTTGGGAGCGTCTTCAGTTTCAATCGGCGAGCGATTCGCAGCGCTGAGGTCTGAAGTTGTTCCGGAGCGGGTTGAGCTTCGGCCGTCAGCAGGCGGCTGAAGCGAGAGACACGGACCAGCGACCAAACCAGAACAATCGCGCTTCCCAGCAACCAGATCGGAGGCGCCCATTGCCTGAGATGATCCAACACGGCCGACCGTTCGGCGACGGTGGGCGCAACGTTCTCCGCCGTAGAGGCGTTCGGTTGTGAAATGGCGAGTACATTAGCGCCGGATGCGGGGATCGACGGTGAAACGCCGGTCCGGCGATTACCGGCGAAATGACCGTGCGTTTGCAGATGCTCTTCGGCGCCGACCGCGGTTTCGGTTTGTCCGGACATCGCAACGCCGGGGATCGTCACAAGAGGGGGGGTGACTAACTTCACCAGAACGAGCAACCACAGCAAGTTCGCCAAGTGCGGGCGTTTGGTTGTCTTTCCGACCACCAGCGCCACAATCGCCAAGGCCAGCGCAAAGCAGGCGTTGCTGAGCCCGATTTTCAGGAGGAGATCAGTCATCATTCCACACCCTGGCTTTCGTGTTGATTGAGGATCGCCCGGATACGGTCAATTTCGTCGCGGGAGATCTTCTTCTTCTCGACCAGATGCGTAATGAGCGGCGCGAACGATCCGGCGGTCAGCGTGTCGGCGAGCGATTCGAGCTGCTCGCCTGCATAGGTCTGACGCGATATTGTCGCCGAGAACAGATGGACCGACAAGCTGCGGTCACGCTGGACGTATCCTTTGTCCTCCAGACGCTGCAGCAGTTTCTGGACGGTTCCATGTTGCGCCCCGGTCGCGTCAGAGTAAAGTTGATCGCGTATCTGACGGGCGGTCAACTGATCTTCCTGCCAGAGGAGGTTCATTACTCCGAGTTCCGCGTTAGCCAGCGCTGGTTGCTTCATTATTGATGATCCTTATTATGCTCTGACGGACGCACGACAACATGTCGTAAGTGTACGACAACATGTCGTCGATATCAACGGTAAAATAAAAACTTTCATAAGTGTTGATATATACGGATATAACGCAGCATGTTGCATTGCATGTGAGTCGTGTTCCACTTTGGTTGAGGCTTGATCAGGTCTTTGCGGCGGGTGCTGCGTTCGTCGTATCGGATGGTCCATCCGTCTTGTAATCTTTCCCCTGCAAGCTGTCGTCACATGACTGACGCCATGATTCGAGGGTCTTCTTCATGCTCTTTAGAATATCCGGGCGTTTGTCGGCGAGATCCTTCTTCTCGCCCGGATCGTCGACCAGATCGTACAGCGAATAGGTCTTGCCCCTATTCCTGCTGTAGATCTTGTAGCGATTATCGATCAGCGCAATCTGGCCGTGCACGGCGAACGCAATCGGTTTGGCCCGCTTTGTCTCGTTCCGGAAAACGGCGCCGAGGAGGGAGATTCCGTCAAGCGGGGTCGGCTGGGCTTTGGGCTTGATGTTCAGCGCCTCGTAAATTGTTGGAACGTAATCGCTGGTGCATGCGGGAGTCTTGACGACCCTGGGTTGTTTGATTCGTCTCGGCCAGACCATGATGCCGGGCACCCTGATTCCGCCTTCCAGCAGCGAAAGTTTGAAACCGCGAAACGGGCCTGGTGATCCGACGTGGCGTTTTTTGCCCTGGCGGGCCGGACCGTTGTCGCTGCAGAAGAACATGATTGTGTCTTCGGAGACGCTTAATTCGTTGAGCGTCTTTCGAAGGCGTCCGACCTGCTGGTCCATGGCCGTGAGGCATCCGTAGTAATGTGCTTCATGTTCGGGGCGGTCTTTGTACATCGCAAGATGCTTCGGGCCGGCCAGTACGGGCGAATGGGGCGTGTGGAACCACACGACCGCCAGGAAGGACTTTTTGACGGCGACCGCCTGCTTGATGAACGGGACAACCCGGTCCATGATCACGCGCGAATCATCGCCTTCAAGATTGTCTCTGGCGATCTTGTCCGGTCCTACGAAGTAGTCGTTGCCGAACGGTTTGTCTTCCTTGTTTCCTTTTCGCTTCCAGTGTTCGGGCGTTTTCATCGGGTCCCAGGTCGGGACTTTCGACTCGGTTACGAAACACGCCTCCACGCCATTTACCCAGGGCGGAGAGTAATGCTCCCTGGGTTTCCTGGACCAGACGCCCCAGCGGTTCTGGGCTCCTTTCTCGCGTGTGAGCGTTCCTAGGTGCCATTTCCCGAAATGCCCGGTGGCGTATCCGCGAGCTTTGAGCGCCTCGTAAATGGTTAGCTCCTGGGGCTTGATATGTCCGTCCATGGCGAACCAGATTCCGTACCTGTTGGGATGGCGCCCCGTGATGCAGCTTCCGCGAGTGGGCGAGCAAACGGGCGCTGCGCTGTAGAAACGATCGAAACGCACGCCTTCGGACGCCATCTTGTCGAGATTGGGCGTCTTGAGGTGCGGATGTCCGTTGTAACCGGTGTCGCCCCAACCCTGATCGTCTGTCATGCAGAGAATCACGTTGGGTCTCGACGGTGCTCCGGTTTTTGCGAGCAGCGATCGGGACAGTATCGCGCCTCCGGTTGCAATCACGCTGCTTGTAAGGAATTTCCTGCGATTCATATTGGTTGTCTTCCTGCTATTAAAACGTCATGGGGCAGTTGGTTGTTGCGGGACTGTTTCGAATGATACCGGTTCTGGGACCAGACCACCATGACTTGAGTCCGCTTGCGGAGCGTTCGCCTGGGAGAGATTGCTGGTTGGTTTCACGTACAACTTGACGCGTGTTCAACTGTGGACTGATCGAAAATCGCGCGAAACCGCAAGCGGTTCACCGTAGTGTGCGGACAAATGTGCATACGCGCGATTCCAAACCGGTTGCGGTTTCGCGAGCCTTTGGTGCAGTATGGAGTTGCGAATCTTCTCAACCCACATCGCAGCAATAACTGACCTGTTCCAGGCGGACGCGACGCGCACAGTCGCACGCACACCTGAATGGGTTTTCACCTCCTCAGTTCCCGCTCTGCAGAATCGTCAATCCTCCCTGATAGAACGCTCCTGCGACAGCTCCGGTCATCAGGCACGCCAGAGTCGCCGCCAGCAGCGCTCGCGGACCGACCGCCGCAAGATCCTTCCTCCGTTCGGGGACCAGTGCGGATATCCCGCCCACGAAAATCGCCATCGACGCTACGTGCGCGAATCCGCATAACGAATACGCTAACACAACCACAGTTCGCGGGTTCTTGATCAGCCCGCTTTCGATGGCGTCTTTGAGATGTTCGTAGGCGGGTATCTCGGTTACGATCGCCCGCTCACCGAGCAGTTTGCCCGCCTGCATTGCGTCTTCGGGCGGGACGCCTATCAGCACAGCAGACGGATACATCACATACCCCAGTATGCTCTGCAGTTCGAAGCCCGTTCCGCCGACGGCGCCGAGAATCAGATTGATCACGCCGATGATTCCCATGAACGCTATCAGCAGGGTCACTATGCCCACCAGCAGTTTCATGCCCGCGGTCGCGCCGGTGACAATCGCTTCGATCGCGCCGGACTGTTTTTCGTAGTGCAGTTCGATGTGCTTGCCCATTGTTTCGGGCTGATCGGTTTCGGGTACGAGTATTTTCGACAGCACGATGGCGGCGGGAGCCGACAGAATCGATGCCGAGATCAGGTGGGCGGCGATCATGGGAAACGATTCCTGCAGGTATCCTACGTAGATGATCAGCGTGGTGGCGGCTACGGTGGCCATCCCGGCTGCGAGAATCGTCGTCAGCTCCGATCGGGTCATTTTGGCAAGGTGCGGGCGGACGGCGGTGGACGACTCCACGCCGACGAAGATATTGGTCGCCACGCAGAGGCTTTCGGCCCCGCTGATTCGCATGAGTCGCGTGAAGACCCAGGCAAACGCCCGGATCAACATTGGCATGACGCGCCAGTGGTACAGCAGCGACATAAGCGCCGAGAAGAATATCACCGCGGGCAGCGCGTGCAGGCCCAGGATGAAGCCGTTGGATGTAGCGGGATTCGACAGCGGGCCGAATACGAATTTTGTTCCCTCCATGGCGGAGTTGAAGACGCTTGTGACGGCCGTTCCAACGTGCTCGAACGCTCCGGTCCGCCCGAGCAGGAGGAACACAAGCGCCCCCAGCGCAAATTGCAGGCCCACGCCCCATACGATCACTCTGAAGTTTACGCGGCGGCGATTGGTCGACAGAGCCCAGGCGATGAGCATCAGTCCGAAAACTCCCAGCAGGCTGATCAGATTGTAGCGGTCCATACGCGATTCCCTGTCGCTATGCATTATGGGTTTGTTTCACTCCGGTACAACCGTCAAGATCGCTCGGTGAGGCGAGTTTTTCTTGCGGAATGCTCGCCAGCCTGAGATAAGTGTGCCCGAGGTGAACGATGCGAGTTGTATTCTGTGGAAGCGGAGATTTTGCGGTCCCGAGTTTTCGGGCGATTGTCGGCGGCGAGCACGAGCTTGTCGGCGTGCTGACCCAACCTGCGCGCAAAGCGGGCAGGGGGGGCAAGCTGCGCCACACTCCGATAGCCGCAGCAGCACGTGAATTATCCGTCGAGGCGGTGCCCTGTGAGGACATAAATTCCGACGAGTTCCTGGAGATGCTCAGGTCGATGCGTCCGGATGTGACTGCGGTTGTCGACTTCGGGCAGATCATTCGCGCCGAGGCCCGCGGGATACCCTCCCTCGACACGATCAACCTGCACGGTTCTCTGCTTCCGGAGTTGCGGGGGGCGGCGCCGGTGAACTGGGCGATAATGCGAGGATACAAGACCACCGGAGTGACGACCTTTTCGCTGATCGGACCTGTCGACGCGGGGGCGATGATCGCCCAGGAGGAAACCGAAATCGCACCCGGTGAACGGGCCGATGAACTCAAAGTCCGACTGGCCGACATGGGCTCCGAGGTTATGCGCGATACGCTGGATATGCTGGCCTCGGGCCAGGCCCAACGCGTAGAGCAGGATCACTCGCAAGCTACTTTCGCCCCAATTATGAAGAAGTCCGACGGTGTGATCGATTGGACCGCCGCTGCTGAAGAAGTAACGAATCTTGTGCACGGAGCCTGGCCCTGGCCGGGCGGACAGGCGGTGCTCAAACGCAGCGACGGGAAAGACTATCCGCTTGTCATCGCCCGAGCGGAAGTCGCAGCGGGGGCTGCATCGCTGGCGCCCGGAATGTTTGACGATGAGTTGAGCGTCTCGACCGGATCGGGATGGATTCGCATACTGGAGCTCAAGCCCGCGGGCAAGCGATTGATGGCGTTCAAGGATTTCGCCAACGGTTATAGAATCGCCGCCGGCGACAGCTTTCTGACATAATGGAACTGATGATGGGAGACACCGCCCCCGAAAAACTATCTCCACGCGCCGTTGCTCTGAGGGCGATACGAGATCGCGACGGCAATGTGATGGCGCATGTTGATCGACTGGCTGGAGTAAGCGAGTTGCGGTCCGCCGACCGCGGATTGGCGATGGAACTGGCTGCGGGAGTAATCAAGAGACGCTCGACTCTGACCGCGATACTCAGACCGCTGCTGCGGCGCCCGAAGAAACGCCTGCCCGCGATCGTAAGCGATATTATGCAGTTGGGCCTGTATCAGATACTGTTCCTCGATCGCGTTCCAGATCATGCAGCGGTTAACGAGACGGTCAAGCTCGCCCACAAGACAAGCCAGTCCCGCCACGTCGGTCTTATTAACGGCGTGCTGCGGTCGGCGTTGCGATTGTATCCCGATCCGATCGAAGGTGCGCCTCCGCTGTCGGCGGAGATTATCCCCAAGGGTCCAAACGCGTTTTACGCATCGCCCAGAGCGATCTTCCCCGATCCGGCGAGCGATCCTGCGGGTTATCTTGCAGGAGCCTACTCTCTTCCGCTGGAACTGGCCGAGAGATGGATCGGTGAGTTCAAGGGCCTGGCGCCCGCCGCCAAAATCGCCATGCACGCCAATTGTCGAGCGCCCATGACCGTTCGACCCAACACGCTCAAGACCGATACCGCGACGCTGCTGAGGCTGTTCACCGGGGCGGAAATATCCGCCGATCCTCACGCAAACGGTCTGAGCATAGTTGTCCACGATCGCGTCGAGGCCCTGGCTGGCGAAATGTTCGCGGAGGGCCTCTTCCAGCCGCAGGACGCCACCGCCACCGCCGCCTGCCTCGCCGCCGCGCCCAAGCCCGGGATGCGCGTGCTCGACACTTGCGCCGCGCCGGGCACCAAGACCACGCACCTGGCCGAGCTGATGAAGAACAGCGGCGAGATTGTCGCCCTCGACGTGCCGCAAAAGCTCGAACTCATCAACACGAACTGCCGCCGAATGGGAATATCCATAGTAGACACCGTTCCAGCATCGCAGCTTGGTTCGCTCGATCCGGAGAGCTTCGACGTAGTCCTGGCCGATGTGCCCTGCAGCAACACCGGAGTGCTTGCCCGGCGCCCCGAAGCCCGCTGGCGATTCGACGAGAAGGTGCTTTCGGGTCTGGTCGACGATCAGCGTTTTCTGGCGATTGCGGCGGCGGCGTTTGTTAAACCGGGCGGGCGGTTGGTATACAGCACGTGCAGCCTGGAAGATGAAGAAGGTTCTCGAATTGCCGCCTATCTCTCGCGTAAGAACGACACCTTCTCTGTGGTCAGCGAGAACCTCGCGATTCCAGCCGGGGCTTCCGATCCGGTTCAATGGCGCGACGGTGGATACTGCGCCGTCTTTGAACGCTGACCGATTGCGAATTGCCTGCGGGGATGTTACTCTGGTCGACCAGTGGCGAAAATGGCCAAATCGAAGGGAAAACCCGGCAAGTCAAAGGATTCGGCGCCTAAGGGCGTGCGAATAGCCAATCGGCGTGCGCGCCGGGACTTTGAGATACTCGAAGTTGTCGAGTGCGGGATTCAGCTAACGGGTACGGAAGTCAAATCGATGCGGGCCGGAAACGCCAAGATCGACGAGGCCCACGCACGGATATCAGACGGCGAACTGTTCCTGGTCGGCTCGACATTCGGGCTGTATCCCCAAGCGGCTGCGGCCATGCAGCACGAGCCTTCCCGCGACCGCAAACTGCTGGTCCACAAACGCCAGATCGCCAAGCTCGAAATCCACGTAAGGCAGAAGGGCAAGACGCTGATTCCGCTGGCGATGTACTTCAAACGCGGATGGGCAAAGTGCGAGATTGGCGTGGCCGTGGGGCGGAGAAGCTACGACAAGCGCGACGCGCTCAAGAAAAAGCAGCTAAAGCGCGACATGGCCCGCGATCTGGGCCGGAAATATCGATAGGCGACAGGCGGTGGCAATTGGCAGTTGGCATTTGGCAATTGGCTCAACGGCGACGGCAAGGGCTCTTTGCGTTGTTTCTTATTTGGGGTCTGATTGTGTCAGCCGGGTCGATTGCTTTCGGGGCTCGGGACCGCAAGACATCCAGAGGCCGGGTGACCGCTGGCGGCATTGAAATAGTCCATGGCGCCAATGTGCGTGAGATCTCCGCGTTGGTTAATCGGCATACTCAGAGCAACTGGCTTGGCGCATCGAGTCCGCTGTACCGTCTGGAGTCAGGCGGTAAGGTCATGGTCTCGCTGGAGTCGGAACCGCTCGCTGGCGGGCAAATCGCATTACGGTTCTCCGTTCGGAACACAGGCTCCGTTCAGGCGGGCGTGAAAGTCAGTTTTCCGGTCCTGCGGGGTCTGAAACCCGACAAGGGCTCAGGCGAGCTGGCGTACTGCTTCCCAAAGAGCGGATCGATTATCGGTTCGGACCCGATAGACATTCGCAGGCATTACGGCGGGCTGTTTCCGCTGCAGTTCCTCGACGTTTACCGACGCGGGGCCGGCGGGATATACCTTATCTGTCGGGATCGGGCCAACAACCGCAAGACGTTTCATCTTCGCAAAGCTCGCGACGGATCGGCCGATATGTCAGTCGAGTATCCCAAACGGATCCTTTCCGCTGGCGAGAGTTGGACTCTCCCGCCAGCCGTGCTGGGCGCTCACGCCGGTGATTGGCATGCAGCGCTGCAGGCCTATCGACGCTGGGTCGACACATGGTATCGACCCGCTGCGCCGAGGAAGAAATGGTTCCGCGAGGCGTTCAATTTGCGGCAGGTCTTTCTGCATCCGAATCTTGGTTTGAAGTACGGAGCGTTTGATCCGAAGACCGAAAAGTTCAGCCTGGCGCGGATGGTCAAGGATGATGTCTCCGCCTTCGGGGGCGTCGATTTCGTGCATATTTTCGATTGGTCCCATACTTTCGCACACGGGCGTGTCGGCCAGTACCGGCCCTGGAATGATCTCGGAGGCGCCCCGGCGTTTCGAAAAGAGATTTCGAAGATACAGGCGATCGGGATACCCGTAGGCGCTTACCTGGAGGGGTATCTGGTATCGAAGAACGCCGACGTCGCGGCCGCGAAGGGAGCGCTCTGGCAAATGCTCGGGGCTGACAGAAAGCCGCACCGCCGATTCGGCGCGGGATACTGCTATATGTGTCCGCAGGTCTCGGTCTGGCGGGATTACCTGGCCGCGGCGTGCAAAGGTGTTGTCGACTCGGCCGGAGTAGACGGAGTCTATCTCGACCAGTTCGGATTTGGTTACCAGTATCCGTGTCATCGCGCCGATCACGGGCATTCTTCTCCGGCCAACCAGTTGCAGAGTGAGGCCAGCCTGATCGCTCGGGTTCGCAAGTCCGTCGGTCCGAACAAGGTGATCTACGTTGAGGAAACACCCACAGACGTCACGACGCAACTGCTGGACGGGAGCTTCAGCTACGCGCTTTCGAACGACAAGGCGATAGTGAATCTTACGCGATTCGCGATTCCCGACTTCAAGGTGTTCCACATCATTCGCTGCGATCAGCCCCTGGGGAACGATCTGGACGCTGTGTGCCGCATATTCTTCAATGGCGACGGAATATGGCTGGAAGGTCCGCTTTCGATCGCAAAATGGTTCCCCCCGAAGGTCCGCAAACTGATAGCAAAGACCCATCGCCTACTGCGGACCCATCGAGACGCGTTCTGCTCGACTGACGTTACTCCGCTGGTTCCCACGCGAAACAAGAGCCTCTTGGCCAATCGCTTTGCAACGGGAGAAAAAGTTGTCTGGACGCTGTACAACAGATCCGATAAGCCGCTTAGCGGTGAGTTTCTGGCGATCGCCCGGACCGGCGAGTCGAGATACCATGACGCATGGAACGACAAACCGCTGAAAGCCCGATCGTTTGGCGGAGAGGATATTATTCGAATCGAAATGCCAGCCGGCGGCTACGGGTGCGTTGTTCAATACAGAATGCCTCGTCGACTGCGGCGAGATTGACAGGAGTACCGAATCATGGGTGATCAAATCGCGACAAAACCGGTTACTCGCAGGTCGTTCCTGGCCGGTGTCGCGGGCGCCGCAGCGGTTGGTTTGAGCGGGCGGGCCATCGGGATCGAACCGTTCAAGCGTCCGGGCAAACCGATAATGAAATTGTCGTTGGCGGCGTATTCAATGAAGCGATATCTCGCCGCCAAGCCCGGAACCAAAGGGGCGATGGATATGGGCGGATTCATCGACTACTGCGCTAAGCTGCGCCTAGACGGGACCGAGCTTACATCGTACTGGTTCCCGAAGAACGTCACACCCGAGTACCTTGCGTCGCTGAAACGTCGGGCTCATCTGGCGGGGCTGGATATCTCAGGCGGGGCGATCGCAAATCGTTTCACCCTGCCGCCCGGAAAGGACCTTGACGCACAGCATGTTCACGTTCGTAAATGGGTCGACCATTACGCTGACCTGGGAGCCCCGGTGATTCGCGTGTTCGCCGGAAGGAGCGCCAAAGGCGTAAGCGAGACCGACGCTCTGAAGCACGCAGTGGCGAACCTGCAGAAAGCCTGCGCCTACGCCGGTAAACGGGGCGTGATTCTGGGCATCGAGAATCACGACTACGTAGCCGACATCGAGCGAATGATGACGGTTATCGGGGGTGTGAAAAGCCCCTGGTTCGGCGTGACGTTCGATTCGGGCAACTTCCACAGCGCCGACCCCTACGCGGATCTTGCGAAAATCGCGCCGTACGCCGTTAACGCACAGATAAAAGTGCATATGCGTCCGGCGGGCAAACCGGCCGAAGAGGCCGACTTCAAACGCATCATCAAGATCCTCCGCGACGCCAACTACAGCGGATACGTAACGCTCGAATACGAGGCCAAAGAAGATCCCTACAAGAGCATACCGAAGTACATCGACAAACTCAGGGAGGCGATCGCGGGCTGAGCCTGTTATTCCCGGTCGTGCGGGTCTATGTCAGTCTGGGCGTGTATGTGTTCCGACGATCCGGGCGTGCTGATTACTTTGTAAACGCACCACGCCAGCAGGCCCGTCATTCCGGTAACGGCCAGTATCATTATGGTCCATCCGCCGGTAGTCATTCGGATGCCTCCTGCTTGTCCCAGCGTTTGTTGGCGAGGTTCACGATCAGTGCGAAGAAGGTCGCAACCACGAAGATCAGTCCCAGCGACATCAGGATTACGGGCGGTTCGTCTTTGGGCGGTGAGATTATCGCCTCCAGCCGGTCGGGCATCTTGTAGTAACACCACAAACCGAACACGCCGATCAGGTAGAGCGGTGCGATGTACTTCAACACGATCTTCAGGAAATTCGGCATGCGAATCTCTGCCCCTCGCCTGAGTTCGGCCATGCCCTTGTCGATCCCGACGATCCAACTGAACAGGATCACCTGGACGGTGGCCATTATGAATATGAAGAAGTTCGCCATCCAGAAGTCGATGGTGTCGAGGGCGGTGAAGCCCTTTGAGAAGTAAACCACAAACGCCGCGCCCGTAAGCGTGATGAAGCTGAGTATGGTGACCGAGGCCTTGCGCCCAATCCCGAGCCCTTCTTCCAGCAGGGCGATAGACGGTTGGAGCATTGAAAGCGAACTGGTGACCGCCGCCAGGAACAGCAGGAAGAAGAACAGGAACCCGAAGAACTGCCCGGCGGGCATTTGGTTGAATACGTTGGGAAGTGCGACGAATCCCATTCCGAATGTGCCCGGTGGAGAGTCCACCACGCTCTGTCCGAGGAACATGAACGCCGCCGGTATCGCAATCATCCCGCCCAACACTATCTCGCAGAAACCATTGCCCGCCGCCGCGGTCAGCGACGAAAGCGCAACGTCGTCGTTGCGTTTGAGGTAGCTTGCGTACGTCAGGATCAGCCCAAAGCCCACCGAGAGGCTGAAGAATATCTGTCCCGTGGCGGCCAGCCAGACCTCCGGATTAGACAGCGTTTCAACGAGCGTCTTGCCCGGTCTGGTCGGGTTCCACATGGCGCCCAGTCCGTTGACGATATTCTGGTCGGGTTTGTCTGGGACCGGGGCTCCCAGCGTGAGCACACGCACCAGGACGATCAGAGCGCATACCACCAGGAGCGGCATGGCGATGTTGCAGAACTTCTCGATTCCCTTGGAGACCCCGCGATAGATCATTATGAAATTAACAAGAAAACACACGCCCACGAACACCAGCATTCGCGATGCGTCTCCGACGAACACCGCTCCGTTGGCGCCTGCTCCGACCGACGCTTCAAAATGGGCTCCGATCTTTCCCGCGTCACTTCCGAATTCCGCGAACCCGCCGACCAGGAAATCCCATGCGTACGCCAAACACCACGCTTCGACGAACACGTAGTACATGTAAATCATCACGGGCATTAGCGTTCCCAGCAGACCGATGTAGGCTCCGGCCCGCCGTTTTGTAAGCGAGCGGAAGATGCCCGGAACGGAGTTATGTCCCAGTGATCCTCCGTATCGCCCCAGAGCCCATTCGGCCCAGGCAAGGGGCAGTCCGACTATCAGGAATGCGATCAGGTAGGGTATCAGGAACGCTCCGCCGCCGTACTGGGCGGCCTGGCCGGGGAATCGCAGGAAATTGCCCAGCCCAACTGCGCTTCCGGTTACCGCGAGAATTGCACCCACCCGCGTCCCCCATTTTTCACGCTTTCTGGCCATTAAACGATTCCTTTCGCTCGGTTGGAACTTGCACTGCCGGTGGGTATAATCTCCGAAACGCCGCTTTGCGACAAGGAGTTTTTTTCTCGCGGTCTTTCGACAATTGCAAGTTCGCACGAGGCGGGGCGTTTTGACTTTACGACACGCAAACAACAAACCAACGCACAACAATAAAGGAATCTGCGATGAGCAAGCTGAACAGACGCGACTTTCTCAAGGCTTTGGGTGTGGGGTCATTGGCACTTTCGGCGGGTGGGGCGACGTCTGCGGCTCCGGCTCCGAAATCCGCCAAGGGACGCCCGAACATCATACTCATTATGTCGGACGACATGGGTATTTCGGACATCGGCTGCTACGGCAGTGAGATCGATACGCCCGTTCTGGACAAACTTGCAGCCAACGGTTTGCGATTCACGCAATTCTACAACACCGCCCGGTGCTGCCCGACGCGCGCGTGTCTCATGACGGGTCTCTATCCGCATCAGGCCGGAGTCGGGCACATGATGGGCGATCGCGGAGTCGACGGGTATCGCGGCGATCTGAACAAGAACTGCATGACCATCGCCGAAGTCATGAAAACCGCCGGTTACTCCACATATATGGCCGGTAAGTGGCACGTCACGAAGGTGATTAATCCCAAGAGCGAAGACGACAAGCACAACTGGCCGCGCCAGAGAGGCTTCGACCGATTCTACGGTACGATCCACGGAGCGGGCAGCTTGTGGGACCCCAACACCCTGACTCGCGACAACAAGTACATCACCCCGGTCAACGACACCGAGTACAAGCCCAAAGATGAATGGTTCTATACCACCGCCATCAGCGACAACGTCGCCAGGTACATCAGCGAGCACAAGGGCGATAACCCGTTCTTCATCTACGTTGCCTACACCGCGGCGCATTGGCCGATGCATGCGCCCGAAAAGGACATCGCAAAGTACAAGGGCAAGTACGACGCCGGTTACACGCCCACTCGCAAGGCCCGCTACGCCAAGATGAAGAAGCTCGGCATTGTCGATGACAAAGCGAAACTCTCGCCCCAGGCGGGCAACTGGGACTCGGTCAAGAACAAACCGTGGGAAGCCCGTAACATGGAAGTGTACGCGGCCATGGTCGACAACATGGACCAGGGCATCGGGACCATCGTTGACGAACTCAAGAAGCAGGGCAAGCTGGATAATACGCTGATCCTGTTCTTCCAGGACAACGGCGGATGCGCCGAGGGCATGGGCAGGCGGGGCAAGGGCAAGCCCCGCGCCGACAAACCCACGAAACCGCCCATGGGTAAGGATGTGCTCCAGACGCGCATGATCCCGGCGCAGACGCGCGACGGTTATCCGATGCGGATGGGCGAGGGCGTGATGGCCGGGGCGGGAGACACCTATATTGGTTACGGGAAAGGCTGGGCCAACGTTTCCGACACGCCCTTCAGGGAATACAAGCACTGGGTCCACGAGGGCGGTATTGCAACCCCGCTTATCGTACACTGGCCGGCAAGCGTTAAAGATGCGGGCAAGCTGCGACACACCCCATCGCATCTGATCGATATCATGGCTACCTGCGTCGATGTCTCCGGAGCGACTTACCCCAAAACGTACAAGGGGCAGCCCATCAAGCCGATGGAAGGCCTGAGCCTCGCTCCGGTGTTCGACGGTAAACAGATCAAACGTGAAGCGATCTACTGGGAGCACGAGCGCAACTGTGCGATCCGAAAGGGCAAATGGAAACTGGTGGGCAAGGGCGTGCTGACTAATGAGGGGCCTAACGTAAGCAAGTGGGAACTGTACGATATAGACGCCGACCGTTCCGAATTGAACAACCTCGCGGCCGACAAGCCCGAGAAGGTCAAGGAGCTGTCGGACATGTTCACTGCGTACGCCAAGCGAGCCAACGTGATCCCGTTCAGCACGAAGCGGCCTGCAAAGAAGAAGCCCGTTAGGAAGAAGAAATAAGGCCGCACCAATGCGTTAAGTCATGTTGTGTGTTTCTGTCGACGCTCTTGGGTTCGACAGGATACGGATTTGATGCGCCCATGCCCACGCCGAAGGACCGACTAAATAAGGAGATCAGGACTCTTTGTTTGGGGCCGATCAGTTACGGTCGTGTCTTTTTGGCGGCGATGATTCCTGTCAGGCGTTTGATGAGTCTTGTCGCTATCTCGGGATTCTCGGCGATTACGTTTTTCTTCTCGCCGGGATCGGTTCTCAGGTTGTAAAGCTGGTGCGATCCGGAGTCTTTGGGCGCGGGCTTGCCCTTGCGTTTCCGGCGCCTTCTGTTCTTCAGGAGTTTCCAGTCGCCTACTCGCAGTGCGATGCCTCCGCCTTGTTCAACGATGTGATCCCTTCCCGCGGCGCCTTTCTCGCCCAGCAGTGCGTCGATAACGTTCATCGAATCGGGCAGGGCGTCTCCGGTTGGTTTTTGTCCCGCCAGTGCGGAAAAACTGTTGGCAAGGTCGATCGTGGAGACGAACTTCTCGCTGACGCCCGGTGCGATCTTACCGGGCCAGTAGGTGATAAACGGAGTTCGCGTTCCGCCTTCCCATGTGCTGTACTTTCCGCCCCTGCAAATACCGGCTGGTTTGTGATCTCCAAGTTTGGTCACCGCGCCGTCCTTGTATCCGTCGTCGAGGACAGGTCCGTTGTCCGAGCAGAAGACCACAAGCGTGTTCTTGTCGAGTTTCAATCGTTTAAGCGTTTTCATAAGTTCGCCGACGCACCAGTCGAGTTCCACGATCGCGTCGCCGCGGAAGCCCAGCGGCGTCTTGCCGTGGAAGCGTTCGTGCGGCATGCGGGGTACGTGTATGTCGTGCGACGAGAAGAACAGGAAGAACGGACCGTCTTTGTGCTTTTCGATCCACTTGACGGACTTGGCCACCCACTGGTCGCCCAGATCTTCGTCTCGCCATCGGGCCTTTGTCCCACCGGTGAAATATCCGATTCGCCCGATCCCGTTGTGGACCGTGTGATTGTGACCGCGACTCCAGTCCATCTTGAGTTTCTTGCGTTCGGTGACGCCCGTCGGATGATCGGGCGAGGGCTTTTTCCTGCCCACCCATAGCGGGTCTTTCGGGTCCAGGTTCTCGACTCTGTGATTTTCGACGTACACCGAAGGCACGCGATCGTTGGTGGTTGGAAGGAGGTAGCAGTAGTCGAAACCGATCTCCAGCGGTCCGGGCTTGAGCAGTCCGTTCCAGTCCGGCCCGGGCTTTGCGCCCAGTCCCAGATGCCACTTGCCCACCACGCCGGTGGCGTAACCGGCTCTCTTGAGCATCGAGCCGACGGTCTCTACGCCCGGTTTGATGATCGCCGTCGCGTTCGGCGGGGCGATTCCCGTTCCGCTCTGCCGGAACGCGTATTTCCCGGTGAGGAATGAGAAACGCGTCGGCGTACAGGTCGACGCCGAGCAGTAACCGTTGGTGAACTTCAACCCCCCGGTCGCCAGTGCGTCGATGTGGGGGGTCTTGAAAGCTTTGGCTCCGTAGCACGACAGGTCGCCATACCCCAGATCGTCGGCCATGATCACCAGTATGTTCGGATGCTTCTTTCCCGCCGATGCCGCGCCAAGGCGGGATGCAAGCATTGCCCCCGCGGCGGCGGCCGCACCGGCTCCGATAGTCTTCAAAAAACTTCGCCTGGTTGTTCCGATCATCGGCGCGTTCCTCTTCCTTACTTTCTCTTGGTAACGTGGAAGACACGCTCAATGATCTTGCATATCTCCGGGTCGTAGTCCTGCAGTTCGGCCCGCAGGAACGGGTAGAAGTCGTTAACTCCGAAGTACGCCTCGCAGTTTTCTGAGAAGTATTCGTGCATGCGAGTGGCGGCGTAGGCTTTTACGTATTTGCTCCGTCCGCGATTGGTGTGGAGCACCTTCTGGTACAGGCCCTTGTCGAGAGCGCTCTTGTAGGCCTTGGCGATGGCTTCCTTGTCTTCCTTGCCGACTTCGCGGTCGTGGTATCCGTGCGCCAGTTCGTGCATGAGCACCCACGGTCCGGTCGGGCGGGTGCGCCTGAGAACATTGATGTCGGTTATCTGGACGCTGTGAGTCATCTCGGCCGGACGGTTGTTTGCGACGACCCAGCCCCTGGACCAGTGGTATTCGGCCTTCCGTCTTCCCGGTGAGATCCATATCGGAATCTTGCGCAGTTTGACGACCGCTTTCTCAGGAATGAGCGTTTCGACGTGTCCGAGCTGGATGTCGACGTTCTTCATCGCGTTGGCGAGAACGGACTTGTCTCCGTTTACGTAGTCCTTGTGGACGTGGATTGACCATCCCCTGACTTTAGAAACTATGTAATCGTCGGCGGTGTGCTTGTCGGATGCGATCTTGTGCTTGTCGGCCAGACGAGTCCAGTAGTTGGCCCAGTATCTGTCGTAGTAGTCGTACGCGGCGACCTTGATATGCTCGGGTCTATCGACCTTCGGAGCCTTTAAAGGATCGTAACCCTTCAGATGCCCTTTGCCCGCTCTCAGTCGCGGAGAGACGAATCGCCATTTCGAATCGCCCAGTACGTCTTTGCACAGTTTGGCGCCGCCCTTGTCATATTCCTTTAGCTGTTTGCGGGTGTGGATGTGGTTGTGGTCGTGGTCCATTGTGCGGTTGGTGTCGTACCAGTTCTGAACGCATTCGGCGAAGTACTCCGAGCGGTTCTTGCCCGCGTAGCATTGCTTGGATCCGCCGAAAACGATTCGCACCTTGTCCGACGCGGTGACCTTGATCTTCGAGTTGGTCGGTTTACCGTTGACCAGAATATCGCCGCCGTCCAGGCACTTCTTGATCAGTTCAGGCGACTGTTTTGGGAACCATTTCACCAGGGCTTTCAGCAGGCTCACCGGCGTCTTGCTCTTGATTCGTCGGAAGCGCTGTGCGGCGTATCCGTCATTCCAGAGGCCCTTTTCCCTGGCTTGGTTGAACGCCTCGCTCTGGCGGTCCTTGAGGGCCTTGTCGAATCCGGCTCCGTGGATTACGTGGCCGAATTCGTGGATGAGGATGCTCTCTATCTGCATTCCGCCTTCGTATTCCAGCACGTCTTCTTCGGCGAACACTACGGTGGGGCGTCCGCCTTTCCATCCGAGGAACCCGCGAGACCGCCAGTTGTAGTAGTCCAGCTCCTTGCCCGTTTTGTTGCTTCGGTACTGGGGCAGATCGGACGTGAATTCCTTGTGCCCGATCAGAATGCAGAGCACCTTTCGATCGCGAATGCGCTGGGCGACTTTCTTGTCGATGCTCTTCATGATCATGTCGAACTGGTAAGCCGCCTCGCGGTGGGCGTAGTCCGACACGCCGTTGGACGTGGCGATGAGGATGTTCTGCACCATGGTGCATTTCTTGTAAAACTTCGTGTCGAGTTTGTACTCTTCGGCTTGGGCCTTGGTGGGCGGGGCGATCTTGTATTCGCCGACGGCTGGGATCGTCGAGATCGCCAGTATCGTCAATGTCGCGCAGACTGAACGGAAACTTCGCATTTTATGATCTCCAGATAGTGTTTTATCGTCGCGGGTTGCCCTTCCAGAGGCCCGCGATAAGTGCGTATCCTTCGGGATCCTGGTCCTTCAACTCGCAGCGGATGAACGGGTAGCGGTCGTTGACCAGGAAGTAGCTTTCCATTAGTTCGGCGAAGTAGCGTCTCTCGCTTTTAAGCGCCGGATGCGGGAGACGCTTTCCGTCGAATCTCAGCACGGATTTGTACTTTCCGCTTTTTTTGGCTTTGGCGTAAGTTTCGCGTGTTTTCTTCGCCAGTGTCGGATTTCGATCGTAATATGCTTTGGCGACCTGGCCGAGTACGTCGGACTGCTGGAGCATAGACCATTTCATCATACGCTCGGGGTCGCGGACCTCAACGCCTCGGAGCTTGTCGGGATTGGCGCCTTGTCTTTTCAGTTCAGCGGGGCTGTCGCAGTATCTCAGGTACGGCCCGGGCTTGGCGATTTCGAGCCAGATCGGCGTGGCGTGCAACTGTTTCTGGCCTTCCTCGGCGACGAAGTGATCGATAACGTGCAGTTTGTACGAAAGCAGTTTGACCATAGTGGTGCAGAGCCCCGGCTGCTCGGTCAGTTCGGGGCTTACGTATACGGTCCACCCGTCGATGTTCCGTTTGTCGTACCGGTCGGTGGGCGTGTGTTTCCCGGTTGTTTTCGGTATTGAGGGTGTTCGGGCCTGGTAGTCGGCCAGGTCCTTTTCAAGTTGCGTGATTTTGTCTGCGTCCACGCCCCAGTAGCGTTCGACCAGGCGGGCCATTTTCGGATCGTGGGCTCTCAGTTCGGCCCGTACGAACGGGTAGATGTCATTGACTGCGAAGTATGCTTCGCTGCTCTCAGCAATGTATTCCATGCGGTTGGTGCGGGCGTAGTGCGAACCTTTTCGACCGTGCCATATCTGCACTTTCTCGTAGGTTCCGGTCTTCATCATTCTCCGGTAGTTGGCCTCGCATTCCCTGTTGCCGTATCCGCGCCCCTTGCCGATGTAGTGAAAATCGTATCCATGGACCATCTCGTGGAAGATCACGAACGGATGGCGGTAGCTGTCGCCGTAGTACGACTTGATGCTCAGCGACATCATAGAGGGCGGATCCCTGGGTATTTTGTATCCGCGATCCAGCAGCCATCGGCGGCTAGGGTGATACGACATGCCCGCACGTTCTGAATACTCCATCCAGATCGGCGTGTTCTCCTGCATGTTCGTCACCGCCGCAGCCGGGGCGGCGAGTTTAATCTGGTACAAATCCCACTTCAGGTGATCCAGCGTTTTGGCCAATTGCTCGGGGTGCTGTTTTTGCAGGTCGCGATTGATGTAGGCGGTCCATCCCTCGATATTTCGGACCTCGAAGCGGTCTTCCGTTATCGGTTGCTTGACCGGTTTGGAGGGGGGCTCTCTTCTGGCCAGGGCGGTCGAACTAAGCAGGCACACGATAAGGCAGAAACAACAGGTTTTTCTCACGGCGGGGCTCCTGGAAACGTCTTACGGGTGTTGAGACATTATAGCGACCGCGCATGTGCAATCATAACTTTCTTCAACGCCGAGCGGATCACTTCAGCTTCATCTTCCGTGACGGCGCCCATCAGATCGGTCAGCGATTCGGGCTCCAGATCGTACATGTACGCCGCCATCGTCGCGGCGATCAGCCACATTCCCTTGACCGAAGCGTGACGCCCGTCCTTAGCGTAGAGCTTCCTCCACAGTTCCTTGTCGGCGTCGTGAACTTCTTTCCAGACCAGGCCCACCGGTATTATCCGACAGTCGTAGTCCTTTGCGGCTTTGAGATGGACGTCGGCGATCTTCTTCTGCTTCCGGACGTACGTGAGCTTGTCTTTGAGTTTTCCGTCTTTGTCGCGTTTTTCCAGATCGGCCCAGGTCATGTATAGCATCACCTTTCCGCCATGAACGCGTGCGACGTTGCGGAAGTTCCTCACTCCGCGAGAGAAATTCTTCGGGCCGAGATGTCTTCTCCGCTCAACTTTCGACCAGGGCTCCTTACGGGGCGGTTCGTATCTTCCCTTCGACAGCGTTCCGCTCGTGTTGAACGCCATGCCGCTGTAGTCCTGCAACACGATAAGATCGTACTTGTTGTCTTCGATCTGCCTTACGTTCTTCTCCGTGTAATGCCACTGAATTGTGACATCCCCGTCCCGGGTGATCTGCGAGTGCTTGACGTCCTTGTATTCGGGCGTCCTCGGGAGGTGAGCGATCACCTTTTTCGAAGGTCCGCTGGTGAAACTGTCGCCTATGAACAGTACGTTGCGGGGCATGCTTACCGGGGCGTCTTGCGATCGCCAGCGGTCGTTAACGCGTTTGAATACGACCGGGTCTTCCCCGGCGATACTGACGGTGATGGCTCCGCCCTTGCGGGTGACGCGGACTTCCGGTTCCGCGTCGTCTTTGCTCAACGGAGTGCAGACAGTGATCATCGGTTTTGACGAATCGATCGTGTAATTTCCCCGCGCCGGATGCCATTGGACTCCCGTTTTTCCGTAAACCCACCAGGCCTGACTGAACTTTCGGAGCCCTTTGCAGATGAGTCTTGTCTCCGGACCGTTGATTCGGATCGCCAGATCGCTCTTTGCGCCGATGATCCGGCATCCGGTTCCTCTCTTGTCCAGTTTCACCGGGAATCCGCACTGGTACTGCACAGTCGCCTGATTGAGGTTTTGTGGTGCGGAAATATCGTCGAGCCATATGACCGCCTTGTCGCCGATCTGTACGATAACGCGTCGGATCGATCCGCTGGCCGGTTTGTCCTTGCTCGCCCTGATGGAAACGTATGCGCCTGTTGCGTCAACTGTGATCCCCCGCCTGTCGCCGGACTCCCACGTATCTGAAAGCAACGCCTCGGCGCGCGGATCCCACGATTTTCTCCTGACGTACTGCCCCAGCAGCGGGAGGGTGTGATCCCTCGCCGCCGGTTCGAAGTATCCCGGGTCGATAAGGAAGTTCTCCCCCCGTGCGTAGACCACAACGCTTCCCTGGTCCTCGTTGGCGTGGTGGGTCGACTGCTTGCCTTTGCCTTTCACGCCCGTGACAAGCGAAGGTAGATCTCGCGGTAGCGGGCGGTGGCTAGTGCGGACGGGCGCCCCTTGGCGCAGAACGACAGGTCGGAAAGCTTCGTGTGCGGGCGCTCAACGACCACACGGCCGCGCGCGTCGAGCTTGGATTCGAGAAGCCCGAGCGCCTCCAGGTAGCGGTGGTCGTCCTTGGCGCAATCATAGAAGGACAGGACGTAGACGTAGTAGAACAGGTTGTAACGCAGGAACGGGTACTCCACCTGCATGAAGAGCTTGCCGATTCCGTAATGACAGGGTCCTATCGGGCGTTTGATCACCCAATGGTCCAGGAGCGATTCGACGGCCTGGTCGAGACACGGGTTCTTGTTGACGTGCTCGGTGAAGCGAAAGACATCCAGCACCGGGAGCGTGACACCGGGGTTGGAGAACTCGGTTTCCGGTCCTCGCCCGTAGGAGAACTTCTTGCATCGCCATCCGCCGTCGCTGTGCTGCGTCTCAAGGAGGTGGACGAGCGTCTGCTGCAGTCCCCGGTCTCCGGTCTGTCCGAATCGACACAGCGCTCTGGCCGCTGCAGCCGTATAGCATGGGTAGAGCGTTCCGCTTGGCGCCAGGCGATACCGCCCGTCGTCCCGCCGCGCTTCACGGATGAGCTGAAGGGCTCCGCGAATCGCCTCGTGAGACCGCGCCACCTTCAGTTCGTGGAGGATAAGGAGGGACGTGAGAGTGCTGAACGGGTCGCCCACGCCGAGCCGACCATCGGCACTGGCCCAGTAATCAGCGCCGTTGTCATACCGTCGGGCAAGAACGGCCTCGACGTCGGGGATGTATTTCTTGCTCACCATTTCGGACTCCTATTCATAACTTTACCGCCGCCTAACGTCTAAGCTCTGGGTTGAGGTCTTTTCGCGTCCGCTGGAGCGTTTTGTCGGCTCTTTCTCTTTTTTTTTACTGTTTCGGCATACGCCTTGGCATACCTTTTCCCAAGTATAATATACGACTTTCGGTCGAAATGGACCATATGACCATCTGGCGACGAACAGCCCGTTGACTCCGCAAATCCCGTGTGTTTCACCTTTTTGGGCAATGAGCGAAGAACTCCGCGCACTTTTTCTATTCTCTTCACCCGATCCGGTTTGCGGTGGTCTTTGCCCGTGCCGTAGAATTCAGCAAGGTTTCCCACAATGAAAGGCAGCTTATCATTCGCCAGGTCTTTCCGCACATCTGCTATAAGTTGCTGCAGCTTTTGGTCGTAGGAGTCGGCTTTCGCTTGGCTGATGGTGTCTGATTCTCCCTGGTGCCATAGCACCCCCTTGATAACACCTCGCGTCATGGCGTGTTGGGCCTTTTTGATTGCATTGGAATAGGTTGGAGTTCCCTTTTTCAGTTTATCAATTCCAGCTCCTCCCCAGGCCACGGGTATCAACCCAACCGTAACGCCGGGCTTGTTCTTCAGGTACTCTACTGCAAAGGGAATGCCCAGCCCGAAGCGATCTGACTTGAGTCTGTTATGAAGCGGATGGGAGGCCGGTCTCCATCTGAACTTCCCCTTGGCCTTAGTGGGCAGTTTCACCACATAGGGAACCGGTTTCCGGTCTTCAGCCAACATCATGGCATATCCGGACATATTCGATTGCCCCATTAAGAGGAACACATGGAAGTTCTCCTTTGATGAAGGAATCTCCCACGCTTTTGCATCCTGCTTGTCGTCCGCCGCCAGCACCGAACCAGACAGCAGAGCACACAATACAACGCACAAGGGGCTAGCCAGTTTCATTTTCAATCTCCGTAAGCCAACGTTTAAGCTCTGCGGTCCGCCGTGTCGAAGACCCGCCTCCGGCGGGGCGGATCCGCTGGAGCGTCTTGTTATCTTCTTCTTTCTATATTTCAACCAATCTTCGTAAGCAACAACAAAAGAGGGACCAGTGGGGACTGCCGACAACTCAACCTTCTCTTGCTCTATTGATCTCAGCTTCCGTTAGCTCATTGGGATAGAGATCATGTCCTTTTGCCCACGGCCCACCATAGATCAGGTCCATAGTATCGACAATTGAATCATACCGATCATCGTTTGGATCCCATCGCTGTTGTAATTCCGAGAAGATGACAAACAGATCTATTTGTGCCACGCCTTCATCACGCAAAGCAGTTGCGACTTCTAGAAGACGAGTAGCATGATCCTCGCACTCAAGTGCTTCTCGGACCATCAATCTGTGTTCATTGGAGATCATTTTCCTGAAGATAACGTTTCGTGTCATCGGCGCCGCTGGTCCCGATGTACATCGGGATTGCACACGGTTGTTATGCGTTCTTATCGGACCGCCCGCTCGCGCCAGTATCTCGCGCCACCGGTGAGCGTGTCAACTGTGGCTGCTCCCTCGGGGCTCAAGCACTACGAGAATCTATCAACTCCATCGTCAAACCAGGCTCAATCCGCCCTCAAATTGGACCCTGGAACTCCCTGGTCCGTCACAGAGATGTCGAATGAATAGTTCATGTCTGGTTATATCAGCCCATCTTCTTGTCGATAAACACCTATGGACGGAATTGGCGCATCTTGTAGAACACCGAGTGCTCTGGCTGCGAGACGTTCCGCAGGCGAAACAAGCGGAGGAAAACGACTTATGAACTTAAAGAAGACCGTGTTTAGGATAGTCCATACTCTCATAGTAGCGGTCATGCTGAGTATCTTGGGATACAGTCTAATCTCCCAGTGGGGCCCGCCCGTAATGGATGCCAAGTTCTCCAATCTGGCGACGAATCTGCAGTCAATTCGCACACAGTTGAGACTGTACAAGAGGGATCACAACGGGAAATACCCCACGGACATCACCGCTCAACTGACCGGCGAGACTGATCCTGACGGGACAATCAACCCCTCGGGCGCCTACGGCCCGTATTTCCGGCAGTTTCCACGCAATCCGTTTGTTGACGACCCTGTCGAGGGCGTCAAGACCAGCGGTGGATCCGGGGAGGGATGGTCTTACGATTCGGTAACAGGCATGTTCCGCGCCAATACGGCCGGACACGAGGACCTGTAGCCCAACTTTGCGTAAGGAACGGGACATTCCCGCACGATCAGGCGTCGCCCGGCCTCCGCCAACGTCCAAGCTCAGCGGCGCCGCCCCGCGGGGCCCGCAGAAGCAATTGGTTGGCCAGGCCATTCCGGTTCCGATTCTCCTCTTCCATTCACTCGTTGTCGTGATCGGGTTCGGAGTCGACTGACTCGGATTCAGTTGAAGTCCAGGACCTTCTTTCTCTTGCCTTTGCTGATGGTAACGACACCGCTTCTGTAGTCAGCATTCAGGAAGGGGCTGTCATAGACCTTGTCCGGAGCGTAGTTGACCGGCTTGCCGTTGATAGTCGGTTTCTTCCTGTAGCTGGTATCTAGCGTCAGAACATCACCGTAGATCGTCTGGTAGCTGAATATCTTCCCCTCGAAGCCCACTTTGCAGGCTTTCACTTTTGCCTTGAACGCATCGAAGTTCTTCACGTCGCGCTTCGCCATCACCTCCAGGACTACCGGCGCGTATTCATTCTCGGGCGTCATGACCCAGCCGGGCGGTGTCCGGAACTTCGCTCCTTCCGTCTTGGTTCCCTCGAAGCTGCGGTCGCCGAGTTTGAAGCCTCCCTTGCCGACGCGGATAGCAGCGTAAGCTTCCGGGGCTTCGACGAAGACAATGCCGTCCTGGGAAACAGGTTTGCTCAGGCCGCTGGTCGACATCCAGACCATCATCTCTGCAGCGCCCTTGTTGTGCTTGAGTTTCTGGGTGACCAGACTGCCCTTGCTCTGCACCGACCAGAACTGATTGAAGGCTACGCGATTGTCCTTTGCCCGGGGGACAGGAACGATCCGCGGATCGTGCTGGCCGGCGAAGATCACGCCCTGCCAGCGGCTCTGACTGCTGATCATGACCCAATCGGCCAAAGGCCTGGCCTCAGTCATCGGCGTGCCAAGGATAAACGCCGGATCGCAGTAGCTGTATCGCAGTATGCCCCCGCCATCCGTGCGGAACTCGTTTGGCCGCTGGTCGGGACGATCCATATGCCGGAATGTGTGTCCCTGTTTTCCCAGGCCCTGTACCCGTTGGCGAATCTCGTACGTGCCGCGTCCTGCAGTGTCGCGCGCGATGTCAGCGACAACCGCAGGCGGACGATACTTGCTGAGAAGAGCCCCTACGTCATGACCGTTCAGCTCCGGTTGTTGGCCGATAGCGAAATAGAGCCATGCAAGCACCGCGTTTCCGTGCTTCCGGCTCTGGGTGAACGCGTTATTGCCCTTGATGCGCGATCCCCCACCGCCCATGTGCCCCATGATCTGCTCTTGGGCCCAGTACGCGAAATAGAGATCGAGAATCATCCCGGCGGCGCGTTTCACGTCCTTATCCCCGAAATCGTAGAAGTTGTAGAACCCCTTGATGAGCGTGCTGTTGTATCCGTCACTTCTCATCTCAACGCAGATGCCCCTGCCGGCGCGCTGACGACAATACTCGACGAAGTACTCATTCCAGGCTTTGAAATGCTCCGACAGTGTTGCGCCGTCATCGCACTTCTTGCCGCGATACTCCGGGGTGTCCTTGGCGTACTTTGCGAAGTGCCAATGGCAAGTGAAATCCATGGCGTGATGGTTCTCGGAACTGTAGATGTGCCATGTCTTGGACTTCTTGTATTCAGCCTTACCAAGCCAGGCGCATTTCTTCGTGTAGATCCACATGTACTTGAGTACGGCTGACTCGGTGGCCCTGGTGATTCGGCCGGCATGAACGCTGCCTTTCGGGCCATACATCTCGAGCAGGCGCAGGACGATCTCTGCGTGCCAGTGGAAGCTGTCGCGGTCGCAGATAGTCAGCGGGTTATCCAGGTAGTATTGCGCGTTCTCCACAAGAGCGGCGTTCGCGTCGTTGAGTTTCTCGTTCAGGTGCAGACAGCGCGCCGCAAACGCCATGATGGAATAGGAGTAACCGCGCACGTATGGGCCGCGCCCCTTGCTCAGCGGCGGTCTCTTCCTGGCGCGTTTCAGTGGTTTACCCGCCTCGGCTCGGATGACCGCATCAGCGCGCTTCGGGAATCCGGCCAGTACTTCTTCCGGTGTAGGCGTGTCAGCCATCGATGCTGCTCCTCCGGTCAGCATAACCGTCCCAACGACCATCATCCATGCTGTTCGCTGCATCACCTGTTGTCCTCCGATCGGACCATTCTTCGTCTGGAGTTCCATCGCTATCTACCCGATGCCCTGCCCCGGGTCGTTCTATCTGGACTCTTCTCGCCAAAGTCTACGCCATCGCCGACTACGACTACAACAACCATTCGGTCCGTCTGGGATCTCACTGACAACGACAACGGGCCGAATCATCTTGCTCGCGCCATCAGGCGCCCATCTCATCTTCCCGCCAACGTTTGAGTTAACAGGATGCCGCGCTAGCGGCATTGCTGTTGAACGTCTGGTTAAAGGCTGGCGAATACCGCCAGTATCTCCTCGGTGGACGCCAACGCGTTATTGTCGATTTCCGCATCCCAGTCTAACTCGACCTCGGCGGCCAAGACGTTGTATCTCTCAACCTGATCATCGGAAACAGGAATGTGCTCTGCATTGCTCCGCGTCCGCACCCTTTGCAGACAGGTGTCCAACTCGACCTTGATGCGCACGTATTTCACGCCGTACTTCGCGGCAAGGTTGGTCCGTAAGCGCTCGAAACCGGGACCGCTGCCCAGACTTTCGATCATGACGGAGTCAGTGTCGGCAAGGGCCCGGTCGACTTCGCTCTCGACTCTCGCCCAGCCGTCCTGGCCAGGCTCCAACGACAGCCACAGGGGCTCAACCCGGAGGAAGGCCATGCCCGTTTGTCGTGCCACGACGGCGCCGATATGAGTCTTGCCAGATCCCTTCGGCCCGATCAGCATCACCACTGTCTTACTCACTGAGTGTTGCCTTTAACGTTGCAGTTCTGCGGTCCGCCGTGTCGAAGACCCGCCTCCGGCGGGGCGGATCTGCTGGATCGCCTTGTCAGGTGTTTTCCTCTCCACAATACAGAACAGATATTCTACAGGTTTCATGCAGGCTTTACCGCTATGAGGACGGCTGCGTTGATGTAGTCGCTGTAGCGATTGAATGCTTGACGTATTCCCCGGATTCGCCTGCGCGCCGAGGAAGATGCGATCACTCGAGAAGCAAATTTCAGTCCTCCCCACAGTCCTTCATCCTGGATCATTCGTTTCGGCTCCAACAGATGCATTGGGGCCTCATTGGCGCCGCTAACAGAGAATCCCGCTTCCTCCAACAGCATTCGCCACTCCTTAAGGGTTAACGGGCGCGCCGCGACTCGTAGCACATCCTTCAACGTGCTTTCTATCTCCGTCGTAATGTCGGCCGACAAGTTGTCCTTTAGACACGTCTCATGTATGCCATACCGACCTCCCGGCGCCAATAGTCGATATGCCTCTTGGGCAATCTTCCGCTTTGTTTCCTTTGTCTGCATTGTTAACATTGCCTCACCAAAAACTACAGATGCACAACCATCATCCAGCCCTGTTTCTTGTGCCGTTCCAACTACGCACTGACCCAACCCCCCGTGACGAAGAATCTCTTGAACATTCTGTTGCGAGGCCCGACTTCGCTCCACTGCAGTATATGATTGAGGCAAAAGCTCTAAAATCAATCTGGTGGTGGCTCCCCGGCCAGGCGCGAGTTCAACCACGTTATCATTCTCGCCAACTCGAAGCTCCTCCAGCATCGTGCGCGTCAACTCCATGCCTCCAGGGCGCATGGTCGTTTTGCCTAGGCGGAACAGGACTTCGTACGCAGGCGCGCGATTATAATCAATTCTCCTGTCTTCTCTATTCTTGTCCATAACTTCTACACCTAACGTTTCGTGTCATCGGCGTCGCTTGTCGGCGTCCGCTGGAGTGTCTTGTTCGGCTTTTTTCTCTTTGTTTCCTGCAGGCGGCGAGAGCGGAAGATTCAGCCAGGCCAAGCCTATGCTCCGTTTCATATGGCTGGTGCTGTCGCCGCCGGGGGCGTCGTAGAACAACGCCAACCTCTTGCCGACTTGAACAACAGACGGCAGGCCGATGCACTTGTTTGACCAGGTGCAGTTCTTACCGTCAAGGACCACCGCCTTGTTGTTCGGGTCCCATTTGTTCAGATCCTTGCTCCAATACACCCAGACCGCGTCAGTGTACTCGCCGCGATCAACGCCAATGTGATTAGTGAAGAGGAACCATGTTTTATTCGTTTTTTCGTAGTAGAACGTCGAGTTTTCGATCTGCTCTTCGAGGGGGACGATCGGCTTGGGATCGACAGTCCACGGCCCGTCGAGGTCCTTGGTCCGGGCGATCCCCAATGTCCTTTTGATTCCGCCCTTACGCGTTGAGGCGCTGAAGAATTGAAGATACTCGTCGCCATGTTTGATCACCTGGCCGGGACTGGCGGTGGTTGAATAGTAGGTTCCCGGCTTGGGGCGGAAAGGAACAATCGTCTTCTGCTTGATCCACGGACCGGAGGCGCTGATCCCTTTGGCCTTCATTGTAAGATACGGAAACGCTGGAATCAGGTTCGGCCGCGCCGTTACGTTTGGTGTTCCGAGGTAGAACATGTGCCACTTCTCGCCGTCGCGATAGGTAACGCCATAGCAAGCGCCCTTCGAGTCGCCTTCGCCCGGGCGGCCAAGATCGAGGATGGGGCCCTTCTTGGCCCACTTGACCAAATCCCTGCTTACCGCCAGCGAGCAGAGCCATCCTTTCGGCCCGGCCGCGTCGTAATGCATGTAATAAACGCCATCATCCTCGAACACCCAAACATCACGAGCGCCCAGTATATCGCATTTGCCCGGTCCGTCACCGTAGCGAAGCACCATACCGTGATCTTTTGCGTTCAGTCTCAACGTAGCCGCCGGCCGCCCGTCGCGGTATTTGGGCGATTCCCCAGCCGACACGGCTAGCGCTGCGATGAGCACGACTGACATTGTAAGCCTCGTCATCATCTACTTGTTCTTTCTCTTTGCCGAACGTCTAAGCTCAGCGGTCCCGACGCACGTCGGGGTCCGTTGGACACGCTGGTTACCGGTCGATCACTTGGCTTTCTTGCCCTGCCAGGTTCCGTCGCCGTCGTCGGCCTCCCATGTACCGCTGAAGTTCGACAGGTCTTCGGAGAACGTTGCGGTTATGACGCCTTGGCGATCTTCCATGTCGACCCATGTGCACTTGAACTTCCTGTCGCCGACTACGGTGAAATCCTTCAAAATGCCGGTGTACTCCATTCCGCCGCCGTCCACTCTGTAGGTTCCGCTGACCTTGTCGCCGGCGACCTTGAACCATGTCGTCCCCTCGGCCCCGTTTCCGCTTTCGGAGATTATCCCGGGGTATTCACCGGCGATCTTCAACTGCCAACCGGCGGATTTCGCCGACGGACCGTCCAGAGTATTGTTGCATCCGACCACAAAACCGATCGAGATCGCCATGAACAAAGCAAACAGTAGATTAGTCTTCATTTCGTTCTCCTTTCGCAGTTAGCGCTTAGTAGAATCTTCGGAGCCTACAAAACTACGACCCGCTGGTCAATTATCACCACGGGTTAATTGGCGTAGAAGACGGAAGCTGGAAAACGGGTCGTGGTTCGCAGCGGCGAAAACACTCCTGAGGCACTGACAGTCACGTTTCGTGTCATCGGCGCCGCAGGCGTCCGTTGCACACGCTTGTTATGCTGTTTAGTCGGACCACCCGCTGGTGTTCAGTATCTCGCGCCAAGGTCGGCTAAGTCAACTGTGGTTGGTGGTCAGTCCTTTCGGCAGCTA
>JASLNT010000017.1 GCA_030745875.1 Phycisphaerae bacterium
CATCCCGCCTTACCGAAGAGAAGGCTCCCAAAGTAAGTCATCGCCATGGAATGACATTGGGATATGAAAAGGATCGAACGATAGGCGATAAGGAACAGATATGACCGCAAGAGCAGAACAACTGCGAACTTCCTTAATCGCTGTCAATTCCGGACTGGTCTTAATGCTGCTTCTGCTGTTGGGATGCAACTCGCAAAAAGAAGACGATATCGGTGCTGACACTACGGTATCAGACAAGCCCAAGCTCAGTGAGGAGGCACGCCGCAAATATGAGAACGTTATAAACGCGAGCAGAAAAGCTATAGCTCACAATCCGAATGACGCTGTCGCATACTACAATATGGGACTAGCACACAAACTTCTTGGGGAATACACAAAAGCCGTATCCGCATACAAAACCTCCATACAGTTAGATCCGAGTGCTATGGATACGTATCACAATCTAGCCACTGTGTACCTGGACCTTGGACGATGTGCTGACGCCGCTGATGCCTATAAGAAAGCCGTCTCTATGAAGCCGGATACGCCTCTACCATATCATGGGCTTGGTGTTGCGTACGGCAGACTTGGGCGACATGAGGAATCCATAACCGCTCACAAGCAGGCCATTGCCGTTGATCCGGATTTTGCTGAAGCCTATTATGGAATGGGTATGGCTTGCGATAAACTCGGTCGCCACACTGAAGCGATAGCCAATTACAAGAAGACGCTCGATATCAATCCTACGCATGCGAACGCCTATTCGAATATGAGCCTTTCATACCGGGGGCTTGGGCAATATGACGCTGCTGTCGTCGCCTGTAAGAAAGCAATTGCCATCAAGCCGGATCTCTCGGCAGCATACAACAACATGGGGCTCGCATACGACGGACTTGAGCAATATGCCGATGCCATAGGCGCTTACAAGAAAGCGGTAATGCTCGATCCTGATGATGCAGCAGCTTACTACAACATGGGGATTACCTACCAAGCTATGGGTAAGGAGAAGATGGCCGTTGATTCCTATAAGAAGGTAATTGCCATTGGATCAAGAGGCAAGGCTGCGGATTTAGCCCGGCAGCGTCTTAAGGAACTCCAAGATTGAAAAACGCGTCCGTAGTTCCAGTGGGTAAGTGGGCAAGTGGGGTCAGCCCTTTGAAATAGGGTTCTAGTCCCAAGAAATTGGTGATTATGAGCCTGGGTTAGACTCGACTTCCTTGCCGTATTCATGTTAGCCACGGGCGCAAGCCCGTGGAACGATGCGTTGATGAGTAGCAGAGCCCTCGAAGAGGGCGATTCATGCGCCTGCGAGAATTCTTGCCAATGAATCGCCCTCTTCGAGGGCTCGATATTGCGGGGGCACGATACCACGGGCTTGCGCCCGTGGCTAGCATGAGAAGACCTGGGGAATTAGAATCTGGGCTCAGGTGAAACCCACCAACTTCTTGGGACTAGAGCCATATTCCAAGGATCCCAATGCCCTCCGGGGCAATATGACACCCGATTCCCGTTTCGTCCAGGGCGGAACTCAACCTCAGGGGAATGGGATGAACGCCGTATCAGGATACTGGGATTCCAGATTTCTTCCTTGGTGTGTGCTTATATCCGAGTATAATAGTCGTATATTGAATATCGCATTTGATCCGACGGATTCGGATCGGATGAGAACGCGCATGATCGCCCATCACATTCTTGTTTGTGTTTGAACTGCCTTCACCCGCTTTGGCCCGGATAGTCCCAGCCAGAGCGTCATATGACGAATGTAAGCTGAGGACATGCGAGGGTAATGACTTTGAGGAAATGCTACATACGGGTTGCGGCGTTGATGATTGCGCTGGTGCTAATCGGTTCCCCGCGGGCAGGGGCGACCGATAAGTTCTGGAAGACGGTCAACAGAACGGGCAACTGGCTCCAGGCGACCAAGTGGGACCCGAATGGGGTCCCGCAGGCCGGGGATCGCGTGTTTCTCGAACAAGGGGGGCTGGCGAACATCACGGTTACCTACGACAGCAACATCTTCCCCTCGCCAGTATTGAACTCGCTGAGGATCAACGCCACAGGGAAAGGCGCCTTTCTCCTCAACCAACCGAACTGGACTCTGAAATCTGCGCTCGAATACGTAGGGTACTCGTCAAAAGGCAGACATACCCAGGGAGGCGGGACGAATGTCGTATCGGGTGTGCTGTACCTTGGATATAACGTAGGCGGTAGGGGAATCTATGACCTCAGCGGCGCCGGGAGTCTCCAGGCGCCCGCAGAACATGTGGGGTACGACGGCGGGGGTACGTTCAATCAGAGCGGCGGGTCGAACGACGTGTCCTCTCTGTACCTCGGATACGCCAACACCGGCAGCGGGACGTACAATCTCGACGGCGGAGATCTCCTTGCCGCTAACGAATACGTCGGCAGGGACGGTGACGGAGCGTTCTTCCATACGGCCGGGACAAATACCGTCACGGATCTGGACATTGGATACGGGACCACGGGAGACGGCGCCTACACCATGAACGGCGGGAATCTCTCGGCGTCGACCATCGACATTGGTCTTCAAGGGATCGGCGCGTTCACCCATAGCGGAGGCGTCAGCACAGTTTCCGGCAAGGTGACCGTCGGCAGCGCGGGCGGGAGTTCGTATACGCTGAGCGGTGCGGGGCGGATCGAGGCCGGTTCCATGTCGGTCTCCGACCAGGGCGTGTTCACCCAGAGCGGTGGCGAGAATGTGCTTACCACCAGTCTGGTCGTCTCCGGGGGGGGCAGCTACAATTTGAGCGGCTCGGGGGATGTAGAGTGCGCCGACCTGACCGTCCGCTCGGGTATGACGCAGTCCGGCGGGACGAACACAGTCAGCGACACTCTGGTGTTGCAGGGCGGAGGGACCTATGACCTGGGCGCCGGAAGCTTCACCGGGGCGATCGGGCGGGTTTGCGACGGCGAATTCACTCATAGCGGCGGATCGATGGAGATCACCGGTAGATTCTCGGTCGGATATGGGTTCGAGAACAGCGGCGGCTACGATCTGAGCGGAACCGGGAGCCTTACTGTATCGGAGATGCTCGTTGGTGACATTGGAATCGGGACCGTCACGCAGAGCGCCGGGACGAACAACGTGAGCGACCTTTGGATATCGTTCTCCGCCTCCAGCCGGGGGACCTACGAGTTGAGCGGTACAGGCGATCTCAATACCGACGCGGTCATTGTCGGTCGGATCGGGGAAGGAACGTTCACCCAGACCGGAGGAACGCACGACGTCCTGGGAAACGCCATCGTAGGATCCAGCGGACACGGGACCTACGTCCAGAGCAACGGGACACACACGGTGGGGGGCGATCTGAAATTGGCGACCGGAAGCGGTAAGCTGGGCAAGTACACGCTGGCGGGGGGCGTGCTCAGCGTGCTTGGCGACATTACCGACGGCGAGGGCTCGAGCACGTTCAACGCCGAAGGCGGTGCGCTCAACGTGTCGGGCTCCATCACGGTCGACAACTTCAATGTGGGCGACGGTGTGACCGGAAGCCACACCATCAGCAGCGGGAGCATTCTCGCCAAGAACGAAAATGTGGGCAAAGACGGTGCGGGCACGCTGACGCACGAAGGCGGCGTGAACGAAGTGACCGGTACGCTTCGCGTCGGAACCGCCGACGGCGTGGGCCAGTACGTGCTGCGCGGTACGGGTGTCCTCACCCCAGACACCGTTGACGTGGGCTCGGTGGGAATCGGTGCGACCGGCAGCGGGACGTTCACGCACTCGGGGGGTACGAACTCGGCGCGTCTGTTGTATCTGGGCAAGGACGCCGGCAGCGACGGTGTCTATGACCTGAGTGGAACAGGGAGCCTTTCGGCCGCCAGCGAGTACGTTGGTCTCAACGGCGAGGGCGTCTTCAACCAGACAGGCGGAGACAACACCGTCAGCGGGCGCCTGACCCTGGCGTTCAGCTCAGGATCGTCGGGCGCGTATACGTTGTCGTCCGGCACGCTTGACGTGGGCGCTTCGATCGTGGGCGGAGACGGAGCCAGCAGGTTGAACGTCGACGGAGGGACGCTGCTGGTTGGCGGGGCCTCGGTGTCGGTAAACACGTTCGGCGTCGGAGTTGAGCCCGGGTCCAATCACGACTACACGTACAACGGCGCGTCTTACAGCCTGTCGGCGGACACAATCGTCGCCGGTGACAGCGGTGCGGGCACATTCTCGCATACCGGCGATACGCTCAGCATCGCCGACCTCAGCATCGGGGTCAACGGCGGCGCGGCGGGAACCGTCACCATCGACGGCGGGGACATGACCGTTACCCACGCGATCGCCGGCGGGGACGGTTCGAGCACGATCAACGTTCATAGCGGGAGCATCAACTTCGGTCCGATCTCCGCGTCCATCGATACGTTCAACATCACCGGCGGTGCGGTGGACCACGCTACGGCGTCGCTGACCGCAGGAGCCATGACCGTCGACGGCGGAACCGTAAGCGGAGGGGTCGGTACGATGGTCGTCGGCACATTATCCGTAGGCAAAACCGCGGGAACTAACGCGACCTACGACATGCCGACGCACGACCTGTCCGTTGACGACTTCTATGTCGGTCAGTCCGGAACGGGAGAATTCACTCACAGCGGCGGAGACAACGCGGTGAGCGGTGTTCTGTCAGTCGGGCACGGGGTTGGGGCCGATGGAACCTACACCCTCAGCGGCAGCGGGGGCGATCTGACCGCGGGCTCCGAGTATATCGGTAGGGACGGTGTTGGGGAATTCGCGCAGAGCAGCTTTACGACGAACACGATTTCGGGCGATCTCTACGTCGGTCATGGCGAGAACGGCATCGGGACCTACGCATTCAGCGGGAATATCGGGTCCATCTCGGCGGCGAATATGTTTATCGGGTATGAAGGCTCAGGCTCGTTCACGCAGCACGGCACATACGTCGCTACCGGATTGTACTCAAACACCGTGACCAACAGTATGTTCGTGGGCTACTTCCAGACAAGCGACGGTGCGTTCAGTATGACCGGTTACGGCAGCCTGTCGGCGAGCAATGAGTACGTCGGTTACGCGGGGACGGGAACGTTCATGCAGAACGGTTCGAACACCAACACCATCACGGGCAATCTCCTGCTTGGTTTCACTTCCGACGGTGTCGGGGCTTACGAGCTTCGCAACGGTGAACTGTCCGCCGCCAACGAATACATTGGTGTTTTCGGCCGGGGCGAGTTCACTCATGTTCGCGACGACAATACGGTGTCCGGAACCGTCTACATAGCTTCCGAGACCGGGGGAAGGGGTACGTACAACCTCCAGGGCGGAAATCTGATCGCCTCGAATATTGTTAACAACGACACCTTCAACTTCTCGAGCGGTACATTGACCGCGAACATCACAAACAACGCCACCGTCGCCCTCAGCGGGTACGGCACGCGGACGGTCGTCGGCGACGTGGTTAACGAAGGGTCTTTTTTGCTGACCAACACGAAGGCCGACTTCACGGGGACCTTCACGAACCGGGGCGCGCTGATCAGCGACCCGTCGACGAGCACGTTCGCGGATCTGATCGTCGCGACATCGGGCTATCTGACGGGCGGGGCGGGCGATAAATTCTACATCACCAACAACTTCATCAACACGAGCACGCAAAACAGTTCGTGGGACACCGACGAGTCCCTGCTCGGATTCACGTCGGGGTCCGACACATCACACGATCTTTACCTTCCCGGTGACGATCGCGGCGGGGTGTTCGATGGGGCTGTCGACAACTTCGCATGGGGCGAGCTGTCCATCGCAAGCGGAAACACGCTGAATCTTCTAGACGGGGATCTCAGCGGCGGGGGAGCTCTCTACGTCGGCGTTCTGGAAGGGATTGACTTCACGGACCTGCAGGTCAACAACATCACGGGCAACGGCCTGAATATCTATTACGCGCCCCTGGAGCCCGACAACGCCTACCTGGGCGGCCTGACCTACGATCTTATCAACGGCGGACAGATCATCCCCCTGGTCGAAGCAGACACGCCAGGCGACACCAACGGCGATCACATGGTCGACGATATAGACTACCACAATCTGATCGCCCAGTTCGGGGGAGCGCCCGGTGCGGACAGCGCTGACTTCAACGGCGACAATCGTGTCGATCTGACAGACTTCAGCATCATGCGCAAACACTTCGGTCTTGGGGTTCCGGCAGCGCCCGATGTTGGGCTTGAGTCAACCACCCCGGAACCCACCACCTTGAGCCTGGTCGCATTCGGAAGCCTCCTCGCCCTCCGAAGAAAACGCCGCAAACAGTAGCATCCAACAGACACACTCACCGTGCGGCCGCGAGCGACCCCAATGCGACCCGTTTAGGGCGCAACGGCCATCGATAACAGCTTGCAACGTAAATACTTAATAGCCTGTGAACTACCCGATGGCGTCAAGACATGTTTTGAGCGGTGTTCGGCGGGCGGTTGTGTTGATGTAAGTGGAGCCGGGGCAGGTGGTTAGGTGTAATTGGCCGGGGAGGTATAGGCAAAAGACGATATGTATCGAAGGTTCACAGCTCTTGGCGCCGGATCGAGTCATAGACGGTGCGATCATGTTGGAACTCTGATCGACAGCGGATCATAAGTGACGCAGCTCCGGCCGGATAGGGCGATTATCTCTTGCTGTTTGTGCGGACAATCGCTGGCCCGCACCGTCGGGGCGGTCGTGAAGCAGTGTGAACCAATTGTGAACATGATCTCCGGTCTTCAGATTTGGGATTTGAGGCCGGCGGGGCGTTGGTGGGTGAACTGTGCTTGCTGTCGTCAGTTGGACTTGCTTCCTGTGGTGTGCGACTTGATACGGGCTTTCCCGCGTGATATAACTGCCTCTTGCGAAGATTGATATCGCCCCTGCCCTGATTCTGTGAGACCAAGATGGCCCGTTTTCGCCTGCTGAAAGACCCTGACAATTACGTTCTGTACGACTGGGATTTGGTTCAGGATCCTGAATCGCTTGCGTACTGGTTCGATCATTTTGAAGTCCAGTTCAAGCAGGCGTTGAAATGTGCGACCGAGAGATACGGTTGCGAACCCGACGGGCCTGAGAGAATCACCGCCGCACAGGAGCATTTTGACCGTATTCTGGACTATCTGCGTCTGCATCCTGATTCGCTGCCGGGCGGTAGGCTCGGAGTGTATGACATCTGTCGTCTGCGTGAGATCGCCCTCCGCGAAAACGATATCGGCGATCCGTTCGCATGCCTCAAAGCCCGCGAGAATCGCATCGCTCTGGACTGTTATCGCAGGACTGTTGAGAGCCACGCCGAACTGGCTGGGCGTGAGAAATGGTTAGCGCTGGTCAGGGGGGTATTTGCGGGAAACCTGTTCGACGTGGGTTCACCGGCGGGCATGGAGGCTCCCGACGTTCCGCCGGACTTCTTCCGGAGCATCGACGGCGTCAAGCCGCGTCCGTGGTTCATTGACGGTTTCGACGAATTCTACGCCGACGCGTCCAAACCGGGCGGGGGTTGGAGCAAGGCGGTTGTCTTCATTGACAACGCGGGAAGCGATTTTCTCCTCGGGCTGATGCCTCTCGTCAAGGAACTGCTCATCGGCGGCGCCTCGGTAGTCCTGGCGGCCAATGAACTTCCGAGCCTAAACGACCTTACTGTCGCCGATGCCCAGGCGTGTTTCGACGAACTGATTGGGATCGACCCGGAACTGGCGGGGCTCGCGGCGGGCGGTAAGCTCCAAATCGTCTCAAGCGGAAACGATCTGCCGATGATCGATCTGACTAACGTGTCCGATGAACTGGACGCCGCCTCCGAGGGCGCCGATCTGGTAATACTCGAAGGAATGGGGCGCGGCGTGGAAAGCAATTTCGATACGGTTTTCAACGTTGACGCGATAAACATAGCGGTTCTGAAAGACACGCAAGTGACGAAGTACGTCGGGGGCGAGATTCTCGACTGCATATTCAAGTACGCCCGCGCGAGCTAACCGGGCACGTTTATGATCGCCTTTATCACGCCATCGCGGTAGTCGGCGACCATTTCGAACGCTTCTGGCGAGGAATCGAGGTCGAAATGGTGTGTGACCATCGGGGTTACATTGGCTTTTCCGGAGCTTATCAGGTCGACAGCGCCCTGGACGCATCCGTTCTGACGGCGGACATTCTGTAGGCGGATTTCCTTCCGCCGCATCACGTCGGGGCTGAAACTCACGCGTTCGACTTCAGGTATGCCCACCGCCAGCAACGTTCCGCCCGGACGCAGAAGCGGGGCGCACTGGTCGAGCGTTTCCTGCTGTCCGGCGCATTCGAATACGCAGTCCATTCCCAGTTCGGCGCGGTCTAGTATCTCGGAGACAATGTCTTGCGACGGATAACAACCGGTCCAGTCGGCGCCCATGGCGGCGGCGATCTCCAGACGTTCGGGCAGCAGGTCGGTGACGTAGATTTCTTCGACGCCCGCGGCCCGCAGGCACAGAAGCACCGACAGACCAATGGGTCCGACCCCCAGGATCGCAGCTCGCTTCAGCGGGTATTCCGGCGCCAGTTTTGTTGCGTAGAGGCCTATGGAAAGGGGCTCGACAATCGTCACCTCGTCGTTGTTCATTGAATCGGGAACCGGGAAGCAGCAGTCCGCCGGCATGACGATGAACTCAGCCAGCGCGCCGGGAAGCTGCCCCGGGCACGCCAAAAACGCCTGATTGCGGCAGGTGTGCGAGCGTCCAGCCAGGCATTGGTCGCAAGTCCCGCAGGTCTTGAGCGGATCGATCGCAACACGTTGGCCTGCCGATAGATCGCTGACGGCGCTTCCAGTGTCCATCACCGTACCGGCGCACTCGTGTCCGACAGTCCAGGGATATTCGATCTTCTGGCTGCCGATGGCTCCGGTTGTGTAGTAGTGTACGTCCGACCCGCATACCCCAACCGCATCGATCCGCACCAGGACATCGTCCGGCGCCGTTATCTGCGGATCGGGCGTGTCGCGAATCTCCATCTCACGGAGTGCGATAAGAAAAGCAGCCTTCATAATACTATCCTGTTTCGCCTATCAAGGCGGCGCGCTTGCCGCCACGGGCAAGAGAATAGCAGACATAACGTCTGGAATCCGCTGAAAAGTTCTGTAGATCAGGCGAATTGTATCCAGTTTTCATGAAGGCTCTTAGCGTTAGCTTGTGTTGTTGGGTTCTGCGCGTTCAATAAAGCCCACAGATAACTATCTGTGGGCTGAAGTGATTGAATCTGAAATGCTGAAGTCGAGGGATAAACAAATGCAGTTTATCGCTCCGCTTACTTGATCCCTCACTCGTTCATGGTTACGCTCACGAATACAGGAGATCGACATGGGAAAAATCGATTACAAAAAGGAATTCAGCATTCTCTACAAGGCGTCATCAAAGACGCCGCACGTCGTAGATGTTCACGAGATGAACTTCCTCATGGTTGACGGGCAGGGCGATCCAAACAGTTCTCAGGACTTCCAGGACGCCGTCGAGGCTCTATACAGCCTTTCATTTACCCTGAAGTTTGCGATCAAGCTGGGTCCGACAGCGGTCGATTACGGGGTCCCGCCGCTGGAAGGGTTGTGGTGGGCGGACGATATCGCCGCCTTCAAGGCCGGTCGGAAGGATGAATGGAAGTGGACGCTGATGATAATGCAACCGGAGTTCGTAACGCCCGCGCTTCTGAATGATGCAATCGAGAAGCTCAAAGCCAAGAAGGACCCGACCGCATTGTCGAAAGTGCGATTCGAACCGTTCTGCGAGGGGCGTGCGGCGCAGATCATGCACATAGGCCCGTACAGCGAAGAAGGTCCGACCATTGAGAAGCTGCATGCGTTCATTCGGGAAAACGGCTGCGAGGTCGCCGGAAAGCATCATGAGATATATCTTGGCGATCCGAGGAGGGCCGCCCCGGAAAAGCTGCGAACCATAGTAAGACAGCCTATGGCGTGACCAGATCCCCGTTGTCCTTGATGAACAGAATCGCCACCCCTGCGACTGCCATCACCGCCCCTAACGCCGCTCGCAACGATACTCGTTCCTTGTGAATCACCATCACAAACGGAATTATCACTATCGGCAGGAGGGCGACGAACGTTTGTGCGACCGCGGCTTCCAGATGCTTCATAGACAGCATCAGCAGAACCACTCCCAGCACGGGCCCCACAAACGCTCCCAATGTCATTTGCGCCATTGCTCGACCGTTCTTCAACCCTTTTGCCACCCGCGGATACCATCGCAGCGCCAGGAACATTATCGCAAACGCCGGCAGCGCCGCAGTTATGCGGATTTGTGTGACCGTAATCGGATTGGTATTCTCGTTGATCACCTTCTTAGCCAGCACCATGCCGAGCGCCTGGCCCAACGCTCCCATCGCCGCCAGCGACACACCCCACACGGACGGGCGCCAGAACTTGACCGATGCGTCAACTTTCCTCTCGGCGACGACCCATCCCACCCCGCACAGCGTTATCGCCATTCCCAGACAGTTGAGCGGGGTCAAAGTTTCACCGAGAATCACCCAGCCCAGCAACGCCGTCATCAGCGGCGCCAGCGTGAACACCAGAGTGCACAGTCTCGGTCCGATCAGTATAAACGCCCGAAACAGACACAAATCGCCGAGGAAAAACCCAATTACGCCCGACATGCCCAGCCATAACCACATCTCGCCCGACGCCCGGGCTGGGATCAGCATGTATTCGGAGGTTGCGACCCCCACGATCGCCAGCATTCCCCAGGCCATTGTCAGGCGGATGAAGTTCACCGTAGTCGAGCCGATCCGCCGCCCGGCGGCCTCGAATGACAGCGTACCGATCGCCCAACACAGCACAGTGCTCAACGCTGCAATCTCACCGGTATACGCCATCTGTAATTCCTTGACGGAGCCCTCTGAATCAGACTAGCGGAAACTCACTTGCAATCCGAGCCGCGAAGATGTCTGATATTATGCACATGAGTTTAGAATACGCACGAGAAGTTCTGGATACCGAGATAAAGGCTCTGGGCGAGGTCCGCGATCGCCTTGACGGCGCATTCGTCGACGCCCTTGACGCCATGGAGCGATGCGCGGGTCGAGTGGTGACTTCCGGTATGGGCAAAGCCGGGCAAATCGCCACAAAGATATCGGCCACGCTCGCCAGCACCGGCACGCCGTCGTTCTTCCTCCATCCGGCGGAGGCATTGCACGGTGATCTGGGCATGGTGCGCGCCGAGGATGTGGTGGTTATGTTCAGCAATTCCGGCGAGAGTGCGGAAATTGCTGAGCTTCTTCCGTTCCTGACCAGCATGGGCGTTACGGTTATCGGTATTACATCGTCGGATCGTTCAGTGCTGGCGGCGCATTGCGACATTACGATCGTGCTTGGCGATCTGACAGAGGCTTGTCCGCTGGGAATGGCTCCGACGGCGACTACTACGGTTATGTTGGCCGTCGGTGATGCGCTGGCGCTTTGCCTGATGAAACGTCGCGGATTCAACGTCCAGGACTATGCGTCTCTGCATCCGGGCGGTTCGCTGGGCAAAAAGACGCTGCCCGTTCAGGCGGTCATGCGAACCGGGCACGCCGTAGCCGCCGTCGGTCCGGATACTCCGGTGCAGGATGTTATTCTTGCGATAACACAAGCTAAAGCCGGCGCCGCGGCAGTAATCGACGCTGACAGGAAGGTGCTGGGCATCTTTGCCGACGGCGACCTCCGCCGCGGTCTTCAGCAGGACCCTGACTTCCTGATCCGCAAGGTCAGCGACGTTATGACCGCCAATTGCGCCCAGGTGATCGGAGATCAACGCGTAGATGAAGTACTTGCGATGCTCAAGGAAAAGCGAATAGGCGAAATACCCGTCGTGAACACGGATGGGGAGTTTCTTGGGATGGCCGATCTGAAGGGGCTGGTTTCGCTGTGACCCATCCGGCGACTGTGGAGGATATGTTTCGATGACCTGTCGCATAATGGCCTTGGATGTTGATGGGACGCTTGTAGGGCCCGATAACGTCGTGACCGATGATATTATCGATGCGGTGACTCTCGCCGACAGGGCGGGGATTAGCATTTGTCTGGCCACCGGCCGGTCGTACAGCGAGACGATCAAAATATGGGAACAATTGGGCCTGGATCGCAGGCGGCAGCCGATGATCCTGATAGGCGGGGCGCTGGTCAGCGAGACCGACACGCACCGGGCGCTCTATCACAAACCCATGGATTCGGAAACAGCCTGCCGGTTCGCCGATGCACTCGGAGCCGCGGGATACTGTGCGATGGCGATTGTAGATGCGTGGCGGTACGAAGTGGAGTACTACCTTACCGACCACGGCGACCTCGCTGACGCCAAGGAACGGTGGTTCGCTCATATGGACGTCTCCGTGGCGTCGGTGGGATCGCTGCGAGATGTGCTGCTTGCTCCCGACAGACCGGATGTGCTGCGAATATCGGCGGTTGTGGACCAGGCCGACGGTCCGACGCTGGCGGAGGAATTGAAGGCGCAGTTCGGCGACGCCATTAACGTTTGCTCCATTCTCGCCCCGAACTACAATGTCTGGATCGTAGAAGCGCACGCCTGTGGAGCTGACAAACGCACCGCATTGCAATACGTGGCCCAGGCCACACGCACTCCGCTCAGCGAGGTTGCGGCCGTCGGCGATGATGTTAACGACATATCGATGCTCAGCAGCGCAGGGCTCGGAGTGGCCATGCCGCAAGCGCCCCAAAGCGTTATCGAAGCTTCGGATCACGTTGCTTCCGGGGGCCTGGCGGAGTTCATCCGCCAACTCGTCGAAGGAAAGTTCGATTAGCCCTGTTGACGCCGGTTTGTCCACCGGACTACCATGTCTGTATGAACAAGACACCAATTATCGTACTGGCGTGGACCGTTTGCATTTGCATTCTCAGCGGTTGCGGGGGCAACACGGGCTGGCTTCTCACTCCGGTGTCGCTCGATGAGCGTCTTACCGAGGCTGTGATCGCTCGCGATCCCGGGTGGTTCGTGCGCGACAAGATCGCGGTCATTGACGTTAGCGGGCTTATTTTCAACGACAGGAGCAAGGGTTTCTTCGGTGAGGGCGAGAATCCAGTGAGTCTGTTCATCGAGAAAGTCGACAAGGCCCAGGCCGATCCCGACGTTCGGGCGCTCGTGCTGCGGATCAACTCACCGGGCGGAGGAGTGACCGCTTCGGACATAATGTATAACCGCGTGATGCAGTACAAGACCGCCACCGGAAACCCCGTAATCGCGGTGCTTGTGGATGTTGCGGCCAGCGGGGGGTATTACATCGCCTGCGCCGCCGACGTGATTGTCGCACACAGAACGACCATTACCGGATCCATAGGGGTGATAGTCCAGACAGTGAGCTTCGCCGGCGCCATGGACAAGATCGGCGTTACGGCGCAAGCGATTACTTCGGGCGAGATGAAGGATATGGGCAGTCCTCTGAAGCCCCTGGATAAGGGCGACGCAGTCGTTCTGCAGGGGGTCGTTGATGATTTCTACGCTAAGTTCGTTGCGGTGGTGGACAGAGGGCGTCCGAAACTCAATACCGCCCAGGTGGCGAAACTTGCAGACGGCAGGATTTACACCGCCTCCGAAGCGTTGAAGAACGGTCTGGTTGATTCGCTGGGATACATGAATGAGGCCATGGCGCTGGCGAAGGTGCGCAGCGGCTCCGAGCGTGTCAGGCTTGTGATGTATGGCCGTCCGACAGGATATCGCGCGAATGCTTACAGCAGAGTTCCGGAGGTCGGCGCCCAGTTCAACCTGGTGAACGTTAATGCAGAATCACTGTTTTCGCTTGCCCGTCCGCGTTTCATGTATCTCTGGAGCGGTCGGTAGAACCGGATCATCGATCCTTAGGCGACGTCGCGGGGGACGGATCGGGCGATCCGATTTTCACTCCGGCTGCGTTGCACAGGAGGTTGGTCATTATGGGCATGGCGCTCTGGGGCTTATAACCCTGCATGTAGAACCCTTCGAAACCGGCCAGGCCTGTTGTCAGATCGTATTGACTGTAGATTACTATCGGTGTGCTGTCGCGAAAAAAGGCTGCGATGGACGGCTGGGATTTGAGTGATCCGAGTTTACGCGCCAACGACCTGCGATAGTAAACTCGCTTAATCTTCGCCGGCCCGTTCAGGATGGCATGGCCGGCCAGGTACTTGCGACGTCCGGATTCGACTAGCGGTCCGATTACCTGCTCTACGGCGCGAGTGAATTTACGATCTCCGCCGCATGAGTCGACTATCAGCTTCCCACCGGAGTTGAGATAGCGTTTAAGAGCGGCTTGTTCCGCGACGGACAGTTCGATACTCCCGGTCCCCGTCATGGCGGCTACGGGCCACTTCTTTGCGTCGAGTTTTGTGATTTCCATCGGATCGGAGGCATTCAGTCTTATGCGATGGTTATTTCCCATCCAGATCGCAAGATGCTTCCAGGCCAGCGGTTCGGGATCGTAGTTGCCTTTGTATTTGATCCGGGCCAGGTTGATTGAGGCCAGAGGCTTGAATGCTCTGGCCAGGGGAGGTTTTCGCATTCCGCGTCTGGGCAGGCGCCCCATGTCGGTAGTCAGCAGATAGATGTTGGTCATCAGCTCAAAAACGGGGAGATTGGCTTTCCTGCCGGTCCCCATCTGCATCGCTAACGACAACTCGCGCGGGCTGTGAATCGCCAGCAGTCTTGCCCCGTTGGATACTCCCGCCAGGCCCTCAACACCCTTGGGGGCATATTGAAGCGAATAGACAGGGTGTTTATCGTCAAGACGTTCGAGAGCGAAATCCGGGAACAGGCGTTTGTAGAATGCCCGCATGTCGATAGTGAACGTACCGTTGTTGCCCGCTGCTTCTGAGACGATCGTTCCTCCCTGATGCACGAACGTGCGGATCTTGTCGGCCTGGTCGTCGGTGATCTTACAGGGTCCGGCTCCGGAAATGTAGAGGATCGGAGCTTCGAGGAAGTCCGACGCCTCGGACTGACCGCCAACGATCTGCCAAGTTACTTTTCGTTCGTAAGTGTCGCCCACGTGCCTGGCGAGATTCACCAGATCGTGAGGTCGACAGTTCCACTTACCGGGGTATTGCAGCTTGTTGGCCAGGACAGGACGGCGTCCTCGCGCCAGGAACAGCGTGGCGAACGCTGTTTGCGGAATGCGCTGTCCTCCGTTTCCGTATCCCCAACTGCCGTCGCTGTTCTGGTCGCCCAGCAGTTGGCGCGTGCCGTCGGCGAACCAATCTCGCCCCCCGACGAATTTCCTTCCGCTGGCCAGGCCGATTCTCGATAGACCGAACAGCCAGTAATACCGCCACTGAACGCCCTTGCCCGGATTGGCTCGCATGTCGTAGTTTTTCTTCACCCACGCCAGGGCCTTGGAAATAGGCTGGTCTTCCCGCCATACCGTGCACCGGACGAAATCTTCACGACGCAACGTGTCGAAACAGACCAACAGCGTCGCCAGTCCTCCCGCGGTCATCGAACCGTACGTCCTGGTCTGTAAGGCTCCGGGACGTATTCGATAACCCCATCCGCCGTCAATCTGTTGCTGATCGAGCCAATGCTGACGGACTTTTCGCCAGTATCGCAGTAGGGGCTCGGTTCGCACCTCCAGCCGCGAAATCCCCTCCCAGACGCCCAGGGCGGCCAGGTGAGCGTTGGAGTTGTCGTATTCAGCAACTTCACCTCCATTGGCCGATTCATAACCATACTTGCCGTCATTCCCTGCGGCCCGCACCAGCCACGCGATGTCTTGTTTCAGTACATCCTCGATCTTCTTGTCATTACAAGCCGCCATCGCACAGGCTCGCATCGCCACCGCGTAAGTTCCCGTCAGTTTCGTTCCCCTCAGCCACTGGATCGCGCGTTTTACTTCCGGTTGGCGGTAGTCTACTTCGGCCGACAGGAGCGCATAAACGCATAACGCGGTCAGGCCGCCGCGGCGGAGATTGCCTTTGGGGAATTCCCCGGCGCACTGTCCGTCAGAATCAATCTGTTTGAGCAGAAATGTAATCGCCCTGCTGACTGCGTGGTCGGCGGGCGTCACCGGTGTCGGCGGCGGGGCGTATATCGGCAGCGCAGCGGGCCTGGTTGTCGGCCTGGTCGCCGGTGCGGTGGTCTGGGCTCGAGATAACCCGCACCACGCCGACAGTATGCCGACAATCGCAACGCCGCTGATCAATTTGAATGGAATGCGCATGTTTGTAACTACTCGTTGCCGTAAACCGTCTATCCGCCGAGGCCCCGGGGCGGGTCGTTATTCTACAATCCCCAGGGATCGAGGTCTTGTTTTTTCCACAGCGGTCCCGCAGGATATTCCCGCTCCGCTCAGGGTTGCGGCGATTCTGTTTTGCGACACCTGAAGATCAGGAAATACGGTATTATTCGCGTGTCGGCGACATTGGGGCATTTGGCGACGGCATCTTCGGACGCGTTGGGTTCGGCTAGTTTCTCGACCCGGAAGCCCGCGTCGGTCAGTGTGTTGAAGTACTCGCTGAGCGTACGGAAGAACCGAGGTATACGGAACGAGCGGGCGGTTTTGCGCACATCGCGCGGGGCCCCGCCGAAGTACCATTCATCAACATCGCCGCCGCGCCCTGTCGGATCGAGGCTGAAGTAGTCGCCCACCACCACGCCGGTCTGATCGTCCTGATCATCGTACACCCATCGCCACATTCGCGTCATTGTACACGGGTGGCTCACTGAAAACTGCAGCAGGCCGCCCGGTTTCAGTACGCGGGCGATTTCGGCGATGGATTCGGTGTAGTCGCCCAGATCCATCAAGGTCATCGTGCTGAGCACCGCGTCGAACGATTCATTGTCCAGCACGCCAAGATCGCTGGCCGGGGTCTGGTGGTATTCGATACCGCGAGGTTCATCGGCTTCATGGTCGCGGGCGGATGCTATCATCAGGCGGCTGACATCCACGCCCGCGACCTTAGCTCCGAGGTCCGCGAACTTGCGTGTGTTGTATCCTTCACCGCATCCGACATCGAGCACTCTCATGCCCGCAATATCGCCAAGCAGCTCAAAGAACGCCGGATTGTTCACGAACTCTCGGTAGACATCCCACCCGGCCCGGACGGCTTCTATCCAGTCCGGTGCGTTTTCGTCCCAGAACGACGCGATTTTACGATTGTCCATTGAATCTCCAGGCCTCGGTCACGATCAGATCAGAATGTAACAGACGAATGCGGCGATCACCGCACCCGCCGCCAGCAGCCACCACCAGGGCGGATTATACGATGATCCTGCTCCAGCCAAGACATAGTACCCGCAGACCGGACATTGCGGCGAATCCTCGTATATCTCTGCTCCACAGTCCGGGCACGGCGTTGTTTCGGGTTCGTCGTCACCGAGTTCTTCCAGATCGCTTTCCAGCGGTCCTTCGTCGGCCATGTCATCGTCCCATTCGTTCACGCGTATCTCCGCGGGTTTCGCACACTACTATAGTCGCTCCCGCGCCGTGGGCAAAGCCTCCGGATTGGCGGTCGATACTTGCAATTCATTCAAACGCCGCACGTTTGTACCTTGGCAGGTCATGGTAAGGTCGTTAGAATTGCCAAATTATCTATAAGCCCGCGTGGGGATTCAAGACAGTTTGTATGGATGAGAATCTGAACAGAAGGAATTTTATTAAGTTGGCGGGCCTGGGCGCGGCGGCCGGGACTTTTGGGCGGTTTGCCCGCGGAGCCGACGCTCCGAAACCCACACGCAAGCCCAATATTCTTTTCGTAATGGTCGACGACCTGGGCAAGGAGTGGATCAAGTGCTGCGGCGCCGGCGGGATCGAGACTCCGAACGTTGACGCACTGGCGGCTGGGGGTATGCGATTCACTAACGCCTATTCGATGCCCCAGTGCACTCCGACACGCGTGACTTTGTTGACCGGACAGTACCCCTGGCGGACCGGATGGGTTAACCACTGGGACGTGCCTCGCTGGGGTGTGGGCTACTTCGACTGGAAACACCATACCACATTCGCACGAGTGCTCCGGGACGCCGGTTATGCTACGGCTGCTGCGGGGAAATGGCAGATAAACGACTTCCGCCTGACACCCGACGCGATGGACAAGCACGGTTTTGACGCCTGGTGCATGTGGACCGGTTATGAAACCGGCACGCCGAAAAGCGGGAACCGTTACGCCGATCCGTACATAAACACTCGCCAGGGCTCCAAGACGTACGCGGGCAAGTTTGGCCCGGATGTCTATACCGACTTCCTCATCGACTTCATGGGCAAGCACAAAGACAAGCCGATGATGCTTTATTTCCCGATGGTCCTTACGCACGGACCGCTTACCAATACGCCTGACGAGCCAAACGCCGCCAACAAGCACAAGGCCATGGTCCGCTATACCGACAAACTCGTCGGGCGCCTGGTGAAGGCTATCGATGATCTTGGCATCCGCGAGCGGACGATTGTGATTTTCACCACGGACAACGGATCGGGCGGGGGACAGAGGGGCGCGTTCAAGGGGCGTATAGTTCGCGGTGGAAAGGGCAAGGAAAGCGAGGTCGGCTGCTGCGAGCCGTTCGTAGTTAACTGCCCCGGTCTGGTTCCCAAAGGCGTTGTTACCGACGCATTGACGGATTTCACCGACATGCTGCCGACCTTCGCCGAACTCGGCGGGGCGAAACTCTCCGGCAAGTTTCCGCTTGACGGCAAATCGATAGCGAAGGTTATTCTGGGTAAAGCCAAAGATTCTCCTCGCCAGTGGATTATGGCGTTGGGGCACGGGGCGGCGAGACTGGACGAAAAGGGCGTTCGCGGAAAAACCGATTTCGCCACCCGCGTTATTCGCGACAAGCAGTTTAAGGTGTGGGTGGGCTCCGATCGGAGCATTATCCGCCTGCACGACTTGAAAGCCGATCCGTTCGAGGAGAAGAACCTGTTGGACAGCACCGACGCAACGCACCGGGCGGCCCTGAAGAAGTTCCAGGCCGTCATAGACGCCATGCCGGCGAAAGACGCCCGTCCGAAGTACGATCCCCGAAAACCCAACGCATGGGACAAATCCGCCCACGAGAAGAAGAAACCGCGTAAGAAAAAGAAGAGGCGTGCGAAGGAATAACAATGAAGCGACGGGACTTTATAAAATCAATAAGCCTGGGCGCGGTTACTCTGGCTGCTCCTTCCGTAATGTCTGGAAAGGACTCCGACCGCACATCCAAGCCGAACGTCATTCTATGCATGACAGACGATCAGGGTTGGGGCGATACGGGTTATAATGGGCGAAAGGAGCTCAAGACACCGGCGCTGGATGCTATGGCGGGCGAGGGGATAAGATTCGACAGATGGTATTCCGGAGCACCGGTCTGCAGCCCTACGCGGGGCAGTTGTCTCACCGGGCGTCATCCGTATAGATATGGGATATTCTTCGCCAACACCGGGCACATGAAGCCCGAGGAGATCACGCTCGCCGAAGCGCTCAAGACTCAGGGGTACGCCACAGGGCACTTTGGCAAGTGGCATCTCGGAACTCTTACTCGGAAGACCAAAGACGCCAATCGCGGCGGCCCGCGTGGCGTCAAGCATTACTCGCCTCCGTGGAAGAACGGTTTTGACGTGTGTTTCGCCACCGAGTCAAAGGTGCCTACGTGGGATCCCATGAAGCGGCCCGGAAGCGACCAGGCGTACGGAACGTATTACTGGGACGGACCGGAGCATCGCGTCACCGAGAATCTTGAAGGCGATGACTCCCGCGTTATCATGGATCGTGCGATACCGTTCATTCGAGATGCAGCCAAGGCGGGCAAACCGTTCCTGGCGGTTATATGGTTTCACACGCCTCACCTGCCCGTTCTGGCCGGTGGTAAGTATCGTGAGATGTACAAAGGGCACAAAGGCGTCGACTACTTGGGGTGCATAACGGCGATGGACGATCAGGTCGCTCGCCTGCGGGCCGAACTCAAGAAACTCGGCGTCTCAGATAATACGATGCTCTGGTTCTCGAGCGATAATGGTCCGGAGGGCGGGAAGTTCAGCGGCGCCAATGGTTCGGCTGGCCCATTGCGTGGGAGAAAGCGAAGTCTCTACGAAGGCGGTATTCGCGTTCCGGGTCTGTTGGTCTGGCCGGCGAAGATAAGCAAGGCACGCGTCGTCAAGATGCCATGCAGCACGTCGGACTACTTCCCGACAGTGATGGAAGCGTTGGGCTTTAAGATGAAGGGTCAGGTAACGCCTGTCGACGGCGTGAGCCTCATACCGCTGATGGAAGGGAAGATGACGCAGCGTCCGCGTCCGATCGGATTTGAGTCGAGCGGGAAGATGGCGCTTATCGACAACCGCTACAAGATATACGGAAGATCGGGCGGCGGAGGCAAGAGGAGGAAGAAGAGCAGGAAAACCGCCCCTCAGAAACCCAAGACGGCTTCGCCGGACACTAACTTTGAGCTGTACGACCTGATCGAAGATCCCGGTGAGAGCAAGAATATTGCGGCCGAGCATCCGGATATTCTCAAATCCATGTCAGAGCAGTTGCTCAAATGGCGCGCTTCCTGCAAGGCCAGCAACGCCGGAGCCGATTACAAATAGTGCGGGCTTCCCCCGATGCCGACAGTGAACTTTTGTTATGGATTTTTGTGTGCAATCATCAGATTAAAGCCGATACGTGACTTGGGAGTATAGTGTCTCAATGAATGATCGTACCGCAGATGGATTTGGCGAGGGGGAAGTAGTTCGTGAGGATGAGTTCGTCAAACTCGTGGCCCACCGATCCGCCGATCTGCTGAGCATCATGAAGGCTCTGGCCGACAGCGAGTTGCCAGCGGACCTGATTAATCGTCAGTTGATTGCGAGGATACTCAGCCAAGCCACACAGCTTGTGGAGCTGCTTGACAGATACGGTGCGCACAACAACAGTAAGTGGCGCATCTATCGACTGCTGATGGCTACGGTAAAGGGCTTTGCCGGCGTTAGTTACGAGATGCATCATATTCTGAGCGTGCTGCCGTCATATCGTTTGATTCCCGTCGACAGAGATTTCGTCGGAGCCACTGAAGAGGCTCTGGATTTCAGCAATGGCGTGATAAGACGCTCGGGTATGGAGATGCTCGCCCAGGCTGAAGAATTGCAGGTGGCGATTCCGGAGGGGGCGGCGTTGGAATCTCTGTCTAGCCCGCAGTTGCCTTCGGGCGTGCTGTCTCGCGACCGCCCGGCCCATACTGAGGCTAATGTCAGCCAGACGGTTACATTTTTGGCTACGGCGTTTCTGAATGTTGCATCTGAGTGCCAGGGTGTTCGCGCCGCCAGCCGCGTAGGACCCGACCAGTACGCCTCGTTCATACCCAATGTAATCAGCGAGGAAAAACTTCGCTACCTCTGCCACCGCCTTCACAACTTGCAGTCGCTTTACGACACGTGGGTTTCCGACACACAGACCGAGAAGATCGATGAGAACTTGCCTGTTCTTCGAGGTCATATCAGTGTGGGCTTTCATCTTCTGACGGTGGCCACCAGCCTCATTCATTACTATGAGAGGCATATCGAATCCGGCCATTCGACGCGACGCTCGGTGGCGCTGTTAGTGAACCCCGCTGAGTTGCTCCACACGACAATGAGTTATTCGGTTCTGTTCGCCGGAGTGTTCCTTGACGCAGCCCGCACGCTCTGCCAAGGCATGCTCAAAAACTATGCCGAGATCAGCGAGATCGAATTACCGGTGCCCAGGTATCGCGGTTTTCACGTGCGTCCGTCGACTCTGATAGCCAAGATTGTGTTGTACTACGGTAGCGACGTTCAACTGAAGCTGAACGGACATTCATACGACGCCAGCACCCCGCTTGAGATATTCCGCGCCAACGAGACGATCAATGCGAGCAAACGTCAATGGTTGGCTTCGGCCGTCGCTGAGCATGACCTCATCAAGGGCGTTTGTCGCGACTGTGTGGACGTGATGGATCGCGTCAGGCAGATCGTGACGGATCTGGCCGGTTGCGGCAAGATGATGATCTACGCTCAACCCATGGTCCTTCGCGATGCGCCCGTCAACGAAAACGGAACCCTGCTGGAGTGTGTAATAGATGAAATAGCACATCTCCAGGCCACCGGGAAGATAGACATCAATGTTGAGCTAACCATCAAGTTCCGGGGCGACAAACGAGTACTGAACGACCTGAAGTTGCTGGCTGACCACGGGTACGGGGAGGACAATCTCGGCAACGATGTTGTCCTGCCAAACGAACTGGCCTACTTGCGCAGGTAATCACCGGGCGTCCCAATCAATTCAGCTCAAGTCCGGATTTATTGGCCACTTTGATGGTTCTCTTACCGGTGAGCATTTCCTTGAGTCTCTTGCCCGCGAACTTCTTACGCCAACCATTCAACAATTTCAGAGTATCGAGTTTGGGTGTTCCGTAGCGAACGGCGCTTACGAGTGCGGCGTAGTGGCTGCGGCTGGCGAAGAGCGAATGGCAAAGGTCCTGGGACAGGCATATGGATTGTCCAGTGGCCGAGACGAGATCCTGAAGCATCTTGTCGACCGGATGCTCGTCTTTCGGTTGGATTGGATCGGGCAGTTCGTCCTCCGGCACGTTCCGTCCGGTTTCTATAGCCTGCAGAATCGCGGGCCCCTCGCTGCCGGCCAGCGGGCGCGGAAAGCCCTTTGTGTCTCGCACCTGCTTGACGCTCGTGGGCATTTGGCGCGACAGGGCGGTCAGAACCTGGTCTCGCAGGAATGTGCGGGGCGGTACGTCATAACGGCAGGCGCCCTGTTCCCGCCAAGCCGCCAACTCTCGCAGCACTCCGAGCTTCCGCCGAGTCAGCCGTTGCCATCCCTGGACGCGTCTCCACCTGTCCTGCGGTTTGCACTCGAACATGTCGCTGGTCTCGAGAGTTTGCATCTCCTCGCGCAGCCATGTTTCCCTTCCGAGTTTCTTCAGGCGTTTGGTTAGGATAGTGTGAACAGAATCGAGATAGAGCACATCCTCAACCGCATAGCGTAGTTGACCGGGGCTCAAGGGGCGCCTGCTCCACTCACTGTAGCTCTTGTCTTGAAGAATCTTCTTGCTGAGAGTTCCCTGCACGAGTTTCCCGTAAGACATCGGATACCCCATACCGACCAATCCGGCGGCGACCTGCACGTCGAAAATGTTTGCTCCGGGACGCTTGATATGCAGATAGCACATCTCCAGATCCTGCGATCCGGCGTGCACGATCTTCTGAATGTCCTCGTCGGCGACTAGTTCCCAGAACTCACCGGCGTCGATCTCGAACGGGTCGATCAGGGCGATGAAATCCGGAGTTGCGGCTTGGATGAGACATAGTTGCGGTTGATAGCTTCGTTCGCGGATGAATTCGGTGTCGAATCCGAACCTGCCAGCCTCCCTGAGCGCCTTGCAAACCTTGCGGAACTGTTTGGGACTGGTTACCAGAAACTCAGACGGATCGGTTTTTTCCAACGACACTACGTTACTCCCGAAACCAGGGGGCTACAACCCCACGTGTATCGCCACGCCGCAGAGGAATATTACCGCACCGGCCAAGGCGTGACTGTATCTTTGCATTCGTGAGGCCGGTAGGAAATTCATACCCAAAGTTCCCAGCATCACCGTCGCCAGCATTGTTGAAATCGTCGCCAGTGCGTACACTGATGCGACCATGAATACGCTCCATAAACTCTCCGCCGCTGCGGGGTACATCAGGATTGGTATAAGAGGTTCACAAGGGCCAAATACGAATATGGTGAACAGTATCCAAGGTGTGATGTTACGCTTGTGCTCGTCGTGTGGGTGTGCGTGGTCAACGTTGTGAGTATGGTGGTGCGTGTGCTCGACTTCCGCGTGGGCGTGGTGGTGTGTGTGCGGTTTGTTACGAATCGCCCGGCGAATGCCCCATACGCAGTACACCAGCCCGAAAGCCGTCAACAGCCACGCCGCGTACTCGCCCCGAATTGATTCGGTAAGCTCCAGCACGTGTAACGCCAGCCCCGCGCCGATGCCTATCAGGCCGAGCACGACCGAGCCGGCGACATGGCCAATCCCGCAAGCCAGTGTCACCAGGGCTGTTTTTACGGTCGACCAGCGACGAGCTCTCGCCATTGCGATGAAGGGAAGGTAATGGTCCGGTCCCAGCAGAGTGTGGAACAGGCCAATCGTCCCGGCCGACGCAAGTAGGTATACCATTTCCTGTGACATTTACTTATATAATTTCCGTTCTAGCAGCCTGTTGTATGCGCTGGGGCTTCCAGGGCGGCTTTCATTGCTGCAATATGCTCGGGTGTTGTTCCGCAGCATCCGCCGATTATGTTTGCTCCGGCTTCGACGAGCGCCAAGGTGTGGGCGGCCATCGCTTCGGGGCTCTGCCTGAACACGGTCTGACCATCGACTAGTTCCGGTAACCCGGCGTTAGCATGTACAAGTATAGGCAGGTCAGTGTGTTTTCGGAAACTATTAACAATTTCGATCATCTGCCGGATACCATTACCGCAATTGGCGCCGATTATGTCGGCTCCGGCTTGGGGCAGTTCCTCGGCCACCTGTTGCGGATCAACGCCCATCATCGTTTTGTATCCGTTGGGTGTAGGATCAAAGGTGAAGGTGGCTATTATGTCGAGTTCGTCGTCGAGTTTCCTGGCGGCGCGAACAGCACAGATCGCCTCGTCGACGGCTGTCATCGTTTCTATGCAGATGGCTTCTATTCCGGCCTCCAGCATCGCGCTGATTTGCCGGGAGAAAACAGCCTCCATCTCGCTTGCAGTTGCAGAGCCAAGTGGTTGCAGGAATTCGCCCGTGGGTCCGACGGAACCGGCCACCAACGCCTCGGGGGCTCCTTCAAGGGAATTGCGCGCTCCAGCGAGGTTGAACTCGCGGACCCTGTCTTCGTAGCCCATTCTTGCAAGCTTTGTCGCCGATCCGCCAAACGTATTGGTCAGGACCAGATCGCTCCCGGCCTGGGCGTATTTCGCAGCCACTGATTTTACGTCTTCGGGGTGCGATACGTTCCATTCTTCCGGGCAGTGCTGAGGCGTAAGCCCCCTGGCCTGGAGCATTGTGCCCCAAGCGCCATCGGAGACAAGCACTTTCTTGTCGGACAATAAATTCAGGATTGCGCCCAAATCTGCAGTTTCCTTTCGTTCCGGGACTGCGCCTCGCTCTTAATGATAACGAGCCCGGAGGCGATTTCCAAAGCTCAAATCCGAACGCTGGGGCCACACCTCCCCGCCAACGCATTGACGTCGTGATGATAGCCTAACTGGTTTTGGGACGATTTGGGGCTCTAGGCGTCTGAGGCCTTGTCGCCCAGCATCTCATTGACCTTGGTCAGAAGCGTTCCAAAGTCCACGGGCTTCTCAAGGAAACTCTTTACCGGCATCCATGTTTCATCGATGTCGTCGGAAGTGAAGCCGAGAGGGATTTCAGCGTTTATGGCCGTCAGCATGAGGATTGGCACGGAAGTCAGCTTGTCGTCAGCGTGCATGTCCCGCGCCAAGCTGAAGCCCGCAGCGCTGTCTTCCGGGAACATAACGTCCAGAATCACCAGATCGGGGACATCCTCCAGCATGACTGTTTTTGCAGTGTCGGTATCCAGCGCGACTCGGACGTTGTGCCCGTGGGATTCAAGCGTGAGTTTGGTTGCAGCGGTCAGATCCAGATCATCGTCGACTATCATGATATTGGCCATCGCGTGTCTCCTTGGTTGGGTCTTGGTTTGGGGGGGTCATTATCTGGCGGCAGAATGGCCTGAAAGACGGTTCCTTTTCCGGGTTGGCTTTCAACGGCCAGTTCTATGCGGTGCTCGAGGGCTATCTGCTGGACGATAGCAAGACCAAGTCCCGAGGAACCGCGATTGTGTTGGGCTGCGCTGTTGGTTCTATAGTATTCCTCAAAAATATGAGGGAGTTTCTCCCGGGGTATGCCGATCCCCTCGTCGCGGATGCTGAAGTTCGGGCGATTGTCTTGCCCGGGCTTGCATGTAACGTGCACCGCGCCGCCGTCGTGGGAATAATTCACCGCGTTGGACACTAGATTCAGGAAGAACATCTTGAGATGGTCTTCCACGCAACGGGTCAGAGCGGGCTGAATGTCGGTCTTGATGGTGATTTTCCTCTGGTCGATGGTGGGCATTACCTGTTCGATGCTCCACAGCAGCGGTTCTGCAACGTCAACGGTTTTGGGCGTGGCTACAGATCCGCCCTCGGATCTCAGATTCGCAAGGCGGAGCATATCCTGTATCTGCGAGGCCAGGCCCAGGCACCTGACCGATATCCTGTGCAGCACGCCTTGTGCTTCATCCGGTATCTCTCCGCAGTATCCGTCGATCAGGACGCGAACATTTGAGTAGATCGCCGCACACGGTGTTTTAAGCTCGTGTGCAGTGTGCATCATATGCCTGGTTCGCTCCTTCTGTGCTGCAATCAAACGGATGTTGGTCTCTGTGAGATCATGTTCGTGTTGCCGCAGCTTGTCGGCAATATGGGACGCCAGATACCATACCGCCAGCAGGATCCCCCAGACCGAACCGACCACCATGAGTATCTCGCCTGCGGAAGATTCGATACTCCTTCTGACCGTAGTGTCGAGATGGAGTTGCGAGGGCGGTAGAATCCCCGCCTGTTCGGTGAGCACACAGATAAGAAACAGCACGCAGGCCAGCAGTGTCACCGCGGAACTCTGACGCGGGGTAAAGAAGATGCATGACAGTACTATGTGAAAGAGATACGCATTGGCGATGTGCGTTTCAAGGCTTCCGGCGAAATGGACAACTGCTGTGAGCACCAGCAGGTCCAGGACTATTTGCATCCAGAGGTTGTAGTGAGCGGTGTTGGGTTTCGGTGCATCGCCGATGTGCCGCAGGTGGATCAGATATGCGATATTGCATAGAACAAGCACTCCTGCGCAGACTAACGCCCAGGTTGCGTTGGCCCGCAGGCCGAGACTTGCAGGCAATGTCCCACACAGGGTGAACACGCCAAACCCCGCCAGCATGGCGATAATGACCCAGCGAAGACGGCAGAACCAGTGTGCGTTGGCGGCGAGGGATTCCTCAGAGACCGGTGTGTTCTTGGCGTTTCGACGTTGATCCTGATTCTCACTGCTGAGCTGGGCGAGTGGGAGTTCGTAGCGGCTTGGTTCTGTCTGGATGTCCTCAGCCATTGTGGATGATTTGCCGCTCGGGTTCTCCGGAGTTCTATTCAAGTAATTCTACATCCTAAATCGGGGCCCCACTAGAGAAATCCTCGAAATACGCAGCAGAGATACACTTAAGCGCCCGATGCCCTTAGTTTGCCTGGAGAATCGTCTTTCAACGCTTGTACGGTCTAGAATTCGTCGTAGAAAATGTCTTCGTCGGCCAGACCCTTGGCCTGCAGAACACGCGTTACAGCATCAATCATCGGAGGCGGTCCGCACAGGAACGCCTGCCTCTTGCCGCCATCGGCTTCAATTAGCTTGTCGAGAGACAAATGGATAAAACCTGTCTCTCCTTCCCAGTCATCTTCGGGTTGGGGTTCTGAAAGCCCGTAAATGACGTGGAAATTCGGATGCTGCTTGGCGAGTTCTTCGTACATTTCAAGGTAGAAGACATCTTCTTTGGCGCGACACCCGAAGAACAGCCAGCAAGTGCGGTCGGGCTGTTCCCTGTACATCGACTTTATGATGTTCTTCATCGGAGCCATCCCGGCTCCGCCGCCCACGCATATCAGCTCGGTTTCGGGGTCTTCATCGAAGATGAATTCGCCATATGGTCCGGTGAATTCGACGGGATCGCCGACCTCGAGATTGTGAAGATACGTCGAACCAATCCCGCCGGGTATCAGGCGAACGACCAACTCGACTTCATCGGTTTCATAGACCGCCGAACTTATAGAATACGCACGGAAGACAGGTCCGTCAGGCGATGGAGCCTGGATCTGGACGTACTGTCCGGGGCGCGAGAATATTTCGGCCGGTTCGATCAGGCTGAAGCGTATTTCCTTGATATTGCTCGTCATCGGCGTGGTGCTCTTGACGGTGGCGTTGAAGAGCTTGACGTTCAGAAGATCCTCGGGGATCTTCACGTTGATATCCTCTCTGATCTTGACCTGGCAGGCCAGACGTACGCCGTCGCGTCTTTCGCCCCGGGAGATATAAGGCGTTTCGGTGGGCAGAATCGGTCCGCCGCCGCCGAGCACCTTGATCTTGCAGAATCCGCACGTGCCCTGTCCACCGCACGCCGACGGGATGAATATCTTCGACTCGATCAGGCCTGAAAGCAGCGATTGACCGCCTTCGACCTCCAGCGACTTCTCGCCCGCGTTGACGTCGATTACGCATATTCCGTAATTGACCAGCACGCTCTCAGCCACGGTTAGAAGCACCGCAAGCCCGACTACCAACAGGACCAGAACCAATATTGACCAGAGAAATACCATGAATGCCGTCCGTCAGATTTTGACCATTCCCGCGAAACCCATGAAGATCATCGCCATGATCCCGGTTATTATCATAACAATCGCGACGCCCTTGAACGGTTGGGGAACATCGCTGTAGGTCATCTTTTGCCTGAGTCCGGCGATCAGCACGATCGCCAGCATCCAACCGACGCCTCCCCCGAACCCAAACGCCACCGACTGCATAAACCCGTAGTGTCTGGTGATCATCAGCAGCGAGGCGCCGAGGATCGCACAGTTAACGGTGATTAGCGGAAGGAAGATGCCCAGCGCGTGGTAAAGCTTCGGGCTGAACCGCTCGACGAACATCTCCACAAACTGCACAAACGCAGCGATTACAGCAATGGCGATAATGAACCAAAGATGTTCGATTCCCAGAGGCAGTAGGGCGTAAGTATATATGCACCAGTTGATTGCCGCTGTGCATATCATTACGAATACCACGGCGGTTCCCAGTCCGATTGCCGTACCCACCTGGCGAGAGCACGCCAGGAAAGAACACATGCCAAGGAAGTTCGTCAGCAGTATGTTGCTGGTGAATATCGCCGCGATCAGGATTGCCCAAGGTGATACATCACTCATGATGTCGCCTCCTTGTCCGGATCGTTAGCGCCGCTCAGATAGTTGTAAAGCGCTATCAGGAATCCCAGTGTGATAAAGGCTCCCGGCGCCAGGATCATCACTACGTTCTGCGGATACCATCCGCCTTTGGATACGGTTTCCATAATCGTGATCCCGAACAGTTGCCCGGCGCCGAACAGCTCGCGGAAGAAGCCTACGGCACACAGGACTATCGTGTAGCCTAATCCGTTTGCAAAGCCGTCAAGCATGGAAACCACCGGCGGGTTCTGGAGTGCGAAGGCTTCGGCCCGGCCCATCACGATACAGTTTGTGATAATCAGGCCGACGTACGGTCCCAACTGCTCGGACATTTCAAAATAGAACGCCTTGAGCAGCAGGTCGAATATGATTACGAAGGTGGCGATGATTGCGACTTCAGCGATCATTCTGATCCGGCGGGGCGTTACATCCCGCAGCAGCGAGACAAACAGGTTCGATCCCACGCAGACGAACGTCAGGGCGATGCTCATCACCAGAGAGTTCATCATGGTGGTCGTCACCGCCAGCGCCGAGCAGATGCCCAGCACCTGGATCGCCACCGGGTTGGTCACCCACAGACCGGCTTTGAAGGTCTCTTTGCCCTTACCGCAACAGACCCCGCCCGTGCAACCGCCGATACCTGCAGAGCTATCTGACATCCGACACCTCCGTTGCTTCGGCTTTAGCGATCTTCTCGATAAGTTTGTTAAGCATGTCTTTAACTTTGCCGCTTGTTATTGTGGCGCCGGTTATCGCGTCTATTTCATTGGCGCCGGAATGCGTTCCCGCCCGTTTAAGCAACACTCCGGGCTTGCCGGAACTGTCGTATATGCTCTTTTCCCGGAATCCGTCCTGGAAGGGGTCGTCTGCTATTTTGGCGCCAAGGCCCGGGGTTTCTTCCTGTTCGTAGAATGTGATGCGGTGGATGGTCCTCATGTCGGATTTGAGGCATAGCAGGCCCTTAATCGGCTTCCACATGCCCTCGCCTCCGAACTCTATTGCCCAGAGTTTTCCATCGTCGCTCACGTAGACCTTCTCTACGCCGTAGAGTTTTGCTTTTTCGGGGTCTTCTTTGACCTTCTGCTTCTGGATCTTGACGATCTCTTCGGACGAGGCGCTCGTGTCGAATTTGATGTCAAGGACCTTCATTATCTCGCGGGCCTTTTTGGCCTTCTTGTTGTTCTCGTAGGCCTCTTTCGTGAATTCATTGACCGCAGTCAGGGCCGTAGCGCAAAGCAGCGCGAGCACGGCGGCGTATGCGATCGTGTAGAGATTACTTTTCATTACGCAACCCCCTTACGTGCAGTGCGATGAACACTTCGTCGATTATCGGGGCGAACATATTGCCCGCGAGGATTGCAAACATCATGCCCTCGAATAGCGGTGTTTTCAGTCGTATCAGGGCCGTTGCCAACCCGATCAGGGCGCCGTAGACGAATTTACCGCCGTTTGTCATCGGGCTCGACACCGGGTCGGTCGCCATAAAGAACGCTCCCAGCAGCAGTCCGCCAGCCAGGTAATGGAACATAAGCAAGTGCATGTCGCCGCCGACCAGTATCGCGGTCATAGCGCCGAATGCGATCAGGATGGAAACCACCGTTCGCCAGTTGGCGACTCCGAACAGCAACAGCAGCACGCCGCCCAAAATCAGCGCCAACGCCGATGTCTCACCGGCGCAACCGAGGATATTTCCGAAGAAAAGCTCGCTAAGCGGTGTGAGTTGGGGGTTTTCGGCGGCGGCTTTGAATAGGGGGGTGGCTTGCGAGACGGCGTCGACAGCCGATGTTTCGTACTGAAACAACCGTCCGAATAAACCGCCGCCCGGTTCGATCCAGGCGCCGCCCATCGCCCCGCCGTAACTCAGCAGCAGGAAGCATCTTCCGACCAATGCGGGATTGAACAGGTTCCGTCCGGTCCCGCCGAATATTTCCTTTCCGACCAGAACGCCGAATATCACGCCTACGGCGACCATCCATAAAGGCAGGCCCGGCGGGAGTATCAGCGGGAACAATAACCCCGTCACGAGGAAACCTTCGTTGATCTCCTCTTTGCGAATCACCGCAAACGCTACTTCCACTGCGCCGCCGGCGGCGTATGAGACTATGATCATCGGCAGCATTCGCCATCCGAAGAAGTAGAACGATGCGAAAGTAGCCGGCAGCAATGCGATGATGACCATCGACATATAACGCTTCACATCCAACGGATCGCGAGCGTGCGGCGCCAGCTTGGATTGACTTAGCGGGTTGAATATGAACGCGTCAATCGCGCCGAACAGCGGTTTGAATGCGCCAAGCGGTTTGCCCTTCTCAAACTTAGGGCGGGCTTTATCCAGGAGGTTGGCTAGCCACTTCATGCCTCATCCTCCTGTTGCGTTTCTTCGGTCACTTGTTCCTCGGATTCTTCGGTTTCCGGTTCGCCGAGTTCTTCGGCGATTTGCACTTTGGCGCGGACCAATTCATCGTAAAGATCTATCTTCGACGGGCAAATATACGAGCACAGCCCGCATTCCACACAGAGATCCGTCCTGAGCCGCTGGGCCTGTTCGAGTTCGTCACTAAAGAGGTACTTGTGTATGGCGTTGGGCATTATGCCCGCGGGGCATACGCTGACGCACTGGCCGCACGCCACACAGGGCCGCCCCTCGCCGCGAAGCGAAGTGCTGAGATTCTCGGCAAATGGTTTGCGTAATGTACTGGTGAAGCACTTGCTGTAAGATCGTCTGTCACCGCCCGGACGAAGCCATCCGAACATCTCACGTAAAGTGGGAGTCTCCAGAACGGTCAGGCCGGAGCATTCGGTGTCGATCCCCGCCTGATCTTCAGTGATTTCCGTGCCCGTAAGAATACCGCCGTTAACCACTCTGACGTCATCATCCCGTGTCAGGCGCCCGGCGACGATCTTGTCGATCGGGTAGCCGATCTGCACTTCCATGTGCGTGGGCTCCTTTATCGCCGGACCAGCCAGAGAAATTATTCGATTCGTGCAGGGGCGTCCGAGAGTCAGAGCACGGTCGAAGGCGATCACGCCGGCCACCGGAATGAACCAGACAGGCGCGGCGTCTTCGGTAAACAGCCCCATATGTCTGGCCAGCAACGTTGGGTTATCGAACGGATACCGCATTTGCAGGGGCACTTCGGCGAGTTTCAGCCATGCGTGCCCGCGAATTGTCTCTTGTATTTCCAGGGCGAGTTTGCGCTTCATGTCCGGCAGGACCAGGTGAATCGCCTGGTACTCAAGCAGAGACTGGAGATGTTCCAGACCGCGAACAAGTTCCGCGATGCTGTCTCCGCATATGACATTGCCTTTGGCGACGAACGGTTCGAGATGCACTGTTGAGATAACCACCGCACTGGGCGCCGTCTCCGGATCAGCCACCCGGTGGGTTCGTGCGTCGCTCACAAACTGCCAGGCCCCTAACTCGATGAGTTTACTGCGCTTTTCTGCGGCCTGACCCGGATCGTACGCCACGTGCGTGGGAGTCTCGCGGTCAGGCGTAGGGTCGGCGGGGCAGTTGAGGTCCTCGATAACGATGTGTCCTTCGATTTGCGAAAGTCGCACCGTTCCACCGCAGGGGGCCGGCAGGGGAACCGAGAAGTTGTCCGGGTCAACTGCAAGCGTCTGGCCGATAGCTACGCTATCTCCATCGGCGACGCGAAGTTCGCTGAACTTCAAACGCCTGCTGTTCAAGGGGATACACAACTTCTCCGGCGGGGCCAGCCTCTCGACACTCCCGGAGGGATTGCCGATTAGATTCACGTTATAGCCGCCTCTTGGCTTCATGCGGGTTTGTTCTCCTGTACGAATTGCATCAAGCCAATCAACTGCGGCGACCGGAAGCAAACTGCTTGTTCGGTGGTGCTATAGCGTCGCGAGTATTTGCTGGGCTGCTGATTCGTGCGGATATTCCTATGCTGCTGCGATCTTGCTGTTTTCAGGCTCTTTCGTTCGCAGACGAGCCTGATTGCTCAATAATCTATCAGAATACTGAGCAATATGCCAATGTACTTTTATGATGATTCCTGGGATTGTATGAAGTTTTTTCTGTAAGGTCGCATTATGTCAGTGAATCTTCCCGAGCGATCAGATTCTGGTCGAAAAGTTGTTGGAAAAGCGGTCGTATATCCTCGGCCAGATATCGGCCGACGGCTTGTTCGGCTTGAGGCCATCCGGCCAGTTGCCTAACCGCCGATTCGCACAGGCGGTGGACTTCGCTATGGAGCACGTCCTGCTCGTCTTTGCCCTCGCCAGCCAGTGTGAATTTGCCCCTGCGCTGATCCGTTCCGAGTGTCTTGCCTGCGTGGGTTTCGTTTCCAATGCGGTCCAGCAGGTCGTCAGCTAACTGATAGGCTGTTCCTATCATGTAACCGGATTCTCCAAGAGCGGTCGCCAGCGCCTCGTCATTCTGTCCGCAAACAGCGGCCACAAACGCGAAAAGCGGACCGGTTTTCCCTCGCGCCAGATCCAGGCAGGTTGGTTCGTCGAGAATCGTGCCCCTGAGCATCAGTTCACCTTTGGCTTCTGCGGTGATGACTTCCTTGAGTCTTGCGAGGAATTCCGTCAGATGCCTGCCGCCATCGGTGTGCATGACCAGTTCCAGCGCCTCGCACAGAAGTATGTCTCCGATCAGCACAGCTCCAGAAGCTCCTGTTACGCACCAGAGAGAGGGCAGTCCGCGCCTGATGTCAGCGTTGTCGATAACGTCGTCATGACACAGACTGGCGGTATGCGCCAGTTCAATAGCCGCCGAAAGCTGCGCCGCCTCCAGCCAGTCGCCTCCAAGCACGCCTCCTTCGACAAGCCTCCCGGCCAGACGAGACCGCAGCATTTTTCCGGGCATCATCTGACTTACATCGAGATCGATAAGACTGGACGCCAACTTGCTTAAGCGCGCAACGATAATCTCATGCACGCTGGCGAGAAACTCATCGGTGGTTGGTGAACCCATTACGTTTATTCCACTCTTATCTGTTCGGTGTCGTATTGTTCGGCAAGGGCTCGTAAGTCGAGCATTCCGATCAAAGTTTTCGGCGGTCCTTCAGGGGGCGGTATTCTATGCGTATAGAGGTTGGAATGTCAAGCGCCGACGATGAATCGTCGTGGTCTCCGCGCTGCTGCCCGTTCGATAAAGGACGGAGCCCCTTTGAAATCACGGGCCGGCGAATCCTGTATACAGACCGCCGAAGTCCGTCGGATATGCTACAGGCCTGGCGTTGGGCATGTCGACTCGCGGATTGCTGTCGAGGGCTTTCTTTCCAGCATGGATTGCTTTGAGAATCGCCGCGTAGTTAGGGTCTGACTTGCTTTTGAATACCGCTTTGGCGTCGTCGGCCATTCCGCCGGCGGATCTGGCTAGCGACCCGGTCAGCAGGCGACTGTATTCGGGGTGGGTCAGGTTGATGTCCGTGACGCCCATGCGGATTCTGGCGCGGGTGGCTTTTAGGGCGGCTTTCAACTGGCCGATCCAGGGCCCGATCCAGAGATCTCTGGAGCCCGGCGTGCCCGGGCGCGTGTTGTCGTATGTGTCGTAATACGGACAATTTGCGTCGATCCATGTGTAGATTATGCGGCGGTCTCTGTCGGGGATGGCGGCCATCTTAACATCGGGTCCGTGATCTGTTTCGATGAGTTTGGTCAACGCGCTGGCGTGCGATCCGGTTTCCAGCGGTTTGAAGTTATCGGTAAGGCCTTTATTGATATAGATGTAGTGGACCTTTCTGGTGCTGAGGAGGCTGTCGTACGCCATGTTGAAATACTGCGTCTTGTCGCCTGAGAGGTCCATTTTGCCCTTTGGCGCCGGGCCGCTGTGGCATTTGATGCAGTGTCTGTCGAGAATCGGCTGGACATGCTTGACAAAGCTGACAGGACCGGATTTGCCCCAGGGCGGAGGTTTTGTCTCCGATGGCGGGCGTCTGAAGGCGATTCGCCTGGTAACGGGGGCAGTTACGTTTCTAGGCTCGTGACATCCGACGCAACTCTGGCGTTCTCCAGGCATTATCTGCGTGGTCGAGCCCATGCGGATGATCTCTTTACCGTCGGCGTCGACGGCCTGGAAATACAGTTCGCATCCGGTGGGGGCCTTGAAGTGAGCCGATCCGTCGGCCTCGATAGGAACAGTTCCGAGGCAGACTTTCACGTAGTATGATCCCCGACTTATCACCGGATCGTGGTCGTATACGCGCCTTCCCCGCATGTTGCATCGTTTGGGGAGTTGGCTCATGATGCGGATTTCCTTGACTGTTCCGCGTTTGATTCCTTTTTCCACCAGGCCGAGATTCACATCCGAGACGAAGAACGTACCGTACTTTTCCTTCGATGGGGCTATAGGCAGGATTGTCTTCGGTCGCTTGCGCGGCGCCAGTGGTACGGGGTTGAAGCACGAGGTCTTCGGGTCCTCGCAGACCAGCGTTCTATTGCCCTTGGCGTCCAGAGCATAGATTCTGTACCGTCCCGGTCCGCCCCTGGCTGGTCCTCCGTACGAGACCAGGAACAGGTCGCTCTTTACCGGCCAGGGGTCGCGGAATGCAAATCTCCATTGTCTGTCGCCCGGTCCGCCGCCCGAGTGAACCTTCTTGCTCGGTCCGTAGAAGTACTCGGGGGTGATGTTCGTAATCGCCGCCGGATTCTCCGTGCCCAGCGACCGGTCGATAATTCCGATCGCTCCGACGGGGTTTCCGTGATGTGGTCCGAGCGTGGCTAGTACTTTCTGTGTTCCCGGTATGCTCTTGGCCTGCCAGATTACGTTTGGGTTGGTTATCGTGTTCCCGTAGAAAAGTTGAACGCGCGTACCGTCGGGGTTGACCGTCCAGAGGCTCTGGAGGGTGAACAGGCTCTTGTCGAGGTACTCCCACCGCATGAACAGGATCGATCCGTCGTCGAGCACGTAGGGCGACATGCTGGCCAGCGTGCTGAATTCGATTCGCTTGATATCGCTTCCATCAGCGTTCATTGTAAACAACGCCGACGACAGGCCCGGTTGGCACATCGAGTAGCTCTTTCCTCTCGTCGAGGTGAATGCTATGCGCCCGTTGGGCAGGTATATCGGATGGACATCGTGGAAGCGTCCGGTAGTGATCCGCCTCAGTCCGGTTCCGTCAACGTTGATCTCGAATACGTGGAACGAATCGGGATTGCCCCTGTATCCGAGTTTCTTTCGCGACTTTCTCTCCTCCGGCGTATGGTTGACCCGCATCCATGAAAACAGCAGTTTCTTTGCGTCGAAGGACGGGTTCATGTCATAGATCACCCCGTCGTCGCTGCGGAATATCTCCTTCTGGCCTTCTTGGGGATTGGCGGGGTCGTACACGTATATCCCGCATCCGGGGCTGTAGACCCGCCAGCAGTACAGTGTGCCCACACCGAACGGTTTTCCCAGGTGCTTGCGCTTTACGAAAGCAAACTTCCCGCATCGCTTGACGGCTGCTGCTGCGTCGAAGTCCGAGGAGTTCTTCTCCGTTCCGTCGGGGCGAGCCGCCTTGGGCGCTGGCGTTCGCTTGACTGCGACAGGCTTGGCCTTGCGGTCGGGCTGCCCTGAGAGTTTCACCAGCGATACATCGTCGTACCACGCCTGGCCGGTGGATCGGCCCCACCCGCCGAAGAGGCAGTTGACCTGGACCTCGGTCTTGTTGTTCGTTTTGAACACCCGCGAGACTTGCGTCCACCCCGTCGTGCCTGTCACCGCCGGCGTCTCGGAGCCTTTCAGGGCCTGGATGTTGAACATTGCGCCCTTGGCGCCGCGGATGGCGCTGGTCTTGATCCACCCGGACAATTCATAGTGCGTATTGGGCTCGACCTTTACTATCGCGATCCACGCCGCGTCGGAGCCCCCGGCCGATCGGATCGAGACGCACCGCTTGCCGCTCTTGCCGGACGACTCGATCCCCCACAACACGCGGTCTTTCCCGCTCCAGGCCTGTGTCCCCCAGCCGCGGGCTCCGTTGGCGACCTTGTCCTCGAAGGAAAAGTTCGGCAGGAGGTTTGGGGCTTTGTCGGCGCCCTTGGCGGGCTCCGCCTGAGAGGAGACGAGCACCGCTAGAGCGATCACTGCCGGAGTCAGAACCTTATGTATGCGTACGCGAATGTCCATACGGAAATACTCCTCTCACTGTCGATACCGCTACAACCAAGTAACGTCCTTCGGCGGGCGGTATTACGGTGATTCGCCAAAGCCGGAACACTTCATGATACCATATTCTCGCGGCTTGAGAAACTCGATCCGAGATACGCTTGACTCCACCGCGCCTCAAGCGGGATACTCCTGCGAAGAGTCGTCCTTGGGTATCGAACAGAATAGGGAAGTAATTTCATGAATACAACCCGTCGAGAGTTCCTGAAAGTTATCGGAGCCGGGGCGTGTTTTACCGCCGCCCGAGCCGCCTCCAGCGCCGCCGTTGCAAAGAAGCCCAATATCGTCCTGTGCATGGCCGATGATCAGGGTTGGGGCGACATGGCGTACTACGGGCACAAAGTGCTCAAGACTCCAAACTTTGACGCGATGGCTGCCGAAACGCTGCGTTTCGACCGTTTTTATGCAGCCGCCCCGGTATGCTCCCCAACTCGAGGCAGCGTAATGACCGGACGCCACCCAAACCGTTTCGCGTGCTTCAAGTGGGGCCATTCGCTCCGCCCGCAGGAAGTTACCGTCGCCGAGGCATTGAAGACCGCCGGATACGTCACCGGTCATTTTGGCAAATGGCATCTGGGGTCGATTCACAAGGACAGTCAGGTCAGCCCGGGCGGCAGCGGTTTCGATGAGTGGTTATCGGCGGCGAATTTCTTCGACAATGATCCCATCCTCAGTCGCAACGGCGTGGCAGTCCAGACCAAAGGCGAAAGCTCGATGGTCACTGTCGACGCAGCGATAGAATTCATCCGCAAGCACGCCAAGAGTTCAAAACCGTTCCTGGCTGTTGTGTGGTTCGGTTCTCCGCACGGTCCGCACCGGGCGATCGAAAAAGACCGCGCCGCTTACGCCGACCAATCCAAAGGGTTGCAGAACTTCCTTGGCGAGATTACGGGCATGGACCGCGCGTTCGGCAAGCTTCGCAAGGAACTTGCCAACTCGGGCCTTCGCGACAATACGATCCTGTGGTATTGCAGCGATAACGGCGGCCTGCCGCGTGTCGGTTCGACCGGCGGGCGGGCCAATAAGGGCTCGACGTACGATGGTGGTCTGCGAGTACCTGCGATCATGGAATGGCCCTCGCGAATCGCCAAGCCGCGAATCACCAACGTGCCCTGCAACACTTCGGACATATACCCCACGCTACTCGAAATAGCCGGCGTGAAGATCAAGAATCAGCCCCCGCTCGACGGGATCAGTCTGGTCGGCCTGATTGACGGGAAAATGAAATCCCGCCCCAGACCGATGGGTTTCTGGGACTATCCCGCCGGCGGCAAGGGCGTAAGAAGCGACAAGATCCTAGCTGACCTTCTCAAAGCGCAGAAAGAGGGCAGGGAGATCACCGACCCGGCCGTAATCCGCCCCGACGCGGGCAAAATCACACAGCAGTATCCCGAAGACAGTTTTCCCGGCAGGGCGGCATGGCTGGACTGGCCTTGGAAACTCCACCGCATCCAGAGCGGCCGCAAGAGCAGGAAGAAAGCCGATACCAAAGCCCCCGCTCCGGGGGGCGTGAAACTCGAACTGTACAATCTCGCCGAAGATCCCATGGAGGCCAAGAACCTTGTCGACCAGCACGGCGATCGTGCTAAACCCATGCTGGCTGCACTCGAAAGGTGGCTGGCTTCGGTGGTCCGCAGCCTGAACGGCAAGGACTACCAGTAAACGTTCGCCCGACGTTGAGCGGTTACTTCCTGGACCGCGTTCCGCCCGAACGCAGTGGATTGGCGGTATCTTTGAATTCGTTCCGCAAGTCGCCCAACTGCTTCTCCAGGCGGGATATGACCGTTTTGTATTCCGGATTGGCGTGCTGGTTGGTCAGTTCGTCGGGATCTTTCTGCAGGTCATAGAATTCCCAGCAGGCCTTGGGATCCTTCCGCCCGTCGCGCATCAGGCCGTAGTAGAAGATCAGTTTGTACCTGCCCGTCCGGATGCCGTAATGGCTCGGACGCGGTTTCTGGTGCGACCAGTAGTGGTAGTACATTGCCTTGCGCCAGTCGGCGGGTGTGTGGCCTTTCAGGTTGGCGCGAAATGAGCGTCCTTGCATGGCGGAGGGAATGTCGGCCGACGCGTAGTCGAGCATTAACTCGGCAAAATCGATATTGAGCACGATGTCGTCGACCACCGTGCCGCCCTTGATCTCGCTTGGGTAGCGGATCACGAACGGCATGCGGAGCGACTCCTCAAGCATCAGACGCTTGTCGAACAGGTTGTGCTCGCCCAGGAAGTAACCCTGGTCGGACGTGTAGATCACCACGGTGTTGTCGGTCTGACCGGTCTTGTCGAGGTGCTTGAGCAGCCTGCCTATATTCTCATCGATGCCCGCGACGGTTCGGAGGTAGTCCTTCATGAACTTCTGGTACGTTGCTTTGCGAGCGGCGGGGGGGTCCAGGTTCGACACGTCGAGTTTCGGCGGGGCGTATCGCCTGGGGTTCTTCAGGTAGCGTTGTTTGAGCGTCTCCAACGGCCAGCCTTCAATCACCGTTCCCTTGGGGCTCGCGGGCTCCATCAGATCTTTGGGTAGGGGAAGGTCTTCGTTTGCGTATAGTTTTCGGTAGCGGCCGTGTGAGTAGAACGGTTCGTGAACGGCTTTGAAGTGGCACATCAGGCAGAACGGTTTGTTCTTGGCTTTGCGTTCCGAGAGCCACTTGAGGGCCTGACCGGTGATGACGTCTGTTGAGTGCCCCGTGTGCTTGCGCCCGCCGCGGAGCCAATCGGCGCCGGTTTGGAACATCGTCGGGTTATGGTACGATCCCTGTCCGCGGAGAACGTTGTAGTAGTCGAATCCGGAGGGTTGCTTCTTGAGGTGCCATTTCCCGATGACCGCGGTCTCGTATCCGGCGATTTGGAGTTGTTTTGCCACGTTGTCGGCCTTGGGGTCCAGGCCCTCACGCAGCGTCTTGACGCCGTTGATATGGCTGTACTGGCCGGTGAGTATGCTCCCGCGGCTTGGCACGCAGATGGAGTTTGTACAGAAGCAGTTTTTCAGCAGTGCTCCTTCGGCGGCGATGCGGTCGATGTTCTTCGTCCTGGCGTGTTTGCTCAGACGCAGACCGTAGCATCCCCACGTTTGGGAAGTATGGTCGTCGGCCATTATGAACAATATGTTGGGACGCTTTGGCTTGTTGCTTTGATCGCTTCGGGCCGGACACGCCCGCGATAAAGCCAAGGCCGACAACCCCGCAGTGCGGATGAAGTTGCGTCGTCTCATATCATTCCTTGTCGGTGATCGTTCTGTCCAGAAGGAGCTTTCAGCCCTATTGCCCGTCCCATGTGCGAGTTACGGTCCGGTCGGCGTTGCGGGTTTTCTTGACGTTCATCTTGCAGCGATACGCCGCCCGGAGTCGGTCACCTTCTATAATGAACCGGCCGGGTGTGGAGCTGTTTTGCGAGTGAGCATTTCGCATAGCTGTCACCACCGGCCGGTTCGAGCGTCGTTTAGCGGTCATCCGACTCCGCTATTTGTTTATCAGTGCACAGGCTGAGATATGGTATCCCACGCCCTTTGAGGGCTGGCCGCAAGCCTTGGGACCCATCTCGCCGCTTCCGTAGAAACCGATCAGCGGCATCTTCGTTCCAACTACTTTCTGCATTGCTTTCAACTCTTCGGGGCGGTCCTTGCCCATCCGGCCTCGCCTTCCTCCGCAGTCAAATGCGAAGACCATCGCGGTGTGCTTGAGGTTCTTGCCTACGGCGTCTTTGAACGCCTGACCCGCCGCTGCGACCAGAGGATTGGCGTGTATTTCGGCCGGGCCTTTGTTCAGCGTCGAGCAGCCGACAAGGAAGTTGCCGGTGATCAGGATGCCGATGTTCTTGCCCTTACCGGCGGTCTTGCCCTTGCAGTAGGTCATTCCGCCCATCGCCGCTCCGCCGACTACCGGGATACTGTCGCCGATAATGCTGGAGATGCCCTTGACGACCTTGTCGTTGGACGGTACGTGGCAGTCGCCTATAAGTATGACAACTTTTCCGCTGGCTTTTACTTCCGAGGCCTTCTTGAGGCCTTCGCCGATCTTCTTACCTGCCGCGGAGAGATCCTTGTCGGCGGCCAGTACGGGCGTGACAGCGATGTCGCCGCCCAGCGCCAATACCGACACCGTGCCCGCATTGCCTTCTTCGGTTATGGTGTTGTATCCGCCGCAGCCGTAAACGAGGTTTGCGTCAAACACCGACGTTACGCCTTCCAGGGCCTTGGCCTGGTCGAACTTCTTGGCCATTCCGAAGACCAACACCAGTTTGGGCTTGGTCTTTCCGATGTTCTTCTTGGCTTTGGTCGCCGCTTCAACGCCTGCTTTCTGGGCGTCTTCAAGCGCCGAATAGCCCGTGCCCGCCGACACCGCGTGTGAGTGTGCGCCCGCCTTGCCCGCTGCTCCGCAGGATCCGCATGCCGACTCCGCCGGCTGGGCGGTAAGCGTGAGCACCATCGCCAGCATAAGACACGCGGCGATTCCGCTAAGGATAATTCTTTGCAACTTCATGATACTGTCCTTTCAAAAACGATTTCTGAGGTCGGCGTTACTTCGTGATGCCGACCATGTTCGACACGAATGTATGCTGCTGGTACTGGTGATTCATGCCCTGGTAGTCGCCCTGAATCCGTCCGAGTTCGCCCCAGGCGTAGAATCCGAAGATCGGGACGCCCTTGCCCAATGCGGGCAGGACTGCTTCCTTGATCTCGTCGTCATTACCGTCGCGGAAGGTCCTCAGACGCATACCGCGCGCACAGCAGTTACTCATCATCAACAGGGAAGGCTCGGTTGACGCCGCTTTCGCCGCCGCCACCGATTCGGTCACCGCCGCCTTAGCCGAAGCTACGATCGGCTCGGGCTTCTTCTGACAGGCCAGGCAGAACACCTTCGTGCCCTTGACAACCGGAGCTACGAATGCAAGCGAACCATCTGGCGCGTCGACCGCCTTGTCGTCCTTGTCTTTTCCGTCCTTGACCCAGTTGAGGATCATACGCGTGTAGTTCTTTCCGTTGCCCAGATCGACGCCGATTGGGTGCAGGAAGTCGCTGGTCAGTTCATCTTCGGCTTTCATGCCCGTCATTGTGCGGTACACGGTTTCGGCGGGCTTGCCGTCAAGTTCGACTATCCACTTGCCGTTGGTCTTGGTCACTTCGGCGGTCTTGGATGAGGGGGTGAATTCGTTGGCGTGGTTTCCGAAGTTGGCGATCGGTCCGCCGATTCCCAGCGTCACCACGTGCCCTTTGAGAGCCTGACCGTTGATAAACTGCTTACCGGCCAATCCGCCCGCAGACGCCATGTCGTCAGGCATCGAATTCCCGCCGAACAGCGTTGTGCCCTTTGGCGCGCCGGTCAGGGCGCCCTTTATGAAATCTTCGACACTGACGCCTTCCTTGGTCTCGAAACTAAGTCGCATCTCAGCCAACGCCAGGATGACCTTGAGGTTCTTCACGTCCTTGACGATAGCCGCCACTCCCTTGCCCGTGGCCAGGCGATCGTCGTCGATTGCGACCTTGCCCACGGCCGCCGAGGCCTGCTTGCCTCCGATGGCCAGAACTGCAACTGCGTCTTTCAGCAGCGTTCCACCATTGGTCAGGCATCGTGCGCGGCAGCCGATGTTGGGCACGCCGGCGCAGACCTTGTTAACGGTGGTCGCCACGAGATCTTCGGCTTTGAGGTCGGCTTTGCAGGCGGTTGCCTGTGACGACTCATCAGGCTTGAAGTCCGGGTCCTGGTAGTATGTGTAGAATGCGACGGCTTTTGCTTTTCCGTCGATGGCTCCGAGGGCTGCGGTTGCAGCTTTTTCAGCCGCTGACCCCGCGCCTTCCGAGCACGACGACCAGGCCACTGCGAATTGAATCGTGTCGGGCGAACCGGACGTTGCAACATCAGTCATCTTTACTCCCTTGGCGTCACAGTCTTTCTTGGCGAGATTCACCTTTAATGCGTCGCAACCTGCGACGAGCATTCCGGCTGTTACGAGCAATACCAGTTTCTTCATGCTGCTCTCCTTTGCACATTGTTCAAAGTGAAATTCATGATGCGCTAATTGTTATTCGTCCAACACCAGCGAAACGTATTTGGCTTCCAGATATTCCAGTATTCCTTCTCGTCCGCCCTCACGGCCGATGCCGCTTTGCTTCAAGCCGCCAAACGGGCTGAGCACAGTCGCGGGCGAAAAATCGCCAACCGAGATAATTCCCGCATCCATTTCTTCCGAGGCGCGGATGGCGGTGGTGAAGTTGCGAGTCGCGATGTACCCCGCCAGTGCGTATTCCGAATCGTTGGCTAGCGCGATTGCTTCATCGTACGTCTTGAACGGGATAATCGGCATGATGGGGCAGAAAGGCTCTTCCTGCATGAGTTCCATGTCATTGGTGATGTTGGTCATGACCGTCGGCTGGACGAAGTAGCCCTTGTCGAAACCTTCGGGCCTCCCGCCGCCTGAGAGTATCTTCGCGCCCTTGCTGCGGGCGTCTTCAATCAGTCGCAGCGTTTTTTCCAGGTGGTTGGGCTCTGCAATCGGGCCCATTGTTACGCCTTCGTCCATTCCGTCTCCGATGACTATGGCCTCGGCCTGGGCGACCGCTTCGGCGCAGAATTCGTCGTAGATATCCTCCTGCACGTAGAACCGGCTGGCGGAAATGCACGACTGCCCGCAGTTGCGGAACTTGCTGAGGGCCGCCAGTTTGGCTGCGGTTTTCCCACCGAAATCTGCGAACGCCAGGAACGGTGCGTGCCCGCCCAGTTCGATGCCGATTTTCTTAACGTGGTCCGCCGACCGCTGCATGATCTCCTTGCCTATTTCCGTGGAGCCCGAGAAGCTGATCTGGCGGACGCGAGTGTCGCTGTAAAACGCCTCCATACACTCACCGGCCGGCCCGATCACCAGATTCGCCACACCTGCCGGTATGCCCGCATCTTCGATGATTTCGAACAGTTTTATCAGGCTCAGGGGCGTTTGGGTTGACGGACGGCAGACACATGTGCATCCCGCCGCCAACGCCGGGGCGATCTTGCGCCCCTGCAGGAACAGTGGAAAGTTCCAGGGCGATATCATCGCGCACACGCCGATGGGCTGGTGGAAGTGGAACAGGCGTTTGTTGCTGAAGTGCGACGGGACGATCTCACCGTAAACGCGCGTGCCTTCTTCGGCGTACCATTCGAAGAACGTGGCGTTGGCCAGCACCTCGAGACGTGCTTCAGCCAGAGGCTTGCCCTGCTCGAGCGTTAGTGCGACCGCGACATCTTCGACACGCTCGCGGATCAGGCTGGCGACTTTCCGCAACGGTATTTCACGCTCGTAGGGCGTCAGCGCCCGCCAGGCGGCCGCCGCGTTCGATGCGGCCTCCACCGCACGCTCGGTGTCGGACCGGTCGCAGTAGTCTATCTGACACACCGCCTCTTCGGTTGCGGGGTTGATAACGTCTATTGTTTGACCGGACTGGGTTTTGGACCACTTCCCGTCAATGTAAAGTGAACCGCGGAGTTGAGGAACCGCCATCTATAGCTCTCCTGTCGTAAAACGTTGTACGAGCCGCCGGACGCACCAGCGGCCGGGCCGCGCATTATACGAGCGATTCGTCAACAGCATCAAGGTCCGTTTGCAGAAATGTCGGAGCATACGGTTTCTGGCGTGTTTCCTATTTGCCGTACGATACGAGGTAGTAGCATGTTTTGTCGCGGGCGCCGTCGATTTTGAATGTTCCGTTGGTCACGGGCAGCGTCCGCCCGGTCTTTCGACCGGCGTGGTCCAGCACATGCACTACCGGAGAGCCTTTTCTGCGTATTTCGATCCGCGCGGTGATCGGTTCCATCACCACCGGCGCCTTGCCGCGATCGAGGATGCGCGTGTCGAGGTAGACTCTCATGTTCGTGTTTCTCGCTCGTGCGACGGCTGTCACCAGCAGAGTGTCCGCTGAGGCGATAGTCGTTCCGGCGTCGCGAGCAGTTACGTATATCGCACCGAAGCGGCTCTGCGGGGCGATTGTCACGTCGCCCAGTTTGCAGTTTTGCCCAGCCGCAAAGCCTACGACCGCCTTGGTGGCGGGGCTGTCGATTGTGAAATGCCCGTCCAGTTTGCGTTTCCCCGGGATCCAGCGAAGTTGCCTGGTCGACGATGCGTAGGCGCCGTTGCGGAAATATTTGCTGATGTCGAACGCGCCGGTGGGGAGGTGCGTGTCAGTGAATTTCACCACGCAGCGCGCCACGGCAAGTGAGGCCGCCGGAGCCTTGTCGCTGTCGAATGTCTTGACATCGTGCTGCTGTGTCACCTTGTCGGCGAATCCCAGCTTCCCGTCCGCCAGAGATCCGATGTGTACGTTTCGCCTGACCACCACGTTTGATTCGGTCACATCCCCACGAAGCACCTGTCTGGCTACTGCGGGGAAAACGCCCATTACATTCGGCGCCGCGACGTCCCATCGCTCCTTACCGATCCGCTCACTGAACTTTCCCGCATCGCGGTTCTGGAACATGTACGACACGTCCCATCCATTTAGCCCCATCCCGTAGGCTCCGAGAATCGCCGGTCCTTCGACACCCCATTCGTTAGGCGTTACGTGTATCCATTCGGACAGCATGAACGGGCGGTCTTCGGCCTGTTGCATGCCCGTGCTCAGAAGGCCCGATCCGGGCATCCGCAGCATGGTCACGCTGTTTATCTTCGCCCCGGACCCGCCGCCGAAGTAGTTGTGTCGATCGATCAACCCGATCCGCCAGTCCGAGTGCAGGTTGTAATAATGGCTGTACGCTCGTCCGGCCTGCCAGTTTGACGACAGTATCTCGCCCTCGTATCCAGCGTCCCTGATCGCCTTGACGTAGCGGTCGTAGAATTCATTCTGGATTTCATAGAGGAATCTCATCGTGTCCAGCGCGCGTCGGCGTTTGGCTTTTTGCGATCCGGCTAGTTGCGCGGGGTCCCAAAACCACGGATTGCCCGCTGGGGCGATCGTCTTTTTCTCCCAACTTTCGTTGCGGAATCCCTCGGCTGCGTAGCAATTCAGCCCGCCGGAGCCCCATGCCTTCAGGCAGGCGTCTTTGCTTCCGTACCTGGCCTGCAACCAGTCGCAGAAGCGCTCGGCGGCCATCTTCCGCAACGTGGGAATCTTCTGCAGGCGTCCAAGTGTTCCGTAGAACAGGGCGCTGTCTTCGTTGAACAGTTCCACCACCGCTACGCACGGGTCTTTGGCGTAGGTCAGACCCGTGTAGCGGTTCTTGTGTTTGAGGATGTTGACGATCTGGCGGATCTGTAGGTCCTGAAGTTCGCGCGACAGGAACACGCTACCATGGCCGGTAGCCACCCGGGGGTTCCTGCCGCCCTTGGGCTTGCCGAACTCGTTCATGTAGGGCACGGTCTTGCGGTCAGCCGGACCGAGCTTCACACCGAACGTCGACGACAGCTTGACATAGATGCCTTTGGTCTTCAGTTGTGCGATGAAGTAGTCCAGGCGGTCGAGTCCGTCGGGGTCGAATTCGGCGAAGCTGCTTGCCGACTGAATTCCGGCCCACCCCGGCCCGTCGGCGTACTTGTGCAGGCGAACTGAATTCACACCGTACTTGGCGTAGAATCCCGCCCGCTGGTCGGCCAGTTTCTTATCCGGGGCGCAACTGGAGTAGCAGACGTTCAGCCCCCACAGCTTGATCGGCTTGTGGTTGTAGATCAGGTCGTTGCCTTTGCGAACGATTCGTCCGTGTTTGCCCGCGGGTCTTTCCAGCCAACCGGCCAGGGATATTTCGTCGGGCGTTACGTAATCCTCACCCGGCTTGAACGTGTACCAACCGGTTGAATCGTCGGCGGGTGTCTTTTCCCCGCTGGTGTGGTACGTAAGATTCGAGGGGAGGTCGATGGTGATGCGGGCCTTTACAGGTTTGTCCGCCTTAAGGCTCTGGGCCAGAACAATGCGAATATCCTTATCGCAACCGGCGCCTAACGCGGTGTCAAATGAGAGTGTTGTTTTTCGCCCGGAATCGTCGAGCATCACCAACTGTTTCACTTTTTTTCCCAGTACGTTCCTTCCGACGGGCATGGAAACGGTCTTTGTCTTACCGTCAGTTGATTCAGCAGTGAGTTTTCCTTTGCTGAACTGCCCGGCGCCCGCGGTTACGCCTGCGATTATTCCCGTAAGGTCAGTGTCTCTGGACGTGCTCAGTTCGACATCCAGCGTAAGCTGTCGCGGACCTGATTTCACCGCCGTTGCGACAAGCGTGACCTTTGCTCCGGAACTCTTGACAGTTGTGCTGTTCGTCACGACGGTCTTTCCGTCAGCTTCAACCACGCTTCCGCTGAAGCCCAGCCACGACCATTTCGGACCCCAACCGCCGAACTTCAATTCCATGTAAGTCTGCCCGTTCTCGATGAACGTTAAAGTGCTGTGACTCTCGGGGAAGGCGGTAATTCCCTCAGCCCCAAGGCGTTGCCCGCCGCAAACGAGCAATAGAACCGCGAGAACGAGAAACCGCACCGTTAAGTATCTTGCTGTCGCCATGTAACCGGTATCCTTATAGAACGCTGTTCGAGCCTGGAGTATAGAGACCGAGGGCGGCAATCACCAGCGACATTGCCCGTTCAATACGCGATCGCGCCGTTTTGTCCGGCCGCGCCGCCCGTGTTGCGGTATAGAATGAATTGGTGCGAATATGAACGGACGACTCGCCATGAAGACAAGTGATATCGCCGAACTACGCGATGAAATCCGCGTGTTCGAGGATCGCGCCCACGCCGGGACGATGCTGGCCGATATGCTCGACGACCAGGTTGGCGATGATCCGCTTATCCTAGGCGTTGCGGCTGGCGGTGTGGCGGTGGGGGCTCCGGTCGCCCAACGCCTGGGCGTGGGGCTGAGCGTTGCGGTGGTCAATAAGATCACTCCTCCGTGGCATAGCGAATGGGGGTTCGGCGCGGTTGCATACGACGGATTGACGGTGATCGACGAATCATCGCTGGCCCTGGCCGGTATCGACCGGATTGAACTGGGACAATGCACCCAGCGGGCTCGCGCCACAGTCAACCGGCGCCTGGAGTTGCTCGCGCCCCACCTGCCGCCTGCGGATTTGTCCGGGCGGTCAGTTGTGCTTGTCGATGACGGGCTGGCGACGGGGATTACAATGCGCGGCGCTATCGGAGCCGTTGAGCGCAGCGGCGCTGGCGAGATCGTAATGGCCGTTCCGACCGCCCACAGCGAGTCCATCGACTGGTTCGCCAAGCGCGGGGGTGTTGCAGCGATCTACTGCCCCAATATTCGCAGCGCCCCGAGCTTCGCTGTCGCACAGGCCTACAGAAACTGGACGAACATGACCGACGTCGAAATCCAGACGATCCTGGCGGGTTTCACCGTTTCTTGACAGGTTCCCACGCGATCGCAAGAGTCAATCGTTTTGTAGGTCGACACTCGGCTCGACGGCGATTACTACGCGGAAACCGTAACCGCATCTGCGGGCCGCCGGTGCGTCTTTGAAGCGATACGCTGAGCGACAGGCGTCCGGATAGAGATCCCACTGCCCGCCCCGGAGGACTCGGTGTTCGGTTTTTTCGGTGTTCTCGGGATCGGTGTCGCCCGCGGTCTGGTAGAACTTCTCGGCGTACCAGTCCCTGCACCATTCGGCGGCGTTTCCGTGCATGTCGTACAATCCCAGTATGTTGGGGTGTTTCTGCCCTGCCGAATGAGGGTGCGGTTCGTTAACGCCCAGCGCGTTGGCGGCGTACCAGGCGTAGAGACCCAGTTTGAGTTCGTCGTCGCCGAATGAGAACGCCGATTTGCTTCCGGCGCGGCAGGCGTATTCCCACTGCGCTTCGGTAGGCAGGGCGAACTTCCTACCGGTCTTTTTCGAGATCGCCAGGCAGAACTTGTTGGCGTCATCCCAGCTAACGTGGTTGGCGATATCGCCCGCCCCGGGTCTGTCGCATTTCTTGCCTTTCCACGGCTCGGAGCCCATCACCGCGCGCCACTGCGGCCGCGTTACCTCCCAACGCCCCATGTAGAATGGTTTGCTGATGTTCACTTCGCGTTGAGGGTGCTCTCCGACGTAATACGACTCCTGCGAGCCGTATTCCTGGAATTTCCGCGCCGTTTCGGCTGCAGAAGCCTCACCGCCCATCAGGAACTTGCCCGCCGGTATCAGCACAAGCATCATCTTGACCTCGCCGCCGAGGTCCAGGGCTATCAGAGAGGGAATCCTGGGCTTCTCGGGTTTGTCGGCGGGCCTGGTCGCCGGCGTCTTCGAAGATCGATCCGTCCGGTTGGTTGGGGGCGCCTGGTTCCGCTTCGAACACGACGACAGGCACAGGCTTGCCGCCAACATCCCCAGTAGAAGCCGAGTCTTCATCCCTTGCTCCTTGTATTTTCAGATAATGTGCCGGACCATCGAATTGCCCGTTGCTGCAAATCGTACAGCGCCCGACACTCGCTGTCCACCTAGTTCGAGCTATTGGACGAGATCGCACAAGCCGGGCAATCGCGGATAATTGCATCTTTCAAGGTTAGGACCGCCGGATGTATAATGCTCATCTGCTGTTCTTAGTCTATTTTAGGAGCTTATATGTCTTGGAGATGTGCTGTGATTGCGGCGGTGGCGGGCGTTGGGGTTTCCTTTGCGGTCGTGGTTGCTGAAGCTCCGGTGAAGAGTCATAACTGGCCGGAGTTTCACGGACCCAGGCGGGACAACAAGTCGCCTGATGCTAATCTCGCCAAACGCTGGCCGGATGGAGGTCCGAAACTTCTCTGGAAGGCTGGCGGACTTGGAGAAGGATGGGCTGGGGCGTCTATTGTATCCGGGCGGATCTACACCGCCGGAGCCATAGATCGCAAGACCGTAGTCACCGCTCTCGATTCAAATGGAAAGCGGGTATGGCGGGCGACGACCGCGTCGGTGTTCAAAGGTCGATTCCCCGACGCCCGGGCGACGCCTACGATATCGGGCGGGCGTTTGTACCATATAAACAGCGCAGGATACGCCGTATGCCTCGATGCGAAAACGGGCGATCGCATATGGGCCGTCGATACGATCAAGCGATTCGACGGCCGCCTCAGCCGCTGGGGCGTCAGTGAGTCGCTGCTGGTTGCTGGTCAGCGCGTCATCTGCACGCCCGGGGGACAGAACGCCCTGCTAGCCGCTCTCGATAAGGATACGGGCAAGACGCTTTGGACATGCGATGATCTGGACGATCAGGCTGCCTACACCACGCCGATTCTGGTTGAATACGGCGGTTTGCGGCAGGTTGTTACGATTCTGGCTAACTACGCTGTCGGCGTGTCGCTCGATACGGGCAAGCTACTGTGGAAATACTCGCACAAAGTCCCTTACGAAGCTAACTGCGTTACTCCCGTGCATGTGGATGGCAAGTTGGTGCTTTCCGGTACATGGGGCAGGGGGACTACGTGTCTGGAGTTAAACGTTAAGGGCGGCGGCTGCAGCGTGAAGGAGATTTGGCGGGCTAAAGCTCTCGATAACGAACACGGTGGAATAATCGTCGTCGACGGTTACATTTACGGCCAGGCCGATGGGAACCACAAGAACCGTCGCATGGTGTGCCTGGACCTGAAGACGGGCAAGACAATGTGGTCAACGCCCGATCTGGCTGGCAAGCGTACGTCAACGATATCGCTGGCTGACGGGATGTTCTACGTGATGACCGACCAGGGCGAGGTCGCTCTGGTTCGACCAAGCCCCAAACGTCTGGAAGTAATAAGTCGCTTCAGCCTCCCTAAAGGCGGAAAAGGCGCCGCTTGGGCGCACATGGTGATCTGCAACGGACGCCTGCATATACGACACGGAGAGTTCCTCTACGTTTATGATGTCAAAGCCGGCGACTTGGGGTAGAATGTCGCACTTACCTTTCAAATGAAGGAGATTTGCATATGGGCGTTGATCCTGGAATTGTCGTCAAACTCAACGAACAACTGGACGCTATCAGCGGATACGACGATCCGCGTCGTGCGTCGAGCGAGTGGAAGCAGGTTTACAAACTGCTGCAGAAGACCGACCTTCGCCCAGGCCGGATTACCAGTATGGTCGGCATGCGCGACGTAGCGGGGCTTATTCAGGCGATAGAGGAACTAGGCGCTCCGGAATCTGAGACGCCCGATCCCGCCGCCGACGCGCCGGACTCAGAGACCTGCAAGAAAGCACTGAAGGCGTTTCGCAAACGACTGGCCGTTACGCGTCTGGACGACGAATCGCAACTCGGACGCAGCCCGTTGTCAAAGGGCGCCAGTTCCGGTCCGCTGGCGATCTCTCCACCGATAGAATGGCCTGACGCCGTATGGCGCGAGCTGGCCAGACAGGGCAAGTTGCGCGACGTTGGCGGGGGATTCTACGAACTGGCTAAACAGTAGTCCGCGGAGCAGACGGATATGCATCGATTTGGAAAGCTTCTTGTCGCGGGGTTTCTGGCGGTTTTTCTGGCTGCCCCGGTTTCGTCCGGAGCGGATAAGCCCGTCTACAAGCAGGCTCGCGCCAAGTTGGTTCGCCCGCGCGGGGGCATGCCGAACGTCCTGGCGAAATTGAACGCGGGCAAGGAGGTCGCGGTGGGATACCTGGGCGGCAGCATCACCGCCCAGGCGGGATGGCGCGTGATGACGCTCAAGTGGTTCCAGAACACTTACCCCAAAGCGAAAGTTCGCGAGATCAACGCAGCCATCGGCGGCACGCCGTGCGGACTGGGAGTGTTCCGCCTGCAGCAGGACGTTCTGCGACACAAGCCCGACCTGGTGTTCGTGGAGTTTGCAGTTAATGACGGCGGTACGCGGGCCGAAGATATATGGCGGGCGATGGAGGGAATTGTGCGGCAGATTTGGACGCACGATCCGACTATCGACATCTGCTACGTCTATACGATCTACACTCGCGGCATGCCCAACGATTACGCCAAAGGCCTCTGCCCGCGATCGGTCTCGGCCATGGAGATGATCGCCGACCATTACAGTATCCCGTCGATCAACATGGGCATGCGCGTCGTCCAACTCGAACAATCGGGTAAGCTGATCTACAAGCTCCCGAAAGAAACACCATCCCCCGAAGGCAAGATTGTTTTCGCACGGGACGATTGTCATCCCCTGCCCGCGGGGCACAAGGTCTACACCGACGTTATCACCAAGGCGATCGTCTCGATGAAATCGCCGGCCCAGCCCGGTCCGCATGCGATCAGGAGCCCCTTCATCGATGACCACTGGCAGGCCGCGAAGATTGTCCCGTTGAAGAAAACGATGCTGACGGGCGGCTGGAAAGAACTGACCAAGGACAAGGGGCTCGGTAGGCGATTTGCAAAGTACATGCCCGAATTATGGGAGGCGACAAAGCCTGGCGAGAAGATAACATTCCGTTTCCGCGGGTCGAAGGTGTTGCTGTATGACCTGCTCGGACCGGACGGCGGGCAGGCGATTATCACTGTGGACGGCAAGCGTCGCGACAAGCCTGCCAAGCGTTTCGACAGCTTCTGCACCTACCACCGCATCGCCACGCTGAACATCGCCGACAAGCTCGCGCCAGACAAGGTCCACACAGTGGAGATCGAAATCCATCCCGACCAACCGGACCGGTCGGCGGTTACCAATCGCGAGAAGTCAAAGAAGCACTTCGATCCCAAACGTTACGAAGGCACAGCCATGCGGGTAGCCGGCGTGATGATCATCGGCGAGATTGTCGAAGACAGGTGACGCCTTCGCGGTCTATTTCTCCGCACGCGCAGCGTCATACGCGGGTGACACCACCAGCGTTTGGTTTATCTTTGGAGCGGCGGGGGGGAAGTACATGTCGGCGCCGGTGCTGGAAGTCGCCTTTATGTAATACTCCATATCCTGCTCGGCTGCGGGGAGCTTGACACCGTACACTCCGCGGGCTACATGGGTGAGGGGCTTTTTCTGAAATGCGCCGGTTCCCATCGGACGCAGGTGCAGGGCCATATTCCGGGGAGTCCCTTTGTCCAGAATGATCACCTCCAGGGAAAGCGCTTCGCCCGAATCAAGATTGGCCCTGACTGTGGGAACAAAGATCCGGGCTTTTCCTTCGTACTTCATGGACATCGACGATTCATCAATCTTGTTGCGGGGGAAGATCAACTGCTCCCAGTTGGCGAAAGAGCCCATGTCGCCGCGAGTGCTGGCGTTTTCGAGCATCAGCCTGTAGGCTTCGGCCACTTTTGAGTGGTCTGTTTTCACCTGCCCGTAGGCTTTCGTATAGCGCAGACCGTTTAACCAGTAGTCAAACCTGTCGAGATTGCCCTTGCCTTCTATCAGAGGGCGGAGTTTTGCCATTTGCTCCGGCAGGGTCCACTTGGCAACGTTGTCCTGAAGACGTCCCGGGCCGCCGGGAGGGCCGTTCCAGACCGCCCAGCCTCCCTGCAATGGGTCCTTGCCATCGTTGTCCGACAGCAGTTCAGCGATCTGAGGCGCCGCTTCTTTTCCGAATTGGTGGAGAGCCCAGTCCCGATAGAACGCTGGAACAGTCCAACCTTCTGATCGCCACTGCAATTGCGCCAGGGCGGCGATATTGGGGGCGATGTTGCGCGTCTTCCACGTCAGGCCGATCAGCCCTTGGGTCTTGTACTTCCTGGCGTCATCCGCGGCGCGCTTCATGTTCTTAACCCAGAACTGCGTTTGGTTGACGTGGTCCCACTTCGTCAGCCAGACGATCGGCCATCTCTCACGCCCGGGCATTTTCGCGTATTCCGGTTCGATAGGTTCGGAGATGAATTTCATGCCGATCGACGACATGATGAAATCCTTCGGCATTTCCCTGTCAAACAGCGTTCCGTCGCCTTTGGGCCCTACAATCCAACCCGTGGAGGCGAACTTGAACGGAACCTTCATAGCCTTGCCGGTTTTCACGCCGATCTGCATGTCCTTAACCGTTTCGCCCACCAGGTTCGGTTTGAATCTCCAGCTCTCATCGGTCCAGAACCAGTAATAATCCAGGGGATGGGTGTTTATTATTCGCTTGAAGATTCCCTCGTATATCTTGGCCGTCAGTTTCGGGTCCACATTGTAGCGGGTGTGGCCTTTGTGTACGTGAATGTCGGTATCGTATTTGTGCTTGTAGCCCAACTCTTTCATTCGGCTCAGCACGCTTTTGGGCAGCATGAGCGGAGTGGTGGTTCCGGTGGCCGTCTTGAGCCCCATGGATTTGGCGTAGGTGAAGACTCTCTTGTAGTACTCACCGGCCTTGTTGAACACCTTGACGCTGTCGGCTGGCGTTTTCGGGAAAGGGGTGAGGCCCTGGGTAAGTACGTTGCCCCAATCGTCCTTGTCGTAAATCATCGCGGAGCCGAAGTGATATTTGCTGGTGTTCTTGGGGCCGGCCATGCCCCATTGGATGGGCAACTGGGTATTAAAAAACCGTGACGGGGGCGCCGCTTTCACAGTACCGTCCGGATTGACATCCTCCGGGAAACCCACCCAGACGGTGGGCTCCTGTTGGTCCATCTGCCAGAATTCCGGATAGCCGTGTATTCCCACGAAATTCATTTTCAGTTTCGCCAGTTGCGATATCACAGATTTCCAATCATCGACTCGCCAGATGTCGATGCCCTGCGGGTGAGAGCCCCAGGGATTCAGCCCGCGGATTTTGAAATGAGGTCTTTGACTTTCATTCAAACGCTTAATTGCGGTCCAATCGGTAAAGGAGGCATCGGGGATTACATCGCCGTGCAGATAAAAACGCACCCCCAGCTTCTCGCACAAGCCGTAAGCTCCGTAGAGGGTCCCGAAATTGTCCCCGCCGGTGACAACCGTCAGAGTGCGGCCGCCTTTCGGCGCCGAAGCCAGCAGATACTCCTCGGCCTTGAGTGCTTGCGAGCCGGAAAGACGTTTCGTATCCGACAGGGCGTCTTTAATTATTGCCCTGTCCTTGCGGCCGACGACTATGTAGTTCGAACTGTCCTGGGGGATCTTATCGCCTTGCGATACGCCCAGCAGGTTTCCCGTCCGCAGATATATGTAACGGCGTATTTCTTTAGCGGCCATCAATTCCGGGTTTGATGGCGAGGCGGGATATACGATCTTCTTAAAGGGGACCTCGGCCTGGACAGCAGATCCAAGGCACACCATCAAGAGCGGAACTATCGCCAGAGGCGCGTTCTTGAGATTCATCGTATCTCCTGATGTCTCAGGGAGTCGACGTGGCGATGCGGAAGCCCACGTTCACCGCCGGTTGGTAGTGGGCGTAGTGCATCTTCACATCCGCCGTCGAGTGTTTCGGCAGGTCGATGAACGAACCTCCGCGGACTATGCGGTGCGTCTTGTCTTTGGGGCAGACGGTTGATGTCCACTCGGCCGCGTTTCCGAAAACATTCACCAGACCCCATGCGTTGGGCTTGTTGGCGGTTGTCGGCGCCAGCGTAGCCGTGCCGTCGGAATGGGTGTCGAGCCGGCAGGGCGTGAAGCCTCGCGACATGGATTTGTCGGCGAAGTTTGCAGTTTTCGCATAGTCGCTTGACGCGTCGCCGAACCAGAACGCCTTGTCCGATCCGGCGCGAGCGGCGTGTTCCCATTGTGCGTTGCTCGGGAGGGAGACATTTGTCTTGTTTGCTTTGCCCAGCCACTGGCAGAACGCAATGGCCCGATCCCAGCTAACGCGAATCGCGGGCAGTTTGGGGTTTTGCAGCGAGATACCGCGATTACGTTGGTCCTTGCCCGCCCGGTCGACGAAGCGATTGTCGTGCGCTGGGTCAAACTGCTGGAACTCGCCCAGACTGATCTCTCGCGCCGAGATGTAGAACGGTTTGTCGACCGTAACCACGCCGGTCTGCGAGACGTATTTCCCAGCGGGGATCAGGACCATGTCGATAGTCAATTCGCCTGCTTTCAGCTTACGCGCGACCGGCAGGCTTAGCTTCTTGGCGCAATTGTCGCGGAGTTTGGCGGCTTCATCGCCATCGAAAGGCCATCCGGCCAGTTTCGGTTTGTCCGCCGGTTCATCCTCGCCCTCGGGCATCACGAACTCGATCTTCATCGCCTCGATCTTCTTCTGACGCGCCGCGTATTCGGCTTGGGGATCGTGGACCACGGGCGAGAACCGCTTCATCAGTTTCATGCGGTAATCGTACAGGCCCTTTACACCCTCCATGTCCCAGGTCAGGCCCAGCGTGTCGACCTGTCCGGGCATTTTAACGAATGGGACCTCATGCTGCTTCCAGTGACCGTTCATTCGTCCGCCGCTCATCTCGAAGATGCTTCCGTGGTATGGTGCGTTCAGATCGATCCAGGTGTACAGTGCGCTCCACTCGTCTTTGGTGAGTTTGACGCCTTTGTGCCCTTTGGCGAGCATGCGAATCAGCGGTGAAGTCGACGCGTGATATGACATCGGCGTTAGCAGATGGTTGTCGGTTTCGGGCCCGGGACGTCGGACGAATTGTTGGAGGAATCTGTACGATCCGGAGAAACCGCGAGATTTCCGGTAGACCATGCTCGTCGCGCCCTTTGTCTTTCCGTCATGGCAGCCGACACAGCGTTCGTCCAGCAGCGGCTGGACTTCGTTTGCAAACCCGAACGGGCGAGGCGGACCGCGCCACGGTTGGATCTTCACCGGAGCCTTTCGCATAGCCGCCGATATCCGCACTTTGGGCGCATCGGTCGATCGCTCGTGACAACCGATACAGGTGAGCTTCTCACCCGGCATTGCAGTGAGCCAGCTTCGCATGGTCTGCAGGGCGCGGCCTTTGGCGTCCAGCGGTTGGAGGGCGATCGGAAGATTCGCCGGTACGGTGAAATGCGCCGAGCCGTCCGCTTCCACCGGAACCGTGCCGAGCACTCGTTTAATATCCCACCCGCTTTCTATGCCCACGTGAGCGTGGCTGCCGGTGTTGGTCACCGGGTATACGAAACTGATTACGCGAAGGGACTTAACCGTTCCGCGCGGGATTCCCTTCAGGCCCGGACCCGTGTAGATGTCCTGAATGCTCAGCGTCGCATCGGTTTTCTTCAGGTCCGATCGGCCGGCCAGCACCGGCGGGCGTTTTCGCGGAGCCAGCAGGATCGGGTTGGTGTAGAAACAGTCTTCCTGCTGACAGATCAGCGTGAGGTTGTCGAATGTATCGACCAGGTAGAGTCCCCACAAACCGTCGCGGGATAGTTTCATCGTCACCAGAATGTACGTGTCGTTCAGCGGCCAGGGGGTCATCGCCTTGGGATAGTTGTTTCCGTACAAAACATCGGTCATCACGTTCTTCACCGGCACGCCGTATCCGGGAATGGTTTGGACGGCGGCGTTTGTTTCGTGCTCACCTTTGGCGGGGTCCACTATCACCAGCACGCCCATGCGCGACGGGCCGTGATGTCCGGTGGCGGTTCCGATGATTCTGCTTGCATGACCGGGCATGGCGCGCAGTCCGAACAGCGAGTTAGGCCAGTAACTGTTCGACAGGCAGTAGGCCTTCTGATTCGTCCCGTCGGGATTGCAGGTGAACGGTATTCGTGGGAAGTAGTGGGGCAGGTCGATGTATTCGTAGCGCAGGTAAAGGATGCGCCCATCGTTCATAATTGACGGGTCCCAACTCGTTTCCTGGTCGAAACCGATCTGTCGCAGCTTGCCGGTCTTGCGGTTCATTACGAACGGAACGCCCACTGGGCAGGTTCCGCCCTCGCACGGCAGGCCGTTGATCTGGGCGGTGGACATCAGGAACACGTTTCCGTCGGGCATGTAGCACGCGTCGAAGAAGTCAATCGCCTTGACCTCCGGGGTGATCTGCCTGGGCTTCGGAGCCGATACGCCCGCCTCGAATACACTCCATCTGTCGCCCGCGCCTATAGTGGTGAACATTATTCGCGATGCGTCGAAGTCAAGCTCCAGGTGGGTGATAATCTTGCGATTATTCGCTTTATAGAGCGTGTCGAGCCTGGCTCCGCCGGTCGCCCCGAGCTTGCTCAGCACCGCGATGCGAGTGTTCCACCCGTTGATCGGATCGGCGGTGGTCAGCACTGAATGCGTGTTGCGCCAGGGAACGCCCAGCGGTATCCCGTTTCCGAATCTCGATACTTTTGGGTCATGGATCTTGCGCGCCGACGGTCCGATTCTTCGCTCGATGAGCATGACCTTGTCGGGCTTAATCAGCGGATTGCGAAGCAGGACGTTTCGTTGGTGTGCGATCATCTCGCGGGCGATTTTCAGTGCGTCGGTTTTCTTGGTCCTGAGACCCGTGCGGATATCGTTGCGTTGCTTTTCGTACTCGGTGAGTTTCGCGAGAATCTTCGCTTCCTCATCGCTTTTAAACGTCTCGGGCCAGCGACGCCTCATATCTGCAATTGCACGTCGGATTGCCTCGGGGTTGTAGCGATCGATCTGCTCAATGGCTGCGGCCTCATCAGGCAGCATGTCCTCGATCGACATTGTCTTCGGCGCCGCGGAAGTTCGCGACCCCAGTACCGACACGGACAGCAGGGCGGTCAGAAACACTCGAGTCGATACGCCTGAAAACAAACGAAGATTCATTGCACGGTCCTTTTCAAATGTGACTTCTACTTGGCTTTAGCGGGCACTTGGGCTTTGATTGCGAAGTCCGCGGGTTTCAGACCCTTTTTCCAAGTGTTGCGCCCGAACTTCGAGCCCTTATAGGGTCCGCCGACGTAGCTGACGTCCGCCTTGGCGGGTATCTTGCTTTCCAGACCGACGGCCCAGTAGATGCAGTTTACGTAGAGGCGACGGAGATCTTCGCTTTCCATGTCCTGTGAGGCTCCGATCGTGCTCATGACGACTCGGCGTGGTTTCTTACTCTTGTCGACTTCGCCCTTCTTGTTTTTGGGCTTGATCAGGCGCGTCCAGACCATCGGCATGACGCATTTCTTCAGGTTCGGCGGGTCGGTGGGCTTCATGCCCGTGAGCACCTGTCCGTACATCAGAACGGTCGCGTCGTCCGGAACTGTAGTGATGCGATAGACGTCGGTTGTCCCCCAGACGTCGAACACGCCGCGCAGCAGCGGGTTGCGTTCCTGAAGGCCGGCCCGCAGACCACGAGTGGATTCCTTGGCGTGATGCCCGTAGTGCCCCTTCCAACTTTCGCCAAACAGAGGAACCGAGTACCCCCCGTTCCTGCGACAGTCGAAGCGTTCGGCGTACGGGGAATTCTTGTTCCTGTTGTACTTGAACGACAGAAGCGTGCAGCGGATGCCGAAAACCGGTTTACCCGAGTCGACGAAATCGACAAAATGCTTCATCTGTTCGTCAGGCAGTTCGAGATCCATCGCGAAGACCACCATCATGTCGGCGGTTTTCAAGAGATGCATGTCCGGAATGTTCGTCGTTGTCGGCGGGTGGACCGTTCCGTCCTTTGGATTGATCGAGAACAGGACCGTGCACTTGAACCCGTGATGCGTCGCGAGGATTTTCGCCATCATCGGCAGGGACTCTTCGCAACGATATTCCCATTCTCCGCATACGAACACAATGTGTTTGCCCGCTCCGCCGCCGACCTTGCCCGGCTGGTAAGTTATAGACCCGACCGGCTCGGCCGCCGACGATACGCCTGCTGCGACAAACAGGAACAATGCGACAGACAGCGTGAGTCTCTTGAATGTGCTCATGATTACTCCTTCGAAGAGGTTCGTGATGTTTTTCGTCTGCACGATGATATGGCGCGAGCCCGGGTTGTGCAACACTGCCGGCGGTGATATGCTGTTCGGACCGAACTTGAGAATTCACCGACAACCCAAGGGAGTTGAGGTTATGCGGAAGATACGGCTGATATCTATTGTGACTGTCCTGCTCTGCTGTTCGGTGTTGCAGGGCGCTGAAGCTATCAAGCACAAGTTCCTGGTGATGGATGAGGGGCGCCACGAGATCCACTACGTTGACCAGACCAATCCGAAGAACGACTGGACCCTGAGGCACAAGGGACGCGGCTGGGATATGCAGTTGCTGGACGACAAGAGGCTGGCGGTCAACACAGGCGGGGGCTGGGTGATATACGATTTGAAGACCAGGAAACTGCTCGAAGAGCATAGCGATAAGAACCTCAAGGGCGTCATATCCATGCGTTGGACGTCCGACGGGACGAAATATCTCCTGGCCAACAACAAGGGGATTACGCTGTACAAGCTCAACAAAGCCGACAAGATCGTCGCCAGTAAGAACTATCCGAAACTCAAGACCGCCCGATACGTGCGACTCGCTCCGGACGGGAACCCTATTTTCGCCAGCAGCGATGGGCTCACGGAAGTTTCAAAAACCGACCTGAGCATCGTCAAGCGAGTTCTGATACCCGGCGGGAAGCAGACCAAGGCGTTCCAGGGCGGTAAGACAGCCAGGGGAAACTATCTGATGGGTTCCGGATTCGCCGGGGCGTTCTACGAAATCACGCCCGACGGGAATGTGGTCAAGGAGTTTACCCAGAAGAAGGCCGACATGCCCGAAGGCATGGTCAACCGTTTCTACTCGGGGTTTACGCTGCTGAAGAACGGACACGTGATCTGCGCTCACTGGGCCGGTCACGGTCGCGACGCGGCGAAGAACGCCTACCAGTTGATGCAATTCAACAAGGAGGGCAAGATAGTGTGGTATTGGCACGATCCCAAACGTGCGGGTTGTGCGCTGCAGGCGATCATCATGGACTGAAGGCCTTCAACCGCCGGATAGTTTAGAAATCGCTTGTCTTGCAGTTGCCCTGATCGCTCATCACTATCCCATTGCCGCTGCGGCTGCCGCATCCCCCGCATCCGCTGGGCGCCGCGGTGGGGGCTGGCCGGTCTGTGCTGTTAGACTTGGGCGTCGCTGGTTTCGGGCCTTCTATGCTCTTGGCTCCGGGGTTGCCTTTGGAGCCCGCTCTGCATCCGGGGCATTTTCCACCGCATTTACCGCCGCATCTTGAAGGCTTGGTGCTCTTGGCTGCTCTGCATCTGGGGCATCTTCCACCGCACTTACCGCTGCATTTTGAAGGGTTGGTGTTCTTGGCTGCTCTGCATCTGGGGCATCTTCCACCGCATTTACCGCTGCATTTTGAAGGGTTGGTGTTCTTGGCTGCTCTGCATCTGGGGCATCTTCCGCCGCACTTTCCGCTGCATTTTGAAGGGTTGGTGTTCTTGGCCGTTCTGCATTTGGGACATTTTTCACCGCACTTTCCGCTGCATCCTGAAGGTTTTCGGCCTTTGGCGGCGGCTTGGCTTTTGGGGCATTTTCCGCAGCAGCCCGAACGCTTGGCGGCAGTTGATCCGGGCATACCGATGATCCTGCCGGCGATCTTGTGTTGCTCTGGTTTGAGGATGGCGAAGATGTGTTTGCGTCCTTCGCCGACCAGTCTGCACATTTCCCGGCGTGCACCGCCGACGATCTTTTCGGCGTTGGCGGCTCGTTGCTTGGGATCCATTTTCTGTATCGCCTGGATGACTTGCTGATGCGTGTGCCTGACTCTCTGACCGCATCCCCGGGCGAGCTTGTGGAGTTCTTCTCTCTGGCGTTTCTCGAGGCGGAGCGCCTGTTCACCCCGTCCGGACAGGATCTTGACGAACATCTCGCCCACGGGATTGCCTATAGCCCGTATGATCCGTTCGGGATTGACATTGCCCGGTCCGCCCGGTCTTCCAGAAGGCGTCGGTCCTCTGGGAGGTTCGGGCCTTCGCGGTCCGCCCGGTCCTCTCTGCTGGGCCATTCGCTTGTGGAATTCGCTGGGGGAGTCGATACCGTCGGCTATTCGTTCGAACATCTCCAACGCTCTGGGCGGTGCGATTATAACAACTGCGTTGGAGTGCTCGTGCAATGCTATCGGAAGCTGTGTCAGGGCTTCCTTGAGGCCGCTATTCTGAGAGAGTTGACGGATCACATGGATAAACGATTCAGCCGGTACGTGCTCGAAGCGGAAGATCCGCAGTTCTGGTTTCTCACGATTACGCTCGTCGCGATCCCTGTCGCGATTGCGCTCCTGGCGCTCTCGGTGTTCGCGTTCTTCACGCTGCTGGCGTTCTTCGCGTTCACGCGCTTCGTTTCGCCGACGTTCGTCCCCGGCCCGCCGCTCGCGCTCTTCGCGTCCCCGTTCCTCCCGCTCTCGATCGCCGCCGCGCCGGTCGGCCATGCTGCGACCTTCGGGCCTTCGATCATGTCGCTCGCGGTCACGATCACGCTCACGTTCGGCCCATGCTCCAGCCGCCAGGATCAGAACTATCCCCATAGTTATCCATCTTGTTCCCGTCCTAGTCATGATATTGTCCTTTCCATTGGAGGAATCTTATATGTTGGATCCATCTTACCCGACTGTGTGTCTCCATTTCAAACATTCCCGTCGCCGGTTTTCGTTGGGCGAGTGTAATCATTATACACGGTGAGTCTTTGCGAAAACCATAATACCGCCTTCGACTGCCAAGCGAACTTCTGCTATGCTGTCATAGAGATATGAACAGACGTGAGAGACTCACCTGTACGCTGCGCGGCGAGCCTGTTGATCGACCCGCGGTCTCGTTCTACGAACTCAACGGGCTTGACGAGGATCACACCGACGCGGACCCTTTCAATATATACTCCCACCCGTCGTGGCGACCGCTGCTGGACCTTGCGCGGGAGAAAACCGACCGTATCGTAATGCGAGGCGTCGCTTTCGACGCAATCGACCCCGATCCGATTGAAGCGGTCGCCGAAACGGAAACTCAAGTTCGCGGTCAAACCCGCCTTACCGTCCGCCGCGTTCGTGCGGGCGACCGCACACTCACCATGCGAACCCGCCGCGATGCGGACATAAACACCGTCTGGACCGAAGAACATCTCCTAAAGGACACCGGAGATTTGAGAGCTTTCCTGCAGACTCCGCCCCCGCCGAGCGATGCCGATGCAGACACCACACCGGTAACCCTCGCCGAAACCGAACTAGGCGATGCGGGAATAGTGATGATAGACACGCCCGATCCGCTCTGCCTGGCCGCTTCCCTGTTCGATATGGCTTCGTACACGGTTATCGCCATGACTGAACAGGCCCTGTTCAGGCGCCTGCTCGACCATTTCGCCCCGTCGCTGTTGGCCAGGACCGAGCAGGTCGCCCAAATGCTCCCGGGGCGACTTTGGCGAATATACGGACCGGAGTACGCCGCTCCTCCGTTTCTGCCGCCGGAGCTGTTCAGCCAGTACGTTTGCCGCTACGTCAAACCGATGATCGAAGCGATTCATCGCGGCGGCGGGTATGCGAGGATTCACTCGCATGGAAATCTGCGGGCGATTCTGGACGATATAGTCGCAATGGGCGCCGACGCTGTAGACCCGATCGAACCTCCGCCCCAGGGAGATGTGGAGCTGTCTTACGTGCGGGCGAAATACGGGCGGGATATCGTCTTGTTCGGGAATCTCGAAATTGCCGACATCGAGAACCTGCCTACGGATCAGTTCGCCGAAAAGGTTAAACGCGCACTGGACGAAGGGACCGCGGGCGACGGGAGGGGATTTGTCCTCATGCCGTCGGCCTGTCCGTACGGCCGTGAACTGCCCTCATTGACATTGAAGAACTACGAGACGATCGTGAAAATTGTCGAAGCATTTTGAACAACACCGGATAAGGAACTCAATCCCGTGACCAAACGTCAAGTTATCAGTGCGGTGCTGGCCGGGCAGGAACCTCCGTACGTTCCGTGGTCGTTTTCGTTTACGCAAGAGGCGCGAGCCGAACTCGTGGCGCATTACGGTGTCGAAGATATCGACGATATTCTGGGCAACCATCTGCTCGGTCTCGGCAGCGACATCGGGTTTTTCGAGGATATGGGCGACAATCGATTCAGGGATGTTTTCGGAGTGGTCTGGGACAGGACGGTCGACAAGGATATCGGGGTGGTCGAAAGGGCGGTCCTGGGCGATCCGGACCTGGGAGGGTATGAATTTCCCGATCCGCTCGATCCTCGATTCTTCGCCGATATCCCCGACCGCATCCAACGACACGGAGACAGGTTCCGCGTATTCCAGTTGGGCTTCTCGCTATACGAGCGGGCCTGGACGATGCGCGGGATGGAGAACCTCCTGTGCGATTTTATTGCTAATCCCGAATTCGTCCACGAACTGTTCAATCGAATCGCCGACTACAATATCGCCCAGGTGACCGGAGCACTGCAATACGATATCGACGCGGTCTATTTCGGGGACGATTGGGGCCAGCAACACGGTTTGCAAATGGGCCCGGACCTATGGCGAGAGTTCATCTATCCGGTTCTGGCCAGGATGTACTCGGTCGTGCGGGACGCGGGCAAATACGTGTTCATCCACTCCTGCGGAGATGTTGACGAGCTTTTCGACGACCTGATCGATATAGGCGTCAACTGCTTCAATCCGTTTCAGCCGGAGGTGATGGACGTGCGCAGCCTGCTGGAGCAATACAGGGGCAGGTTGACGTTCCACGGGGGTTTGTCGACGCAGCGAACTCTGCCCTACGGATCGCCCGAAGAAGTGGCGGATGAGACCAGGGACCTGCTCGCCGCCGGTCGGACCGGAAGCTACATACTCTCGCCCGCCCACGCCGTGGAAAGCGATGTTCCGCTTGCCAACATGCTGGCGTTCATTGACCAGGCGCTGGGGCAGGGGGGCGTTTAATATTTCCGGGTGTTGATTAGTTTCCTGGCGTCCGACTGGACGAAAACGCCTTCGTCGACCCATACGCGTTTTTCGAAGATGGCCCCGCCGAGTGCGTTCAGGACGTCCGGCTTGACGAGTTTGTGTTTGATCCCGAGGTCCCTGAGGGCTTTGGCGGCCATGATGGCCTGGACTGTGTCAAAAAGCTGCGGGCCGAGCAGCGGATTGCATTCCACCGTGCAGTTCAATTCGCCAGCGACCATTGCCTCGAAAGCCGCCTTCACCGCGTCGATCGACACGATCTTGATATCCGCGCCGGGCTTGCGTCCGGCTTCCTTCAGCGCCTGGATCGCCCCGATCGCCATGTTGTCGTTGTGAGCGTACAGTGCGTTGAAGTCCCCGCCTTCGGGTGTTTTGAGAAACGCCTGGGTAACCTCTTTGCCTTTGGCGCTCTCGAAATCTCCGGTCTGGCTCTTGATAATCCTTATTCTCGGGTGAGCGACGATAGCTTCCCTGAAACCCTTGGCGCGGTCGATTGCAGGCGATGACCCGGGCGTGCCGAGCAACTCGAAAACCTTCAACTCGCCTTTGGTGTTTTCGATAAACCACCTTGCCGCCCGACGCCCCTCTTCGACCGTGTCGGGGCTGATGAGCGTTATGTACAGGGAATCGTCGCTGACCTCGACGGCGCGGTCGGTCAGGATCACGGGAATACCGGCGGCCTTGATCTCGGCCAGAACGCCTTGCCAGCCAGTTGTGACCACCGGTGCGAGGGCGATAACATCGACCTTCTGATCGATGAAACTCCGCAACGCCTTGATCTGGTTCTCCTGTTTCTGCTGGGCGTCGGCGAAACGCAGATCCACGCCGCGGAGTGCCGCTTCGTTCTTGATCGAAAGAGTGTTGGCCGATCGCCAATCGCTTTCGGCCCCGATCTGCGAGAAACCGACGGTGATCTTCTTGGCGTTGCTTTCGTTGTTGGGCTTGTTGCACGAGGGCAGAATCGTGCAGCAAGTAAGTCCGCAGCAAAGGATCCAGACGGATATGTTTTTCATTATTGTGCTCCAATTGAAATAGACGTAACGATTCGCAACCACCAACTTATCGCAAGGTCCGGCCGGTCGCAATCGTCAATATCTTGACTCTCCCGGACTGTCTGGTGATAAAGTGCAGTTAGAAACTGACGCAATCAGCGATTGATGCACAGGGAGAATAGAGATGAATCGAACGATGTGTTGGTTGACCGTCGCGTTGGCGATCCTTTCGAGTGCTTGTGCTGAGGCGGCTGGGCCTGTGGGAGTGTGGGAGAAGGTCGAGATCACGCTTCAGTCCGACAAGGCGTTCGATAATCCCTACAAGGATATCGAGGTCTGGGTCGATCTGTCCGGGCCGGATTTCAAGAAACGATGTTACGGATTCTGGGACGGAGGAAAGACATTCCGCGTGCGAGTGATGGCGACCGCGGGGGGCCTGTGGACGTGGCGCAGCGGGGCCAGTAAGAACGATTCGGGCCTGGTCGGAGCGACTGGGAGCTTCAAAGCGATCGCCTGGACGGAAGCCCAGAAAGCCAAAAACCCCTGTAGGCGAGGCATGATCCGCGCGACCGCAAACGGGCGCGCCTTTGAATACGCCGACAAGACTCCGTTCTTCCTCATGGGCGATACATGGTGGGCGATACCTACTAAACGATTCCAGTGGTATGACGACGACAAACCCCGCCCGATCGCGCGAGGCGCCGGATTCAAAGACTACGTGCGGCTTCGCGCCAGGCAGGAGTTTAACTGCCTGGCCATGATCGCCGCATTCCCCAACTGGGCAAACGACGGAAAGCCCAGATACATCAAAACCGCCGACGGTACAGTGTTGCGTTCGGCGTGGGGCCAGGCCGGGACCAACAGCGCCAAGGACATGACCGACGAAGCCGGGCGACGGGCGTTTCACTTTCCGGGCAAAGTGCGCGGCTTCGAGAAGATCATTCCCGACCTTGAACGGATAAACCCCGCTTACTTCCACGGGCTTGACAAGAAGATCGACTATCTCAACTCCCAGGGAATCGTCCCTTTTATTGAGGTCGCCCGTCGCGACATCGGACAGGTCTGGAAGAAGTATTACCCCTGGCCGGATTCCTACACGCGGTACATCCAATACATCTGGACGCGATACCAGGGCAACATCTGCCTGTTCAGCCCGATCCACCTGGATACTCCGTCCAGGAGCGTTCCGACTGAAGATTGGAACCTTGCGGCGAACAACGTGATAAAGAAGTACGGCCCGCCGCCTTTCGGTACTCTGCGGGGCACGAATTCGAATCCGTCGTCTCTGAAGAACTGGGGACACGTCGACAAAGCCAAATGGCTGAACTTCCATCAGGTGGGCAACCGGCGCACTCACGACCTCTATCCGTATCTGACGGAGATATTCAAGACGAAACCGCCCGTTCCCGCCATTAACGGCGAGCCGTACTACGATGGTATGCTGAATACGCCCGGCGGATCCGACACCGCCGCCCTCTACTGTCGCTCAGCGATGTACGGCAGCGTGCTGTCGGGCGGACTGGGCGGGCACATATACGGGGCGGGCGGATGGCAGGGCGGGCTCTGGAGCGGTGAAATCGAAGAGGCTTCGAAGTTCCCGATATGGGACGTGATCAAGTGGAAGTCCGCCGACCAAATGCGCCACCTGAAACAATTCGTCCTGTCCGAAGGCTCCGGATACCAGCAACTCGTTCCGGCTGCAGACCTGCTCACGCCAAGCCGGACCGGAAAGCCGAAGAGCTGCCTCGGCTGGGCGTATTGCGCGCGGACGGACGATCGGAAGCTGTTCATGCTCTACTTCGAGAAGGAATGCCCCCAGGCGACCGTCAGCGGGGCGCGGACCGGCGGGCGGTATGTCGCCAGATGGTTCGATCCGCGCACAGGCAAGTGGATCGGCAAGACGGGAACCGCTCTTATCGCCAGCGCTGACGGGAGAATTATCCTGCCTCCATTTCCCGACCGTTCAAAGAAATCCAGGACCGATTGGGCATTGAAACTCACGCTTCCCGCTGCACCCAATCCGGTTACCCGTAATACCGGGCGGTAATCTCCGACAAGACAGCGCTGTACGCCGCCCATGCTCCCGGGGTGGGTACTTTAAGTTTGTAAAACAAGGGCGGAGAAGATAACATGTGGTATGTAATCCTAGGCATTCGATAGACTATTCAGTTCACGAGGCCTTGGTTCTGACGCCGCTTGGACGTTAACGTTGTTGACTGAGCGTAAACGAGGAAGTTGCAATCAGTTCTCGAGCCCCCGCCGGCTGATGAGAGGATGGAGAAATGAACTCACACGTAAATACAAACGTTCTGACGGTCTGTACTGCCGACAAGATATCGCCTGTTGGGAGATGCGTTGCGGTTCTGATTTCGATTGCGGTGATGTTGGGCGCCGCTTCGGCGACCCATGCAGATATAACCGGTATTACGGGGGGCAGTCAATCCCACGCGAATATCCAACCGTCTCTGGCGGTGAGCTATATTATTGCATTGCAAGGGATCTATCCTTCGCGGAGTATCACCACCGGCGAGGAGGCTGGCGCTCCAAGCCTGAATTTGTCAGGCAGTGAGCCGTTTATCGGCGAGGTGACTATGTTTGGGGGTAATTTTGCGCCTCGGGGCTGGGCGCTTGCTGACGGTCAGTTGCTGGCGATCTCCTCCAATGAGGCGTTATTCTCCATTCTGGGAACTACGTTCGGAGGTGATGGGCGCACGACATTCGGTCTGCCAGACCTGCGCGGCCGCATGCCCCTCGGGCCACGGACCGGTCCGGGTCTGTCGCCGCGCGCACTCGGGCAGAAAGGCGGCGCCGACACAGCTACAGTCAATGCGCCGCAACTGGCGTCGCACGGGCATACTTTGCCCGCTCCGATCTACACAACGCAGAACACCGGCGGTAGTCAGGGTCACCCCAACATGCAGCCGTTTCAGGGCATGAACTACATCATGGCGATTCAGGGCCTCTTCCCCCCGCGAAATATCGGTGATGTGGACACGGTGCCCATAGACGCATCGGGCACCGATCCGTATATCGGCGGGGTTACGATGTTTGGCGGCAATTTTGCACCGCGCAACTGGGCGTTCTGCGACGGTCAGTTGCTGCCCATAAGCTCGTATCAATCGTTGTTTTCTATCCTGGGCACCACGTACGGAGGCGACGGGCGTACGACTTTCGCGCTTCCCGATCTCAGGGGGCGCACCGCCATTGGGCAGGGGCATGGAGCGGGGTTGACGAATCGACGCCTGGGCGACAGATTCGGCTCGGAAACAGCCAGCCTGAGTGGTTCTCAACTGCCTTCTCACACGCACTCGCCTCCTCCCCCAAGCAGCATTGTATTGGGCGACACGGGGAACAACCAGGCTCACGACAACATGGCGCCTTCGTTGGGCATGAATTACGTTATAGCGCTGCAGGGGACTTTCCCCTCTCGCAATATCACAATCGACGGGACGGACGCTTCAGTTACCTCGTCCGACCCGTTTCTTGGAGAGATCAGTCTCTTTGCGGGCAATTTCGCACCCCGGGGTTGGGCGTTCTGCGAAGGTCAGATACTGCCGATTACCTCATACACGGCGCTGTTTTCAATACTGGGTACGACCTACGGAGGTGATGGGCGATCGACATTTGGTCTGCCCGATCTGCGCGGACGCGCGGCGCTTCATGAAGGGCACGGACCGGGACTGTCGAGCTGGAAACTTGGGCAGAAGGGTGGCGCGGAAACCGTTCAGTTGAATGTGAATCAGATGGCCGCACACAACCACATTGTGGATCCCGCCCCGTCGGATTTTGGCGATCTCGATGGCGACTGGGATATCGACCAGTTCGACTACAACACATTCATAGGCCAGTTCGGTATGACCGCTCCTCCAGGAGTACTGGCTGGCGACATCGATGACGACGGAGATGTGGATCTTGACGACTTTTCGCTCCTCCGCCAGGGCTTTGGGTTCGGTGTTCCCGCTCCGCCTGCTTCAGCGCCTCCCGCGGCGGGTGCTGCGATTCCTGAACCGGCTACGCTGTGCCTGCTTGCGTTTGGCGGACTGGCGGCGCTGCGGAGACGTCGAAAGTAGCGTCTGCAGATTGACTCAGGCGTGCTGCTCGTCTGAATCTTCGATCAGGCTCTTGTCAAGCGTTCGGTAGTCGGTTTTTCCGGTTCCCAGGATGGGCATCGTTTCAATGCGAACGAGGCGTCGGATGCTGTGGAGCCCCGAGAGACCTCCCGATCGTATCTGCTGATTGACTTCTCCGCGGTCAGCGTCGAATGTGGTGAACAGCACCAACTCCGGCGGATCGATTTCGGGCACGGACGTCACCGCCAGTACAGGTCCCTCATCGTCTTGGCTCGCGTAAAGAGGCGTAAGGACCGCCTCGATTGCGGGAAGCGATATCATCTCCCCGCCGAGCTTGACGAACCGCTTAAGACGTCCTGCGAATGTCAGCACGCCGTCGGCGTCTTCGGTTACCAGATCGCCCGTGCGATACCATTGGGCTCCTTCGAATTCCATGAACGGTGAGGGTCCGTCATAGTGAAGGTATCCGTCGAAAACGTTCGCACCGCGAACGATCAGCATGCCTCTTTGCCCCCGTTCAACGCGTTGGGGCGGGTCGGTTTCCAGGGCGATTATGGCGTATTCCATTGTGCTGAGCACTTTGCCTATCGTACCGGCTTTGGGGTCGGTCTCGTCGTTCAGGGAAATAAACGGTGAGCACTCGGTGACCCCATATCCCTCCAGAATCACCGCGTCTGGGCAACTGGCCTGCAGCGACTGGTATACGTTGTCACTGCATTTTTCGGCTCCGGTTACCGCCATTCGCAGGGTTGCCAGCCGCTCGCTGGCTGAGGCCCGTACGATACCGCCCAGGAACGTTGGTGTGCCCAGGATTATCGATGCGTGGTAAGCTTCTACGATTCGACCGATGGTTTCCGCTTCGGTCGGATTGGCGTGGTAGACCACCCGCGCCCCCCATGCCAGCGCCGTAAGCATGCATCCGGTGAGCCCGAAGGAGTGGAAGGGGGGAAGAATACCCACAAGGTGATCGTTCGGTCCGATATGAACCGCGCGGGCGACACCGTCAAGAGACGCCAGGAGATTCCCGTGCGACAGCGGGACGGCTTTGGGGAGCGATTCCGAACCGCTTGTGAACAGGACCGCCGCGGTCGGTGATATTTTCGCCCGATCCAGAGATTTCCACGAGGTCCGGCTGGCCAGCCAGCATCGCAGCTTCTTCCAGAACGAAATCCCCGCACCGATGTCTTCCAGTGCGGTGATCTTGTCAGCCGCGGTGTCGAAGTCTACGCCTTGGGATTGCAGCCGGGCGACGAGTTTCTTCGAAGTCAGCACATGGCGCACACCAGTAAGTTCAAGGCTGTGGACCAGGTTTCTCGGGCCCACGGTCCAGTTGACCATCACAGGCGTCTTGCCCGCGAAAACCGTAGCCAGATAAACAATATCGGCGGCTACTGAAGCGGGGAGCATGATCCCGACATGATCTCCCTGAAGATGTTCGATGGGTCCCTTAAGCGCCATCACCCCGAGCACAATGTCGCGGTATGTTTTGGCGCCTGACAGTTGATCTGCGATCAGCGTTCGCCCCGGTGTTTTGCGGGCGAGTTTCAGGAACGCCTCTGCCACCGTCGCGCCGCTGGGCGGAGGCAGGGGTTCGTCGCGCGGTTCGGCGGTGAACCAACCAGCGCTGACAGGTTTCAATTCGTCAGACCCCGACACGATCGCCCGCCCGCAGGCCGCGAGCATTACGTCACCGGCGGTTTGCAGCGCTTCAGGATCGTTGCAGGCCTGTCCGAACTCCGTGTCAATCCATATCGCAAGATCAACCCGCGCCAGCGAATCGAGCCCGAGATCGTGCGCCAATCGGGTTTCGTGCGTTATATCGCCCATACCGGTGAGTTCGGTAAGGTGTTCGCAGACGGTCATGCTGACCGACTCGGGCACATCGTCGATATTCCCCGAAATGCTGTGCTGCTCGGGCTCGGGCGCCTGTTTCGGGCTCCAGCCCCGCCAGATGCTGTAGGGCAGAAACGTGTTATCGGGCGGATCCTGATTGTAGAAATTCTCAAGGTAGCGGTTGAGAGTCTCTCGATTGGCGTCTCGGGGCACGTCGTCAGGCTCGAAGAATTCGATGGTTACTTTGCGCCTTGGCATGAAGAACAGCCCGCTGGCCAGCAGCCCGGGAAGCCCTCGCTTTATCGCCTTGCCGGCCCACGGAGTCTTGCCCGGACCCCATCCGAACGCGCTGCCCCACAAACCGCTGGTGCGCGCCAGCACGATCCTCATCTCGGGAAACTCGCTCAGCAGAGTTTCGACAGCACTCGATCCGCCGAGATCCTCCATGCGCGTCTTGCACAAGCGCCCGGCGGGGTAGAGCATCATATTGCCCCCGTCCTTCATCCATTGCGCCCCTTCGGCCAGGGCGTCTTCGACCTTCTGTCGCCCGGACTGTCCGTATCGCCCTATATTGGGGATCGGGATTATCCCGGCGCGTTTGGCCATCCAGCGTATGAAGAACATGTCTATTTCGTCTTGGTCGGCGATTGCCCGCGGTGCGAACGGACCCTTCAGCACCGACAGCATTATCACCGGGTCGATCAGCGCCGGGTGGTTTGGAAGGAAAAGTATGCTCTTGCGTCCTTTAGCGAGAATCTTGTCGAGCCCCTTAACACGGATACGATACCGCAACCGCAGCAGGCACTTGACGAACCAGACCAGCAGGAAATCAAGCATCGCCGAACTCCTTCTTGCCTAGAACAATCAAGAGGCACACTCCGACGATGACGGACATCACCGCCATGGCGCCAAAACACGCCGTAGCCGACAGGAACGTTCCCAGAAGATAGTAAACGCCCGCCGAGATGAATATCCCGATAAACACTCCGCAGTTGGCGGACGCTATCACGCGCCCTTTGTGCTCCGGGGCTGGGCGAACCTGGATGAAACTCTCGCAGGGGATCATTATCAAACCTACGATCGTCCCTATCATGACCATCAACAGGGCGATACCCCAGACAAGAAGTCCAGAAGGCAGCATCGGAGTAAACGCCATCAATGTGCTGGGAACCGCCATTGCGAGCATCAGCCAGGGCAGCAGGCGATACCATCTGCGGGAGCCCGCTATCTTCGTTGCGATCAGGCCTCCGGCGGCGGTGCCTATTAAACCGGCGAAAATGAGATTCGATGTCACCGCTTCGCTCCAACCGAACTGAGTCTCGCTGACGTCCTGAACAACGGTGATCTGGATAGCTCCTACGAACCATACGAATACGTCGCACAGGACTATCAGCAGCAGCAGGGGGTCCCGGATGATGGATCCGAACTCCCTGAACGTCTCCACCGGTCCGGTCCAGGGGAATTTTATCTTCGGGTCCGCCGCCGGCAGGCGGGGCACAAAGAAGCTCACGCCGACCCCCAGGATCGCCACGCCGACAACCGCGCCGCCGACAATGACTCTGCCCATGGTGGTCGAATCGCCCCATACGATCTGTTTGGCGCTCAGTGCGTATCCCGAAGCGATCGTGCCCAGCAGTATCGCACCGGTGACCAGGACCTTTATTATCCCGTTGGCGGTCGGAACGTACTGCCTGGGATACAGTTCGGGAATCGTTCCGTTAAGGCTCGGCCCGAAGATCGTAGACTGCGTGGCCATCAGAAACACCATCACCATCATCAGCGTCCATGACCCCGAGAGTATCCCCGCCGCTCCGCACAGCATCGCCGCGACCTCCAAACCCTTTGCGAACACCACCACGTTTCGTTTGGCGAATCTGTCGGCCATCCATCCGGCGTACGATGCGAACAGGATGAACGGAACGGCGAACAGAGCGTTTATCATCCCTTTCTTGGCGGGGCTCCCCGCCGCGAGCATCATCACCGATATCTTGAAGAAGTTATCGTTGAATACGCCCAGGAAGTACGTAATCGCCATTGCGGCGAACCTACCGCGAGCCTTGCGTATCTTGACTGTAAGGTCATTGTCCATGCTTGCGAGACTACTTCGATCTTCTCAGGGCGATTGTTCGTCCGGCCCACCATCCGCCTGCGATGAGCAGGTCCAGACCAGACTGACACATTCTAGCCGCCACCGCGACAACTATCGCCAATTCAAACGACAACCACGAACCCAGGGCGTACACCAGAGCGCCCTCCCTGAAGCCCGCTCCACCCGGAGCCAGGATCACCAGGTACCCTGCGGCCCAGGCGAATGGAAACGCTCCGATCACGCCTATCATCGCAGAGGGCGATCCATCGAAGCCCGCGACTATCACGCGCACCAGCAGATAGCCCCCAACACCGTACAAAAGCCATCCCATAAAGTACACAGCCATCGGCTGTAGGATGTGCTTCAAGTCCAGTTTGGGAACTGAGGAAGTATCGGCTTTGCGGAGGCGGTAATACAATCGCATAACGGCCATAATCACCTTCGGATGCACCATCGCAAGCAGGCCCGCCAGCGGAAGGACGCAGACCCACGGCGAGAGCCCGGAGTTTCTGAGCCATACCGTCACCGTGCCCAGCGACAGCACCATTGCGCAGATAAGCGACAGGATAATCTCCAGACCGGTCCCGGCGAGAACTGTAAGCGGGGCAATTCCCTCCCGTCCGCATATTTCCGTGCGCGTGACGAAGACCATAACCTTGCCCGGCACGTATTTGACGACCTGCGAATACGCCCAGGCCCTCATAGCCGACGAGAAACTCAACCCCGGCGCCATTCCGCGCATGAGCACGAACCACCCGAGCCCGTGCAGACACAGACCCGCAAGAGTGCAGGCGATAGCGGCGGAAAACAGCGCCGGACGTATCGGGTATCGCCACGGATCGAACTTATCCCAATATCCGATAATCGCCGCAGCGCACAGACCCACCGATGCAATCCCGATCACCCATCCGATTGCGGTCTTGATGTTCTTGATTTTCGATTTCTGCTGTTCGATTGCAGTAGCGTATCGAAGAACTGCGCGACATTCCACCAGAGAAGTTGTCTAAACAAGCAGTTCAGCACCGCCGACTGTTTTTACAACCGGATGCGGCGTATGAGAAAGGCCGTCGACGATATCCGCAGGCAGAGTGAGATTAGGAACAGGACCTGGAATCCGCCGAGGGCTCCGATGGGCGTGATGACGACGGACTGGCCGAATGCGTACATTATGAACCCCGCGGTAATGGCTCCGCATCCTCCGCACAGGCTGCCCACGCTGCTGGACACGGCCACATACACCGCGCGAAGTTCAGGCGGGGGGACGCGGGTGACCAGCTTGTTGGCTGCTGTGTTCGCCGCCGAACAGGCGACTCCCGAAATGAGACTTCCTGCGCCCAGCCAGTACAGCGCGGTCTCGGGCGTCGCCATCAACCACATCGCCGGAAGGAAGGCCCAGACCAGATGCCCCCAGAGAATGATCCGCTTGACGCCAAGACGGTCGACGAGTTTTCCTGTCCATCCGCCCGTTAATCCGCCTGCAAAACCGAGACACGTAATCGCCAGCGTTCCGCCCAGGAGGTTGTTGTTGAGCCCCATGTCCTTGAGGGCGAACGGGATGTACAGCGATCCTCCAAGGTAAAGTCCGAAACTCCAGCATGCGTGAAAGACCAGCCAACGCCGGAACTTGTGGTCCTGGATCGGTTTGAGTATTTCGTGGGTGAACTTCTGGCCTTGAGACGCCGCCGGTGTCGGTTCGGGGATCGAACCATGGATAATCAGGTCCAGCAGACCGACGATAGTGGCGAAAACGAAGACCGCGAGCATCGCATTGATTTTCTGGTCGGCGGGGACCTTGTCGATAAGCAGCGCCGCGGGCACAGTTGTGGCGATAACTGACAGCGCTATCCATGCCGTCCTGCGCCCCCAGAAGGCTCCGTGGTGATCTTCGGGAATTACGTCAGCCATCCACGACATCCACGGCGGGGCGTGCATCATCCCCAGCAAGTTGGAAATGCAAACAATAACGATCAGAGCGGTGCTTACGCCTGGCCAACCGAGTTGCCACAACCACAGCGCCAGCAAGATTCCAATCAATTTCAGGCTCCGCTCGGTGATGGCGAGATAGAACCAGATCATCTTGCGTTTTCCGGTTCGCTGGGCGACTATTGCTGAGACTATCTGGGCGGGCATCAGGCAGGAAGAGATACCGGCTAGAAGTCCCCACTGAAAGTTCGACATGCCCACGGTGTTTCCAAACTGAAAAAAGAACATTCCGCTTATGAGCATCATCCAGACGCTGCTCATGGCTCCGGCGTAAGTGTACTTCCGCATGATCCCGGGGATTTCCCAGGGCGATACTACGCGCTGAACGAAGTATTTCGCCCGCAAGGATTTCCGCGCGAGGTCGGGATTGTTGTTGTCTGTCTGGGCGGGCATGGCGATTGCGGTGTCCGGCGGGAATTGGTTTGTTGGTCTTTCAGACCCTCCTTAATCGATCGGCCGCTTACTTGTCGTCTGCAACACCCAGGCGTTGCCCGGCGTATTTGGTGCGGCGGATTTCTTCTATCCAGTCTTCGTTGGCCAGGTGCCATTCGATAGTCTCCCGCAGCCCTCCTTCAAACTGGTGCTGCGGTGTCCAGCCAAGTTCGCTTTCTATGAGCGATGCGTCGATGGCGTACCGCCGATCGTGTCCCGGGCGGTCGGTCACGAATGTTATCAGGTCGCGGTAATGTCCGTGATCCGGCGGGACGATATCCTGCAACTGGTCGCACAGCAGATTCACGATATCGATATTGGCCCACTCGTTGCACCCGCCCACATTGTAGGTCGCACCGGGCTTTCCGCGCCGGACGATGGTGTCAAGGGCGCTGCAGTGGTCTTCCACGAACAACCAGTCGCGAACGTTCTTTCCATCTCCGTAAACGGGCAGCGGTTTGCCCGCCAGTGCGTTGGTGATCATCAGCGGGAGAAGTTTTTCGGGGAACTGATACGGTCCGTAGTTGTTCGAGCAGTTCGAGATCGTCACGGGCAGCCCGTACGTGCGACACCACGCCCGCACCAGGTGATCGGAGGCCGCCTTCGATGCGCTGTATGGGCTGGACGGGTCGTAGGGCGTTGTTTCGGTGAATAGTCCTTCGGAGCCCAGCGAACCGTACACTTCATCTGTGCTCACATGATGGAAACGTACGTCTGCGCGATCGGACCATGCTTTACGGGCGGCCTGGAGCAGTACGTACGTGCCGGTGATGTTCGTGCTGAGGAATTCGCCTGGTGCGTTGATGGATCGGTCGACGTGACTTTCGGCGGCAAGGTGCACGATGGTGTCGATCGGTTCGCCTGCGAAGACCTCCGAGACCGCGTCCTCGTCGCGGATGTCGGCGTGGACGAATCTGTAGCGGTCGGCGTGTTCGGTTTGCAGACCGGCGAGGTTGGCCTGGCTGCCGGCGTAGGTCAGGGCGTCGTAGTTGATCACTCGCAGAGACTCATCGCTGCTTAGGAGATGCCTGACGAAGTTGCATCCGATGAAACCCGCTCCCCCGGTCACCAGGACAACTGAAGGCTTGTGGTTGTCGGACGCATCAGCCATCCGGATTCTCCTGAAAGAACTCCTCCAGGGCCTTGCGCCAATGCGGCATGGGCGGGAGGTTGTGTTTGGTCAGCACGATATTATCGAGCTGTGAATTGGCCGGTCTGGGCGCCGGTCGCGGAAACTCACTGCTGGAGCAAGGAACGGGGGTGCAATCCAGTCCGACCAGGCGGAATATTTCGGCGGCGAATTCGCACCAGGTGGCGTGCCCTTCACAGGTCAGATGGACCGGTCCGGTGATCTCGGGATGCTCCAGCAGCAGTTTGATATGATCGGTGACCGCTTCGGTTGACGTCGGGTTTCCGATCTGGTCGTCGACTACTCTCATCGGCGTGACGCCCTCTGCGGCCAGGCGGAGCATTGTGTGGACGAAGCTCGGTCCGCCCGGTCCGTACAGCCAGGCCACTCGAACGATCATGCTGTTTTCGCAGTACTTTGCAGCCGCCATTTCACCGAGCATCTTGGTCATCCCGTAGACGGTGTGCGGTCCGGTAGTGTCGTGTTCGCTGTACGGGCGGTCCGACTCGCCGGAAAAAACATAATCGGTCGACATCGCGATGAGTCTGGCTCCGGATTCGGCGCATGCTTCGGCGATATTGGCCGTTCCGTTGACATTCACTTCCCAGGCGGCGTTCTCGTTGGTTTGACAATCGTCGACGGCGGTCATTGCGGCGCAGTGAATCACGACCTCCGGATCGAATTGCGAGACCGCCTCAGCGACGGCGGGGGCGTCGGTTATGTCGAAATCCTCGATATCCGCCGCCAGCAGCTCATGGCCTTTCAATCGCCTGGTGAGCGTCCTGCCGAGCATTCCCCTTGCGCCTGTGATCATGATCTTCATTTCTCGGACACCTCCTGACAGGCAGGCAGATCGTTTTGGCTCATCGCAGACAGCGGTCCGTATGCGGCGTCCTTGGGCGAGATAATCGGCGCAATCTCGCCGAGGGGCCAGGGAATCGCCAACTCCGGATCGTTCCACACTATACCGCGTTCTTCCTGCGGCGCGTAGAAGTCCGAACATTTGTATGCGAACTCGGCGAACTCGCTTACCACGCAGAATCCGTGCGCGAAGCCTTCCGGAACGAAGAACATCCGCTTGTTCTCCGCAGACAACGTCACTCCGGCCCACCGGCCGAATGTTTTGCTGCCGCGTCTTACATCGACCGCGACATCGTAAACTTCACCGCTCATGACTCGCACGAGTTTGGCTTGCGGCTGGGCGAGCTGGTAATGCAGCCCCCTGACAACACCGCGCTGCGATTTGGAGTGATTATCCTGTACGAACGTGTGGTTGATCCCGAGGTCGGCGAAGGTTCGCTGATTGTACGATTCCATGAAGAATCCGCGATTATCAGGATGGACGACCGGCTCGATCACGCACACGCCGGGCAGATTGCTCTCGATTCGCTTCACTTACCGGCAACCTTCCTGTCTGAGGCGGTCCAGAAGATAGTCTCCGTACGCGCTGTTTTTCATCGCCTGGGCCTCTTTGCGAACCTGGTCGGGGCTTATCCAACCCTCCTGCCACGCGATTTCTTCGATGCAGGCGATCTTCAGGCCCTGACGCTCTTCGATGGCCTGGACGAAGTTGCCCGCCTCCAGAAGGCTCTGGTTCGTGCCCGTGTCCAACCAGGCGATGCCCCTGCCCAGCCGCTGGACATTCAGGCGACCCTGCTCGAGATAGATTCTGTTCAGATCCGTTATCTCCAACTCGCCGCGAGCGCTGGGTTGGAGGCTCGCTGCGTGCTGGACAACGTCGGGGCCGTAGAAATAGAGACCAACTACGGCGTGGTGGCTTTTCGGTTTCTCGGGCTTCTCTTCGATGCTTATCGCCCGCCCGTTTTCGTCGAACTCGACTACTCCGTATCGTTGCGGATCGCGCACGCGGTATCCGAACACTGTTGCTCCGTCGTCGGTTGCTGCGGCGGCCTGGACTGCTTCGGTGAGTCCTTGTCCATAGAAGATGTTGTCGCCCAGAATCAGCGCCACCGAATCGTCGCCGACAAAATCCGCTCCGATTACGAACGCCTGGGCCAGACCCTCGGGTTTTGGCTGGGGTGCGTAGGAGAACTTCATTCCGAGATTCTCACCGTCGCCCAGAAGGCGTTGGAACGCGGGCAGATCGTGGGGCGTGGAGATTATCAGGATATCCCTGATCCCCGCGAGCATCAGCACGCTCAGGGGATAGTAGATCATCGGCTTGTCGTAGACCCCGAGCAACTGCTTGGAGACCGCCCGCGTCAGAGGGAACAGGCGCGTCCCGCTGCCACCAGCCAGTATGATGCCCTTGGTCTTGTTCGCCATCGTAATCAGATCTCCACGGAGCGGTTGTTTGTCACGTTTCCAATATGATAAGCCCGCATCACACAGAATCAAGAACGATACGGGCGGGCGAGCTGTGAGCAGATCAATTGATCTTCGGCAGGCGCCTCGGATCCGGGTCGCGGTGGTGGTTCGTAAGTCGCCTGAGCGCCTCGTCGTCGAGGTCTCCGCTCCGGATTTTCTGGATGTCGCGACGGCTGTGTCTTTGGAGCAACGCCTCCATGGCGGCGGCGAGAGCCTGTTCTCCGCGTCCGTGCGTTTGTCCGGCCATCGCCATGTCCGTCAGCGTGTTCGCCTGGTCGTGCATTTCCGAATCGCTCATTACCGCTTGCAGAGTAAGGCGGTCGTCGTGCCCCAGACGCCAGATTCTCTCAGCGATCGTGCGAAGTTCGGGATTGGTGAAATCATCAGGCTGGAGCTTCTCACTGACGTTGTGAAACAGTTCGTTGTCGTTCAGAAGCACCTCTAGAACGATGCGCTCCGGATCGCGAGTTATCATCTCGGTGTTGGCGGCCGTTGCGGGTCCGGACGCGGTGCGGGCGGTGCGGGCCTGTCGCGACAGGCTCTGCATCTGTCGCTGAAGTTCGCTGGCCGGTATGTTCAGTATGTGTCCGATATGCTGCGCCAACTGCCCGCGCCGCATGTCGTCAATCGCCCCGAAGGCGGCTGACGTAGCGATCAGCCTCAGGAACTCCTGAGCGACCTTGTGCCTCTGGGACGGATTCCCGCCCGCGGCGCGATATTCGCTCAGTCGCAGATCCCAGGCGTACTGCATTGCGTCGGGAGCTTCGTCGATCAATTTCTTCAACGCTTCGGATCCTTCGGCAAGGCAGTAATCGCACGGGTCCTTGCCTTCGGGAATCGTGGCCACGCGGATGCCGAGCTGCTGGGCCAGGAAGACCTCCATGGCGCGCTGTGCGGCGGTTGCTCCGGCCTGGTCGGCGTCGAACACCAGCACAACTTCCTTTGCGTATCTGCCCAGGAGTCGAACGTGGCGATCGGTAAGAGCGGTTCCCAGCGACGCTACAACATTGGCGACTCCGGCCTGGTGGGGTATCAGGGCGTCGAGATATCCTTCGACGACGACCGCTGTCCCGCCCGACACAATTTCCCCGCGAGCCCAGTTCATCGCGTACAGGTTCGACGACTTGTCGAACAGGATCGACTCGGGACTGTTGAGGTACTTTGCGCGTTCGTCGTCGCGCAGCGCCCGTCCGCCGAAGGCGATCACGTTGCCCGTAAGATCGTAAATCGGGAACATGAGGCGATGTCGGAAGCGATCGTAGTATCTGTCGGCTCCTTCCTTTTGCGCCACTAGTCCTGCGGCCAGGAGTTGGGCGGTCGACACGCCCTTGTTCCGGGCGGCCGACAGGAGTGCGTCCCACGAATCCGGTGCGTATCCGAGCCCGAACCGCTCGATCGATGCGTCAGTGAAGCCTCGATCCCTAGCGTACTTGAGCGTTGAAGCCGCCGCAGGCGCGTGCAGCTGGGCCTTGTAGAATTCCGCGGCCATCTCGGTGACCTTAAGCAGATCGCGCTTTGACATTCCCGCTTCGGGTTCGTGCTGGGGCGAGTATTGCGCCTCGGCGGGCAGGGGGATCGCCGATCGCTCGGCCAGCGCCCGCACTGCTTCGGGGAAGCTGTATTTCTCGTACAGCGTCAGGAATTTCAGGGCGTCCCCGCCGGCCCCGCAGGAAAAGCACTTGAAAATCTGCTTGGACGGAGAGACGTTCAGCGACGGTTTCTTGTCGTCGTGAAAGGGGCACAACCCAATGAACTCGCGCCCGCGATGAGTAAGCGCAACGTACTGCCCGACCAGTTCGACGATGTCGACCGAATCGAGGACTTGCTGGACGAACTGTTCGGTGAATCTCGGCAATTCGTACTCCTGAGCGACTTATGCGATCTGCGCCTCAGTCTTGCGCGTACGGGTCGTCGGCGGCGTCCAGTATATTCGTTTTTGCGTCCATCGCCATATTCGCCAGTTTATCCGCGGCGGTGTTTTCTTCCCGCGGGATATGGTGGAACGTGCAGTTTTCAAAACTGTCGGCCAGTTCCGTGGCGCGGCGGTGGAGGGGTTTGAGTCCTGCGTTTTTCACGCGATACTCTCCGGTCATTTGTCTTACGAGCAGTTGGGAGTCGCTGAAGAGTTCAACGCTGGCTGCTTTCAGTTCCTTCGCCGCGCTCAACCCGGTCAGCAATCCGGAGTATTCGGCGACGTTGTTCGTCGCGTTTCCCAGGAATACTCCGCCCTTGTAGAGTATGGAGTTGTCGGATTTGTCGCGTATCGCCACCCCCGCTCCTGCGGGTCCCGGATTTCCTCTCGACCCACCGTCAATGTGAATTACAACGTGGAGCGAATCGCAGCTCATTGGCGTCTCCGGTTTACTGTGCGTGCGGATCGATGTAGAGGATGCGTCCGCAGTTGTCGCAGGTGCGGATTTCGTCGCGGAGACTAAGTGCGTTTGCGTGTTCGGGAGTCAGGCCCATGAAGCACCCGCCGCACACGTAAGTGTACGGTTCCTTGCGGCCGTGAATCTCGACCTGGGCCATCGCCTCGCCCTCATAGTTGGCGGATATTCGTTCGAATACCGACAGACTCGCCGCCGGTATACCGGCGGCCGCCTCCTTGCGATTCTCGCTGAGCCCGTCGAGCATCCCGTTGAGTTTGGTCAACTCCTTTTCGCTCTGGGCGTTGACTTCGTCAAGGCGTTTGTTCTCGCCGGCGATGTGTTCGTCCAGTTCGTCGGCCTGTTTCTTAAGTGTTTCGATTTCCTGGATTACGCCCAGTGTTCGGTCTTCGATTTTGGCGCTGTCGGCTTTGAGAGTGTTGATCTGGGTGAGGATGGCGGCGTATTCCTTGTTGCTCCTGGCGGCGTTCAGGCCCGCACGGAAGGATACGACCTGCTTGTCTCTGTCTTTCAGGTCAAGTTCGAGCGAATCGGCGAGCTTCCGGCGTTCCAGGGATTGCTCGGACAGGGAGTCGCGGTCCTGCACCAGTTGCTCTATCTTGCGTTTTTGAACGTTGACGGCATTGTTTCGTACTCGTATTCTGCTTCTTACGTGAGCGATGTCCTGCTCTATCTTTTGAAGCTTGCGCAATGACTCCAGCAACATACCCATGCAATAGACCTTTTTGGTTGGTAAAGTGTATACGAACGCTCAATTATCCGCATTGCCGCAACAATAGCAAGAAACTTCTGTAAAACATGGATTAGCGAATATTTCGCCCCGGTCACCGCACCGGTGAATCAGATTCAACATATGTTTAATACAACAGATACAATCGTAGCGATATCGACACCGGCCGGCGCGGCGCGCCGGGCGATTGTACGCCTCAGCGGACCTGAGGCGTTGGTGCTGGGCGACAGAATCTTCAAGTCATCCGACGGTTTACTGGTCCGGACGGGCGGGTTTAGAAGCCTCGACGGGCGAGTCAGCATACCCCCGGGCGACATCGAATTGCCCGCCAGGGCGTATGTCTTCAGGAATCCGCGGAGCTACACCAGGCAGGACCTGGCGGAGTTTCACTTGCCCGGAGCCCCGGATGTGGTTTCGGCGGTGGCCGAAGCCCTGATCGACGCCGGAGCACGCCAGAGCCTTCCAGGCGAGTTCACCGCCCGGGCGTTCTTCTCAGGACGGATTGATCTTTCGCAAGCCACCGCCGTAGCTGACATAATAGACGCCGATAACGACGCTCAACTGCGATCGGCGATGGATGCGCTGGGCGGACGTATCAGGGGACTCTGTCAAGACTCCGGCGATCGAATAACCGAGGCCCTTGCGGGTGTCGAGGCCTCGATAGACCTCGCCGACGAGCACATAGAATTCGATCGCCCTGAAGAGCTTTCCGAGCGTCTGGCGGAGATATCGGCGGATCTGCGGAAAGTGGCTCGGCACGCTGGCGACATGCCCGAAAACGCTCGCTGCCCTCACGTTGTGCTTGTCGGGCTGCCCAATGTGGGCAAGAGTTCGTTGCTCAATGTGCTGACCGGAGCCGACCGGGCGATTGTTTCGGCGCTGGCGGGAACCACCCGCGACGTGCTCAGCGCTTCGATGGAATTGGACGACGGGGCGGTTGTGCTGCTCCAGGATCTGGCCGGTTTCGAAGCGTCCGGTCCGAGCGGGTCTCCGGCCGCTGCGGCCGATTCAGCAGCCAGGCGGGCGATGGCCCGCGCCGAAGCAATATTGTTTGTAGTTGATGCTTCGGTCAAACGCAGCGATGCGGAGGTCGAACTCCTCGGCGAAGCCAGACAAGCCAACCCGCGGGCTCCGTTGCTCCTGCTGGCTGGCAAGTGCGATTTGGTTGGTGTTGACGCCGTAGTATCGCTCGGTCGCCTGGGCGAGATCGCTGGAACAACTCCACAGGCGGTCAGCGCTGTTAGACCTTTCGGCCTGGATATACTTAAGACTCGCCTGGGAGAGCTTATGCATCTTGGCGCCCATCGCGGCGGGCAGGCGATGGGGCTTCACGCGCGCCAGAAGCGTGCTCTGGAGGCGTGTTCGGCTGCCGTTGGGCGTGCCGCGGATTTGATTGCTCCGTCGGACGAAGTGGCGGATGTGGCGGAGTTGGCGGCCGTTGAATTGAGGGAGGCGCTGTCCCAACTCGGTCAGATCAGCGGGCAGGTGGTCACCGAAGACATTCTCGGGCGAATATTCCAACGGTTCTGCGTGGGCAAGTAGGCTTGCCGGTTTCGACTTCTTGTGCTAGAATCTCTGAACTAATCTCATACGAACCTGCTATCTGGAGATACACTGTAATGTCAGTAAGAGCAATTGATCTTCGCCGCGGTCTGGGCGTTAAATACAAGGATTCGGTCTGGGTGGTTTTCGACATCACTCATGTTGTCAAGGGCAAGGGTCCGTCCTGCATGCAGGCCAAGCTCAAGGACGCCAAAACCGGACGGATGATTGAGCAGAGGTTCAATCCCAACGAACGCCTCGAAGAAGTTTTCTTCGATCGCAAACAGATGACCTATCTGTACTCCGACGCGTCCAACCACGTGCTCATGGACGCCGACTACGAGCAGATTGAGATTCCCGCAGAACTCGTGGGCGACAAATCCGTATTCCTCCAGCCCGACATGGAGATAGAGGTTACGTTTGTCGAAGGCAAGGCGATCGAAGCCGAACTGCCCAACACCGTCGAACTCGCAGTGGTCGACACCACCCCGCAGGTCAAGGGCGCCACCGCCACCAACCAGAACAAAGACGCGGTCCTCGAGGGCGGCGCGAAGATCAAAGTGCCCCCGTTCGTCGAAAACGGAACCGTGGTGAAGGTCGACACGCGCACAAACGAATATCTAAGTCGCGTATAAGATTCTCGCCGAACGAGAGATTAACGCATCGCAAATCCCGCTGCATCCGCGGCGGGATTTCTTTTTGGTTCTCATCCAATGAAGTTCGTTGTATCAAGGTCCGGACAAGAATCAACAGCCCGACCGTATTTATGTCACCCGCGGGCAATTCTTTGGGGCGAGGATCTATTTGATAAGCTTGGCGAGTTTCTTCGCGGATTCGGCGCTCTGGTTCTTGATCTTCAGGAGATACCAACTGGCGAGAGTTCTTTCCGCGACAGTGTGCCCCGATTCTTTTGTGATGATCCTGGTGAAGTGTTCGGTCGCCATCGGATCGGCGAAATGCCCCAGAGTAAGGGCTCCGTATGTGGATAGTTCCGGATAAGGACTCTTAAGCAGTTTGCGTGCGATTGGGAGTACGGATTTGTTCTTTGTTCGCAGAAGTCCCGCCGCCGCCGAACGCGTTATCGCGCTGTAGCGTCCGGCGAGAATCTTACTGATTCCGCCTACCGCTTCGGGCGTACCGATATCCATCACCAGCGTTGTAGCCTGGGCGGCAAGGAGGTGTTCGTGCGCCATGCGGTCGGTGTCGGGCTCAACCGACGCGATGTACTTCAGCAGGGGAGCGACGTAGAAATTCGCCTTGGCGCCCAGCTTCTCGATGTCGTCATTGGCGCGCTGGAATATGTGGTTGAGTGCAATCGGATGCCGGATCGCCAGAGCTTTATCCACCGCTATCGTGGCCGCCGGTCCGGGCGCGGTTCTGGCCTGCTCGAACGCCGCCAACGGCGCGATGGGCAGAGAGCTTTTTGCGATGGCCGCGAGGTACTGCTTGGATTCGGGCTGTTTCGCCATGACTCCCATCGCAGGAATCCTGAACACTGTTGACGGTGAGTCTCGCAGCGCCGCAAAGATAACGGGCACAGGCTTGGGGCAGGACGCGGCCAACGCGCGGCAGGCCAGCACTCGCGTTTGCACCGGTCGTTTGGGCGAGGAGAGCACTATCCGTGCCAGCGGTTCGCCTGCGGTTATCTTCTCGTCGATTATCTGAAGCATTATCAGACGAACTATCGATGTCTCGGTTTCCGGATCGGCGATCAGCTTCTTCAGACCGGGAGCTTTTGCAGTGTCGCCCATCGCCAACAATCCCATGCTCGCCATCGCCGCAGTCATCTTATCGCTGGATTCGGTGAGTTTCTTGAGGGTCGCCTTGGCGAGACTGCGGTGTGTGGGATCCTTGCTCCTGTTGACCAGTGAGCGCGATGCGATGCACTGGATGTTCTCATCGTTTATCTTCACCGCTGCGGCCAGGACCCGTCCGTCGGCTGCTTTTAGGTTCAGCAAGTGTACAATCGCCGCCGCACGCACCGACATTGCACTGTCTTCAGCGAGTTGCCGCTTGAGCGCCGCAATCGCCTCCGCCCCGCCAAGCTGCCCCAACGCAGTGGTCGCCAACAGACGCCTCTCCTTGTCGCCGCTGCGCGACATCGCTACGAAGAACGGGAGGAATTCCTTGTCGTCGGCTGCGTGGAACGCGCTGATCACCGTGATGGAATCGTCCTTGTCCACGAGCATTTTAGCGAGGTAGTCGTAAGCGTCTTTCGTTGCATTTGCGCCCATCGCCCGGGCCGACAGGCAGCCGGTGATTATCCAAAGCAGGACAGCCCCCCGGACGGTGATTCGATGTGCGGCGATTCGATTTATCATTTGAGAATTCATTTCTTGGGAGCTTCAGCCGGTTCGGCTGTTTGTTTGTACTCGCTGGATTGAGGTTCTTTTACGGTTTGGAGCAGCATCTCGACGATCTTGTCCGGAGATACGCCTTCGGCGTCGGCGTTGAAGTTGGTGAATATTCGGTGTCTCAAGACGGGCTTTGCTATTCCTCGGATGTCTTCGCAGGACACGTTGAATCGCCCGTGGAGAAGGGCGCGGCTTTTGGCGCCCAGGACCAGGTATTGCGCCGCTCGCGGTCCTGCGCCCCAGGACAGATACTGCTTGACGAAATCGGGCGCTGTTCCGTCGGCGGGGCGGGTGGCGCGCGTGAGGTTCACCGCGTAGTCGACTACGTGCTGGCTTACCGGTATCTTGCGGACGATCTTCTGCAGCAGGAGTATGTCGGCGCCGCTGAGGGCGGGCTCCGGTTCGGCGGTCGTGTCCATGGTGGTTGACTTGACTATCGCTCGCTCCTCGTTGCGGGAGGGATAATCCACGTTGACCATGAACATGAACCTGTCGAGTTGCGCCTCGGGCAGGGGGTAGGTTCCTTCCTGTTCGATCGGGTTCTGCGTTGCCAGGACAAAGAAGGGCGGTTCGAGATCGTAGGTGTCTCTGCCCGCGGTTACGTGATATTCCTGCATCGCCTGGAGCAGGGCGGCTTGGGTTTTTGGGGGTGTTCGGTTGATCTCGTCGGCCAGGATGATGTTGGCGAACAGCGGGCCCTTTACGAACGTGAATACTCGCTTTCCGGTGGTGTGGTCCTCTTCGATTATATCGGTTCCGGTGATGTCCGAGGGCATCAGGTCCGGTGTGAACTGGATGCGGCTGAAGTCCAGTTTCAGCACTTTGGCCAGCGTTGAGATCATGAGTGTCTTCGCCAGCCCGGGCACTCCGACAAGCAGGCAGTGTCCGCGACTCATCATGGCCTGCATCAGCAGTTCTATGACATCGTCCTGACCTATAATCACCTTGTGCAGTTCGGTCAGCAGTTTGGTTTTTGCGGTCTTGAGGCTGCCTATTATTCTGGCTTCCACCTCTGCTTTCGTTTCGGGCACTTTCGACGCCATTGGAATGTCGTCGTACGCCGCCTCGACGGCATCCTGAATATCGCCTTGGGGTTCAGTGTGTTCATCGCTCATATGGTTTCTCCCGCGGCTTGGTCCGCTGGTTGCGTCCCGGGCCCATAAGCTGAAACGCCGCAGCCACAAGATTACTGCAACAACCGCCCAAATGCACTATCGGATTTGGTTTTACTCTCGCCCGCGGCGCACATACGGTTTGGATTTCGACACAGGGACTTACAGAAAGTCGGAATTCCGGAGATGTCGCCTTGTCTCACTTGCCGCCCAGGCAGATCACCTTGCCCGCAACGGTGGAAACAAACAGTCGCCCTCCCGACGCGGCGAGCCCATCGAACGCTGACCGCTCCAGTTTCCGCTCCAAAATGACCTCGCCGGTGGCGACACTGCGAACCGTGAGCAGTCCCGAGGCCCGAACGGTGAAGAGATTATCGCCGGCGACCAGCATCGCTCGGTTGAGATGGTTTTGGCTGTCGTTGGACGGGACTGTCCACTTCGGAGCCTTCCTGAACAGCTTCAGCGTCGAGAAACGCAGGCGGGCCTTCTCGTCTTCGGGCGTTAAACCGACCCAGTCGGAATTGAACTTTGCGTCCTTGTCGAAGTCCAGGCGGAACATCTTCTTCATGCCCGGAACGGTGCTGAACACCGACCGGCCGCTGAAGACGGCGATCGGCGACACACCGCGCACCGTCCCGTACCGCCAAGCCGTGCGGGGCATCTGAACTCCGGTCTCCTTTACGCGGTAGAACCCGCTGGTCTTCTTCAGATTCCTCTTTCCGGTCTTCAGGTCGAACAGGCATCGCGAGATTGCTATCGAATCGCCATCGCGAACGGGCAGGTCGTGGTGGCGATACTCTCTGGGCCTTATCGTCCGCCACGGGTTAGACTCGGGCCGTTTCTTGCGCGGGTCGTATGGCGCGGGCCAGGGAGCGTTAAAGCCCAGGTCGCTGAACTTGTTCTTCCAGACGATCCGCCCGTTCTGCGGTTTGAAGCAGATCACGCGTATCCCGCCGTCGGCGTTTGGATGAACGCCCGCCGCCGCGTACGCCAGACCGTCGACCACCGGTATGCTTCCATGCACCGGCCAGGGCGAAGTCACCTGCCCGTAAGTGCATATCCGCCGATCGAAGGGCGCGATGCGAAGCTTCCAGACCAGTTCGCCATTTGACGCCTGCAGGCAGAATATCCACCCGCTGCGCGAACCGATCAGGCAGAGTCCGCGGTGGATCGTGGGCGGACCGTCGAGACGCCCGTTGGCGGTGAACTCCCACTTAATCGCTCCGGTCTTCTCGTTCAGCGCTGTCAGGCGATGCGTATCGCTTTGGGCTACGTAAACAGTTCCGCCTGCGATAACCGGTGCGGTGATCGCTCCTGCGGTGTAGGGGCTGTCGATCCACTCCGAGGCGGGCGCAGTTGAGTAGTCCGGACCTTTGATCTGCGTTGACCACAGCACCTCCAGTTTCGCCGGAACGGTCGTTTCGGTCCCTCCGCTGTGATATGCGTCGCGACGGAACGTGGGCCATTGGTCGGCGTAACTTACATCCTCTGTCCGCCCCGGCCAGGCCGGGCCTTTTACCAGTTCGGTGGTCTCTTTGGGCTCTTTGGCCTGGCCTGGAGCCAACGCCACATTGCCTTCGAGCATCGGAAAACAGATGCAGTGCTTGGGGAACGTGTAGATCATCCCGTTGGCGGGAATGTATCCCGCGCGGGAAGTATTGCACGCCCCGCGCGTGATCTGGTTGGATGTCTGCTTGCGCGAGTCGAGGTCGGTGAAGTGCAACTGACCGTTGATGTAGAATCGTTCCGTAAGCACGGGCGGGTAGCAGTGTCCAAACCCCCGATCGCCGGAGTAGTTCGCCCGGAACACATCAGCCGGCTTGCTCAGATCGTCCAGACCAAACAGTGCGATACTCAATCCGTCGCGATCGACTTTTTCGGTGAGCAACTGCTTCTTGTACCAGAACGCCCGCCTGAACTCACCGTGGCGGGCTGAACTGCCCATCCGTGATATCTTCTGTATCTCCTTGCCCGTCTTGGCGGATATCACGACCATCTGATACTTGCGGTCAGCCTCCTTCTCCTTTTCCCGATTGACGTAGTATTCCCGCCAGTTATTCGGGCGTCGCAATTCGTAGACGATCCGGTCGTGCCCGTAGGCGCCCAGTTCGGTGCGTCGGGCCCAGCGATGCTCCCGGGTCCACATCCGCTTGCCCGTTTCGAGATCTCGCCCGGTGATCCGCCCGTAGGCCGCCCCGTTGCGATCGTTGCCCTCGATATAGAACACTCCGTAGTCAGACGCGATAACGTTGTGCGGCTTGTCAGTTGCAAAACGCCATTTCAGGTTTCCGTCGGCCTCATCCAGCGCCCTTAGCGAATCCTTGCCCGCCAGGACGATCGTATCGCCCTTGCCGGAGGCCCCGCCTACAACCAGAATGTGCTGTGGAACGCCCGCGTTCTTGTATACTTTTACCGTCTTGCCGGTGGCCGCATCGAGCGCCTTGAACTTACCGTCACTCGCCAGGCAATAGACTCGATCGCCTTTGGCTACGATGAGCGCCGCCACCTTCACGCGGTACTCCCAGGCGAAGTCAGCGCTTCGTTTCAGCTTAGCTTTCCACAGCCCCAGCCCGTTGAATGCGTCTCGGGCGATCAGCATACCGTTGCACTGGGCGAAGAACCGCCCGCCGGCGATCACTACGTGCGAACGTTCGGTGACTTCGCGCGGCGTGAAAAGCCACTGCAACCGCCTCGGCACGTCAACCAGCGTGTCTTTCGAAACCGCGTTGCGGTCCGGAGCGCGGCGCCAGTGCGTCCAGTCGTCCATGCCCTTGGGGCGAGGCTTCACCGTTCGGAGCCATTTGCCCTTGGCGCTTACCAGCAGTTCTCCTCCCGGCCGGAGCGCACGGAGCATCTCGCTTTCGCTTACGCCCATCGGGTCGACTACAACAATCATCGACGCCAGGTTGTCGGCGTGGGGGAGGAACGGTTTGCTCCAATGCTCCAGGGAAACCCTCCCGTAAAGACCGCCGGCGGCGAGAGCTTTTTCACCAGCGGCGACTATCGCCGACTCGGAGACCAGACAGTGAACGATAAACGGCCGGTCCGCCGCGAGTTTGGCGGCCAATGCGTGATCTTTGGCTCCGAGAACAACGCACAGTCCTCCGCTGGTGCGAGCCTGGCGGAGAAGCGCATTGTCGTCGCTGCGGGCGGATGTCTCGGTTGAGATGAGCATCAGCAAAAGTACGAGAAATCGCAGGCGATAATATGAACCGTGCATTTCGAACCTTTCACCGCGCACCGGGCGTTTGGCGCCATTGAGCTTCTCAAGCAACTCCTGCGACCGGCGGTTAGGTTGTCCTCATTTGAACTCTTTCTTGTGTTTACGCGTATACGCTTTGAGCATCGTCTCCAGATCGTCCTCGTATTCATAGAAGGCTTCGTCCAGGCGATCAAACTCATTCGAAGCGGTTGCGGGTAAACTCTCAAGTTGCTTCTGGCGTTTGTTCCGCTCAGGCGAAGGACCGCCCCGGCCAAACAACCGGTTGGCTTGCCTGACGATCTCTGCGGTGTGAGATGCGCCGATCGCCTCAAGGGCCGCCGGAGTATGCTCCGCCAGATCGCCCGCTGAGTTGAAGAAGTACTGATCGAAGCCCCCGTTGTTCACTTCGGCTTCGAGCGACCATATGGCGACGAAGACCCGTTCCGGATCGCTCAGCTTGTCATATCCGACATTAGCGAATCGCTGGAATGCGCGGCCCGAAACAACGAACAGATCGATATTATCTTCTGACACCGCAGTGTCCCCGCCCTGGCGATTACATCCAAGGACAGCAAGAACCATCATTATTGAGAGTAAATATCGCATTCTGTCCTAACGAGCAGTTGTACGTTATAACCCCGTCTCATGCTTCATAGACGCCTGGGGCAACGTCTATTCCCGGCGCCGTTCCAATAGCGACAGGCCGTTCACACCGTGATGTGCAGGATGGCGGTTGCTATTGAGAAGTAGACGACGATGGCGGAAACATCCATGATCGACGCAATGAACGGGCCTGAAGTCACCGCCGGATCCAGCCCGACTCGCTTGAAAGCAAACGGCAGCATGGAACCGATAATATTGGCCATTGTGACCGCCAGCGTGATCGCCAGCGAAACGGCCAGCGCGATCTGGGGCACTTTGACAGTCGCCTCGTCCGATCCGGCCAGCGGTGCGATCAGATAAGCCGCTCCGAACCCAATCACCGCCAGAACCAGCCCCAACGCCAGCCCCCTCAGCAGTTCACGCTTCAGCACTTTGCGCCAGTCGGCCAGTTCGATCTCCGCGACCGCCAGCCCGCGGATCATGAGCCCGGCCATTTGCGAACCGGTGTTGCCCGCGGGCGAATTGATCAGCGGCATGAAGATCACCAGGATCGCAAACAGCTGCATCGAGTTGAAATTCGCCAGTGTCAGCGTCGCCAGTGTTTGCACCACCAGCAGCATCGCCAGCCACGGCAGGCGCTTGCGGATCATGTCGAGAAAGCTCGTGCCGAAATAACTGTACTCCAGCGGGTCCATACCGGTTACTCGCTGGAAGTCTTCGGTGTCTTCCTCTTCCTGCACGTCCAGCACGTCGTCGTGCGTCACTATACCGACGAGGATGCCCTGGCTGTTGACCACGGGCAGTGCGACGGCCTCGTATTTCTTGAACTCGTCGATCGCCTCTTCCTGGTCTTCGCTTGCCTGCAGGTGCGCTACGTGTCCGTCCATGAGGTCCCGCACGGTTTCGTCGGGCTCGGCCAGCACCAGTTGCTCCAGGCTCACTTCGTCGATGAGTTTCGACTCTTCGTCGACGACGTATACGATATTGAAAGTTTCCTTGCCCTCGCCGACTTTTCGCATGTGTGCGAACACGTCGGAGATCATCCAGTCCGGTCCGATCGCCATATATTCCGGAGTCATGAGTCGCCCGATCGACTCCTCGGGGTAGTTCAGAAGCTGTCGGGCGATCTGCAGTTCCTCGCCCCGCAGAGAAGTGAGCAGCCGCTGGGCGAGCTGGCCGGGCAGTTCCTCCAGCAGTTCGGTTCGCTCGTCGGGGGGCATGTCGTTGAGTATGTCGGCGACCTTCTCCGAGGAGAGCGTGTTGAGCAACTCTTCCTGAAGCTCCAGCGGCAGGTCGCCGAAAATGTCAGCCGCATCTTCGCTGGGCAGCAGGCGGAACACCATCGCGAGCTCGGCGCCCTCCAACTCGGTGAGCAGGTCGGTAAGTTCGTGCACTTCCATCTGCGCGATAACCGACTTGAGCGTTGCGAAGTCCTTCACTTCGATCAATTGCTCTATTCTGGGTTGGATTTCCGCAGCGGACATAATGCTTGTCTTCCGTGCAAGAGTTTCAATCAGGCGGTATTGTCGGGGCGGCGGGACGGTAAGTCAATCGTTACGGGCGGTTATCCGACGGATTCAATCGTTTATTTCCGCATCGGATCGACTATAATCGGGGAGTCTGATGCGTGGAAGACCGCTCCGGCCTTGTGTCGGGGAGGAAAGTCCGAGCACCGCTGGATCACGGTGGTGGGTAACGCCCACCGTTTGGGCGCGGCGATTCGTCGCGGCGAACAAGCCGGGAAAGTGCCACAGAAAATATACCGCCCGGGGCCTTGCGCCTCGGGTAAGGGTGAAATGGTGCGGTAAGAGCGCACCGCGGGCGTCGTGAGGCGACCGGCATGGCAAACCCCACCGGGTGCAAAGCCAAGCAGCGATGAGGCCCGATCCAGGCCGCTTGAATCGCGGGTAGGCTGCTTTCCCTTACGGGAAGAGCTCGTCTGCAAAGGCGGGTCAAGACAAATGGTCTTCGCCTCGCCGCGGCGCCCACCGCGACGAGGAACAGAACTCGGCTTACAGCGCATCAGGCAGGGCTTTTTTTTGTGCGCGGTCGGGGTTATTCCAGCGTGATCAGCGTTCTGTCCCATCGGTTCCTGCGCCAGTCTATGTGCGGAAGCGCCGAATCGTAGAAGTACTTGTAATAGACCCAGAACGATTTTCCGGTGACTTCGTTGTCATCGCCCGCGCTGACTATGGACGGGTAGTCGTGCAGGCGGTTGTCCTGGTGAATCGTCCGCCAGTCGCTCCAGACCACACCGTCTTTCGAGAAGGATATCACGATAGACGATCGCTTCCCCGGGCCGCCGACGGACCTGACCTTGCCCGTGCGGGTCACCATTACGAACTGCTTAAGATAGCTGTTGTACGCCGCATCCCCGTGCAGGAAACCCAACGGTTCGATATTCAGCGCCGTGAACTTACCGCCCATGCCCGGCTGGCGCCATGTCCCATTATGGTATTTGCTCCAACGGGTCGTTTGCAGGTTCTCGGCGGCCGACAACACGTCGCTGACCTTCGCCCTGGCGACCGCCGCGCCGTTGCTGAAACTGTCGGGGCTTTCTTTGGTGTCTGTGTAGTAGAGATGGAAATGCCCGTCCTTGATCACGTAGTTCGCCAACCCCATGTTCGCAAAAGGATGATGTCCGCTTAGATTTCTGCTGTGCCACCGCTTGAACCACGTTTCGTAAGACAGGTCCGGCTCGATTATATACCCGCACCATGCGAACGACTTCCCTCCGTCTTTGGATATCGCCAAACCGAAACGGAAATAGACTTTGCCTCGCGTCTTCGGATGATACTCCAGGTGGACGAAGCCCAAAATATGACCGTTCTCAGGATTCCGATAAACGTTTGCGATCCAACTGGCGTTGCCCCAGCGGCGGTCGGTGTCGAACCCCAGTCGAGTATCCTTGTAAGGCTCGGGCAGGCCGGCGATATCTCCGCCGTTTACAACCACCTTTTCGAACGGGTTGCCCCTGGGCCCGACGGTGTGAACGAACTTGAAACGATTCGTGAAGAACCACTTGCACCGGCCGCCTTCCTCGCCCGCCAGACCGTATATGCCCGCATCGATTCCTCGAACGCCCGCGTCGCTCATCTGTTTCTGGGAGATTACGGTCGTTGGCGCGCCGGCTGAGAAGTGCGGTCCCGCCGATTTGCACCCCGCAAATGAAACCAAAAGCAACACTGCCGCCGACAACCTTGTTTTCAACATAGTTCGCTCGCCTTCTATCGCGTGTTATGTTCTCTTTCGACGAGAAGGATAATTCGCCCGCGGTTTGCGAGCAAGTTCTTGTCGTGTCAACAAGGCTCACGGAAGGGCGCTTTGCGCCCCGGAAACAGTCGGACGAGCAACTGCAGGGGATTCAACTGCAGATTGAATTACGTCGGAAATCGTTGACAGTAAGGAAGGTGTGCGTCAGTATAGATTGTCGAGCCATGTATTATTGAGTCAGATCAGAGAGAACGATGGACAGGGAATCCCGGTGGTTTACATTAAGGGCTTGCGCCTCAGCCCAATGCCCCTTCATGAGTTTACGGGATCGGATATTGCGAAAATGAAGTTCAGTGTCATCATGCCTGTTAGAAACAGGGCGCACATTATTAAAGCGTCCGTTGAGAGCGTGCTGGCGCAGAGTTTCAAGGATTACGAACTCCTGATCGTTGATGACGGGTCGGATGACGCCCTTGAAGACGCCCTGCGTCCGTTCCTGTCGGACAACGTGGTTTATCACAGGCGTCCTCATGAAGGCGTCTGTGCGGCCAGGAACTACGGTCTGCAGCAGGCCGGGGGCGAGTATATCGCTTATCTGGATTCGGACAATTCATGGCGGCCGGATTTTCTGCTGAAGATGCACAAGGCTCTTACCCGGTCGAAGCCCCAACGACAGACCGCCTACTGCCGATGCGATCGTCTCAGAAGGGATCCCGAAAGCGGGAAGTTCGTTCTGGATTCAGTGGTGGGGAGGAAGTTCGATTTCAAGAGACTGGTCGCTGGAAACTTCATCGACCTGAACACTTTTGTGCACGCCAGGCGATGTCTCGACGGACAATCGGCGTTCGACGAGAATCTGAAGCGGATGACTGATTGGGATTTCATCCTGAAAATCACGTCCCGTCATGAGCCTGTATTTGTTAGAGATATTCTTGTCGATTATCACCTCGACCTCGCCGAAGACACCATCAGCAACACCGAGGATCTTGTCGAGCCGCTAGTGACAATCAAGCAGAGATTCAGTGAATTTGACGATCGAAACGTCACTATTGAGCATGACGCAATCTGGTACTCCTACGAGAACGTCCCCGACAAGAAGTACTACAACTACCTCAGGACGTTTCATGGGTTGAACTGCAAAACGGAGGATTTCGCCGCTCGTGGCTTTCCGTATATTCTTCAGGTGGAACCGACGAATGCGTGCAACTTGTCGTGTGCGGTTTGCCCTGCGGCGGCCGATAAGAAGACCCTGGACAGACCGCGTCGCAATATGAGCCTCGATGAGTTCAAGTCGGTTGTTGACGATATGCGGGATTACCTCCTTCTGTTGGTCTTGTGGGATTGGGGCGAGCCGTTCATGAACCCGCAACTTCCGGACATGATCCGCTACGCCCGCGACAAGGGAATCAGGACGGTGACAAGCACAAACGCCCATTTTCTGCACGATCGGGAGTACCTTGAGCGGATTCTAACGTCGGGATTAACGACGTTGATCGTGGCTGTTGATTCATTGAAGCCCGAGAAATACGAGTCGTACAGGAAGGGCGGGGACCTGACCAAAGTGCTTGACGGGCTGCGCAACGTTCTTGCCATGAAGAAGGAGTTGAACTCGGAGACCCTCATTAACCTGCGCATGGTGATCATGAACAGCAACGAGGATGAACTCCGGAGCATGAGAACGCTGGCGAAGAAACTGGGCGTGGATTATTTCACCGTAAAGACGGCCAATCCCACGCCCGGAGGGAATTCGAGCGATGAAGGAATTGTTCCCAGGAATCCCGCCTACAGGAGGTACGCCTATAAACCCGGAACGTATGAGCGGATACGTATGGACGTTAACTGCAGGAAGTGCTGGTTTCTACTGAACGTTCACTCGAACGGTGTTGTGGCCGGGTGCTGCTACGACTACGACCAGGAAATGGCTGTGGGGAACGTGTTTGAGCGCCCGTTTACGGAGATATGGAACGGACCAGCCGCACGAGCCCTGAGAAAGAAACTCTATTACGACAAAGACACCATGGACAAGTGCAGGGAGTGCGATGTTAATTTCAAGTTGAGGGATGTTGGGTGGTTCGTCGAGGTCCGTGATTTCAACGCGGACCTGAAAACCAGAATGAACCGCATCGCCAAAAGACTCGCCAGACGCATATTCCCCAAACGCGTTGTTGAATTGCTGCGCAGCAGACAGTAGCTCCGCCCACGCCGAGATCCCGTCCACCGCTGAATTCACTTAATCGTTGTCCCGCCATCCTCCTTTAGCTAGATTGTCCGCTTGATGTTTGGGTTATTTGAAACTACTGACGCATAGAGACACTACAGGCGAGAAAATGAAAAAACGAGCTTTTGGGAAAACCGGTTTTGATACTTCCGATGTTGGGCTGGGGTGCTGGCAGTTGGGAGGTTTCTGCTGGGGCGATGTTGACGAGCAAAAGGCGTTCAACATACTGCAGAGTGCGGTGAGCAACGGCGTGAACTTTTTCGACACGGCTGACGTTTACGGCGAGGGGCGAAGCGAGACTCTGATCGGGGAGTTTCTAAAGGAATGCTCCGATGATGTCTATGTCGCTACGAAGATAGGGCGTTTCCCCACGCCCGGTTGGCCGGAGAATTTCACGCGCGACGTTATAAAACAGCATATTGAAGCGTGTATCGAGCGGATGGGGCTGGATGTATTGGACCTGGTGCAACTCCACTGCATACCGACCGAAGTGATGGCTGACGGTGAAGTATTCGACCATCTGCGCGAGTTCAAGGACCAGGGGCTTATCAGAGATTTCGGCGCCAGCGTCGAGTCCCTGGACGAGGCGCTGATGTGCATTGAGCAGGACGGTCTGGCGTCCCTGCAGATTATCTTCAATATCTTTCGCAGGAAACCGATAACCGCCTTGTTCGACGCAGCCGCCGCCAGGGGAACGGCGATAATCGCCCGTGTTCCGCTGGCCAGCGGACTGTTGAGCGGAAAGTTGTCGCTGGATACGCAATTCCCGGACAACGATCATCGCAAGTTCAACAAGGACGGCGAGCTGTTCAATGTGGGTGAAACGTTCGCCGGTCTTCCGTTTGAGAAGGGCGTTGAAGTGTCCGACAGGATTCGCGGGCTTGCCCCCGAAGGAATGTCGATGGCGCAGATGTCGCTGCGATGGATACTCGATCACGACGCGGTCTCGGTGGTTATACCAGGCGCTTCCCGCACCGATCAGGTCGCCTCCAACTGCGCAGTGTCGGATATCGACCCGCTGTCGGCGGAGTTGCACAAACAGCTTGAAGACCTCTACAACGCTGAAGTGCGCGAGCACATCAGGGGACCGTACTAGATTCGTAATCCGGCATTTTGGATTGTAGATGTAAGATTCCGGATCTGGTATTCTCTGTCATTCTTACTAGGGAGCGAAATAAATGACCCCGAATGAACTGTCTCAGGCCATCCGGACCAGGTTGCATCCCCGCCCGTACTACAAGGACATTCAGCCGTCCGGCGGTTTTGATTTCATGATCATGCGAAGCTCGTTGCTTGTTTGCGGTCATTATGCGTTTGGATTTCGACAACTCGGATCCGTCAGCGTGGCTGACGCCTATAGGGACGCGGTGTCCGAAGCTCGCAGACTCACTAAAGCGATATGGCTCATTCGCGAGGTCGGGATGTACTTTATGTTCTGCGGTCCGGAGTCAAGCTGGCGGGATCATATCCAGGAGGGCGTGACAGCCAAGACCGGACTCCACAGTCTGATCGTCCAGGCCGTTCATTTCGTCGATCCCGAGACGGGAGCAAACCACTTGAATCGGTCGGCGTGGGGTTCAATCAAGTTCGGCGGGCTGATCCCCATCCCGAAAATGGTGGAGGAAGTAATCGGCGCGATCGGCGAGGGATAGCGCTGCGATTGTGTCATTCGTTCGCCTCGGGAGGTCCGGCTGTCGGGTCGCCGATCTTACTGATCTGTCGTGATTTCCGAGACAGTTCCGTTCCCGTCCACCCATAGGCCGATGACCCTCACATCCTTGTACCGGGCGCATTGTTCCCGAAGATACTTCACCGCTGCGAGAGTGTCGATTGTCTGTTGGGATTCGTCGACGGGGTTGCCCTTGCAGTCGTGATGTCCGACTACTGCAACCGCCGACGAATTGTGGGCGGTAACGGAGATATCAATTCTGGCGAGAATCGAATCGATCCCGCCCGGGTCGGTTCGCTCGGCCAGGATTCGATTTACTCCGGGCTCCGTGATCATGTCCACGTAGTCAACGCCAAATCTATCGGTCAGAAACTCAATTACCGGAAGCTGAACGCGTCCGTCGATACAATTCACGGCCGTGCAAAAAGTCATATCTGTCTTTTCCATCCTATGTCGGTTTGTCAGTTCTGGTGAATCCGGACCGCCCCGGACATCAAAGTCCCTTAGAGGAATGCGAAAGGTACTCCAATTAGTTTCTCATCGTACAATCGAGGTTTGGTGTCGTTATTGATGACAATCCCGTAAGGACATTTCTGTTCTTTGATGAAGTTCCGTATGCCTCGCATATCGCGGAGGCTGATATTCTGGCCCATCTTCATTTCAACTGGAATCGTTCCGAACGTTCCGTCGAGGACCAAGTCAACTTCGGCTCCGGCTGAAGTGCGGTAGTAGTAATAATCAAATGACACGCCCAGGCTGTTTAATTGCCTGATGATCTCCTCTATGACCATTCCCTCCCACGAGGCTCCGGCCTGGGGATGTCCGCGCAACGATGAGATATCCTGAATCCTGAGAAGAAAGTGCAGTAGTCCGGAATCTCTCATGTATCCCTTGGGATGCTTTACAATCCGCTTTGTAACGTTCCTTGAATAAGCCGGTATCTTCCTCCAGATGAACGTTCCATGTGCAATTTCAAAATAATCGCGCGCCGTCGGCTGCGACACTCCTATTCCCCGGGCGATATTGGCGTAGTTAATGATCTGCCCGGACGACCCTCCGAGCATTTGAAGGAAGAGTCTGAATCGTTCCCGGTTCAATCCCGGAAACAGTCTGGCGACATCGCGCTGGAGATATGTGGCGACATATTGATCGGTCCACCTCTCGGAGAAACGGCGATTGTTCTCAAGCCAGGGCTCGGGATACCCGCCGCGGAACCAGTAATCAAAGACCTCTTCGAGACTTCTCTGTCCCGGGGCCATGCTGTCCAACACCGATTGTACGTTGCCAACTCCGTTTGCAATGGCGGTTACTAATGTCGATGCTGATTGGCCGTTGACCTCGGCCCACATTAACGGGGATATCTCTATGATACCGATCCTGCCGGCAAGACTCTCGGAGATCGAGCGGAGAAGGCTGGGAGAACTCGAACCGGTAATCACAAAACGACCTTTCTTCCGGCGATCGGCGTCGATCGCCACGCGAAGAGCCGGGAAGATCGCCGGCAGCATCTGTGCTTCGTCGATGGCGACCTTGTCTGTATTCAAGCGAAGAAACAGATCCGGATCGTCTGCAATCAATGAGTAGTCATTGGACGACTCCAGGTCAAAGCGATTCCAATCATCCGGGAGAGTATGCAGCAGGGTCGTCTTCCCCGATTGCCTCGGGCCAATCAGAGCGACGCACGGGAACATGTCCAGATATTCGCTCAACAGACTCTCATACATTCTCTTCATAACGTGCATAATAAAAGACTCTCTTTGAGAATACAATATAAAAACGCTGTTTTCTAGTTTCTGATCAGCATGTTCGTTGCGGGACTTTATGATTTGCAGCGAATCCACGGTCCGAGCGTGCTCAAGAGATATTGCGGGATTATTCGATATATGCTGCATATACTTACTTGGGCGATGCTTGTGTTGATTGTTCACGTTTAGTTGGTTTGATTGGCGCACTACGGCTGGGCGGTCTGGCCGCAGTTTTGTGTGGTCTATGACAGGGAGGCCCGATCATGGGTAAAGTGCTGAAAATCCTGGGCGTAGTGTTTCTCGTTGTGATCGCGGGGATCGTTGCGCTGATGTTCTGGGCTCACGGAGAAGGTCAGGCCCAGCAACGCAGATTCTTCGACGCGGTCGCCAGCGGCGACCCGGACAAACTCATCGCCATGCTGGACCCGGCGAGCATAGGACCGGTCGACCCGCCGATACTCAAGATGTGGATGGACCGGGTCAACGATAAGTTGGGCAAGTACGAAGGCCTGGCGGCGAGTAATTTCAACCCCGGATTTCCTGGTTTAGGTTTCGTCCTTGGGTATAATAGAGCATCGTTCGACCGCATAAACAAAGGGTTTCCTCAAGATCAAAGGCAGCAAAACTGGAGAATCCAATGGGTGAAAGCGGCAAGGATGCCATTCGCGTA
>JASLNT010000018.1 GCA_030745875.1 Phycisphaerae bacterium
ATAGTCAGCGGAAGGGATCTCTGAAACCCCGTCACACCAGAAGGCTTTAAGAACAGGATCTGGTGAATTAGCAAAGGTTCTACAGAGGTGGTATTCCAGGTGATCGCAAAACTCCTTATTGAAGGATTCTTTACTATTCGCGTTGTCGGCCATCATATACCCTGACATCCCTCTTTGTCACAGAACAACCTATTAGAGCCCTGGTACATTGGCGCAGGGTTTCAATCTGCTTCTGGGGCTGCTTCCCTGTCAAAACGCGCCAACACCCGGTTTCTCATAACCCCATATCATCCTTTATAAAGACCCATTTCCATCACAACAAGTAGAAAGCGCACGTTCACTGGATTCGGTGACTGGTCGCGACTTCGTCGCGAATAGGCCGACGTACCGTCGGTCGCTAAACGGGGGTGCGATTGCTCCTTGTTTTCTGATCACTGGTCTGCTTCGGGCGGGGAATTGCTCTGCGGGGCGATGGTGGTTTCCGGTTCGCGGTTGTTCAGGAAATCGTAGTCCTCGTCCGGGCCGCCGAGTTCTTTCACCACCTGGGTTTTCAGATCTTCCGACAGTTCGGTCAGGCTGTTGTACAAGGCGATCGGGTGCAGCCGTTTGGTCTTGTTTTCGTCGGTCGCGGGCGGTTTGGGCGGGTGTTTGGCGGTCTGTTCGGGCAGGGCGAGCATGAACGTTTTCAGCAGGAATTCGCGACATTTGCGCGCGGTCTCGCCATCGCCCTCGAGGGCGACTTTGATGTGCTTTGTCAGGATGGACTTCATCCACTTGGCGGCCAGCCTAACTGTCTGCTGGCGGTGACCTTCGACTGTGGCGGCGATTTTGCGCTGGAGGTCGGGGCGCGAGCGGTTGTTTGCGATCAACCAGACCGTGTGTCGCGAGACGCCGGCGCGCGCTGCGATCTCGGAATGGGAAACGTCGCCGGCGGCGATCAGTTCGATGAGAAGGTCTTCATTGTAGGACATGCGGTAACCTCGCGTTCACGGTTTCAGGTTTTTGGTTCTTGGTTCTTGGGGTGTGCGACGACGACAACGACGTCGCGACTTCGTCGCGATGAGGTCGACTCGGGCGTCGACCGTTAAACGGGGTGTCGAGACATCAACAGCGGGATCAGCAATACGTTCGGGTTTAGGGTGCTCGTTGTTCCGCTCGAACGCGAAACATGGTCCCTTCCTCTTCCGTAAACATACTTACTGGCGAATGGGGGGTGGTTTTGGTCACCCCACGACAAACTTTTTTGTCTAGAGGAAATGTGAATCCCACAACACTATGTGCGACAAGCTGTTGCGCGATTCGGGCGCAGGAAAGAATTTTCACTTTTGACCAACAAAATTTCTGAAAATCTTTTCACGCGCAACGAATACAGAAATATGTCAACCGAACATAGAAAAGGTGTTCGACACCCCGTTTAGCTCATCGACGCCCGAGTCGACCTCGTCACGACGAAGTCGTGATGCCTAAAACGTCGTCCCCAATTGCCAATTGCCCATTCCCAATTGCCCGCCGTTGTGAACCAATTGTGAACCTCTCGAATCGGTCGGGCGCGGATGAATGCGGCGGGATTTGCAGGTCAATTCGCGCATGGAACACACCATGCGGGCGGGTTCACAGGTTCACAGCGGTCAGTCATCCTCGCGGATGGAATTTCTTGTGGAGGGCTTTCAGGCGGGATGAGTCAACGTGGGTGTAGATCTGGGTGGTTGATATGTCGGCGTGGCCTAGCATTTCCTGGACGCTTCGCAGATCGGCTCCGCGTGAGAGCAGTTGGGTCGCAAAGCAGTGCCTCAGCGTGTGCGGAGACACGTGCCCCTTGAGCCCGACACGCCTTACGTACTTGCGCACGATGCGGAATATATCCTCTCTGGCCAGCGGTCTGTGCGTGTGCGACAGGAAGACCGGAGCGGTGGGCTTCGCCTCGCCGCCGGATCGTTCACAGCGTGCGGTTTTAATGTACGTATCGACGACGTCCAGCGCCTTTGACGCCGCCGGGATGATCCGCTCCTTGTTGCCCTTTCCGAGCACGCGAACGACTCCCAGATTGAAGTTAACGTCGCAGAGTTTCAGCCCGATGATTTCCGCGGCGCGCATTCCGGTGGCGTACAGGAGAGTTAGAATCGCCCGATCGCGCAGGGCGAATCGGTCGGTGTCTTCCTGCGGAGCGGCGAGCAGTTCGTCAACGCCCTGCGGGTCCAGAATGGTCGGAAGGCGGTTCCACTTCTTGGGGGCCTCCAGACCGGCTGACACGTCCAGTTTCAGCACGCCCTGGATCACCAGGTACTTGCAGAACGTTCGAACGGCCGCCAGCGCCCTGGCCGACGAGGAGACGGACAAACCCTCATCCCGACAGTATCGCATGAACCCCTCGATCCGCCGGGTGGTGAGCCTCGCCAGCGGAACCGTGCAATACGTCAGGAACCGCGTGAGGTCGCGTTTGTAGGCTTTTCGCGTATTTGTCGCCAGCCCGCACTCGACCTGCAGATAGTTCAGGAACCCGTCCAGATGGGCGCGGCAGGCGTCGCTGAGCTCGGTGTCGATCAGTGTTTTTCGGGCTGGTGGGGCCATGGTCCTTTATCGGTATCGACCGAGGCGGAAATGGAGCATTAGGGAATCGCCCCGGACTAGCGCGGAGTGCGAAGGACCCCGGGCGTCTCGGGCCGGATAATCCGCACCAGACGCCAGTGATTCCCCCAACCCTCGCCAACGATGGTCTCAAATCGATCCGATTCCGGGTCGGCGTCGGAATTGATGATTGCATACCAGTTCTTAGCCGATCGCCACGTCGTAGCGTGAAGCGGATCTGAGGCGAAAAGGTAGATTGCCTCGGCGTCGGCTTTTCCGCCCGACGAGCGGAGCATCTTACGCAATTCTCCGGTGCGTATGATCCATTCGGGCAGGTCGCCCGGGGCGAGGTAGAACACCCAGCGGACATCGTCTCCGGCGATCATCGAGCGTCTGGACAGCATGCGAAACTCGGTGTCGTCGGCGATGAAGATATCGTCAATGTCCGTGTTTTCTCGGGCCCAATGAGCGATATTCTGCAGCTCGGCGCGACGCTGGAGTCGTCGCAATCGTTTCCTGAGGCGAAGGGGTTTGTCCTGTTCGGACATGAACGACGTCCCGGTCTCGTAGCCCCAGTGGCGGACAACTCTCAGGTTCTCCGATGGCAGCATCCAGATCGCAATCAGAGCGGTGCAGCCCCACCTGAGCGTGTGTCCCCTCCGCGAAAGTCGGAAGAGATTCGACAGCGTCTGCGATGAAAAAGCATACAAAGGCAGCATCGCCAACGGTACGGCCCGGGCGAAGTCGATAACCATCGGTCCTCGCCCGGTCAGAGCGGCTGACAATTGCATAAGCCCCTGAGCGACAATCGTTACGCCCAGAGAGGCGAGGAACATCACCAACCAGAACTTCAGGTTCCTGGCCTCGAAACGGTCCAGGCGGAAGAGTACGGCGACGGAAATCGCAATGAGTATGGACGACGACAGCGTCCAATCGACGATATCGCCAGCCAGCTCGGGAAACAGCGCTCTGAGCCCCCCCTGATTCAAAGCCTCAAACGCAACCGGAGCCGCCGGAGCCCCCTGGGCCAGCATCGCATATCGCAGCGACAGGACGTATCCGAACTGCGGCATGGCCGCAACGCACGCCGCCAACAGACAGGCTCCCGCAACCGGCCAGGCCCGCAATTTGAAGCGTCGCCCCGCCAGATACGCAGAAGCCAAAACCAGCGCGATGTTCATGGACGTTCCCAGTTCGATATTGCCCATCAACCCGACACATACGAAGACCACAATCAGACGCCACGGTCCCCGCCTGGAAAGATGCCCGGGGCGCTTGTGGTGGTCCCAATTGCGAAGGAATGCGATAACCAACAGCGGAAGGACCGCCAGACACACTCCCGTAGGCGTAACCATCGCCACCGGACCCATTCCCCAGAACGACCTCCCGGGGGCCTTTGTCACCGTCGTGCTGAGTATCGCTATAAAGACCGACACCGACCAGTTGAGGCATTGGCGGTATATCAGCGCATACATGCCCAGCAGGAACACCAGCGTGAGCACGGGCGACATGATGCGAAAAGGAAGGGTCAAATCCTCGTAATCCGTTGGTACGAGAACCATTTTCATCGCGCCCAGAAACAGCGGAGAATGCCCCCGCCACAAGCCGCTGTCGCGAAAAACCGGATCGTGCGAGTAAAGCGACGGGTCATGATCCTTCATCGCCACCGTAGCCAAACGAATCTGCGAAGCGTCCAGGCGGGTGTCGTACATCGCAAGATAACCGTACGCCCCAGCCACCAGGGACAGGATGATCACGGCGGCAAGATGTCGCGGTTTGTGCAGCGGTTTCATATGGCGAGTGTTCTCGATACGCTCAAGGTGCTAGTATATGGTACGCTCAGGCGGCTGCAACGCAAGGATATCGAATGGAAGACGGTTCGACTGAAACCGACGTACTGGTCGATGCGGTGGCGGGGTTCATCGACACGCACGAACTTATCGCCCCGGGTGCGCGCCTGGTCGTAGGCGTCTCGGGCGGGTGCGACAGCGTAGCCGGATTGGCGATATTACGCCAATTGGCCCGATGCGAGAATCGCGCATATGAACTGACAGTCGCACATCTCGATCACGCGTTGCGGGACGAATCGCCGGATGACGCAGCATTCGTTGGCGATCTAGCCAAACGCTGGGATCTTCCGTGCGCAATCGAGCGAATCGACATTGCAGCTCTCGCCGCCGAGCGGTCGTTAAGCCTCGAAACCGCAGCCAGGATGGTGCGATATGAATTCCTCCAACGAATCGCCGACCAGGCGGGCGCAAAATACATAGCCGTCGCACACCACGCCGACGACAACGCCGAAACGATCTGCCATCGCATCTTCCGCGGTTCGCACCTGCGCGGAGCGGGCGGAATACAAGCGTCGCGAACGCTGGGACGATCCGAAACGCTGCTCGTGCGGCCGCTCCTGAACTGCCGCCGATCAGACATCGAAGCGTTCTGCGCCCGGGAGAATCTCACCTTCCGCACCGACCCGACAAACGCCCGGAGCGACTTCACCCGGAACTTCATCCGAAACGAACTCCTGCCGCTGGTAAAACGCAGGATCAATCCCGAAGGCGACATGGCGCTGGTGCGATTGGGCAAGGCGCTGGCCGACGCCGAGGAATTCATCGCCTCCCAGGCGAGCGATATCGCTGCGGGATCCATCAGGCGGGACCGCCCGGGACAGACCGTTATCGACTTGAGGCCGCTGGACAGCGTTCACCGCACTATCAGGGGCTGGATCTTCCGAGAAGCGATGGAGTTAGCGGGAATCGCGTCGGGAAAAGTCTCGGCTGGGAAGCTGGAAGAGCTTTCGGCCTTGGCGGACAACGATGCTCGGACAGTGAACCTGCCCGATAACTTCGTAGCGCGGCGCCGCGAACATACGATTATCATCGCCGCGGCTGTCGAACCCGAGACGCCCGCTGAGGCTCCGATTATCCTGCCCGAATGCGGACAAACCGTTCTGCCCTCGGGCGCGACGATCGCGTGCGAGCCGATGGAGTTTGACGCGGAGTTGTTTCAGGCCCATTGCAGGCGAAATCCCAGCGGTGTGGAGCTGCTCAACGCCGACATGATACGCGGCCGGCTGGTCTGCAGACCCAGGAGGCCTGGCGACCGTTTCCGCCCGCTGGGCCTGGACGGCAGCCAGACAGTAAGTGATTTCCTGACCAACTCGAACCTGGACCGGAAGGCTCGCGACGGTGTCAGGTGCGTATGCGACGACGAGGGAATAGTTTACCTCGCCCCGCTGCGAATAGACCAACGCGTGAAGGTCGCTCCAGACTCCCGCCGACTGATCCGCATCGAAGTTAAAGCCCCTTCCGAACCGACCGAACCTTGACCTCCGGACCAAAGCGCATCACAATGCCCGTAACGATATGGATGTGATAGCCAATCTCGGACAGGCGACCGTGCGCCGGATCAACCTATTCGGAGACTTCTGCAGATTCTCCGGTAGAGCGTTCGCGTGGATTCCAAACGGTCTGTCCAGTTGGAGGAAGCTCAGGCTGCTGGCCCAGCAGTTCTACGAGATCGGAACCAAGAGCATACCGGTGGTCATGATTACGGGCGTTTTCGTCGGTATGGTGCTGGCGGTTCAGGTCTCTCAACAGTTTAAATCGGTCGGGCTCGAAGCACAGATGGGCGCCATAGTGAACCTGTCGGTGCTGCGGGAGCTCGGGCCGGTGCTGGCTGGGATAATGCTGGCCGGAAGGGTCGGCGGAGGGCTGACGGCCGAGCTGGGAACCATGCGCGTCACCGAACAGATAGACGCATTGCGGGCTATGGGCGCCGACCCGATCCGCGTGCTCGTGGTCCCCCGCCTGATCGCCTGCACGGTTATGATCCCCATACTCGTCCTCTACGCCGACTTCATGGGCATCTGGGGCGGATACGTCGTCAGCGTACACGTATACGGAGTCGACAGCACTGACTTCTGGCGGTTCGCCGAACGCTCGGTGCTGATGTTCGACATATTCTTCGGACCCATAAAATGCTTCTTCTTCGGAATAGCCCTGAGCCTGATAAGCTGCCACAAGGGGTTTCGATGCGCCCCCGGCGCCGCAGGAGTCGGAAGAGCCTGCACCGAAGCGTTCGTAGCCAGCGCAATGGCCATACTGTGCCTGAACTTCTTCCTGGGCATGCTCCTTACAACGCTGGCGATCAGAATATGGGGATTCACGCCAATCCTCTAGAACTCGCTCAAACCGCCCGCAGGAACTCCGGACTCAAATAATGAAACACTGGCTGAGAAACTGGATGCACCGTCACCAACATCAGGTGAGCCTCGCTCTGCACATAGTCGGCATACCAGTCTGTTTCGTCGCTGCGCCGGCGTTGGCGATAATGCAATTCTGGTGCTGGGCGATCGGAGCGTTTGTCGGAGGATACGCCCTGCAGTTCATCGGCCACGCAATCGAGGGGAATCGCAGCGGTGAGGAGATGCTGCTCCGCAAACTTCTTGGAAAACCGACCGATCCGCCCGAGCCGCTCGAGCCCGACGAGTCCTGATCGCCGAAGCGGCCAAGCTTCACAATTGGTTCACACCCCCCACCGCCAACCACACCGACCCAACGCACTCGAAACCTGCACGCCACGCGGCCACAAGCCTTCTATCATACGCATGGACAATGCGTTATGAACATCGCGACACGGCGAGCCCCCGCCGCATCCTCAGCAACCAGAGCTTCACACTCTGCGCGCCTGTGTACCTGCCGCCCCATCCATTGGAGCTTCCGCGAACGATTTAGCATTACACCCCATCCGTTCAGCCCTAACATATTGCCCTTTCAATATTTAGATCGACCCATCCCCGCGTAACCGCCCGTTGAGACCCGCAAGCCCCACATCAAAGAACACCCATCCGGATCGCCCGAATCCCCAACCCGCGCGACAGCACAGCGCCCCTCATCCCAACTGACCACCGCGATCCCCGGGGGCGAATCACGCGGCCGAATGAGCTATTCGACAAGCGTCCTAATCGCGTCCCCCCCCTGTTTCAAAAACGCGCGAAAAAAAATATAAAAATTCCGTCTTTTATGTTGACATCTAGTACCACTTATATACAATAGTACATAGACGGTAGCAATTAGCACCGTGAATGCGACGGTGACATGTGAATAGAACGTTCGGGACAAGATGGTTTGGGGCTCACTGCGAGCTCGCGACGGTTCGGCCGGGGCAACTAACGGGCTCGGGTCGACTAAGGAGACTAACATGACCTACTCATTTGTTGAAACTACAGGATTATCGAAATCATCAAAGGGACTGACTCCGGAATTGCAGAGCATCTACAAGCGGATTCCCGAAACAGTCAGCCACGTACCACACGAGTCATTTGAACTCCCAGCCACCGAACAGGAACTGTTCGGATCCGAAAACGACGAAGTAAGCATACCTAAATGGACCCATTTCCCCGAGGTCCCCGAAGATACCCCCACTTCGCGCAAGGCCCGCAAGGCCCTGAGCAAGGACGAGGAGGCAAGGCTGTTCCTGCGATTCAACTACGCCAGATATCGCCTGGGCAAGTTGACCGCCAAGCAGCTCAAGCGTTTCTCCAGGCGCCGATCGGAAGAAATGATCAGGTGGTATCAGCACGCACGGGCCGTCCAGGCCAGCATCGTCGACGCAAACATGGCGCTGGTGATGGCGATGGCCAGACGCACCAGAATTCCCCACGTCGATTTCCCGGAGCTCGTTTCCGAGGGGAATATGGCCCTCCTGCGGGCTATCGAGAAGTTCGACGTATCCAGAGGTTTCAAGTTCTCGACGTACGCCTGCCGCGCGATCCTGAAGGGTTTTAATCGCATGGCCACCAAGACCGGGCGGTACGTACAACGTTTTCCTACAGAATTTGACCCGGATCTGGAACGCAGCGACTATGATGTATTGAAACACCGGATTCAGCAGGACAACGCGATCGACGATCTCAAGGAAGTACTGGCGACCAATCGCGCCAAGCTTACAGACGTCGAACAAACGGTTGTCACCGAGCGATTCGCGCTGGAATCGGGCGGTAAGAAGAAGACGCTCAACGAAGTCGGACAGCAGGTGGGACTGACCACCGAGCGAGTCAGACAGATACAGAAAAAGGCATTGGCGAAGCTTAAAGCGACGCTAAATGAGGAGTACCTTGCGGCGTGACCGGTAATCCACTGAGGTCTGCCCCGACCCAACCGCGATGGCTTTGAGGTATTACGGCAAGCCCAGCCTCCCCGAACCCTGGGCTTGCCTCCTCTTTTATTCAAAAAAGCCGTCCATAGAAATATGGACGGCTTTCTTGAATAAAAGAAGAGCCCGACAGGGCGGTCTACTGTCTACTCTCTACTTTCTGCCGTTTGCCTTTTGCCCCCCACCGTTGCATTCTCGCGGTTTTGCTGTATAATGCCGCTCCCCACTCGGGCGATTAGCTCAGTTGGCTAGAGCGCCTCCCTTACAAGGAGGAAGTCACAGGTTCAAGTCCTGTATCGCCCAGTAAAAAAGACCGCCTTTACCGGCGGTCTTTTTTACTAGAGCGGGAGAGGGTGGAAAGTAGAGAGTAGAGCAAGCAACCACGGACACGGCCAAAACCACCGCTGAGAGTGAACGCGCCCCTCCTGCGGTCTCCTTTCTACTTTCTACTCTCTGGTCGTTTCCGCATGCCCAAAAGCCACGAGCTCCCATACTTGAAACAACCAACCCGTCAGGCCGGGGCGATTCGCCGCCGCCTCAGCAGCGCCAATCCGCCAATCGCCAGAAGTGATAGGGTGGCCGGTTCGGGGACGGCATTGAAGTTGTCCATCTTCACCTCGTCACTCTGGCTGATCGTGACGGAGGAGTCCCCTACGGTTTCCAGGAAAGCGCCAATGCGCACTCCAAAGGCGGAATTCGCGCCCATATCCCAGTCTGTCTCATCCCTGGACAGGTTCTCGCTATCCAGGGTCGTCCAACCAAAACCGTCGGCCGCGCCGTCGGAATCATATTGCATATACAGCGTCGTATCACTTGCATCCCAACGCAATCGCAGCGCCGCGTTGGTCGATGAGGTGGCCGCGAATGTAGGACCATAAACAGTACCCTCGTTGGTTTTTACCTCTGCAATGAAATCCCGACCCGACCCGTAGTTCCCACCGTACTCGGCTTGCAATAGGTAAACAAACGCGTAGTCTTCCGGATCGTCCAGATTGACGACTTCCAAAGAAAGCCCCACTCCGTGCCCCGCGCCCAGGGCGACACTGGGTATATTGACCTCAACCTGAACGGCCCAGTCCTCCGTATAGCTCCAGTAGTTCTTGATCCAGGGTCGCAAATAGTCGCACTCATAATTAACCTCGGCGGTTCCGATTAAATACACGGCCTGATTTGTTTCGGTCAGAGTGACTCCTATATCCTCCTCGATTATATCGTCGCCCCAGAGGCTGGTATCCTTGCTGTTGTCGTTGAAGTCGTCGGAGCCGCCGAAGTTTGCCTGCGCCAAAGGACAGGTCATCAGCATGATCCCGACAGACAAGATCATCAACGTAACTTTCATAGTCCTGCCCTTTCCCTGTTGACGTTATTCGCAAGCCCCGCGTTTCCGCCGCCGAACCAGCGCCAGACCGCCTATTGCCAGTAGTGTGAAGGTGGCTGGTTCGGGGACTTGCGCGACACGAAACCCGACGGCCCCGACTTCGCCAAGCGGGCCGCCGGAGCTGTTCCGATACGACGCATGAAGAATGCTGCTGTAGCTGGCGAACGATCCGCCCCGAAAGCCGCGACGCGACCCATCGTGCAGGATGGCCTCGTTCCACTCATAGACGTTGCCGCCCTGGTCAAACGTCCCGTATGGGCTGTCGGAGTTTTCCCACTCGCCCACCTCGGTTCGGTAGTAGTCGGGGCCAATTCCATACATTCCCGCGTCACCGTCGTGCGTGGCGTAGTTGCCCGGGTCGGTTACGCCGTCGGTGAAGGGATTGACCGTCCCGCTCAACTTACCGCTGTTGTTCACGTAACCCGGGGCCGTATCGCTACTGGTCGGGTAGTTCCAATAGCCCGCATCGGTCCCTCCGCCCTTGTAGTAGGCGGCTTTGCACCACTCATCCTCGCTCGGGATCGCCCACTTCCAGTCATCTTCACGATCAATCGCCATAAGCGCCGTGCTGCTCACCGCGCCATTGAGATCGTACGAACCGTCTTCGGTAAGTCCGGCATCCTGTATTGGATTACCGGTCAGCGTCCCTGTCGGCTGACCGTTCGTCAGCCAGTTGGCGAATCGGGCCGCGTCGCCCCATGACACATAATTCACCGGACGCTTGGCGTAATCCGAAGCCACGCTGTAGCTGTAGCCGCCCGGCGAACCGCTTCGCTCGATCATGCAACTGTAAGCGCCCGACCACATGTTTGTGCTGTACAGCCGATAGGGGTCCGTCGCCGCCACAGCGCTGAGGAACTCGGTGTACTGCCCGGCCGTCACCTCGTACTTGCCGATGTTGTAGGCGTAGTCCACCGCGCCGTAGCCAGCCCCGTACGCATCGTTAGCGTTACCCGGATTACCCACGGGGACGGTTTCGATATTCAGTGCCATCGCCGCCGAACCCAAGGCCGCAACGACCACCGCCGCACACACAATATGAACTGCCTTTTTCATAGTCCTGCCCTTTCCCTGTTGACGTTATTCGCAAGCCCCGCGTTGCCGCCGCCGAACCAGTGCCAGACCGCCCAATGTCAGTAGTGTGACGGTGGCGGGTTCGGGGGTTACTGTTACGGTCACGAAATCGGGTAGGCTGTTGTCCCAGTCGTCGCCGACTAGGAGCGAGAAGACATACTCGCCGGGCAGGTCGGGCGTGAAGCTCGCGGCGGCGGTCGTCGGGTCGAGAAGCGTTGCGATACTCCCGTCCGGCGCGGACTCTATCGCCCACAACCACGAGATGATCTCATCGTCGTCGTCATCGGTTCCGCCCCCGGCGAACTGGACGGTTTCGCCGAGATCCACCAATTGGTCAAGCCCCGCGTCGGCCTCCGGGGGCGTTTTGAACTCGTACCTGGTGTCCCAGATACCCAGGTCGACGGATCGGTTATCCTAGTAGATGATCCTGTTGTCGTACGCGTAGGTAAGTTTCTGATCGGAGGGATCGCTGGTGAGCTGATACGTCTGACCGTCATGAAGGGTGTGCAGGAAGATGTCCCTGTTGCCGTTCCGATTGTCCGTCCAGTACAACTTGTCGCCATCGAGAGTTATGGACCACTTGGCAATCCCGTCATCGACCTGTCTGGTGGTTAGCCCGGTCGAATGGTCGTAGATGGAGATCGTTCTTCCGTCGATATAGGCGATGCGGTTGCCCGAGACGGACGGGCGGTGGTAGTGGGCGGCGGGACCTACCGCCACGGGGAATGGGCTTCCACCGATCTCACAGGCGTAGACGTTGGTCGTTCCGTTCTCTAATAGGGCCCACGCGATGAGGCTCTCGTCGAAACTCAGGCTCTCCTCGTTACGGGTTGTGCCGGTCACCCTGGTCTCTATGCCGTTCCTGCGGTCCATATAGAAGACATCACGGCTTCCTGTGTTTTCCTTGAAATAAGCGAGGTAGTTGCCGCTAATCGTCGGCGTATAGTGATTCAGGAGGGAGGGCGACATCAGATAATTGTCCCTTGTCACGAGGTTGTAATAGTAGATCCGGCTGAAACCGGATTTGTCGTCGAGGTAAACTATGGAGTCGCCTTCGATGTCCGGCACGAATTGGTTCCCTGGTCCCCCGGCGATCAGCGTTTCAATGCCATAGTTGTCAATTGCGTAAAGATCCTCGTTACCGATGGAATTCTTGCTATAGACGACATAGGAATCATTTGCTACACCGCCGGACTCCTCTGTCAAAGTGTAAGTCACTTTGGTTTCGGTGACCTTGATCCCCGCATGGGCGGCGACCGGGCACATCACTGCGATGAGTGCGATTATCAAGGTGTCTCGCAGGGTCATATCTGCCTCCTTATTAACTCCGAATTTGCGAATGTGGGATTCGTCTGCGTCTACGAAGCATCGCCAACCCGCCCAACGCCAGCATCGACAGCGTCGCAGGTTCGGGGGTTACTGTTACGGTTACGAAATCGGGTAGGCTGTTGTCCCAGTCGTCGCCGGCTAGCAGCGAGAAGACATACTCACCCGGCAGGTCGGGCGTGAAGCTTGCGCCGGCGGTAGTCGGGTCCAGAAGCGTTGCGATACTCCCGTCCGGCGCGGACTCTATCGCCCACAGCCACGAGGTGATCTCATCGTCGTCGTCATCGGTCGCGCCGCCCGCAAGTTCCACGATCTGGCCGAGATCCACCAATTGGTCAAGGCCCGCATCGGCAGCGGGCAGGGTGTTGAACTCCCACGTCGTACGCCAGACGTTCTTGTTTCCGAGTCTTGAATCCGTGTAGATGATCTGGTTCTGAAAGGCGTCGGTGAGGCCCTGGTGATGACTGTCGGACGTCAACTGGTGCACCCGCCCGGTCTCCAGATCCAGCATGAATACATCCGTGTTCTGGTTTCCGTTGCGTTTGTCGGACCAGTAGACCACGTTTCCTTCCAAGTGCAAGTTCCGCTTCATGTGGGTGTCCTCTTCGAGAACGCGCGTAGTCAGGCCGGTTGCACGATCGTAGATGTCAATCGCCGTATTGCAGAGATAGGCCACACGGTCTCCATCAATCGATGGCCCAGTCTCGTGTGCGGCTGAATCTGCGGCAATTGTGAATGTGCCCCCGCCTATCTCTGTTGCGTAGAGGTTCGCCGTGCCGCCCTCATAGATCGACCAGGCAACAAGACCACCGTCGAGTGAGAAGTTCAATTCGTCGTAGTTGTTACGGGTAACGTAGTAGGGCATGAAGGTGACGAGGTCCGTGTACCTGATCTCATATGCCGAGTTTACCTCCTCCACGTATGCCACGTAGTCGCCAGAGATAGCTGGCGAGTAGTTGTCGGAGCTCTCGAATGTGACTGGGTAGGAAGCTCCCGTGTCAATCTCGTGTACCCACAGGTTGTTGTACCCAAGCTCATCGTCTACATAGACTACCTTGTTGCCATCGACATCCGCGTGGTGCTGGTCGCCGTAGTGCACGGCGACGCCGTGTTCAACGTAGTGCGAATCGATTCTATAGAGATTCTTGCTGCCCAGGGTCACTGATGTGTAGATGACATCAGAGCCATTGGTGACCCCATCGTAGGAGTCGTTCGAACCGAACGTCAGGAGCTCCTCTTGAATCTTGCAACTCCCGGTCTCTCCTAACGCCATCGGCGTCCAGGCGAGGATCACTACCGTTATAAGAACTGCTTTCATACGCATAATCTGCTCCCGTCGATTAGCTCTTTCCCGCAAAGATCGTTTCCCGGCGTCACCGGCCGACCGGAAAGTCGCAGCGGCCGGGGCGCATAGCGCCTTCTTCAAAGATGTGCTTCCCCAATCAGGCGGCTCAGCCTGCGCAAAGCACCGTTGCGTCATAGGAACTTGGCCAGGTGCGGCCTTGAGGTGGTGCGAGTGAGCGAGAACGCCCGTGCCTCGTTTCATCGAGAATAGCCCTTGCCGCTCCCGTAGCAGGCTAGAGCATAGAACAGTATACCCGCACATCCGGATATCACCAAGGAAAAAACATCGCCTGTTTCCTCCCAACCGCGCCGGAGATCACATCTGCATTTGACGCTGCCTGGAGCAGGATGTAGACTGTTTTCAGCGGGCGATACTCCTTTGCATTCGGAGCCTGTTTGATCAGGAAGGAGAATCGAGTTTCCGATAAGTGATTATCTGACGGAGATGCCAATGGCGATCCCTGTTACGTGCAAGTCCTGCGGGAAGAAAATCAATGCGCGCAATGAGCATGCAGGCAAGCGGTTCAAGTGCCCGTCATGCAGCGCGATTGGCGTCGTCCCGGACAAGCCCGCAAGCGGCAAGGAAGTCTTCATCGCTTATTCCCACAAAGACAAAGCCGCAGCCCACACCGTGATCGCCGCCTTGGAATCCCATCATATCCGCTGCTGGATAGCCCCACGCGACATTTCTCCCGGATTGGATTGGTCCGCCGCTATCGCTCGGGGGATCGACGACGCCCGAGTGATGATATTGATCTATTCGAATAGCGCTGGCGACTCCAAATCTCTCAAGGCGGAAATCAAACGCGCGATCGACAAACAATTAACGATCCTCCCGTTCCGAATCGATGATTCGCCTATGTCCAAGGCGATGGAGTATCTCTTGGGCGGCGCCAGTTGCTACAATGCATTCAAAGGCCCTATGGAGGAGCACATCCTCCGATTCATACCAACCGTGCGAGAATCGCTGCCAACGCAACCACACCAGATCTTCATCAGTCATTCCCAGAGAGACCAGCCGCTGGCCGACCATCTCTGCTCGGCCCTGGAGGCCGACGGCGTCGGATGCTGGATGGCCCCACGCGACGCGCGCCCTGGAGTGCCCTGGGGTGAATCAATAATTAATGCTATCGGCGCTGCCCGAGCGATGGTGCTGATCTATTCGAAACATTCGAGCAGTTCCCCGCAGGTCCTGCGCGAGGTCGAACGCGCGATCGCCAAACAATTAACGGTCCTCCCGTTCCGAATCGATGATTCGCCTATGTCCAAGGCGATGGAGTATCTCTTGAGCGGCCCTCATTGGTACGATGCAATCACACCCCCTGTGGAAGAGCACGTCCGAAGATTCACATCGATCGTGCGGAAACTGCTGTCAACTGATGAAACTGTCAAGATCGACCAACCACAGCCGATCCGTCCGGTGGAGATTGATCCAATCGTTCCCGTAGCGAAAGAACTCAGACCGCCAACCCAAGACACTCGCACTGTCTTTATCAGTTATCGCAGGGAGGACGGTTCGCAGACGGCAAGGCTGCTCCGCGCGGAACTGCAACAACGCGGTTATCAGACATTTCTTGACGTGGACGATCTCAAACCGGGGCACTTTGACGAAGCCCTGCTTAATCAGATAGAATCAGCGAGAAACTTTCTTCTGATACTATCTCCGAACTCTTTGAAGAGATGTTCTAATGATAGAGACTGGCTGAGGCGGGAAATCGTTCACGCCCTGAAGACCAAGAGAAACATCATCCCGGTTCTCATGCCCGAATTTGAATTCCCCGAACCTGACGAACTGCCCGAAGACATACGGCCGCTCTCAATTCATCACGGAATCCAATATAACCACGATTACTTTGACGCCATGATCAAGAAACTCGACAGATATCTCGGCGGCCGTTAGACATCGCTCCGGCAAGTAAGGCCGCCAAGGGAGGAATGCGATGGACTACGCTGCAAATCACATCAAAATGGGCTTGATACAAGAGCGATATTCAGCGAATTCATGCCCTTACAAGAACCCATCTATCCCCATACTGTAACGGCCTCTAATATGGCGATATCCTCTAACCTGACCCCAAGTACCGCCCCCGCACGGCCAGCCAACCACCGCCCCAGACGCCTTTTCTGTAACAGAACCAGTAACAGCAATCGCCCCATAATCCAGCCTGCTTCGACACGGTAATGGAGCCTCTCGGGCCGGAGAAAACGGGGCTCCTGCTGTAAGGGTGTGGTATGGTTGGCATTACAGCAACCGCACATTCATACTCTGCGGCGGCACATGGGTGGCGTCCCATATTACAACAACCTCCTGAATCTATCGCATCCCTACCGCCACAGTCGGAATTCGCTTGACTTTCTTGGTTCCAGCGGTACAATCATAGCTTACGAAACGAAGGCGCAGATGGAGCGGAATGGAGCGGAACGGAGGCGAAGTAGTCCCAGATATTCGGAGGCAGATTAGATGCGAATGCGAGTAACCAGGTCAATGTTGTGTATTGTTTCAGCCCTGTCGATCGCCAATTCTGTGTGTTTTGCGGGTCGGCCGGCGACCGTCCCGCCGGACCAGGCAAGCCCAACGGCAATCGATGTTCTCAGTCAGCTTGACGCGGGCACAATTCCGCCCATACCTAACGTCGTTGGCGCGGGCTCCAACTCGAATCCTGGGTCTTTGTCCCCGGTTGTGGTTCCCGAACCGGCCACCCTGTCCCTGCTGACGCTCGGCGGCCTGACCGTATTACGCAAGCGCCGCAAGCAGTAGCCCCAACAGACACACTCACAGCGGCGGGGCTGGAACAGTTTCCGGCTCCGTCGTTTTTTTTGTAAGCGCTATGCCTGCGCGGGACAGGTTCCCGCACTTCCTCTCCACAGTTCCGGGGCTCCGGCCGCGAACGTAGGGGATGGGCGGCGTGTCCGTTGCAGCATCGTCCCCGCACCCCCAGCCCATCATGTTGTCCGCATCCGTCGCCAGTCCAGCCGAGATTTCCGGGTGCGTCCGTGAGCAGGTCTTTGCGATACGCCAGCGCCTGTGCACGTTCGCCTTACTCCTCCCAACTCTTGATATCGTCGCCTCTTCCGGTTTCATCCCGACCGTTAGGACCAAAGGACCATACGAGAACCACTTGCCTGGTTGTATCGCCCTCATCCTTTTCCGCGGGCAGATAGCCCAACTCATTGCCCCAGGGGTCCATGAGCTGTTTACGTTTGATATACGGTCCGGCCCATTTAGCAGCCAGCGATTCGTCGCCTTTCGGCCGGGTGACCAGGGCATTGACACCGCCTTCGTCCTCGCTGGGATAGTTCCCAACATCCAGCTGGTACATTTCGAGTTTTGCTACAACCTGCTCGACCAGCAGCTTGGCGGCATCAATCTTCGACTTGCGAAAACGTCCTCCTATCCCTTCTCTCGCCGCTGCTTGCTCTCCGGTTCGCTCGTCTTCCTGCTGTCCGGTTGTCTCCCCATTCCGACAGGACACCGCCAACGAGAGTGACAGCATTAGCATAATCATCATTGAACGTTTCATTCTCTATCCCTTCAATCTTCTTCCTTCCGCCATCGCCTGCTCCAGTGTTTCAGTGAATGCGATCCATCATCGAAAGAAGGCGGCTGGTTTCCGTTTGTGTTCGCTCATGGTCTGTCGCTGTTTTCAAGCTCGCTAATACGTTTGCGTGCAGTGTCGGCCGCTTCTCCTGTTGACTGGATGGCGATGCACTTCTTGTAGGCGGCGAGTGCCTCTGTATGTCGCCCAATAGCGATGTAGGCGTTGCCCATGCCGAGATGCGGTTTAGGGGAATTCGGCCGGAGCGAGGCGGCCTTCTTAAAAGCGGCGAGGGCTTCGGAGTATTTCCCGAGCTTGTTGCAGGCGAGCCCGATGTTGTGATGCGCCGGGGCGTGACTCAACTTAATGGCGACGGCCTTTTTGCTCGCGGCGAGGGCTTCGGCGTGTCTTCCAAGCTTGTTGTAGGCGAGCCCCATGTTGTGGTGCGCCTGATAAAGATCCGGCTTGATGGCGACAGCCTTCTTGTAAGCGTCTACGGCGTCAGCGTATCGCCCAAGATTGCCGTTAACCACCCCCATGTTGTAGTACGCCGGAAAGGCGTCTGGTTTGAGGTCGGCAGCCTTCTTGTAAGCCGCAATAGCGTCAGGGAATCGCTCAAGCTTTTCGTTGGCGATCCCAATGATACAGTACGCCGCGACGTAATCCGGCTTGATGGCGACGGCCTCCTTTAAGGCGGCCAGGGCCTTCTCGCACCGACCCGCATCCAAATGGATGGAACCCAGCTTGAGGTAGTATTCAGCATCCCTGAGTGGAGCAGGCGAGACGACGCCTGGTTTGAGGTAGGCCGAAGCATCATAGTCCCCACCGACGCTACAGCCGCACAAAAGAGCAGGCAGCACGATAACCGCGCAGCCAACAGAAGAGAGAATCTGCAATTTGCTCAGTTTCCCGATCATTGTCTATCCCTGTCCTGAATCGACAGGGACAGTCTACCAGAGACGCCTGACTGCAACAACGCCTCACCATCCCCGCTTCCGCCCCTGCCTCAACTGCGCCTGCGTCGGAGCATCGCCAGGCCGCCGAGGGCAAGCAGGGACAACGTCGCCGGTTCCGGCGCGAGCGCCCCCTGTTCGGGCGCTAATGCAACGCCAAACCCAAAGTTGCCCCGCATCATGACGAAATCTTCCAGATCGACAATACCGTCACCGTTGAAGTCGGCGGATGCTTCGCCGGGGAGACCTCCGAATTGGGCGACAAAGTTGGCGTAATCCAAATCATCGACGACGCCATCGCCGTTTGTGTCTCCCAACAGAGGATCAAATGCGCCCACCAGATAGCCCGTCGTAATGTTGTCGATAACAATGCTCGAATCGACAGCAGTGGACGGGTCCAACCGGAATGACAACGTGTGGGTCCCAGAGGCAAAGACGTCCGACAGGGTGAATAGAAACGTCTCTTCCTCGTCTCCAATCATTCGTTCGTCAATGGTGGCGACCAACTCGCTGTCCCAGAAGACTTGCAGGATACCCTCGGCGCCTTCCTCGCTGATAAAATCCGCCTCGAAAGCCAGCAGATTTGTCTCCTCCTCGATATCCACGGTGGTTGTCATCCAGACCGGCAAATCAGTAGCAAGTTCCAGCAGGCCGTCGGGATGAATCACCACCGTACCTGTCTCGCGCCGAGTAACCGTCTCATCCGTCAGTTCGACAGTCTGATTCCACAAATGCCCCAATGTCTCGAAGATCGACTTGCTGTGGATAACCTGGCCGTGCTCGTCGACCTCCTTGAAGAAGAAATCCACGCCCGCTGTCGCGGATGTCTCAGCGTAAGCCGAGGCCGAAGCACCAATAGTCACAGAAGCCTCGTCCGGTTCGCCATCGCCGCTTGTGTCCCGAAGGTTCATCGGAACCCCGAGAATGGTCACCGTTCCAGTGACATCATCCGCCGTGTCGTACTCGTCGCCCGGATCGACATCCGCGAGGGCCTGTCGGAATGCGTCGATATCGAACGCGGACCCTCCGAGGGGGATCTCAATCTCAGGCGCAGTGAATGTCGGCGTGCCCGCAATAGGGTACTTGAAGGTGAACTCCGTTGGCAGCATATCGCGCAGTTGTCTGGGCAATCCATTCAACAAGTCGCTGTCGGCCTCCAGAGTCAGAGTGAGATTCAAGCCCGCGCCAATGGATGCGCCGATATCGGCGTGATCTTCGGTGTCCTCCAGGTAGACGCCCGCCTCAGCAACTGCGTCGGCTGACAGGCGGGCCGTACCGGTCAACTCAAGGGCATTAAACCCGGATTTCCTGGTTTAGGTTTCGTCCTTGGGTATAATAGAGCATCGTTCGACCGCATAAACAAAGGGTTTCCTCAAGATCAAAGGCAGCAAAACTGGAGAATCCAATGGGTGAAAGCGGCAAGGATGCCATT
>JASLNT010000019.1 GCA_030745875.1 Phycisphaerae bacterium
GCCTGGCTGAGGCTAGATATGTTGTTGATCGCTGGCGATTGGATTATAATCACCACAGACCACACAGCCGGTTGAATTGGATGACACCGGCGGCATTTTCGGCATGGTGCCGGAGATGGAAGAAAACGCAGCCGTGTATTCCTCCGGGTTCGGCTACGCCTCACCCTCCGGAATACACGGACAAAGCGGTAACCTGACTCTCATTCACAGTGGTACAGAAAATGGGGGCAGGTCAGGGTGATTGAGGCGCACAGGCCAACAGACATCATCGAGACAACTATTCGCTTAATCATTCTCTCTCTCTTTGCTTTCCAGAATCGTTGGACTCACTTGACATCTGCGGCCATACATGATGCACGAATCGCCTTCTTCATGTCACTACCCTTTCCCAAACAATGACACATGGAAACCGTCACTAATGGGGGCCACACAGACAGCGAGGACCTACCAGTTGATTCGTGACATGATCATACTCCTTAATCTACTCCATGAGAAAGGACTATAGCCATCCAGACTGCACGCAACCACACCGGATCGCGTATGTTCTTGGCCCAAACCAACTGACGTGCTGCCTGCTCACGCCCAATGGCCGGAGGCACAACTGCAAACATCGATTCGATTAGGATACAAAACGAAGCATGCAATTAACAAGTACAAAACTAACGTGCTATAGAGAGTGACCCAGACACGCGATATTCCACGCTCCTGTTCGCCGTAAGGTCTTGTTGTTGCCGTTTCACCTGATCGCCTGTTCAACTGCTCAAGTGAGAAGCCTGTGCTGGACCAGCAAGTTTGATACCCGCACAACACCCAAAAACGACTTCATGATCGTACCGTATATGATTCCAAACTCCGTCAAGACACGAGTATCATATGTTCCCAACACCAACATATTCGCTCTTTATTCCTTTGCCTAACAGTCTTTACGTATGCCGCCAACTGCGGTGCAATGGCGCTGCATTGGGCTATTTGTGCTGCAACCGTGCTGCGGGGTGTCGAGCCAGCCTCCAACCGATGCTTGAACCACGCGATGTATGGCTGAGGCCTGTTCTAAAGCGAGGCCAGATCGGGTATCATACTGTCTGAAGCTGGCCTGGGGACGGTCCCCAGACCACCGACGCACGGAATCAAATTTCCTATCAGCAGGGCAAGCAACTCGCCGAACTGCAGGAGATTGATCCGGCCGTGAAAGTCTTCGCGCCTTCCGGTTTCAAAGGCGCAAAACATAACGCCATGTGCCAGGTGGAGACAATCACATGAAACGTAACGCCCGTTTTCTACAAGGCCTTGTCTGCAGCCGCGCAGTCCGGATCGTGCTGTTGTACGCCGCTGTTAGTGCTGTATGGATTTTCTTCTCCGACATCCTAGTCGAGGCGCTTGGCGGCACGCCGGAGATGATTACCCGGTATCAGACGCTCAAGGGCCTGCTGTTTGTCGCCACGACGTCCGCCATGTTGCTCGTGCTTATTCGCTGGTCGGAAGCGACGCTTACGGTCAGCGAGAGCAACTACCGGCGCCTTGTCGATAACATGTCCGAAAGTTTTCTCTATCGCCACAACACCGAAGGTGCGTTCACTTACATCTCCCCATCCATCACAGACGTGCTGGGCTATTCCGAGGAGGAGTTTCTCACGCATTTCGGGGAGTACCTGACTGACCATCCGGTCAATCAAGAGGTCCGCAAACACACCGCCCTGAGTATCGAAGGGGTTCGCCAACCGCCCTACGAAGTGCAGATACATCACAAGGACGGGTCGGTTCACTGGCTTGAGGTCGCCGAAGTGCCCGTCCGAGATTCCGATGGCCGGGTCGTTGACATCGAGGGCATCGCACATGACATTACCGAGCGCAAGCGGGCGGAGGAGGCCTTGCGGGACGGCGAACGACGACTTCGGGCCACCTTCAACCAAGCGTTCCAGTTGATGGGTTATCTGTCGACCGACGGGACTGTTCTGGGGATCAATGAAGCAGCGTTGAGATTCGCTGGAATCGAGGAATCCGACGTGGTCGGCAAGCTGTTCTGGGAGACTCCGTGGTGGACGCATTCTTCCGAGGTGCAGGAGCAGTTGAAGAACGCAATCAACCAGGCGGCTGGCGGTCGGTTCGTACGTTACGAGACCACCCACCTCGACACTAATGGCGAGCCTCGAATGATGGACTTCTCCCTCAAGCCCGTTACCGATGCCGACGACGTCGTGGTCCAGTTGATTCCCGAGGCTCGCGACATAACCGAGCGCAAGCGGGACGAGGAGGCCCTGCGCGACATCAAGACCAAGTTTGAGGCCGTCTACAATCATCACTACCAACTCACGGGACTTATGGACCCCGAGGGTCGACTCCTCATGTCAAACAAGACGGCCCAGGATTTTGCGGGCGTAAGTGCGGAGGAGATTGCCGGAAAACCGTTTGCGGAAGCACCGTTCTGGACCCATTCGAAAGAAGAGCAAAGCAAGTTGCTAAAGGCCATAGACCGGGCGGCTGATGGCGAGTTCGTCCGTTTCGAGACCACGCATGTCTCGGCCGGAGGCGAAACGAGGACCTTTGACTTCTGCCTCAGTCCGGTATTTGATGACAGTGGTCGAGTGTGTTACATAGTGCCGGAAGGATATGACATTACCGATCGCAAACAGGCCGAGGGTGAACTTCGGGACGCGTTGTCGGAGATCGAGGACCTCAAGGATCGCGTGGAGGCGGAGAACGTTCTGCTGCGTCATGAGGTGGAATACCTGGGGCACGGCAAGATCGTTGGCGACAGCGCATCCATCAGAGAGACAATGGCGCATGTGGCGGACGTAGCCGAAACGGATTCGACGGTCCTGATCCTGGGCGAGACCGGGACGGGCAAGGAGTTGTTGGCGCGCGCAATCCATGACGCCAGCGCACGGAAAGACAAGCCGCTGGTAATCGTCAACTGCGCCGCCATGCCGGCCACCCTCATTGAGAACGAACTGTTCGGGCGCGAAAAAGGGGCCTACACCGACGCCCTGACCCGGCAGATCGGGCGCTTCGAACTGGCGGACGGGGCCACGATCTTCCTCGACGAGATCGGGGAACTTCCTCTTCAAACGCAGTCAAAGCTGCTGCGCGTGCTCCAGGAAGGACAGTTCGAGCGGCTGGGGAGCACCGAGACGATGACCGTAGACGTGCGAGTGATCGCCGCGACGAACCGGGACCTGGAGAAGGATATCTCGGAAGGGCAGTTCCGTGAGGACCTTTTCTACAGGCTGAATGTGTTCCCGATCACCGTGTCCCCTCTCCGGGAGCGAAGGGAGGACATCCCCGCGCTGGTCTGGGCCTTCGTGGGCGAATTCAGCGAGAAGATGGGTAAACGTATTGAGACGGTGTCGCAGGGGGCGATGACTTCCCTTCAGAACCACCCTTGGCCGGGCAACGTCCGGGAACTGAGGAATGTCATTGAACGCGCCATGATCCAGTCCAGCGGGCCCGCGCTGCAGGTGCAACTGCCGCAGAAGACGCTCGCACCCGGACCCGAAGCCGCAACGCTGGATGAAGTCCAGAAACGACACATCGTCGAGATTCTTGAACGAACGGACTGGCGCGTTCGCGGCAGCGGGGGTGCGGCCGAGATTCTCGGCCTCAAACCCTCGACACTCGAGTCGCGGATGGCGAAGCTGGGCATCCGACGGCCGGGTCTGAAGCCCCGATAATTCGTGCCCGCCCGATGTTTTGGGGGATTCTCTCGCCTGGCCGGCGACATATCGCTTCGGTTCACCACTCTCCAAGCCTTTGCAGTCTTCAAACTCATTTGCATTTGCAGTACGTATCATCGCCAGGCCGAACAGCCGGATCTATTTCGATAGATTTCGACGTGCGACGCGAGTAACATCGGGAAAACCGAGAAAGGAAAGAGGGAAAGACTATGTTTAATTATTCTATAAGATTCATTCTGGGCGTGATGGTCGTGGCGACACTTGTAACTGACACCAGCCGGGCTGAAGAAGCCCAGTGGGTCAAGAAGGCAAAGGAGACAGTTAAGACCGCGATCCCGCTTGCCGAGAAGGATCCCACCCGTCCTGTCTATCATTTCCGGCCACCCTCTCAGTGGATGAACGATATCTGCGGCGCGATCCACTACAAGGGAGCCTATCATATCTTTTACCAGTACAACCCGTTCAGCGGTGATCGCTGGGGATACAATTATTCACTCTGGGCGCACGCGCGAAGCAAGGACCTTGTCCACTGGGAGCATCTTGACTGGGCCTTATTACCCATGATCAAACGGGGGGAGACAAGATGTAATTCAGGCTGTGTTACTCTCGATGGAAACGGCCGACCGATGATATTCTATACCTTTGTTCACGCCAAACGGTACGCTCCCGGCAGGACGCCAAAGCGTGAGCAATGGGCCGCCATCGCCTGTGATGAAGATCTGATAAAATGGAAACGGATAAAGGAGAACCCGATCCTAGCCGCCGGTATGAACGGAGTGCCCGCGGACGTACACGGCGGATGGAGCGATCCCTTTGTGTTCAGGTCAGACGGGCGGACCTTCGTTACGTTCAAATCATGCGGCGGACTGGTCGCCGAAGCCCAGAACAAGGAACTGACAAAATGGAAGTACGCCGGTAAGATGGAGGGCGTCTCCGGCGAATGCCCGAACTTCTTTCCTCTCCAGAACAGGTGGGTGTTGATCCGCTCGACACATCCGCTTTCCTATATCGTTGGAGACTTTGACGCGAAGACCATTAATTTCAAAAAGAACGGCGGCGCCGGAATAGTTGATTACGGTTTCGGAAAGAACCCGCCGAAGGACCGGTCATGGACGCGCGGACTTTATGGCACGAATGCTTTTGTAGATAAAGACGGCCGCCGAATCCTGGTCGGTTGGATCTGCGGATTCAAACCCAAACGCGGCTGGAACGGGTGTATGTCTCTTCCTCGCGTCCTGACGCTTGACAAAGACAAGCGGCTTATCCAGGCCCCCGCGCCAGAGCTCAAGAAGCTGCGCGCCAAACACCGCGAGATCAAGGGTCTGGAAGTGAACAGTAAATCTGAACTGCTTAAAGATATCAAAGGCGATACGCTGGAAATCATCGCGCAGTTCACGAACGCCGACGCGGGAGCCTTTGGCCTGAAGGTCCGTCAGAGCGAAGACGGCAAGAACGCGGTCACTATTAGATACGCCGACGGGAAATTGAACGTGGCGGGGACGGAGCTTCCTTTAAAGCTGGGGGAAGACAAGAGTCTTAAACTGCACGTGTTTATTGACAAATCTGTTCTCGAAGTATTCATTAATGATGGCGCCACAAGTGTTACAAGGGTCGATTATCCCGGAGACAAGGACCTGGGCGTGTCGGTATTTGCCGAGAACGGCAGTGTTACATTGAAGTCTCTCGACGCGTGGAACATGAAACCGATATGGTAATTACTGTGAAGAAGACAATTGTATTCCGCTCTGGGAACGCATGACATAATTGCTTGAGATGCTTGTCGTATTGATCTTCCGCAGCGGGAATCGCCAGCGTTTCACCCTTTCCCCCCTTTCATCCAAGACCCTACGCAACATCTGCAACTGCGCTGCAATGGCGGTGTATCCAGCCGCTCGTGTGTGGCGTTCGGCTCCAAGCGCCCTGCGGGCTTGCCTCCTAATATGCGCACCCAAGGCCCGCCCCTTGAAAAGCCCGCGTTCAACCGGACACAGAATATTCTCACATTTATCTTGAATCAACTGGTTTCCATGCGATAATATTCATATTAGATGAGCCCGTTTTGTCGGGGCAGCGGGCCGCATTCGACCTGAGCCGGTCGATTGAATGAGGGCAGGAGCGTTCGCGCTTAGACGCTTTCTTTCCCGAGCTAGGCCGCAGTGGCCAAGTTCCCCCCTGTCAAATTGAGCGTGCATACGTAGTCGTAAGGTATCGGGTGACTACATTGGGCAAAGAGCCGAAAAAGGGAGAAGAGCCATGAATGCCACAAACGTCAGACGCGGTCTAGCCATTGTTGTTTTCATACTGTTCTTGTTCACCGTGAACACCACCGCCCCGGGCCAGAGTTCACTCACTCTGTTCGAGTGGGGCACGAAGACCTGGGAGTCCGACATTGGCGGTATGTGGAGCGCAGGCAACGGCAACGCCCTGGTTGCTTCCTCACACACGATTGTGGATTTCGACAATCTGAACACCGCTCCTCTGACAACTCTTGTCAATCTTTCTACAGAGAATGTGTTCGAACAGGAAACCAGCCTTCGCGTACGGGGGGCTACCGATGGCGCTCTTAACCTGACCAGCACTATCGGGCTTGCAGCGTCGGCTTCGGATGCGGCGCTGTCTATGGATTTCAGCCCGAGCATAAGCATGGCAACACCTCCTGCCGCCCTGTTCCAGGGGGAGACCATGACGCTCGTAACCGATTCGGGTATCGGGGCAAACAGCACGGCAGTGGACTCTCCCTTACCGGACATTGTCTACGACCTGTCAGGCAGACTGGCGGCACGCGGACATATGACCGCGAGTTTCACATTGGCCGACAAGACCGTTATGGGCAATACGACCATTATGAACACGACGCTCGACAGCGGGACGAATTCAATCATCAGTTTCGATGTAGATGGCAATTCGACGACCGTTCTACCGGGCGGAACTGGGATTCTCGGTTGGGCCGGAGCGAATCTGCTGGAGGACAAGACGGGCTTGAGCGGTCAGTTCGGTATGAGTGGGCCCTCGTCCGGCGGTCGGGCCGCCACCGCGATCAACAATGACGGTTCCGCCATCATCTCGATGCAAAGCACGTACGATGACCTGGTCACGTTGAGCGGTGATCTCAGCCGCTTTATTCCCTACAATTGGGGTATTGGCGCAGACCTTTATTACGTAAGCGCGTCGGCAGACCTCCTTAATGCGTATCTCACTTACGGTGTGTCAGTACAGCAGGACCTTACGGCGGACGTCTCCTGCATGGGGGCTCTGAGTCTCAACCAAGCCGTCGACTACGAGGTCCGCTACGTGGACGATCAAGGCCACGAGCAAACAAGATCCTCGGGTAATGCAAACAGCATCACATTCCGCATGGGCGACGAGATCGATGTCACAATGCCGACGACACGCCTGGACATGGACGCCACGTATTCGGTTGAAGGGTCGCTGTCCAACAGTGTGGTCCTCGAGGAGAACCATTCAGTCACGTTGGAGTTGTTGTCCTGGGGTATCGACCCTTACTTCTTTTCCGAGCGCGAGGGTTCCGCGTGGTCCCATACGTGGCCTTTGATGGATCCTATAATTACAGCGTCCAAGCGTGATATGTTGGCATCATTCACGACCGATCAGATGCCCGGTAAGCAAAGTTCTTCGGCTACGGCGAGGGAATTTAGCTCAACAGGCGATCGGGTAATCAACTCCACCGTTAAAATCACGTCGAACGAGTTCATTGGCGATTCATTGATTGTGGAGAACGGTGGCGTTCTGACTATCGGCGATCCTCTCGGCAGTTCTCCGTTTCCGTCCTACACGGAATTTGAGGTCCTCGCATTCGGACAACATGACGATGATACCTACGACGGTGGGATCAATGTCAAGTCCGGGGGTTCGTTGACAATCAACAACGGCTTCGTCGTGACGAGATCACTCAACGTAGATGGCGATGGCGCTTTCAGTTTCAACGGCGGTCAGTTGACTGTCTTCAGCGGCGAGTTTGACCCGGGAACAAGTGCGGTGGTTATTGACGGCAATGCCGGTAGCGGACCGATGATGCAGACGTTGACGCTGTGCGGCGGAGCCAGCGGGGTTATCACCGGCGACTTGACCGTCGGTGACAATATATGGGGTGAAATGAACATCGAGACAGGCGCCACGTTCACCAACGCCAACGCCTTCATTGGCAAGCAGGCCGGCAACTGGGGACCGAGTCCGCTACACGTGCGCAAGGGCGTGGTGCGAGTCTCCGGTAATGGTGCGACATGGCACAGCACAGGGGCCCTGAATATCGGTGGAACGGCGAGCAGCAACGGCGGAGAAGGTGCGGTGTACGTCGAGACGGGCGGGCGGGTTGTCGTCGATGGCGTGTTGACGATTCGCGACGATGGAGCACTTCACCTCGACGGTGGAGATGTCACTGCAGGCTCGCTGAAGAATTACTCGGGATGGCTGGACCTGGGCGGAGGTTCCCTCACGATAGACGGCGGAACATTCAAGCCGCACCTGCTGTCCACCGGGCAGTCGGCGGCTGGGGACCTTCACGTCGGCGGCGGCACAACAGTAGCGCTAGTCAACGACGCAACCCTCAGTTTGCCTTCGAACTCGAGTCCCAACACTGTGTATGTAGGTTCTACGCAGGGGAGCGGCACGTTCGAAATTCGAAGCGGTTCTGTCGTGAGCAGTCCGCAAGGGAGAGTGGGCGTGTACTCCCCGGGAACAGTAACCGTCGAGGGCGATGGTTCCAGTTGGGCTGTCACTCATGCGTACTCCAACTCCTCCTCCAACACTCCGTTTGACCTGGAGATCGGTTACAACGAACTTGGAACGCTAAGCATTTCTGACGGCGGTGCGGTAAGCAGCAAGCAATCGTGTCTTGGCGTAACCTCATCGGCAAGCACGGGTGTAGTTGAAGTGCGGAGCGCAGGTTCACAGTGGACCACCGATCAACTGGTCGTCGGTGGGTACGGTCGCGGGTTCCTCAGCATCACCGAGGGCGCCGAAGTCCAGACGAGTGCAGCAAGTTCGATCGGGGGTAGCCCGACTTACGGCGCAGTAGGACAAGGACAAGGCGTAGCCAGGGTTGACGGAGCCGGTTCGACCTGGTCGACAGGCAGCAGCTATCTGGGGATTGGAGTCAGAGGCAGAGGATGGCTCGATATTACCGACGGCGGAAGCGTCACCAGCAGTATGGGTGTGATAGGTGATGCTGCAGGAGCATCGGGTGAAGTCCTGGTTCAGGGCGCCGATGCGACGGACACCCCTTCAAGGTGGACAGTCGCGGGGAATTTGACCGTAGGCGACGGGGGTGCAGGCAGGATGTACATTATGGATGGAGCGGAGGTCTCCTGCGCTATCGCCGAACTCGGAAAATCGAACTCTCCGCAGAACTTCGTCAGCGTCAGCGGCGAGGGTTCCCTCCTCGATGCGTTGGGAACGATGCTTGTTGGTGCTGCAAGCAATTCGCGCGCTATCATGCTGATCGATCGCGGCGCCCGCGTTTCCAGTGCAACCGGGCTGGTTGCCGCGTATTCCGGTTCGGATGGTGCTGTTTTGGTTGGAGGTCAAGGAATCAACGACGCCCAAGCCACGTGGGATAACAGTGGTTTGCTATATGTTGGAGGCAGTTCCACGTCGGCCGGAGGCAGCGGAGCCATAGGTGTCAGCGACGGCGGTCTGTTGCAGGTGGGCGGGACGCTGAAACTCTGGAACGGCGGGGAACTGGCGATCGTTGGGGGCAGTGTTATCGTCGAATCATTCGACAATACCGAAGGCGGCGCGTTTGAACTGTCGGCCGGTGTTTTGAGCGTCAATGGTGGTCAGATGCTCGCGCCAGCAGATACATTCGCCGTGGACGGCGAGGGCGCCCCGACGCTGCGTCTGACCGGAAGCGCGTCAATGAACATCGCTGGCCAGGACCTGACCGTCGGGCAAACCCAATCGGGGCAAGTTGAGATATCCGGCGGGGCCCAGATGACCAATGCCAACGGTTCGATCGGCGCCGCAACGAATTCGAGTGGTGATGTGAAAGTTACAGGAACTGGTTCGTCGTGGATCAATTCCGGCGTTTTCCGGATTGGCGGGCAGGGAAATGGGGGGCTGGAAGTGGCCACGGGGGGCAGTGTCTCCAGTGGGGAAGTCATAATCGGCGACGAGTTCGGGGGAGAAGGTATCGCAAATATCAGCGGCGCCGGGGCCAACCTGACCGTCGCGGGCAATGCCTACATTGGTAATCTGGGCGACGGTAATGCCGCCGTCCTGGATAGCGGCCTGCTCGACGTTGGCGGCACACTGGAGATCCGAAGCAGCGGCGAATTGACGATTAACGGTGGTGGCCGGGCCCGATGCGGTACTTTCGACAATTCCAACGGTGGAACGTTCGATTGGACGAATGGGACCCTCGGTTTTTCCAGCGATCTGACGTTTGCCTCCTCCACACCGTTCAACGCAGTCGGCGGGGATGAAATCACGTCGCCGCGGACGTTGGAGGTCGCCAACCTTTTGACCGTTCAGCCGGGAGGGACTTTGGGCATTGGTGGCGGAAGTGTGATTTGTGGGTCCTTCAGTAACACGGGCGGAACGTTCAATTGGGGTTCTGGAACCCTCGGTTTCAACGATAATCTGGCGATCAGCTCGTCCATGCCGTTCAGTACTCTAATCGTATCGCCGCGGGCGCTGGAGGTTGCTAACGTTCTGACCATTCAGTCGGGAGCAACTTTGGGTATCAACGGTGGACGCGTCACTTGCGGATCGCTGGACAAATCCGCGGGGGGAACATTCACCTGGACGAGTGGAACGCTGGGTTTCAACAATAATCTGGCGATCGACTCCTCCATGCCGTTCAGTACTCTAATCATATCGCCGCGGACGCTGGAGGTTGCTAACGTTCTGACCATTCAATCGGGAGCAACTTTGCGTATCAACGGTGGACGCGTCACTTGCGGATCGCTGGACAAATCCGCGGGGGGAACATTCACCTGGACGAGTGGAACACTGGGTTTCTTCAACGATCTGACAATCGCCTCCTCCACGCCGTTCAACGCAAGCGGCGGGGATAGAATCACGTCGCCGCGGACGCTGGAGGTCGCAGGCCTTCTAACCGTTCAGTCGGGCGGGACTCTTGCAATCAGCGGCGGTAGTGTTACGGTCGGCTCGTTCGATGCGACGGCGGCGGCTTCGGGCAAACTCGGTTCCAGCGCATCGCTTAGCGGTGCGGGCTATTTCGATGTGACCGATGAGGTCATTGCGGACCAGGTTGCGGAATACACGTACAGCACCTGGTTCAAGAACGACGCAACGAGCGGCTACCATTACGTTCTGGAAAACACGCCCAACTCAAACAACTGGGCGATGGCTTCCCGCGTCAATTCGGACAAGTCAATGCTGGTCGCCTCCCGCACGAAGATCAATACCCAGGAAGAGGTGCCGGCTTTCAGCATCGCCCCAACGTTTAACGACTGGAACCTGTTTACGGTCACCTACAAGGAAGGCGTTGCGCTTCGGGCGTATATCAACGGCGCGTTCATGGGCGAAGATAACACTATCACTTCGCAGTTGGCCTCGACCGACGGGCTCAATATTGGTTCCGACCGATATGGCGGGCGTCGGTGGATCGGTCTGCTGGACGATATGGCGATCTGGGCCCGTGTCTTGTCGCTCGATGAGATCGCGGTGCTGTACAACGGTGGTGTGGGTAATCCCGCCGATGCGCTGCTTGAGACGAACGGTCTGGCGGCCTACTGGCGGTTCGACGAAGCCTCGGGTGGGGTCGTGGACAATGCAGCTTCGGTGTCGACCGGGCTCGATGCGGTCCTGGCCGGCAGCGGAACTAGTTTTACCGGTGGAGGGTTTGACTTCACCGACGGTGCGCTGAACGTCGACGGCGGGACCTTCGCGCCGGTATCGTCGGGAGCAAGTTACATCCTGGACGGTCGGGGCGCGGGCAACCCGACCGTCAATCTCATCAACGGCGCGTCTATGACCGGTATCGACCAGCTTCGCGTCCAGGCGGGCGGCGAGTTCAATATCAACAGTTCCACGGTGAACGTCGACAGCGTTGTGGCCGGGTCGAGCATCGAAGCCGGTACGGGGACGCTGGTAGTGGATGGTCCCGCCGCGTCATTGACGACATTCGACATGGTATTCGTCGGCGGCAGCGGCAGGGACGGCGCTGTGGTGCTGCGAAACGGGGCACAGGTTAGTATCGGCGGTGATTTGCGTGTGGCGGATTCGGTTGTCGCAAACTCGACTGGAGATGTCGCGGTTAAATCCGACGCTGACGTCTCTGTCGGCGGTGACGTTCTGATCGCGACCGGCGCCCTGAGCGGCCAGACCGGAACGATGACGGTGACCGGACTTGGCACGACCGTTACGCAGAGCGGGGTGTCTGGAGTTACCATTGGCGCCGAGTCGGGGAGCAGCGGCTCGCTGAGCGTCCTGGACAATGCGGTATTCACAACCGGCTCGGGCGGTATTACGGTCAACGGCGCCGGTGCGCTGAATGTGACGGGCGGGGCGGATCTCTCGAGTGCGACCGGGACGGTTGGATACGTAGCGGGGCCTTCGACGAGCACGGCGATCGTTGACGGGGCCGATTCGACGTGGGCGGCCTCGGGAGACGTGATCGTCGGCGAGCTGGGCAGCGGTCGCATGGACATCACCGGCGGCGGCGCTGTAAGCGGCGTGGTGGGTATGGTCGGGTACTATGCCGGCGCGGAGGGCGACGTCACGGTAAGTGGGACCTCTTCGGCCTGGATCAATTCGGGCCACCTCTACGTCGGTGATTACACCAATGGTGCGCTCCTGATATCCGCTGGCGGGCGGGTCGAAAACGCCTCCGGGCAGGTGGGCAATCATGCCGACGGTATTGGTACGGTGACAGTCACCGGGGAAAACTCGACATGGATCAACAATAACAATCTCTACGTCGGCGATGGTGGCGTGGGCACGCTGACGATCAAAGACGGCGCGGACGTAACCAGCGTTCGAGGCTACATCAGTCGTTACAACGGCAGCAATGGACACATTACGGTCAAGAACGCCGGTTCGACCTGGACCAGCAGCATGTACATCGTCGTCGGGTACGAAGACCCCGGTGCGCTTACCGTGGAAGACGGCGGCGCGGTATCAGTGGAGTACAGCCATGTCGGCCGGAACAATGGCGCCGTGGGTGCGGTGACAGTCACGGGCGAAAACTCGATCATGACAAACACCGGCGAACTGCTTGCCGGGTGGTACGCCGGTAGCCACGGGATACTGAACGTCCGGGCCAAGGGGACTTTCACGAACGTCGACGGGTACCTGGGCAAGAACAGCAGCGCTCAAGGCACGGCGACGGTGGACGGCGGCGAATCGTTGTGGAACAACACCGGCTCGCTATACGTTGGCGGCAGCGACACAGCGGGCGGCGGCACGGGCGCTATCACCGTGCAGAACGATGGTCAACTGGCCGTTGGCGGCACGCTGAAGCTCTGGTCGGGCGGAACGCTGAAGCTCAACAGTAGCGGCCAGGCTACTTGCGGATCGTTCGACAACTCCGCCGGCGGGACGTTCGATTGGACGAATGGAACGCTGGGTTTCTCCAACAATCTGACAATCGCCTCCTCCGCGCCGTTCAATGCAACCGGCGGGGATGAAATCACGTCGCCGCGGACACTGGAGGTCGCCGGCCTTCTGACCGTCCAGTCGAGCGGGTCTTTTGCGATCAGCGGAGGTAGTGTTACGGTCGGATCGTTCGATGCGACGGCGACGTCAACGGGCAAACTGGGCGCCGGCGCGTCGGTTGACGGCGGCGGCCATTTCGATGTGGCCAATGAGGTCATACCGGACCAGGCTGCGGAATACACGTACAGCGTCTGGTTCAAGAACGACGCGACGAGCGGACACCACTACGTCCTGGAGAGCACGCCCAGCACGAACAACTGGGCGATGGCTTCCCGTATCGATGCGGACGCGGGCGACAGATCAATGCTGGTTGCCTCCCGCACGAAGCTTAATACCCAGGAAGAGATACCGATTTTCAGCATCGCCCCAACGATCAACAACTGGAACCTGTTTACGGTCACCTACCAGGAAGGCGTTGCGCTTCGGGCATACATCAACGGCGCGTTCAAGGGCGAAGATGATAGTCTCACTTCGCAGTTGGCCTCAACAGATGGGCTCAATATTGGCGCCGACCGACGTGGCGGGCGACGGTGGATCGGCCTGCTGGACGATGCGGCGATCTGGGACCGCGTCCTGTCTCTCGACGAGATCGCGATGCTGTATAACAATGGCGTGGGTAATCCCGCCGACGCGCTGCTCGAAACGAACGGTTTGGCGGCCTACTGGCGGTTCGACGAAGCCTCGGGCGGGGTCGTGGACAATGCAGCATCTCTGTCGACTGAACTCGATGCGATTCTGGCCGGCAGCGGAACCAGTTTCACCGGCGGCGGGTTTGACTTCACCGACGGTGGGCTGACCGTCGACGGTGGGAGCTTCGCGCCGGTGTCGGCGGGCGCAAGCTACATCCTGGACGGTCAGGGCGTGGGCAATCCGACCGTCACTCTTGTCGACGGCGCGTCGATGACCGGGGTCGACCAGCTCCGCGTCCAGGCGGGCGGCGAGTTCAATATCAACGATTCTACTGCGGTTGTCGACAGCGTCGTGGTCGGGTCCAGCATCGAATCGGGCACGGGTACGCTGCGGGCCGATGGTCCCGCCGCGTCATTGACGATGTCCGGTATGATGTTCGTCGGCGGCAGCGGCAGGGATGGCTCGGTGGTGCTGCGAAACGGGGCACAGGTTAGTATCGGCGGCGATTTGCGCGTGGGTGATTCGGTTGTCGCGGACTCGACGGGACAGGTCGTCGTTGAGTCCGATGCTGACGTCCTGATCGACGGTGACGTTCTAATCGCGACCGGCGAGCTGAGCGGCCAGGACGGAACGATGATGGTGACCGGGCCTGGTGCGACCTTCACACAGAACGGCGCGTCGAGAGTCACCGTTGGCGCCGCATGGGGGAGCAGCGGCTCGCTGAGCGTCTTGTATAATGCGGTATTCACAACCGGCACGGGCGGTATTACAGTCAACGGGGACAGCATGCTGAACGTAAGGGGAGGGGCGGATCTTTCAACTGCGACCGGGGCGATTGGATACGTAGCGAGTCCTTCGACGGGCACGACAATCGTTGACGGAGCCGGTTCGACCTGGAATGTTGGCGGCGACCTGGAGGTTGGTCACAATGGCAGTGGTATGCTGGAGATCACTGACGGAGGACTTGTGAGTATTGGTGGAACTCTGTGCGTTGACTTCGACGGTGGAGGAGACTCTTTTATCAACATGGCCCTCGGCGGCATGTTGGCACTGAACGGTCAAGCCGATGATTCGCTTACGAGTTTTCTGGAGTTAATCGAAGGTCAGGCTAGCAGCCCGATCCGCTACTGGGCCGGCTGGGATTGGATCGACATCAACAACGGTGCAGCCGACGTGGATTACACACTCAGCTATCTGACCGAAGGCGACTTGGCGAACTACACGGTGCTGACCGTACTCGAACCGCCACCCATCCCCGAACCGACAACTCTCATATTGCTGGCTGGAGGTCTTTCTGTCCTGTCGCGGCGCCGGCGACACCGGAGCTGAATACCGGATCGAAACTCGGGCTGTGACGAGTTCGAACGGCGATTTCAAGGTGAATGTCGGGTGGAACGAACCGATCGAGTGGTCGCGGTGGGGACCGCCCTTTCTGGTGCCCCGCCCCCGCACAGATCCGTACGTGCGGCACTACCGCATACGGCTCCTATCTCGGGTACTTAGCAAAGAAGCGTACGTTGGGAAATGGATGCGAGATCTTGGGTTTGCGTATCCGGCGATCGGCGCTCGTGCTGCAACCGTGCTGAGGTATGTTGGGCCTGCATCCGGTGAATCAGACGCTATATGGGTGAAACACCTTCCCCATCGAAGCCAGATCAGGTATAATACCGCCTGAAGTCGGCCTGGAGACTGTCCCCGGGCCCCAACGAACACGCGAGAGACGGGCCAAACGGAGGCGCCAAGCGATCGCCCTAGCCCCGCTCTCCCCAAACGCCCCGCCGGCCGCGCCACCGACGCACACCCGCGCGGAATCAGAATTCCCACCAGTAACTTAATCGAGATATCGCATCTCATCAGGAGTCTAACATGAAATTCAGATTGCTAATCCTCGCCTCACTTGTCTCCCTGGTCGTTTGCGTCCACGCTGCTGACGCGGCGACAGAGCAGGAGCTCCTCAAGCGGTACACCGGCATGCTCAACCAACTGCGCAGCGAACTGGCGGCAAAGGTTCCGCAGAAAGACCCCGCCGACTCCGCTGCGGTGAGTAAGTTCCTGGCAAGCGACGCGTTGGACGCCAAGCTCGTGAAATACGTCGTCCTGCTCAAGGCCACGCCTCAAGGTCTGGCGAACTTCGCCAAGCAGGGAAAGGCCCAGGCTGCGCTGATCGAGAAGATGCTGGCCGACGCCGATCTCATGAAGCAGATGCTCGTGGCCGACGGAGCCAAAGCCCCACGAAAGGGGCGAAGCTATGGCCCGGCGGAGTACGGCCGGGCGATGCAGATCTACACCGTCATACGGAAGGTGAGCGATAAGGCCTCCGAGGGCGTACTGCAGCGATTGGCGATGGCGATCGCCCTGGAGCATGCGGTTCCCGTCAGTCAGCAAAATGCCAAAGCCCGGACCGACGGTCCTGAGATGATAGATCCGGCCAGGCGCTACCTGCATTACGAAAAGGCCTACCTGGCCGACGAGCTGGATTCGGGGTTCAAAGGTCTGAGCACCTGGGACCTGCGCATGGTCGTCAACGGGAACGAGCCGGACGAGACCCTCGCCTGGGGCCGAGAGACACTCCGCAACTTCCGTCCGGACCATGTCTACCAACCGAGCCACGCCTGGCGCTATGTGGGTATCGTCTCGAGTGACGTCAAGTACGGGTCGGGGGACAATAAATACGACAGGCCGGAGCTCCAGTTCTTTCAGAACATTCTTATGAACGGCGGAGTGTGCGGTCGTCGCGCGTTCTTCGGGCGCTTTATGTTGCGAGCCTGGGGGATTCCAACCGTTGCCCGTCCCAGTCGAGGCCACGCAGCTCTTGCACGCTGGACGCCCAAGGGCTGGGTCGTCTGTCTGGGTCCGGGATGGGGAGGCGGCAAGAACGCGAACTACGCCGGGCGGTACCCGAAGGACACCGATTTTCTGGCCACTACACAGGCGCGCAGGAACGCCAAAGCGTATCTGCAGGTCAAACGCGCCTACTGGGCCGGCGACGTTCTGGGCGAGAAGCCTACTTACGGGGAGGGAGGGACGCCCGATTTCTGGAGCAGTGTGGCGCTCAAAACTCAGCGAACGATCATACAGGAAGCCAAGGCCAAGGCGCTTAAGGCCGTCGGCGAGAACCTGGGCGAGGCTGACGGACAAGAGAAGGCTACCGCCCGACCGGAGACCAGCGAAGACAAAAAGATCGCCTACGGCAAGGACGGCGTCATAACGATACCGGCCGCCGCATACAGCAAGCCGTCCGGCAGCACAAAGGATGTCAAGGCCATGAAGAGCTTCGCAGGCGGTCTGCAGATATTCCTCCCGCGTTTCTCCCCTAAAGGCCAAACGGTTCTGCGCGGCGGCACGTGGAAGAGCGTTTCGACCGAATGCACGTCCGGGACGCGACTCCTGAGCGGTGGGTATGGCAGATACAATAACTGGGGTTTACGGGCGGCGGTTACGCATACCAGCAACCGGGCCCCGCGCGAACTGAAGCTCGACCTGGGTGACGGCGTGACGATGGATATGGTTTACATCAAGCCCGGAGCGTTCGCGATGGGAGGCGAAAGCAAGACCGACGGAAGGTTCAACTGCGTTGAGGTGCCGAAGCACGCGGTCATGCTCACCAGGGGATTCTATCTGGGCAAGTACGAGGTGACCCAGGCCCAGTACCAGGCGATCATGGGCTCGAACCCCAGCAGGTCGACCAAGGCTGCGGACTGCCCGGTTGACAACGTCTCAGAAGCGGATGCGTTGAAATTCTGTGAGGTGCTCGCCGAGAAGACCAAGCGGGAAGTGCGGCTTCCGACCGAGGCCGAGTGGGAGTACGCCTCCCGCGCCGGTAAGGACACGAAGTGGTTCTTCGGCGCCGATCCGGCGCGCTTGGGAGACTACGCATGGTTCAAGGACAACGCCGGCGGCAAGTCGCATCCGGTAGGCAAGAAGAAGCCCAATCCGTGGGGCCTCTACGACATATACGGAAACGTCTGCGAGCGAATATCGGACAAGTATGCCCGAGACTACTACGCAAAAAGTCCTAAGAAGGACCCGACCGGACCGAGCCAGGGCACGAACTCGAACTTCGAATACGAGATCACCGCCCCGCGGGCCGGCAAGTACTCGTTGACGGCGCGCGTGGTCACGGCCAATTACGCTCAGCAACTCGTGGTCTCGGCCAACGACGAGCCCCGGGTCGCCATGACAATGCCCTTCACCGTCGGGAAGTGGCGGACCAGTGAACCGGTCACGCTCACTCTCAAAAAGGGCGCCAACACCCTGCGGTTCTTGCGCCACAAGCCTCCGCAGAAAGGCGTGGCAATCAAGTCGTTCGCGTTAAAACCGGTGCGCTAACCGATCGAGTCTGGGCGATAACAGACTGCCCGGACCGTCTGTCATCGCCAAGCCGACCATGGAGGCCAACACCGTGACAGCGTGCTACCGAATGCGAACACTCCTGCGGGCCGTCCTTGCGGCGGTTATGCTCTTGGGCGCGTCGCTCGTCGCCAGAGAGATTCCCGCTCAACTGCCCGGCGCCGACCCCAAGCCGGCGGGGACACCGTCGAGCGCGACGAAACGCAAGGTGGGTTATCCGCACTTTTCGTGGGACCGCATGCCCGTGTATGCGCACGTCGGGTTGGGCGATGGACTCAAGGGCGAGCAGTACAAATTCCTCGCCGACCACTACGATTTTATCGCATTCACCGGCGGTAAAATGAGCCGCAAATACAGAAACAACAAAGAGATGTCGTTTGAACGCCTCGTAGCCAACGCGGCGCGCACGATCAAAACCCGCAACCCCAAAGCCAGGGTGCTGTTCTATTGGTCCGGCGATTTCGGTCGAGCCCACGCCAAAATCTCAAATGCGACCCTCCCGAAGAATGCGACATTCCCCTTCAAGAAGGGATCGAGAAATATCCAGCTCTTTGATACGACCAGCCCGGCGCTGCGCAACTGGTGGGCGGGCGTTGCGGGCAAGGCGGTGCGTGAGTATTCCTGCGACGGGATCTTCCTGGACGGAGGGACGGCGTATACTCCGGGCTCTTCCTATGAGCGAGTGTTGGGCAAGGCCAAAGCCCGCAAGCTCGAGCAGGGAATGTTCGAGATGATCCGTCAGGCCAAGCAGAAGATGGGAAAGGACTCCATCATCCTGCTCAATCCGCTTCACGGTCCGAAGAAGGGGCAAAAACAGGAAGATGCTCTCGGATGGCGCTATCTGGACGTGGTCGACGGCGCGATGGTCGATGACTTCGACCGGGCCGCCAATGTGCTAAAGAGGCGCCAGAGCAAGGAGTACATCGCCGATACGATCAAGACCATGTCCGCCGCGGCCAAACGCGGCGAAATCGTTGTCTTCAAAGCCTGGCCCGGTTTCACATGGTGGAGCGACGAGGAGCTGATGAAGAAGTCGCACGCCGAGCAGTATGCCACAGCCGTCAAAAACCTTGAGTTTCCGCTGGCCAGCTTCCTCATCGGCGCCGGAGAGCACTGCTACTTCTGCTATACATGGGGATGGCTGCCGGAGTATGGAACGTTTGATTGGTATCCCCAATTCGACAGGCCCCTCGGCGCGCCCAAAGGCGATGCGGTCCGGAAGGGCTGGACATTCCGGCGTGAGTTCCAGCACGCGTCGGTCTTTGTAGACCTCGAAAAGCGAATCGGCAGAATCGACTGGAAGAAGAAATAGGCCCCGGTAACGGTCGGCCCGGTCAGGCTGCTTACCGTCTCCGCTACATCTCCTTCGCCATCGCCCCCCTCCCCACGCGCTGCAATGGCGCTGCCTCCCCGTGCTGCAACCGTGCCGCGGAGTGTTTCGGGGGCCGCTGGTGCTTGAACCAAACGCGGCATGGCGGAAACCTGTTCTAAGGCGAGGCCCGATCGGGTATCATATTGCCCCTAACGGGCCGAGGGACGGTCTTTCGGCCTCAATGGACCCGCAAAACGGGCCAAACTAATGCGCCAGGCGACGAACATGTCCGCCCGCTTAGGTTGTCTAGTAAACGTAGATCCTCTTCGGGTCATGAATGGACTAACTCTCTTGAAGGAGCCGCACCAATGTTAAGACAAACGCTGAATCTTCTGGTCTCACTTCTGTTGCTGTTATCGATGGCGGCGCCCGCGACGGCGGCTGACCAGAAATTAGAGTTAGCTGCGCCGTTCACAGATAATATGATTCTGCAAAGACAAACGGACGCGCCGGTTTGGGGTTTCGATGCGCCAGGCGCTAAAGTCACAGTCGAATTTGCAGGTCAAAAGAAGACAGCCCTCGCCGACAAGAATGGCGATTGGATGGTTAAGCTGAATCCGCTCAAGGCCTCCCTGACCGAGCGCAGCTTCAAGGTGACAAACAACAAGGGCGAATCAATCGCCCTTAAAGGCGTATTGGTTGGTGAAGTGTGGTTCTCATCGGGCCAGTCCAATATGGTTTGGATCGCGGGCAAGAGCATGTGCAACGGTATCGCACGCGAGATCGTCGGCTCCAAGGAAGACATCCCGGTAAGAGAAATCAGCATCAATACGGTATCCGCCCTGTATCCGCAGAAAAGAGCTACTTCAGACGACGGATGGAAGAAGGGCAAGAGCGCGAGCGGTTTCTCAGCTCTGTCATTATCGTTTGCGTATGAACTCTACAAGGAGCTGAAGATACCGATCGGCATTCTGCTGAGCGCACACAGCAACACCCGGATAGAGGCGTTCACCCAACGCCAGGCGTTCGAATCGCATCCGAAGCTCAAGGGCGACGTCGATCTGATGCACAACGCCGATCCGCTGACAAAACAAGGCCGCGATGCGTTTGAAAAATACTACAAGGATCTGAGAACGTGGCAAAAAGAAGCTGGCGAAATCGCCGTCGCCGGCGGAAGGATTCCGAGCAGGCCCAATCCGCCCGGTATCGCCGGGATGTGGCGAGGTCCTTCACAATTCTTCAATGGTAAGATCGCTCCGGTGATTCCTTACGCTATCCGCGGCGCCATCTGGTGCCAGGGCACAAGCAACGGGGGCGACGGAAGGATCTACGCCGCCAGAATGGAAGCCCTCGTAAAGGGCTGGAGAGACGCCTGGGGCATGCCCGACATGCCGTTCTACTTCACTCAGCAGCAGTGTTACGGCGCGCCTGATCCGAATTCAGTGGGGTTCGCAGACCTCCGCCAGGTGCAGTACATGTTCTTCATGAACAACCGCAAGAATGTGGGTATGGTTGTCCAGTCGGACCTTAACTCGGCCCGGCCGGGCGGAATCCACTACTACAACAAGCTTCACCCGGGCATGAGAATGGCGCGCTGGGCGTTGGCGAAGGACTATGGCAAGAAGATTGCTTACACTGGTCCAATCTACACCGGTTACAAAGTACAGGGCGGGAAAGTTGTGGTGTCGTTTGAAAAAGAGAGCCTCTTTGGCGGTTTGATGGTCGCCAGCAAGGGAATGGCCAAGGATTACAGAGAACCGGGCAAGTTCGTTGAACCGGCGAAACCAACCCCGGGCGACAAGCTGAATCATTTCCGCCTGTGCGGTAAAGACAAGAAATGGCATGCCGCCGACGCCGTTATCGTTGGCGATACGGTGGTTGTAAGTTCAAAGAAAGTTCCCGAGCCGATCGGCGTTCAATACGCATATAACGCCGTCCCGGAAAACTCGAATCTCTATAACAAAGCCGGTCTCCCCGCCGCCGGGTTCGCCTCCGTCAACGGCAAGCTGATCTTCGAAGAAGACGACCTGGCGAAAGCAGCGGCCCTGAAAGCTAAATATGCTCGTTACACCGATCCGGACTATCCGATCCTTCAAGTTGTCGAATACTATCGTGACGGCGCTGTCATCCAACGCGATAAGACCATCCCGATTTGGGGCCATGCAAACAAAGGCGTTAAGGTCACAATCACTCTTGGCGACGTTACCAGGACGGCGGTGGCGAACGATCTTCAACAGTGGTCGGTGACATTTCCGGCGATGAAGGCGTCGACTAAACCAATAACTTTGACAGTTAAGTCGAGCCACGGCCACAGCAAGACGGTAAGGAATATTCTCGTTGGTGACGTATGGTACCTGACAGGCTCTACACTGCTTACCAGTGACTGGGCTTACAATCAGCGCGATAAGAATGCGAAGATCCCGGCGGCCATGCCGCTGGTTCGCGAGTTCAGGAGAAAGACCAAAGCCAGCACGTCCGCCACGCCAAGAAAGCGTCGCTTCGAGACCGGCGGGGGCAGATACCGTTCATCATGGATGACCGCCGATTACTCTGCGCCTCCCAAAGGCGTTACGATGTTTGCTTATCAATTTGCGAAGACCCTGAACCGCCCGGGTATTCCACAGGGCTTCATAACCATGTCTTCAGGCCAGGGCGGACGTTCCAAGCAATTTGCCTCCCCGCTGTCATGGACATCGTTCAATGGGGTTAAGGACATTAAGAATCCGAGGTTCAAGGCTCGTCTTGACGAACTGTTCCTGCAGTTCCCAAACTCTGATGTCGCCAGGAAGGCTGCTGACAGACACGTCAAGGAAGTCAAAGCATGTGTCAGGACTATTGTCGATGCCGGCCAGAGCGGCTCCGATATGTCCAGGGGCGTCCCGTTGCGACTCCCGGAGTTCCCCCAGGCGGGCAAAAGCAGTGCGGTTACATCAGACATGATTCCAACTTACGCCTATAACTGGTGCGTCAGCCCGATGACCCCGATGGCGGTCGCGGGCGTTATCTGGGTTCCTTCAGAAGGCAATATTGGTTACACCCCCGCAGACTATGCCGCGGAGTTGGAAATCTACGCCAAGAGCCTGGCCAACACCTACGGCCTGGATAAAGTACAGTTCATCTACGCTCAACCTGCAAGTTCGCTGGTTGAAGGCCTCACGGCGCCCAGGATTCCAGGCGCAAAGAGCGTTGCCTTTGACAAGTGGCCCAAAAGCTTGAAAGACATTGCTACTGAGATGGCGAAGCTGGCTGAATAATCAGCTGCAGTTTTGGATTAGTCTCAGGAAAGGGGCGGCTTTGATTGGCGTATGAGGCGAGACTCGCCTGCCAACGGGACTGCCCGGCGCACTGAAAGCTGAGAAACCGGTGACCGTTCTCGGCAAGCAAGACACTGTCGCAAAAAGGAAATTGACATGACGACGCGAAACTCAATCAGAATGCAGATAGGCCTCGCCTTGACGGCTATAGTGCTTCTCGTTCAATCCGCCGATGCAAAGAAGATTCCGGCGCAGTTGCCCGATCCGGACGGAAAGGCGCCCGACACGAAGAAACCGGTTAAAGTGTACATAATGTCAGGCCAATCCAATATGGTCGGGATCGGCCAGATAAGCGGTGGAAGTTCGCGATGGGGAAAACAGATTATCGATCCGGTGGTTTCAGTCTACTCCGGAGCGTACTCAGCGACGGCTGACTACGATAAACTCAAACCGATAAAGACAAAGAAGCTCCCCGTTTACGGCGGCGTGAAACCCACGCCATTTCCGGGCGGCGGGACCCAAGTCGTCAGGGGTTCCATAAAAATGGAAACGACCGGTTTTTATGAATTCAACCCGGGCTATAGCAATTCCTCGTACAACATAATGGAAGTCGACGGCGTGGAGGTCTATAGAAAAGAGGTCGGTAAGAAGGCCGCACGCACCGGTTTCAAGTTCGACGCGGGCAAGAAACACCGCTTCAAAATTACGTTCTTAACCGCCGCCGCCGGCGGATTGGGATGGTGCTGGCGGACGGACATTCCAGGCACGCTGAATACGGTGGTGAAAGTGGACAAGAAGTTCCCACACCTGATCGACGACATGGGGAACTGGACGGTCCGAAAAGATGTCTGGTACAAGGGCGTGGTCACTGCAACGGCGAACAAATGGTTAACCGTAGGCTGCGGAGCCGGGGCAAGTTCAATTGGACCGGAACTGCAATTCGGACACATCATGGGATATTACCACGACGAACCGGTGATCATCATCAAAGCCTCCCAGGGAAATCGAAGTTTGGGGTGGGACATACTTCCCCCCGGCGGAAAGAGATTCACGTTCGACGGAAGGACATACGCCGGTTATAAGGACACTTGCCCTTCATGGATTGAAGGTCAGCCCAAGAAACCGGTCAACTGGTACGCCGGCAAGCAGTACGATGATTTCGTCAGAGAGACCCATGCCGTACTGGCCAATTTCGACAAGCATTTCCCGCAGTATAAGGACCAGGGTTATGAAATAGCCGGATTCGCCTGGTGGCAAGGCCACAAGGACGGAAATCCCGCACACGCAAGCCACTACGAACTGAACATGGTCAACCTTATCAAGGCTTACCGCGCTGAATTCAAGGCGCCCAAAGCGCCTTTCGTAATTGCGACTATCGGATTCGACGGTTGGAAGATGAAAGGTCCTCATCTGACAGTAGCCAAAGCACAACTCGCCGTCAGCGGAGACAAGGGCAAGTACCCGGAATTCGCAGGCAACGTTCTAACTGTTGAGACCCGGGGCTTCTGGAAAGACGCATCGATCTCACCCAGGAATCAGGGCTTTCACTATAATGGAAATGCCGAAACCTATATGAATGTCGGCGACGCCCTCGGCCGCGGGATGGTCAAGCTGCTTAATGAAAAGAAGTAACCGCCCCACTCCGACCGGCCGGAGCCCCGGGCGGTGCTCCCCCTGGAACACCGTCACAGCCAACTAACTCCATTCTCTTGCCAAAACCGCTAGGCGCGGTAGAATTGCGGTATGATCGCACAGAACCGCCGAATCGCTCGACGGACGTTTCTCAAGGCCCTGGGCGCCGGAGCCCTGTGGACCGCCCTGCCGACCTGCGGCTCCGCAGAATCAGTCTCGTCCGGCTTCAAACCTAACGTCGTGTTCATTCTCGCCGACGACATGGGCTACGGAGACGTGGAATCCTTCGGCCGCGACCGCTGTCAGATAGCGACCCCGCATCTCGACCGCCTGGCAAGCGAAGGCATGCGTTTCACCGACGCCCACGCCAACGCATCGGTCTGCGTACCGACGCGAGTAGCGGTTATGACCGGGCGCTATCCGTGGCGCTTCGGACCTCCGGTTCGCGGCGGTCCGTGGGGATTCCTGGGCACGCGTCTCAAACCGGGCTGCTTTACGCTTGGAAGCATGATGCGTCAGGCGGGCTATCGCACAGGATACGTGGGCAAGTGGCATCTCGGTACGCTGATGCAGACCAAAGATGGAAAGACCCAGGGCCTGGGTAATGTCGACTACGAAAAACCGCTGAAGATCGGACCGCCCCAGTACGGATTCGACGACAGCTTCATCCTGCCCGGATCGCTGGACATGTATCCCTACGCCTTCGTGCGGAACAATCGCTGGGTCGGACGCGTAACCGCAAAGAAAGGCTGGAGTGCGTTTAACCGCGTCGGCCCGGCGGCTGAGGATTTCGAAGACACCAAAGTGCTCGACACGTTCGCCAAACAGGCTGAGAAGTTCATCCGCACAAACGCACCGGCCGCCAAAGCAAGCAAACCGTTCTTCCTGTATGTGGCGTTAACCGCCCCGCACACGCCGCTGAGCCCCAGCAAGACCTTCGAAAACAAGAGTAAGATTGGGCTGTACGGCGATTTTGTAATGGAAACCGACCACTGTGTCGGTCGGGTGACCGCTGCGTTGAAATCGGCTGGGCTCGACAAGAACACTCTGGTGATCGCGACGTCGGACCACGGACCGGCGTCCTACGCCGGACGCAAGCGCCAAGCCACTTTCAACCAACTGAAGGAACTCGAGAAGGACGGACACTACTCCAGCGGGATCTATCGGGGATACAAATTCTCGATATACGAAGGCGCCTTTCGCGTTCCGTACGTCGCGCGCTGGCCCGGCGTGGTCAAACCAGAATCCCAGTGCGACCGCCTTGTCGCGTTGCACGATCTAGCCGCTACGCTCGCCGATATCGTCGGGACCAAACTGAAACCCGACCAGGCTCCCGATTCGATCAGCCTGCTGGGCCTGTTGAGGGATCCGCAGTCCAAACCGCCCCGCAATTCGATGATCCTGCAGGCCACGCGAGCGATGGCGATTCGAGCGGGTCGCTGGAAACTAGCCCTGTGTCCCGGAAGCGGTTGCCCGGGAGGCTGGGGCAACAGCCCCAAAACTCTGGACGCCTGGAAGAAAGCGATCGCAGACTACGGACGCAAGGTCGCCAAGCGTGAGGAACTTATCCAGGCGCCCTTCGTACAATTGTTCGATCTGTCCGATGACCCCGGCGAGACAAAGAACCTCGCATCCAAACATCCCGAAAAAGTCGCCGAACTGGCCAGCCTGATGAAGAAGCAGATCGCAGACGGCCGCAGCACCCCCGGCCCGCGTCTGAAGAACGAGCGAAATAACATAAAACTCTTCCCCGCAGTTCCGCCATTCGTCTGGGCAAAACCAACGATACGAAAATAGCGATCAATCCTGCCTGGCCGCGTATACGTTGTGAAGTTCGATCAGCAGGCTCATATCGCACTCGTCAGCCGCCCTGAGGGCATTGATGTATTCCCCGCGAATACGGCTCACACCATCGCTGACACCTTGCTCCGGCCAAATCGTAACGCTCTCACCGTGCAGCCTTAACCAAATGTTCGCAAGAAGCCTGGCCCATCTTCCATTACCATTTTCAAACGGATGGATATGAACGGCCCGATGATGAAGCCTCGCCGCCTGCTCGGTAAGCGGCATGTCCGAATCCTCCCAACAGCGCAGATCTTGGAGTAAATTGTGCAGATCTGTCTTGATCTGCCAGATCCGCGAGCCCATATTCAGTTCGACCGAACGAATCTGCCCCGCCCATAACCAGACATTACCCAGCATTTCCTTGTGGAGTTTCAGAACCCATTCGACTGTGAAGTCAGCCAGTCCGTCCGAAGGCCTGGTCGCAAGGTACTTAACTGTGGCCAGACGGATATTCTCAGCTTCAAGCGGATTCAATTCCGCACGATTGCCAACCTTCCTCCGAATCGCCGGGCGCAGACCGGACGGATCAATAGGCGTCTCGCCATGAATGCTCGTCCAATCCGACATCAGCGTCCCCACAGCCTGCCAGCCGGTCCGGACAGCAATTCAGCAATCGTCCGTTGCTCCATGAGTTCGATGTCGCTCTGATCCAGAGCCTGCCCCTCGAGAGCCGACGTACCCTGCACCATCGCTACGATCGTTCGCGCCTTGTCGCGGGCCTGCTGATATCGCATCTCGGCCACATTCTCGCTCTCGTCAAGCCCCACTTGAACGCCCAACGCCCTGGCGATCGCCGAAACCGTAGAGAAACTCGCAGTTGCCTCACCGCCTAGCACCCTCTTGAGCGTACTTACAGACACACCGCATCTCTGTGCCAATTCGGCCTGGGGCATCTCCAAGTCGAGCCATCGGCGGCGCAAATCATTCAAAATACCATTTTCCGTAACCATCGCTATTCTCCACTGTATATATTATAGCTCATATATAAGCTATCGACAAGGATTATATAGCTCATTACTATACTTCATAACTTGAATAGAACCAGAAGACCTAAGGGACAGTTCAGGATAGTGCTATATTCAATATCACAACACCTATTCCCCATACCTCTCGCTATTCGCCCCATTTACCAAATGTCCAACTAGCTATATCCCATGTTACAACAGCACTTATAGCGTCTTTATCGCTTTTTTTTTCGTTTTTTCTATTTTTTATATGCTCTATATCGCAATCGAATTGATTATCACAGGTCGATGCGCTACTATATCCACCTACGGGCTTATTCAAGGATGGTTGCGGTTTTCACAGCAGGGAGTGCTTGTCAAGTAGACCGAGGACATGAGAATGCGTGAAAAATCTACATTCTGGAGACCGAGCGGATCAAGTATTCGCAGCAAACGGAGAGAGTTGAATATAAGCCAGGCCGCCCTGGCCAAAGCAATCGCCTCCCACCAGAGTACGGTCGCCGCCTACGAAAGTGGAGCGCGTACTCCAACCGCGATCCACGCAAAGGAGCTCTGTCGCATTCTGAACCTGAAACCGCCGGAGTTGATTCTCCCGCCTTCAGTTCTTGGATTCTGCCCGTCGAAAACATGCCCAAACAACATCAGATGCATAGTCAACGGTTTTCTAGTCGTAATCCCCGTACTCGTTGATGCAGCCGTATCGCATTGTCAGTACTGCGGAACAATCATAAAGAAGGAAATCGAGAATGGAGAAATATCGGACAAGCTCCTAGTACACTCCCCCACTTCCGGCGAACCGTACATCGACCCGGGAGACATAATATTCGGCGACAAGGAGGTCACACGTGAAGAGTTCTTCAAGCTAATCGAGGAGGCCCACTCTATAACGAAGGAGGTGGAGACAGAAGAATAACGTCCAGGCGCTCTTGCGGTCTCATTGGATGAGCGTCTCTTATTGGTCAAGGCAGTTTATAACCCGCGCCCCGCAGCAACTCGAGTTCGGGCGAATCCGGCTCAGGACGCATCATGTCACCACAAGCAGACGAAACAACCAATGCAGATGTCACTAGAAACCCCTGGCGGGATGTCGCCGACTATGGCCGGTCTGCAACTATTGACCTGCCGCTGTTTTGCGACTTGGAATGTGGTTTGAGGGCCTGGAAGAAGAAGTTGCGTCGATATGGGTTGCCCAAAGACACTGAGACATGTCGCGATTTCTTGCTGAGCCTGACACCGGAAGAGGAACAGATTTTTCGAATCATAAGGGTGCTGCAAAAAGAGTCCTTCTTCAATGAGGCGTATCTGTTACGTCTGTATCACGATCGCCTGAACGACTCTCTGGACGCCTGCGTCCCTCTGAGAGAGATTATCCCAGACACTTACTGCGAGGAGATCCTGGAAGACAAATGCGTTCAAAGCGTAGTTGAAATGGTCCAGGGCCTGCGAAACGCAAGGCAGAAGCTCATGAACCACAGAATCCCGGAAGAGCTAACCGTACTAAACTCCCCCAATGTTTTCGCCAAAAAGACTGACTGGATGATCCGTTACGGCCGTGATCCAACTTTCCTGTCAGACACACTAATGGGTCCTGTGTACATACAGCACCTTCTCAAACACCAGAAGGAGGATATCCATGTCGCCAGGATGCTCATGGACATCTCCGGAGATGAACGTTTCAGGTCAATTCTCAAACCCGGTAACCTACTCGACCCTGAAAGTATCCAAGAACTGAAAACAGAATTCGAGGAACTCAAAGCTGAGCAAGCCAAAGCAGAGAAGAATCAAGATATGGCAAGGAAAACTGCCGCAGACGAAAAACTAGAAGAAATGGAGATACTTATGGGGCAATCTCTGGGCCTGTTCAGCAGATCCAGACAGGATACCGATGGCGTCGTCCGGATACGAAGGAACATCAGTCGCGTCATAGGGACCGCATACGATAAGATTAAGCAGAATGACCCAAATCTTGTCTCTCACCTTCGCAAGACAGTAAGAACGAGTCTGCACATGACCTATAATCCGGAAAGATGGATCGACTGGGTTTTTGAATAAGTTTTGGAAATCACGTCAAATGTGACAAAGTCACGCCAAATGTAACGCAATGGTGGTGAAGAGCGGAAGCCGGCTGGCTTAAGTCACCACACACGCCCGCAAAAGCATCGCCGCCGGTGCTCTTCAGCGGGCTCTTTTTCGCTCCCGAGCGTAAGGAAGGCGTTACGATGAAGAAGGCGATACAAAAAAGGCGGACGATCAGCAAGAATCGCAAGAATGGACCCAGGCTCGCACGACCGATCGGTGGGAATAAAGGCAAAGAACGCCCTTCCCGCATACATTCACCCCGTAAGAACAGGCAAGATGAACGCCTGAAGCTCTTCTTCAGGGTTCTATACGTGCTGTTGGCGACCGTGGCGAGGTGGTGCTTGAATAAACTGCTGGAGCTTCTGTAATAGAATGGAGGCACGGTATCCAAATCCAACCATTCCAGTCAAAGGCGAGCGGACCTACTTCTTCGGGGTCGCTGCCATTCTGAGAGCGTTGTACTTGGCGGCGGCTTCCTTTGCCGAAATCGCTCGGGAGTAGATGGAAATGCCCTTCAATTCCCCGGCCCAATCGCGTTTATCGGCGAATTCATCACCGAAGAGCAGGTGCATGGAAGCCCATCCGGAAAGTTGTCCGCCCTTCTTGGCGTTGATGGTTCTGGCGGGTTTTCCATTGAGGTACGCACTGACTTTTCCGCTGGTCTTGCCTGAAGACGCATCTTTCACCAGTTGGTAAGTGATCACCACGTGATGCCATCTGCCCGCGGTGAGCTTCAGCAGCGGTATGGACGTGTTCTGGTCGGATTTGCTGGTGGTTCTCAGGCGGAATATCAGTATGTTCTTTTCCTGCCCGACGGTGAAGTTGCGGATTTGTCCATCCTGCGAAAACGAGATTATCCGCGCCGGTCCCGACTGGTCCAGATCGTCGGGCTTTATCAGCGCCTCGATCGTAAGTGCGTTTGACTTCATGCAGGCCGCGAGCAGTTTGCCGTTAATCGCAGGTGCGGCGAGAAATGCTCCGCCCTTCAGAGATATCGACTTCCCGGTCGTTACGCGCGCCTTGCCTCGCGGGGTGAGCTTGCTTGCTCGCGCAATTACTCCAGCCGTTCCGACAGACGAACTGGCCCATGTGGAATGCCCCCAGATGAACACCAATCCCTTCGTGCTGCAAGGCCAGGGTCCCGCGCTGGTTCCGATAGGCGCCCCGTGCCCGGCGGACTGTCCGAGTTTGGCGAGTTTTCTTCGAACGGACGCCAACCCCAACATCACTTTCAGGCGTTTGGCGTCCTTGGCGGTGTAGACCTCCAGGAACCGGAGATAGTAACCCTCGGTTCGGCGGAGCATGGCGACCTTCGGAGACCCGGTCGCCTTGTCTGCGAATTGCAGGTACCACGCGCCGATCTCGCCGAGAGTGGAGACCTTCAATTCGGTGATGGGCTTGACCGCAAGAGCAACGTACGTTTGGAGCATCTCGTCGCAATCGGCGTTGACGAGCTTTCCGGCGGCTGCGGGATCGTCCAGGTCGACAAGATAAATTTCGATCAGCTTCTTTCTCGAGTCGACATCGTCGGGATCGGCTTTGAGTTTCTTTTCGAGCAGTTCGCGACGTTTCGCCGCGCTCCGCCGCACCATCAGCTCCGAATTATACGTACGGATGTCGGCGATGTTTGAGAGTTTGAAACTGATCGCCGTCGCCAGGGCTTTGCGGCTGTACGTTAGCGACAGATCGAAGTTCCCGCTCCTAGCCAGCAGGTTGGAGGTCCTCATCAGGTCCTGAATGTAAGGCACCGCCAGCACCTTTCGATCCGCTGTTTTTCTCGCCTTCTGGAGGCGTTTGAGCGACAGTGTGAGCGTTTTCTGGCTGCACTTGATCTCCTGGGCGGGAACAGCTTTGCTCAGCAGCGTCATCGCCTTCTGCGCCACGTCGTATCCGATCGGCGATCTTGACGCCAGATCGAACGCGGTATTGTACATCACCGTCAGCAACTTGTCGGGCAGTTCGCTGGTGCTGGCGACCTGCACTATCTCGCCAGCCAGTTTCACATCGTCGGCGAAACCCGCAGTCGCCGAAACCCCGCGAATCTGTTCGCCAAATAACGACTTGAAAGACTCCTCGGCAGTCTCAGCAACCACAATACCGGCCGCCAGCCCCAACATCACCGCCGAGACAATAACCAACGATCTCAAGTTGTATGTTTTCTTCATGACAATACCCTTATCGACCAGTGTAGACCCGAGCCCAAGAGGTATCCAACAAAATATGGCGGCGGGGAAGTCGAGAACGGACCTTGACGCAATCTCCAAACGTCATAGAATCATCGAAGACCCGCACGCCGTCACACGCTGACAAAAAGGAGACAACATGTCTCGAACAACAGTTGCGACAGCCCTGATCGCTTTCCTTGTCACAGCCCTTCCGGCCCGGGCGGCGCCGAAATCGAGTGCGAAACCCATCGACGCCGGATGCCCGCCGCATTTCGTAAAGCAAATCTGGATCGTCGCCGACAAGGCTCCCGACTGCTCGTCAATGAAGAGCATCGTCGAGACCGTCACCCGCGGCTGCGAAACCAATGACGAAAAGGCCGTCGCCATCTACAACGCCGGTCGCTTCCTCTGGTACCACCACCAGTACCCCGGCGAGAAAGGCGGGATCGCCGCGCTAAAGCTGATCAACGTATACGGATGGAGTTTGTGCGGCGGGCAGCATACCGTTCTTGCCGCGATGTGGCGGGCGGCTGGGTGGGACTGGCGGTACGTCGGATGGCGCGGGCACACCACCGTTGAATGTCGCTACGACGGACGGTGGCGCTATTTCGATACGTTTCTCAAGGTCTACGCCTGGCGGGCCGACCCCAACTCCCCGGGCGGAAGGACCATCGCCTCCCAAGCCGACATCAAAGCCAACCCCGCACTCATCAGCGAACAGTTCGCACTCGATGAACAGCGAAAGGTCTGGTACGCGCGGGACAACCGTTTCGAGATCATCAACGATCGCGCCAACTGGGTCGCCCCGGCGTTCTTCGTTTGCGGCGACCAGCCCCGAGGCGTTGTCAAGGGCGTCCAGGTCACCAGGCCCAGCGGTGTCAGCTCGAAACTCGGACACGCGGGCATCAAGTTCGCCGAAGACGGATACAACACCAACGTAAACCTGGCGCCGGGCTACAGCCTCGAACTGAAATGGGAGCACATCGACGGAGCACACTGGTTCCGAGGACGCAAGTACACGCCCCGCCACTCCTGCGGCGACAAGGAATACCGCAACTGCCCGGCCATCGGACCGATACTGGAACCGTACCGCAGCCTGGACAAACGCGGAGCCAGAACGTTTTCAAACGGGATTCTGCGTTTCGCTCCGGATTTGGGCGCCGCCGGCTGCATCAAGGCCTTCACCGCCCTCCAAAACGTTAAGTGGTCCAAAGGGCAACTCGCCCCCGCCGATCCGTCCAAACCGGCGTCAGTCACCATCCGCCTCCAGTCGCCCTACATCATGTCGCGCGCCAAGGCAAAGGTCGCCAACATAGACAAAACCGAAATGTCCATCGACGGAGGCAAAACTTACAGCGACGTCAACCTGGACGATCTCGACGACAAGGTCGGCGGGGCTTACGCGTGCGACCTGCGATTGTCGTTTTCCAAACCGGTGACCTCGCTGGATATCGAAGCGATCGTGCAGCACAACCGATGCGCCCTTCCGTACCTCTCTCCGGGCGCCAACAAGATCACAGTCTCCGTCGCCGATCCGAAAACGCTGGGCGAAAACAAGCTCGTGGTGACATACGCGTACGCACTGGGCGCTCGCAGCGCACCGTATGAAAAACTTTGCGATCAGGGCGCCGAGCTTGCAAGAGCGCACCATGCGAGTTGGTCCGATACGCCAACGGTTGTGCGGAAGGTATTCGGCGCGGGCGACCTGCCGGCGACCTTCGAAATCCCCATTCCCACGCCGAAGGACAAACACCCGGTCTACCCGCGAATGCTGTTTCTGCGGCGCGAAGTTATCGCAGCCGGACAAGAACCCCAACCGATCCCCAAAGGAGCCCTGGAGGCAAAGGTCCGTCCCGGCCAGATACTCAAATCCCTGCCCAATCCGTTCCTGATGGGCCTGGCTAGACCGCCCAAACGCGTAGTGCGTACGCACACAACCAGGAAGCTCCCCCTAAAGGCAAGCCACGTTGTCTGGCGGGACAAGAACGGGAAGATGCGCGATGAAGTCTGGCGAAACCACTTCGTAAAGACCCGCCCCAAGAGCGTAGAAGCGTGGGTCATGCTCGTGGGCGGAACGCTGAAGGACCTGCCCCCAACCAGAGCCATCGCAGCCGGACGCTTGTGCATACCGGTGACTAACGCGATAACGCAGGCCCCTTCGCAACTCGGCGCAGCACTGCTGAAAGCTCCGTTCAAGACCATGAAACCGTACGATCTCAAGAACGTGGGCGCCGTTGTCGGGGCGACTGTCGTGCCCAAATACGCCAAGCCAACCGAGCCAAAGTACTACAAGCTCGATATCACCAGAGCGCTCAAGAGCCTCGCCGCCGGTGAAGCGAAATTCCACGGACTGGCGCTCACGACCGTGCCGAACAGGGGAATCGATGACGGCTGGACCACGAGCGTAACCATAACCGACAAGAAGCCCATGTACATTGAACTGGACGTTTACGACAAGTAAGCGCCTTCAGGCCGGCGGACGCGGGCGCCGTAGCGAACTGACGCGCGAAGGGAAAACACGCAAATGAACGCAAAACAACTCGCCTGGTTCATCCTTCCGGTGGGCGTATGTTTCTGTTTCATCGCGCCCTGCCGGGCCGCGGACGCGAAAACCGCCCCCGCACCCCCCGCCAAGCCGCGGGTGATAGTCTCGACCGACATCGGCGGGAGCGATCCGGACGACTTCCAGTCTATGGTGCACTACCTGGTCTGCGCCGACATGTTCGACACCGAAGGCCTGATCAGTTCGCCTCCCAAAAAGGGACGAAAGAAGCACATCCTGGAGGCCATAGACGCATACGAAAAGGACTACGCAAACCTGAAAACGTGGTCGTCGGGCTACCCGTCTCCCGACGCGCTGCGAAAGATCACGCGACAGGGCGCCGTCGATCCGCAAAAGAACCGCACGCCCGATAAGAACATCTCCAAAGGCGCCCGATTAATTATCGAAGCCGCCAAACGCAAAGACCCGCGCCCGCTCTACGTTATAGTCTGGGGTTCGATCACCGACATAGCTCAAGCCGTCCACAACGCTCCCGACATCAAGAAGAAGATCCGGGTCCATTCGATAGGCTCCTGGAACACCGCCAACGACCGCCGCGCCCGCGACTATCTCTACGACAACCACAAAGACATGTGGTGGATCGAGTCGGACACCACCTTCCGGGGAATGTACCAGGGCGGAGACCACAGGGGCGACCTGTCCAATCGCGAGTTTCCAGAGCGACACGTGAAAGGCCACGGAGCCCTCGGCGCCCTGTTCATGGACAAGAAACCGGACATCAAGATGGGCGACACTCCCAGCGTACTTTATCTGATGCACGGCGATCCGTCCGACCCGACGGCCGAGCACTGGGGCGGAGCGTTCATAAGACCCTCGCCCAAAGACCGCCCCCGTTACTGGCGCGACAATCCCGACCCCAAACTGATCGAGCGTGGCAAGAAAGGAGCCCAAACAGTTAACAAGTGGCGAAAAGCCTACCTCCGCCACTGGCAAAACCGAATGGACCGAACGACAACTGCCCCCGGGAAAAAGACTCTGTGAAAGTCACCCCTTCGACTTCGTTCAGGACAACACAAACCAATATCGTTACAAATAAACCCCGCAACGTCCCCATTGCTTGTCTACTCACTACTTTCTACATCTCTCCTGTCTCGCGCAGCGCCGGACTAAGCCCCAACTAAGCGATGCGGGCGTGTAGATCATGGGTGGGTTATGGCATGGTGGGACGTTTCTTCTTAGCCATCGCGTCGGTCAGGCTGATCTTGAAGCGGACGGTGAGAATGTAAGGCTTCTTGCCCTGATCCCAGTGGCCGTAGGTGGTGACGACAATCGTACCGTCGGGCAGAAGTTCGGGTGCGGGGTAGGCGCAATCCCATCGGTGCTTGTTGTCTCTGAGGCGAATGCGGTATTGTCCCTGCCTGCCGTTTACGATGTCGTCATACGTTCCCACCCACGCGACCCAGTCGCCCTTGGTGGGGCTCTTGAGGGTGGTGTCGCGGAAGCTGATGAACAACCGTCCGTCGGGCAGGTAGATCGCCTGGTGACGGTCGCCGGTGAGGGCGGCGGGAAGTTCGACCGGGTCGCTGAACGTCTTGCCCTCATCGTTCGAGACGATCAGGTGCGAATTTCGCACGCGGTAATTCTCGCGGAAGAGCACGGCGATCTGCTTACCGTCCGGGCTCCGCACAATGCCCGGTTCGCAGAGGCCCACGTCGGACCGCACGAACACTGTCTCGGGAACACTCCACGTAAGCCCGCCGTCGCTCGAGAAAGTCTTGTAAACCGTCATCCTCCGCGGATTGTGACGCTTACCGCCCTTGGCGAAGAACCGCCCGTCATCGTGGAACATCGCCATATAACGGCCCTTGGTCTTCAGTGCGATCATGTCGCCCATCACGACTATGCCTCCCCATTTGCCCATGGGCTTGAGCTGGCCCCACGTCTTTCCGTCGTCCTGCGACACCGCAAGCCGCGCCGGATACAGCCCCGAGAACATAATCGGCCGTTTAACGCCCCCGGCGTCGACAACGCGGTGAATGCAGGGCACTTCGAGACTGGTCGCCCAGCTCTTGGGCGTCTTGAGGCGTTTGGACCACGTCGCCCCGCCGTCACGGCTTCGCTTCATCACGATTGGGCCTCGCCCGTGACCCTTGGGGTAGACGGCGATCATGGTTTTACCGTCTTCGAGCAGCACTGTCGTCGGGTGGCCGAGATACTGCCCCTTCTCGCGATCGACGACGACCTGCAGATCCTTGCGGGAGTCCAGGTCGATAACGGGAATCGTGTAACCCCGCGGCATGGCGCTTTTGGTCGCCGGTGCGTTCTTGCCCGGCCGGGCCGCCGCGACAACCACGCCGGTTGTCATGACCACAAGCACCGTCAGTATCCTGCTGTTCATATCACACTCCTCGATCTCAATCCGCTACAAGCGGGCAGGCCATTCGGGGCAGCCCTTTGAATTATCAATAACGGAATCCCGTATTGACATACTCTGCAACACCGCGAACATCCTGCTTCATTATTCGCCACCCCGACCCACGATTGTTCTATGGGGCAGTTCTTCAAATCGTCCCAGACTATAAACGATGTTCTTGACGAGAAGATTGTCGATTGTTGAGAGGACTCTGGCAAGGGGAAAGGCTTGGCGAGGGGCAATTGGCGACGACAAACCGCGGCGGTTGCGTAGAAGCGGCTTCCAGCCGCTTTGGATCACGCGGCTGGAAGCCGCGTCTACGAACGGCGCGACATGTCGGCCGACAACGTCAGGACAATACAAACCAATATCGTTAGAAATAAACCCCGCACAGTAGACAGCCATGTCTGTCTACTTACTACTTTCTACACATCAACTCTCTCGCGCAGCGCCGGGCTGACCCCAACAGACCCCAGCTTATCACGCTGCTTGCGTTGAGTTGTTGCCTTGGGTTTTGTACTTGTCCCGTTGTCGCCATCTCCCGTCCTTTGCTTTCTTCTACGCTGAATAACGATAGAGTCGTAGACTCTTCGGTCATCTTTGTCCATACAGGGCCAAGCGCCAACTAGCTTTGGCTTGGAATACAGGAGCATTGCAGCTCGTTTCTTATGACCTTGTGCGAGCGATTGGAATCCAATCTGCTGACTCAGAATTGCGGCAAGTACGCTGGAGGCTAACAGATGGGCCTGGCTTTCCTCATCTGTCTTTCGGCTGGATATTTCGATCCCCTGCTGTAAGAGCAGTAAAGCAAGATACGGTCGGGGTTTTTGCTTCTTCAAATAGCTCGGAAACACCAAGAATCTTGGAATTACAAGATGTTTGTCCGGAACTTCGCCAGCAAATGCAATGAGACATTCATCAAAGCGATCACCAAGGCGTTCGCGCTCTTTATTGAAGAGTCTCGCAAGCACTCTAGCGTCACCGTGCCATCCGCCCCAAGCTTGCTCAACATGTTTCTCAAGCATTTGAAATGGTTTCTTGTTTTCGTCCGTCGCATCCGCAATAACAAGGAGCGTCAAGACCCAACTCACGCCAATAATACCATACCGATTCATGATTCTTCTCCATCTGTCTTCGCACAATCCTTCCTATCTCCGATCATCGTGCGCCCCACTGGGACACAAAAAAACACACCAAGCCCACTCCGACACATAGCACGCTCAAGACTTGCAGGATATTGAATACCAGCAACACATACACGTGTCCAGCCCACCGTCCTCGATAATTCAATAAACTTACCATGAGCAGCAGAATTCCTTGCGGTAGCACTATCATGGCGGCTCCACAAAAGAACGAAAGGTGGGCAATGGTTTCCAGATCCGCGACCCGCTGAATACTCCGTACTTTCTCGATAGCTCCCCAAGAGAAGACCAAACCGATCCCGGTCCAAACCAGACCAAACACTAGTGGCGCCAGTCGGCTATTCTTTGCCATCCACCTACGTCTCCTGTTCTCGGCCAACAGCGTACGTCGTTACCTATTACGAACTAAGAGCCTGTTGGATTTCGAGAGGCATTGGGGTCATTCCCCCGAGACCACTACGCGAAAACCATCATTACCACGCGAGGAGCCACAATGCCCTGATACACGAACGGCCGAGCGACAGTACCTTGCCTTGAAGTTCGAAGACCCACCACGTAGAACTCGGAAAGCAACGTCTGTCGTATTCTCGGGATCCACATTTCCGGATTTCTTATGGTACTCCTTGTCATAGGAATCACGGCACCATTCCCACACATTGCCATGCATATCATATAGCCCCCAAGAATTGGGCCTCTTTTGTCCTACCGTGTTAGGATACCAACCGTCTTTGATCCAAGCGTTTTCCTGATGCCACGCATACTCGCTAAGTTCTGATGCATCATCCCCAAAACAATACGCCGTTTTACTCCCTGCGCGGCAGGCGTATTCCCATTGTGCTTCACTCGGAAGAGCGACCTTTCTCTGGGTTCTCTTCGATAGAATCTTACAAAACAGATCCGCATCGCTCCATTTGATATAGCCGGCGGCACTGTCCGGCCCTGTCTTGCCAAGGGCCATTCCATTCCATGGTTCAGTCCCCATAATCGCACGCCACTGAGCTTGCGTAACCTCATGAATACCTATGTAGAACGGTTTGCTGATCGTAACTTTGTGCTGAGGACCCTCGTTATCGTTACGAAACCCCTCACTTTTGGGAGACCCCATCACAAAAGTACCTGCCGGAACCAACACTAGTTTCATAGTCATACCGTTATCTAAATCAAGCGTCAATTCCCTGGGAGCCGCCGAACCTCCGGAACGTCTATTCGACATATGATCTACGCATCCGACGCAACACACGCATGTAGACACACTACAGAGGGCCAATATGGCGATGAGTTGCTTCATCGTAACATCTCCTAAACCAATTCCAGTCAGCATTGGAGTCGAGGCCATTGGGGACAGCCTTTGGATCATCAATTATGGGATCTCGTATTGACACACTCTGCAACACCGCGAACATCTTGCTTCATTCTTCACCAACCCACTCCACAACTTTCTGAGGATCAGCTGTTTCGTCCCGACTATAAACGATGTTCTTGATGAGAACATTGTCGATTGCTGAGAGGACTCTGGCAAGGGGAAAGGCTTGGCGACTGGGCCTTGGCAAGGGGCAATTGGCGACGGATGAGTAGACGCGGCTTACAGCCGCTTTGGATCACGCGGCTGGAAGCCGCGTCTACGAACGGCGCGACATGTCGGTCGACAACGCGCCATCCGCCAGACAGGATCAAAGAGAATCATCGCCGTTGTCGCGGTGGTCCTTAACATTTCCGTGCTTTCAGTGGCTTCCGTGGTGGAAAGAAAAGTCGTTCGCCCTTCGACTTCGTTCAAGACCCGGCGGCCGCGGCGCGTAAGTCATTTTTGCGTCAGAGGCAACAGAACTCTGCACAACGCGTTACACTCCTACGTAAATGGCTGTAAAATGTTTGCACTCTTACGATCCGCGACAGGTGCCTTACACCGGAGATTGATTCGAATGATGAAGAAAGCAACGTATGCGTTTTTGACGATCGCGCTGGCCTTTGCGTGCGCCCAGGCCAAACCCAAGGACAAACCCGCCAAAGCGGAGAAGTCCGCCAGACCGCCGTTCGGCGGGACGATATTCGTCAGCGGGAACATCATCACAGCCGAGGATCCCACCGCGTTCAAGAGCGTGGTCGCCGCCGGCCGGGCCGAAGTGCGGATGTTTGACCGCCGACCGAAGAAACCGCACAAAGTCAACGCGTATCTGTTCACCGCAACGTTCGACGACGGGCAGAAAATGGAAATCCGGGTGAATCCCGAATTCGGAGCCGAAGGCGCGATGGCCCAGGCCAAAAAGTACCTCCCCTACATAGGCCAAATGCCGTTCGCCCTGCGCGAGAAGGTCCAGAAAGTGTTGATACACAAGGGCAAGAAAGGCTTCGGCGGAGGCGGAGCCGGGCTGCTGATCCATACCGACATGGGCGACTCGTACATCCGCAGCCGGATACTTGCCGAGACGTTATATCACGAGGCGGCCCATACGTCGCTGGACAGGTGGCATTCGGCGAGCAAGGGCTGGCTGGCCGCACAGGAAAAAGACGCGCGATTTATCTCCGGATACGCCAAGAGCAACCCCCGGCGAGAGGACATCGCAGAAAGCTATCTGCTGTATTTCGCACTGCGGTACAAACCGCACCGTATCGACGACAAACTCAAAGAGACGATCAGGACGACAATGCCCAACCGCATCGCGTATTTCGACAGCCTGGAACTCAAGATGCATCCGGTGAAACCGGCTGGGGCTCTGGCGCGGATGAGCACGACGGAACTGCAGAAAGAGCTGAAACCCAGCGATGCTCAGAAAGCTAAGATCAAGGCGCTGGTCGATAAACTCGCGGCCGAGATCAAGAAACTGCTCGAGCAGAAGAGCCCGCAAGCCGGGATCGACAAACTGAAACGCCAGTTCGACAAGCAGGCGGTCGAACTGCTCAACGCAGGACAGCGAAAGACCCTGGACCGAGCGCTGCAAACGCCCAAACCACAGGCGCCCGGGCGGCCGACGGCGGGGAAATCGAAGTAGAACCGCCCGATTAGCGGAGGTTCACACATGGCTCAAAACGCCCCTAAGTGTGAACCTCCCAAACGCACGGTTTGCAGCCCGCCGGCCGGTGGGCGGAATTCACATAACACACTCCCCCACCGCCGCTTGAGATAATATCACCACTCCGCACGCCCCGCCGCGATTCGGATTATTCCTATTATTTCGCAGGTTCACACACCTGGGCGCCTGTGAACCATTTGTGAACCTCGGGAGGTCCGGATATGCGACGACGAGCGACTCAGGAGGCGGACCGTTTCGCCCGCAATGCTCTCAGGATGTGTGCGGGGATCCGGTCGAGTGAGACTGTAGCGTCTGCAGCTCCGATGCGGATGGCCTCCTTCGGCATACCGAAAACAACGCAGCTTTCCTCATTTTGGGCGCAGGTTCGCGCACCGGCCTGCCGCATCGCCAGCAGCCCGCGGGCTCCGTCGGCGCCCATTCCGGTCAGGATTACTCCGACCGCGTTGGCTCGGACATGGCGGGCGACGGAGTTGAACAGCACGTCAATACTCGGACGATGATGGAATATTCTCGGCCCGCCCGAAAGGTGTACGGTATTGCGTCGTCCGCTGCGGCGAAGCGTCATGTGCTGGTTTCCCGGTGCGATCAGGGCGGTCCCGGGGACAACGGCGTCCCCGTCTCGCGCCTCTCGGACGTCCATGGCGCACAACCCATTGAGTCGCTCGGCAAATGTGGCGGTGAATTTGGCGGGCAAGTGCTGGACGATCAGTACTCCAGGAGCGTCGGCGGGCAAGGAGCCCAGAAGGATGCGGATCGCTTCGATACCCCCTGTGGAGGCTCCGACTGCTATAACCTTGTCGTGGACGTGGCGGAGATCCGCAACGAACGTGTCAATTGAGGATGGCTTGGGACTCCGCACGCCCGAATGCAGGCGTCGCGTCTGTGCCGCGGCCCGGATCCTGTCGATGAGCATCTCGACGATCTCGCTGACTGAGTAACCGGGCCCCGGCTTGGAGACAACGTCCATCGCGCCGAGTTCCATCGCCTGCATTGCAGCGTCCGAACCCTTTGGCGCCATCGAACTGACGACAATCACCGGGAGCGGATTGTGGGTCATGAGCTTACCGAGAAAGGTAAGCCCGTTCATCCGCGGCATTTCCAGATCGAGGGTCACCACATCGGGGCGTAATCGAACGATCTTGTCGCGCGCCGCGAAGGCGTCCACGGCCGTGCCGACTACCTCGATACCCTCAGCCTTGCAGAGCTCCTTGGAGAGAACCTGCCTGACCACGGCTGAGTCGTCTATTATCAGTACTCGAATCATACAATCGATTTCCGGGTGCTGCGCCCAGGGCGTCGCCTACGCGGGTGCGAACAGATTGGCGGTCTGATCCATGCACAACCACAACTCGACCCGCCCTTCCAGAGCGAACAGCTTCGCCGTTGCGTTCGGGCTGTCGGGTATCTGCTGCGAAAGCGCTGGCTGGTGGACGTTGAAAACCGGATCAACTCCCGCCAGTTTCGGTAGGAGATTCCCGCAAACCACGTTCGCCAACTCACGCAACGCATCGTGCTGCTGATCGGTCGTGGTCTCGCCGGCATCCATAAGCCCGAGCATGTTGGCCGCCAACTCGCCCAACATGGATTCCGAGACGCTTATGGTAAGCCTGCCGGAGAACGGGCCGTCGAAAGGCACTGACACAATCTGGTCCGAATCGGCTTGCGCGGCGGCCGGAGCCTCATCTTCCGTAACCAGGAACATCATCGCCAGGGATTCAAGCGTGCCGGCCGCTACCTGGTACAGCTCATTGTCATACGTTACTTGTTTCATTTTGAAGTCCTAGAATATCGCTCACAACGGACTGAATCTGCTCCGGGGGGAACGGTTTGTGAATGAATCTAACGCCCATTTCTTCGAGGCGTTCGATGCGGGTTTTGCTTCCTTCGGTCGAAACCACGACAATTGGAATATCAGCAAGCGCCGGATTCTTGCGAATCCGCTCGATCATCTCCTCACCGTTCATTTCGGGCATGTTCAGATCGGCCAGGATCAGATCGACCCAGTGCTCGTACAGAACGGTCAAGCCTTCGAAGCCGCTAGCGGCCTCAAACACCTCCCCCAGCGGCAAGTCTGACAATCCCAACGCCTTGATTATCATTTTGCGGGTTACTGAACTGTCGTCGACAACCAGTATGTTCAAAGCCATGATGCAATCTCCGTATAGCGTCGCGTTTCAGCACTCCAGCCCCATCTATGCTCGCTCGAGAAACGAGCCGCCGTGTATTGATTAAAGCTCACGTTTCACCCCCTCGCTGCACAACCACACTCGCCCGGAACCTATCTCCAGAGACATGGTCCTGGGCATGTATCCTCCGATGTCTTCCGCGGCCATTAACAGGCCCTGCTGCCAGAACATCTTGCGCAGCATGATGTAGTTCTTGAGCCCGATCTGAAAGTGATCTCCGATGCCGCCCTGAACGCTCGCACCGCCTGCGACTTTCAGTTTGCAGCGTTTTATCGACGCTCCTGCGGCCTGGAGTTCGCCAATGAACCCGGGGAAAGCCGTATCAACGAACATGTACGGGTTCGCTTTGGCTTTGTTTGGATTCATAGCGGACCTGGGCAACATAACATGCAGCAGACCGCCGATCTTCGCGACCGGATCATATGCCGACACTCCCAGACAACTTCCCAGCCCGCAAGTCACGATCAGCACGGACGGATCGTCTGATATCAGCATGTCGGATACGGAAATGAACCTCTTCATTTCCTGTTTTATCTTGGTGTCTATCATGGGTGTTCGTAAACGGTTGGTTGTACGTATCGAAGTTTATGTTCTACGCCTGCAAGGCTCTCAGAGTGCCCCAGGAACAAGACTCCGCCCGGAGTCAGCATCCGGCTGAAACGATCAACCAGTTTTGCCTGGGTTTCCTTGTCGAAATAGATCATCACGTTACGGCAGAAGATCGCATCGAAGGCCCCCTGCATCGGCCAGGAATCCATCAGGTTGAGCTTGGCGAAATGCATCATGCTCCGAAGCGAATCCTTGATGCGATACCGCCTCTGCACGTCGGTCCGCACCACATCCAGATACTTCGACCGCCACGGCAGCGGTATTTCGCTGACCTGCTTTAGTTCGTATTCGCCTCGCACGGCGGAGGCGACGGCGGTGCTCGACAAGTCCGTACCCAGAATACCGATATCCCACAGCAGTCGGTCCTTCAGCGTCTCAGCGAGAGTCATGGCGATCGAATATGGTTCTTCGCCCGAAGCGCATCCGGCGGACCATATCCTGAGCTTTCTCTTGTCGAGCCCGCTGCGAGCGTCAACGCGGGGCAGCACATGCCTGGCCAGGTGGACGAAATGCTCCTTCTCCCGGAAGAAGCGGGTCAGGTTGGTGCAGAGAGCGTCGAGCATAGCGGTCATTTCACCACCAGACTGATCGGCGTGAACGCAGTCTATGTAGTCGCTGAAGCTGCGGAGGCCGAGGCGTCTGAGACGTTTGTTCAGACGCGCCTTGACCAGCTCCTGCTTGCCCGAGTGCAGGTTAATCCCGCACAAACCGTGCACAAGCCGACTGATCTTCTCGAACTGCCTCTTCGTCAGTTCCGGACCTCGCAGGATTGTATTCTGAATCGCCATCCGCTGATTACTCTCAGTGTCGCCCTGATTCCGGTTCTAGAAGTCGGTCATCTTCTTCCCGCCGCTCATCGGAATAACCGATTCGGGGTCGAGACGAGCTGAATCGGTTATCTGACTTTCATGCACGTCGCCTGACTGGCCCTGAGAGCCTGCAACTCCAGCCGATCCGGGATTGGGATGGGCGGCTGGAGCCCGGTGAGTAGCCCGGTGAGCGTTGAAGGTCCACGCCCAGTCGTCCCGCCCGTTTGAATCGGCTTGCCCGATCAGCGATGTCATTTCACGGACCATCTCCGTCATTGTCTCGGACTGCGAACTAAGCTCTTCAGCCGCAGAAGCCGACTCCTCGGCGTTTGCCGCATTGGTCTGCGTAACCTGGTCCATTTGACCCATCGCGGTGTTGATCTGTTCGATACCCTGGGCCTGCTCACCGCTGGCGGCGGCGATTTCGGCTACGAGCGAGTTAACCTGGTTGTTGCCCTCGGCGATTTCCTGCAGGGTCTGGCTGACTTCGCGACTGGCTCCTACTCCGGCGTCGGCTTTCTGACCGGCCTCTTCGATCATCGCGGCTGTATTCTTGGCCGCTTCCGCCGATCGCAGCGCGAGGTTGCGAACTTCTTCTGCGACGACGGCGAATCCCCTGCCGGCGTCCCCGGCGCGGGCGGCTTCGACAGCCGCATTCAAAGCCAGCAGATTAGTCTGGAACGCGATCTCATCGATCACTTTGACCACTACTGCGGTTTCACTGGACGAAGCTTTAATGTCATCGATCGCCTGCACCATTCGCTGCATGGAGCCCAGTCCGTGCTCGGCGCTGGTCCGCGCTTTATCGGCCAGTTCCTTGGCCTTGCGGGCATTATCGGCGGTCTGTTTGATCATCGACGTCATTTCTTCGACACCGCTGGTGGTTTCCTCCACCGCCGCGGCCTGTTCGCTGGCTCCCTGGGCAAGAGATTGCGAAGCAGCCGACACCTGACCGGCCGCCGAGGAGGTTTGATCGGCTCCAAGCGACAGGCTCCCGATTACACGATTGATCGGTCGCGTGATTGATCGAGTGATGAGGATCGACAGCAGGATGCCGGCGATAACGGCGAGCCCGCCTACAATGAGAGAGCTATTCAGCAAGATGCTGGAGGCCGTAACCATTGACGACATCGATTCGTCCATCTCCTTGGTTTGCGAACGAACAAAAGGCATCAGCATACTGTCCAATGTCGCAGCGTCCTTGTCGAACGCGGCCATCTGCTTGTTGCCCTCGACCGGCCCGCCTTCCATATACGCCTGAGCCATTGTCTTGCCCTTTTCATAGTAAGACATGAAGGCTCGACGGAGATCCTCCACCTGACGCAACGCCATCTGGTCGTTCTCACGATCAAACATTTCCTTGAATTTATCCAGACCCGCCAGAAACTCCCTGTAGTGTGTCTCTGCAAATCTAAAACCATCGTCCAGACCGTCCTGTCCGCGTGTGGCTGACACGTCGCTGAGGAACTGCTGCACCTGCACCACATCGACCTTCATCTCCATGGCGAGTGCGGCGAAGACGGCGCTTTCACTCTGAGTGAGGATCGCTCTTTCCTTGACGTGATCCGTAGCGAGAAAGACTCCCGCCATAACGCACGCCAAAATGAAGATCTGCAAACCAAATCCATAACGAAGCTTCGTCGCCAATGTCATTCTTCTCTCATTGCTCATCACGATCTCTCTCCTTTAAGAGTTTCCGGGAACTCTAGTCGTTGATTGTCTCGGCCGTTGCGACATCGGCCGCTGTCAGCACCTTCTCCACGTTCAACAGAATCGTCACCCGCCCCGACGTCTTGGCCAGGCCCAGGATTAAGCTCGTATCGACCTGGCGTCCAAGCGAGGGCGTATCCTCAATGTCTCCACCGGGCACATCGAGCACTTCCGAGACACTGTCTACGATGAGGCCCACCTCGACATCATTGACGCGTACTATCACGATAACCGGCGGTTGCGTTGTCTCGGGTTGTTCCAGCGCGAACCGCAAATGCAGGTCAATCGCGGGGATCACTCGCCCGCGGAGATTCAACACCCCCCGGACATGCGGCGGAGTGCGGGGCACGGTTGTCAAAGCCTGCATGGGGATGATCTCACGGACCTTGAGTATTTCCAGGCCGTACTCCTCGGCTCCGAGGCGAAAGAGGAGATACTTGCCCGCCAACGGGTTCTCCAGTGTTGGTTCGCTTAATGTCGCCTGCTGTGTCATGTTGGTTGTTCCTTCCATATCGCCGGATCATGCTGCTCTTGTATTTGTGTGTCCCGCCTGCTCCATCGCCAAAGCCACGATACTGTCGGGGTCGAGGATCAGACCCACGCGCCCGTCGCCCAGAATGGCTCCTCCCGCGGTCTCTTTGGAGCCTTGCAGCGCCTTGCCCAGAGACTTGATAACCGCCTGCCGATGGCCCAGGAGGTCGTCGACCATTAGCGCACAACGCTTACCACGTCCGGAGATCACAATGGCAAGGGCCTCGGACGGATTGACAATCGCACCGTCCACACCCAGAAGACGATGGAGACGGAAAAGGGGCAAGATTTCGTCGCGGTACATGACCAATTCATCTGAACCCGCCGTCGACGAGACGCTCTCCGGAGTCGGGCGGAAGGCCCGTTCAATCGCGATCATCGGCAGGAGATACTCCTCGGGACCGACCCGAACCGCCATCACGTCGGTAATCGCCAGAGTAAGCGGAAGCGAGATGGTGAATATCGCGCCCTGTCCGGGCTCCGAGGCGACCTCGACGCGACCATGCAACGATGCTATGTTCCGATTAACGACATCCATACCGACCCCGCGCCCGGAAACTTCCGTAACGCATCCGGCGGTCGTGAATCCCGGTTCGAAGATCAGTGCAAATAACTCGGAGTCGGGCGGCTGGGCATCGGGTTCGACTAGTCCGGATTCGACGGCCTTGGCGATAATCTGCTCACGGTTCAGACCGCGCCCGTCGTCTCGAAGTTCGATTTGGACTCGCCCGGCGGAGTGACACGCCGACAAATGGATCGTTCCATTGGCGGCTTTTCCGGCTCTGGTGCGATCGTCCGGAGATTCTATTCCGTGGTCGATCGCGTTGCGTATCATGTGAATCAGCGGGTCGGTCAGCGCCTCGACCATGTGCCTGTCGATCTCGGTGTCTTCGCCGACTGTGGCAAGTTGGACATTCTTGCCCTCGCTGCGAGCCAGTTCGCGAACGGCCCGTGAGACTTTCTGAAACGTGGATCGCAGGGGCACCATACGCATTGCGGTGGCCAGTTCCTGCAACTCCCGGACAATCTTCCCCGCTTGTCGAACAGATCGTCCGAGGCGCTCCTGATTGCCGCCAACCACCGCCGGATCCTGTGAGATCATCGAATGGGCGATCACCAGCTCACCGACCATATTGACCAAGCTGTCCAGGCGGTCGATTGTCACCCGAACGCTCTCGTCGGAGACAGGGCCCGGGGCTTGTCGCGGGGTTTCAGTCTTGGGAGACTCCTCAACGGACGCCGGTTCCGAATCACCAGTGATTTGAGGCTCTTCGATCGTGAGAGGCTGCGAGATCGACGTTGCAGCGCAGGGTTCCACGCTGTCCGCTGAAACTGACAGATCGTCAATAAGTTCACACAGACCCAATGGAAGTGGGATAACCTGTCCGGGCACGGCGCCGTCCAGGGCGCCCGACATGTCCTTGAGCATATCGCAGGTTCGGAAGACCAGGTCGGCGTACCGACCAGTCAGCACGATCCCGCCGTCACGGGCCTCGGTGAGCAGATTCTCCGCCAGATGAGACAATGTCTGTATGGGCTCAACACACATGAAACCAGCGGCGCCCTTTATGGTGTGGAACGCCCGCAATATGGTGTCAACGGCCTGACCGTTCTCGCCTTGAGCCTCCAGCGACAACAACGACGCCTCGGCGTTGTCTATGTGTTCTGCGCATTCAATGGAGAACTCCTTCAGCAACTCGGCGTCAATATCATCTGAATCTGTGAGTTGAAAGCTCCCGCCACGGACCGTTACGTCCGCCGATCGGGGGTCACCAGCTTGCGTCGCTTGATGCGCCTGTTGGCCGGTGGTGTTCAGTTGCTCCGCCGCCTCCACCAGCCGACCGGCGATATCCTCCATAATCCCCGCAACATTTGATTCTGATCCGCTGCGGATACGCGATACGGCGCTCACGCCAAACTGCAACGCCTCGCAGACGGCCTTGGGCGTCTCTTCGACCAAGGCATGACGCAAGTGCAAGCCAAAGCGGCCGATGGATTCGCTGTCGTCAACAGGCGTCGACAGGGCCTCTGCAGCCAAACCCTCCAACAGACCGTAAATAACGTTGTCTTGCCTCACCATCACCTCCGGGGGCGTTTGTTTCAATGCATCCGAACGTATCGTCAGATAGCGCCGATCTGGTCTGTACTTGGGGCGTGATTCACGCGGTTGCGGCCTTGGGCCTTGGCTTGATACATGGCGACATCGGCGGCCCGGATCAACTCGTCGGCGTCCAGATTCTGCTCTCTGTCAGAAACCGCCACACCGCAACTTACAGACACTGACAGCGCCTGCTCTTCGTAACTGATCGGTTTGGATTCCACGGCGGTTCGGATTCTCTCAGCCACTGTCGCCGCCTCGGCACAGATGGGATCCGGCAGTACGATCAGAAACTCCTCCCCGCCGTATCGCCCTATAGTGTCATAGTCTCGCAGCGCGTTGCTCATTCTCCCGGCCACCTCCGCCAGAACCGCGTCTCCGGCGGCATGTCCGTGCGAGTCGTTAACCTGTTTGAAGCGGTCCAGATCGGCGAGAATCACGCCTATCGACGTCGAATGGCGTTCGGCGCGAGCAACCTCACAGTCAAGAGCATCGAGAATCGCGCGGCGATTCCAGAGTCCTGTCAAGGAGTCGCGAGTAGCCAGGCGCAGCAGATCATCCTGCAACTCAACAATGCGTTTGCCCGCTCTCAGGCGAGCCTTCAGTTCCCGCACATCGGTCGATTTGGTGGCGAAATCGTCGGCTCCGGCCTCCATCGCCTCCACCAGATCAGCGGTCTGCCCCTTGCCCGTCAGCATGATCAGATACGCCGGTTCGCTGGTCTTCTGCTGGCGAACGCAACGACAGAGTTCCGGCCCGTTGAGGCCTGGCATTACCCAGTCGATGATAGCCAACCTCGGAGCATTCTCCTGCCGCAGCACCTCCCACGCCTCATCGCCGTCACACGCCGTTTCAACCTCGTAACCCCACTTCGCCACTGTTCTTGTAAGAAAACGACGCGAGAACGGATCGTCTTCGGCAATCAAGATTCGCACAGTTTCTGCTCTTGTCCTGTGAGCCTGAGGGAAAGATGCCGCCAGGTTATTCATGTACTTCAGCTATAACGTTGTCGTCACGAGCTAACCCTATCTTTAGTAAGGGATATGATCGCAAACCCAAGAAACACCGCATTACGGTCCCAGCTCCAGAACGTTTGTCTGCAAGCATCACGTCTGCTTGACGTTGTTGCATGAGTCGGCAACAATATGCGAAACTGGCGTTAAGGAATGAAATACATGATAGAATCGAGAGCAACGACACGCGGTCAGAGAATTCATACGAGACGCAATTTCCTCAAAGCCGTCGGAGTCGGGGCGGTGGGTCTGGCGCTGAGTGGCGGAGCAAATGGCCGCCAAACCGATAAGCAATTACCGAATATAGTCTTCATCCTTGCTGATGATCTGGGGTATGGCGATATCGCCTGCTACAACCCCAAATCCAAAATTCCTACGCCCAACCTCGACAAGCTCGCCAAGCAGGGCATGCTCTTCACCGACGCGCACAGTCCGTCGACGGTGTGCACTCCGACGCGTTACAGCGTACTTACCGGACGAATGGCGTTCCGCACGGGGAAGCGAGGCGTATTTACCGGCGTGGGCGGACCGTGCATGATCGAAAAGACGCGGCTGACGCTTCCACAAATGCTCAAGAATAAAGGTTATGCAACCGGCGGATTCGGCAAGTGGCACATTGGGATGACGTTCTTCGACAAGGAAGGCCAGGCCATCTGCAAGGGCGGTCTAGCCGCGGTCAAACGGGTCGACTACTCGCGCTCCATTCCCGACGCTCCGATCCATCGCGGATTCGATCAGTTCTATGGAACGGTTTCGTGCCCCACTACGGACTGGCTTTACGCATTCGTTGACGGTGATCGGGTGCCCGTTCCGCCGACGAAGATCGTCGATCGCGGTCCGCTGCCCAAACATCCGTATTCACGCGACAATCGCCCGGGAATGATCGCACCGAACTTCAATCTGGAAGAAGTCGACCTGGTGTTCCTGAAGAAGAGCAAGCAATTCCTCGACCAGCACGTAAAGAAGAACCCGAAGAAGCCCTTCTTCCTCTACCACGCCATGCAGGCCGTTCACCTGCCTTCGTTCCCCGCCGATCAATTCAAAGGCAAAACCAAGTCCGGACCGCACGGTGATTTCATCTTCGAGATGGACTACGTGGTAGGCGAACTGTTAAAAACGCTCGATCGTCTGGGCGTAGCCGACAATACGCTGGTCATGTTCGCCAGCGACAACGGTCCGGAAGTTCCCACGGTTATCAGCATGCGTCATGATCACAAGCACGACGGGGCGCGCCCGTGGCGAGGCGTCAAACGCGACCAGTGGGAAGGCGGACACCGAACGCCTTTCATCGTCCGCTGGCCCGGTAAAGTTAAGCCAGGCAGCAAGAGCGACCAGGTAACAAGTCTGACCGACGTAATGGCCACATGCGCCGCAGTAACAGGCTCCGACCTGCCCAACCAGGCCGCTGAGGACAGCTACAATATCCTGCCTGTACTGCTCGGAACGCAGGGCGACAAACCGGTCAGAGAGTACATGCTGCAGCAGACTATCACCCTGGCGATGTCGATCCGCCACGGGAAGTGGAAGTACCTTGATCACAAGGGTTCGGGAGGCAATAACTACAATCGCGATGGTCGATGGGGAATGAAGCAGTACGCGTTGAAGGAGTTGGCGCCGGACGCGCCCGGACAGCTTTACAATCTGGAGACCGATCCGGGTGAAACTACGAACCTGTACTTCAAGCATCCTGAGATCGTCAAGGCGCTCAAGGCCAGGCTGGAAGAGTTCAAATCGAGCGGCCGCAGCGCACCAAAGCGTTAACCTCACCGATCCCTGGGCGCCGCGGGCAACTGTCGACCGGACGTAAGTTCGGTATGCGCCAATGGTAACTCGACGTAACATCTTTTTTGCTCATTATGGGGCAAATCTCGTTATCTCCGGGCGGTTTTAGGACGATATCCGTAATACGGGTAAGTGGTGTGCGGATAGGAAATCTACTGGAGAAAGATGACGCCTACACCCAATCAAGAACAAGGTCGACAAACACATCACATTGATGAACAAAGACTTACCGACCGCTCAATCGGCTGCGACCACAGGCGCGATGTTCGCATTCTCCTGGTTGAAGACAGCCGAATCAATCGTGAGGTCGCCCTCCATATTCTAAGACGCAAGCTGGGCTACACCGCAGACACCGCCTGCGACGGTAATGAAGCCCTTCAAGCCCTTGCCACGCAGGCATACGACCTCGTTCTAATGGACTGCCAGATGCCCGGCATGGATGGGTACGAAGCAACCAGAACGATCCGCGACCCCGGTTCCGATGTCCTGGATCACAAGGTGAAGATCGTCGCGATAACCGCCAACGCCATGAAGGGCGATCGTGAAAAATGCCTTCAAGCCGGAATGGACGACTACGTCACCAAACCGGTCAAGCCGCAAACGCTGGCGGATGTTATAGAGCGTAATCTGTATGACGCGGAATCCGCACACGCCAAAGCCCCGGAGTCGACAGGCCCCAGTTGCAACACCGTTGAATCTCAATGGATCGACGATCCGGAATTGGCTGGCATTCTCGACGATTTCGTGGAAGGCCTGCCTGGAAAAGTGGCTGCGATGCGTGAGGCGTTGGCGAATAACTGCTTCGATGAAGTCCGGAGAATCGCCCATCAACTGAAAGGAGCCGGGGGAGGATACGGATATCCCGCTCTAACCGAATCGGCAAGAGGGCTGGAGAACGCAGCCCAAGCCCGATGTCCCGAAACGGCCCTGCTGGCGCTGGTCCAGTTGGGCACGCTCTGCCAAGCGGTGCAGGCCGGACACAAGGCCCACACCGTAGTTCGGGAGGACCGACCATGAAGATTGTAGTCATTGACGATAGTCCCGATGCACTGGCCCTGGCTAAGGCGAGGCTGGCGAGGGAGTCTGTCGACATACTCTGCGCCAACGGTGGTAAAGCAGGTCTTGAGGTCGTCAACCGCGAGACACCGGACCTCATCCTTCTCGACGTGGACATGCCGGATATATCCGGTTTCGACGTATGCCGCATCCTGAAAAACGACCCCGATCTGCACACAATCCCGGTGATCTTTCTTTCGGGCTCAGGCGGGCCGCAGGATAAAGTCCGCGGACTGGATCTCGGAGCGGTGGACTTTGTGACCAAACCGTTCGACGCATTTGAACTTCGGGCGAGAGTTCGAGCCGCCCTGCGAACCAAACGCCTGCAGGATCTGTTGGGACTTCATGCGCAACTCGATCCGCTCACCGAACTATACAACCGGCGGGCAATGACCAAACGCCTGGAACGGGAATGGGAAAGACTGCAACGCCGCGGTGGAACGCTGTCGTTTGCAATGGCCGACGTGGACCACTTCAAGCAGGTCAATGACAATTTTGGCCACAGCGCGGGCGACAGAGTTCTCCAACAAGTCGCCCAGACGCTAATCGCCCAATGTCGCCAGGTGGATCTGCCCGTCCGATACGGAGGGGAGGAGTTCGCGATTATAGTTCCCGACGAAACCGCCGAGAGCACCCGGAACCTCCTCGAACGCTGTCGGGAGTCTATCGCCGACACACCCATAAACACCGGACACGACGAAATCAGGATTACAGTGAGTTTTGGCGTGGCTGATTCGACGGGCAGGCCTTCAACGGATGCAATAATCGAAGCGGCGGACCAAGCGCTTTACCGCGCCAAACAAGGTGGGCGGAATCGCGTTGAGTTGGCTCAACATCCTGAACCGGCGCCCATCTGACGGTTCGAAAGCAACAAACATCAATATCGAAACCCGCCCGACATCCCACACAACTCCCTAGTTCAGATTCGGAGCTATGAGCTTCTTCATAGCCCCGCCCATAACATCGCCGATCAGGAAGACCGCGGCCGGTATCGCCAGGGCGGACATCACGAAAACAAGCACGCATCTTAAACGACTCCCGGACTCGTTCATTCCAGAACTTTTCCATTCCGCTCGGATATGTGAAGACGCGACCGGCGGGACTATTCAGCTTTGGCGAAGCACTGCACCTTTCCATCAGTCGTAGCCATGTACAGGCGTCCGCGCGCCGCGGCCATTCCATCCCACACAGGCATCGCTTTGAGTTTCAACTCCGCCAAGCGTTTCCCGTCGATCGCCGACACCGCCCAGAGCGACGCGCCTTTCCCGCCCTTATAGGCGGCTTCCTGATCGGCAATTTGCTTCTGCACATCGGCGTCGAAGCGTCTCTTGACGGCCGACTCTTCGTCCAGCACATTCGGCGGACCGGCGACGAAAAGCGTCTTGTCTGCGAGGACCATCGCGCGCACGAGCAGCGGCGGAGCCTTCTTCGACCACTGGACATCGGCGGCCGAAAGTTCCTGAACCGTCAGCTTACTGGTGATTTCGCGGTTGAATATCCACCGGTTTCGCGCAGCTTTCTGGAGCTTCTTGCCGCCTTGCAGCGCACGTGCGACCGACTCGGATTTGACGTTCTTGTCGGCCGCGTAAAGCCGATACTCCAACGCCGGCGTCCAGAGTATGTGCTTGGGCATGCGCCCGAAACTGTAGACTCTCTCGTCGTCAACAACCATTATTCGCCCGGATGGCGCGTACTTTGCGGCCCGGAACCAGAAGTTGCACCCGTTGTGAACCATCTGCCCGTACAGCCAATAGGTCCGGTGGAACCATGATCCGTCGAGGAATCCGGCGGTGGAGAACAGGTGCGTACCCTTGCCTGTCTGCTTCGAGGCGCTCTCCTGGGCGACATCCTCCTTCCATGAAGGATTCCCGGCAAACAGTTCGGTCCGCTTGCCGTTGAGGTCGAATTTCTGGCTCCGCATATACACAAACTCGCCGTCGCTGCTGAGCACGTCGTTCAGGCCCGCGGGCATGTTCAGGCCCTGCATGAGCGTTTGGAAGTTCTCTCCGGTTTTCGGGTCGCGGTCGTTCAGAGCGGTCTCGGAGATCAACTTGCCCGTACTGGCGTTTATGCGGCAGAATCGCATCCCGCCGTCCAGGAACACTGTCCGCCCTGCGATGCAATACACCTCTCCGTTGCGAACCAGCACACTACCGTGCACCGGCCAGACGCTCTCAATCTGTTCGAATCCTGTGTGACGCCGGTCCGCAGTCGCCGCCAGATATCGCCAAACCAACTCGCCGTCGGAGGCGCGCACGCAGTAGACATATCCGTCGGCCGATCCGAAGATCGCGCAGCCGTTGTAGATCGTAGGCGGCGAGTCAACGCGTCCGTTTGCGGTGAATGTCCAGGCGCTCTTGCCCGTGGCGGCGTCCAGAGCGTGCACGGTGTGGGCGTCTATCTGAGCCACAAAGCACTTGCCGCCCGCGACCACCACACTGCTGAGGCGCCCGCCAATGCTCTGGCGCCACGCGGGTGCGACCCCCGCCGGAACGGCCGTCCTGGCGTACCCGCTGCGAGCAGCGTCATGGCGATATGTCGGCCAATCAGCCCCGTTGGCGTTCCGCGCCTGCCGACCGCCGATCTTCCCGTAGGCCGGACCCTTGGTCAGGCGGGCGTTTTCAGGGCACTTACGGATCGGGGTCTTCAACGCCGGAGCCACCGCATTAAAACCGTTGAGCTTGGTCTCTATATAGCACGCGCACGGATGCTGCGGGGCGTAGGTCAACCCGTTGGCGGGCATGATACCGTATATACACGCGCCGCGGATCCAGTGGTTGCGCACCCAGTGCTCTTTCTCACGGTCGACGTACTCGATGCCCGTTCGCGACGGTATGAAGTACTTGGTGGTCGCCTTGCTGCGATGACAGCGATGATGGAACCAGTAGCCCTTGATGTCGCAGCCGAATTCCTTCTTGGTCTCACCGGTTCTCAGGTCATAACCGGTCCACTTGTTCGACCTGGCGACATCGCCTGTCCAAGCCAAACCGTCGATAACCATCAGGTCTTCCGGCGAGCGGTGCCCGGCGCGGTGCTGCGGACGGTTCCACAGCTTCTTACCGCTGTCGGCGTCGACCGCGATCACCTGGTGCTTGCCGCCGGTAAACAGAACAACGCTGTCGCACACTATCAAAGCGGGCACCATCTGCGAAGGGTAGGTCTTGGGCTTCTTGTCGATCTCATCGGAGGCCCACTTCCGCTTTCCGCTCTTGGCGTTGAGGCACACGATTTTCTGGGAATCGTAATAGGCCAACCTGCCTCCGCGGACAGCCAGGCTGGCGGGAGCTATCGTAGTTTCGCGCGACCAGAGTATCTCGCCGGACTTCGCTTTGATCGCCATGATGGTCCGCTTCTTGTCTCCAAGCGTGCGTTTCTTGATGACGTTATTGCCCACCGTCCAACAGACCGGATCGTCCCATATGAAGGTGTCTTTCTTGTACGGTTTGGTGTCGATCACAAGATAGAGTATTCCGTTGGCAAACACCACTTCTTCGGGGCTCGTAGTTCCCTTGTATGTGCGGACTGTCTCACCGGTCGCCGCATCGATCGCAACCAGCGGTTTATCCAGACCGAGCGACAGGTAGACCCGATCGCCCACGGCGACTAATCTCCGCGGCAGGATCGCCGGTCCGCTCTTGAGCGGATAAATATGCGTATACCACACGGGAATATCGCGTTTCCAGAGCACCGTCCCGTTGAACGCATCGCGGGCGATGAGTTTCCATTTGGCCGGCAGTTGGATCGATGCGCGGGATCCTTCGTCAAAAATGTAGAACAATCGCCCCTTTGCAGACACCAAGGCGCTGATACTGGCCATGTGCTCGTGGTGGCGGGCCCATCGCGGGCCACCGACCCACTGCAAACGCTTCGGCGGGCCTACGATGGTGTCGTTGGCGACGGGGTTGCCGTCAGGTCCGTGCATATAGTGCGTCCACTCGTCCATCTCAGCCGGGCGCGGCTTGACGGTCTTTCTCCAACTATCGCCCTGCTTGACGTAAGCGACCCCGTTGGGGCAGAGCACGCGCATAACCTCGTCCATGGAAACCTTGCCCAAATCCTCAGCCACAACGAGATTCACCAGCCCGTCGATATACGGCAAGGCCGTTCCGGTCAGATGGCTCACTGAGACCTTACCGTAGAGCGAAGCACTGCGTATAGTCCGCCGGGCCTCGGTCACGTTGGCGATGTCGGTGTCTAGCCCCTGGATCAGGAATCCGTCGTTGGCGTGCAGGGCGGCGGTGAGTTTACCGTCTCCGCAACCGAGATGAACAACCATCCCACCGTGCACGCCGGTTGCGTTGAGAATATCAGTCGCAGACGTCGCGGCATGGGCGCCGGCGCTCATCAACGCCATAACGATACAGAATACAATCTTTGTTCTTCCAGTCACTTGCAAACTCCTATTTCTTGGCCAGGCAGATAACCTTGCCGTCAGTGGTCACGATAAACAACTGCCCGCGGGCGGCTATGAGGCCGTCGAATACGGGCGGTGCGTCCAATTTGAGTTCGGTGAGTTTCTCGCCGTCCTTTTTCGACACGGCCCACAGCGAGGCGCCTTTGCGCCCTTCGAATGCGGCCATCGGGTCGCCGGGGACCAGCACGTCGGGAGCCCCGGCCACAAACAGTGCGTTTTTCGTCGCGGCCATCGCCCTGATGCGCAGTGGAACCCACTTGAACCAGATCGGGTCATTCTTCCGCGTGAATCCGATTCCTTTGGGAACGCCTCGCGTGTAGTCGGGTATCACCGGTTCATTGTCGTTGTCATCGGCCAGCAGCAGGTATCCCTTCTGCGCCGGTTTGAACAGCGGGCTCTGGAGATTCCTCCACGGGTAAGCGGTAACCGCGTAGGTGTTCTTGTCGTCAACGACAAGCAGCTGTCCGGTCTTGGCCGCCCAGTTTGCTATGTGGAAACCGGGCCACGTCTCAGAGTACATCCAGAACGTGCGGTTATACCATTCGTCATCGAGGAAGCCGCCGGTGGCGAATACGTGGCGCCCTATCTTCCTTTCGCCGATATTGCCGGCGCCGTATTTGTCCTTGTGTTCTTTGGACTGCTTGGGCCAGACCCGCAACTGCCAATTCCTCTGAACGACCTCATCTTTCTTTTGGCTTCCGGGATTCTGAGCGTAGGGTTTTTTCATGAGTTCTTCCATGCCCATGGCGTCCGGGTTTCCCCCCTCTTTAAGCAATAGATAGGGAACGTCCTGGGATTTGAGTGAGCGGTCGAACTTGTACTGCCCCATGAAGAGGTAATCGCCCTCGCTGACAAGAACGTCCGAGAAGGCGCCTTCCATGTGATATCCGGGTATGAATGGCTTGCCTTCGGCGTCGGTTCTGGTCTCGGCCCAAGTGTCAAGACAGGTCTCGTGCAGTACTTCGCCCGTGGCGGCCTGGAGGGCGTAGATGCGGATTCCTCCGTCAAGATACGTCGATCGTCCAGCCGTGCAGTAGGCGACTCCGTCAATCAACAAGACGCTTCCGTGCACTCGCCAGGCCGATTCCAATTGACCGTGATTCATAATCAAGCGATCGGCGGGCGCCGCCCGAAACCGCCACGCCAACTCGCCGTCCGAGGCCCGCAAGCAATAGACCCATCCGTCAGCGGAACCGAATAGAACCATGTCGCCATGAATCGTGGGAGGCGAATCGATGCGTCCTCCGGCGGTGAAATCCCACGTGCGGGCTCCATCACCGGTGTTGATCGCGTAAATCGTGTGCTCGTCCTTCGCAGCGATGTAGAGATGATCGCCCGCAACGACCGGGGGCGTAAGTTCGCCTTTGAGCTTCACCGTCCACCGCGGTGCGACTTCCGGAGGGACCTGGCACGATGTTCCGCCGCTCCGCCTGACGTCGTGCCGATAGGTGGGCCAATCCTTCCCGCCCGCAGCTTTCGGTTTCCGCTTCGCTGTCTTCCCGAACGCCGGGCCCTTCACGAGGCGATCTGCGCCGGCTTTGACGTATTTGGGCGGAGCCCCGCCGTCCATTGCGTGGAAACCGGTGACTTTAACGCCCGGGTAGCAGAAGCACGGATCGGGCGGTACGTACAACAGCCCGTTGCCCGGCATGACGCCGTAAGAGCAGGCTCCGCGGGTCCAATCATGCACCGTGTTGGACTTGCCGGTAAGGCTGACGAACTCCACACCGCGATTGGGGGTTATGACGTAGTTAACCGTCGCTTTGCTCTGGTAGCATCGCGCGTGGTGTCCCCAGGTGAAGACGTCTTTGGCTCCGACCTGTTTCGTCGCCTTACCGGAGGCCAGATCGATTCCGGTCAGCCCCCCGCCCTGTCGCTGCCAGAGATGCCCGTTGGTGATGAATGGTTCGGATCCAAGGCTTTTGCCTTTCGTTGTCCACAGGGTTTTGCCCGTGTCTGTGGAAACAGCCTGAAGACCGCCCGGCCCGTTGAATAGAACGCGGTCTTCGCAGACGATAACCAGCGACGCCCGGGCCCTTCTTCGTTTCTTGGCGGGCTTTGCGGGCGTTTTGGCGGGAGCGGGACCTTGAGTTTTCCATAATTCCTTGCCTGTCTTAAGATCGAGACAAGTCACCACGGGCCCGGACTGGTAAAACACCTTTCCATTGTCCGCCGCCAACGACAGCGTCTGTATATCACCAGCGGCGTCCCAGAGCTTCTTCCCGTTTTTTGCATTGAACGCCATTACCGCACCAGAGCCTTTTTGCACCAGGACAACGCCCTGACAGCACCGGAGTTCCTGGGCGCCGGCGCTGCCCTCGCAGACGGCTAGGACCTTGCCCGTAGCGGCGTCCAGAATCGACACCGGCGCACTGTACCCCAACGTGATGAACAAGCGGTCGCCCTCGGCCACTATGCGGCGCGGAACGGTCTTCGGAACGCCCCGCAGCGATTTATTTCTCCAGTAGTCCGGGCCCCACTTTGCCAGAGGACGCTCCCACAACAGGACGCCGTTAAAGGCGTCTCGGGCGGTCAGCGTCCACCGCTCGGGGATGGGTTTGTCGGTTACGCCCGTCAGGCCCTGATCGAATATGTAGAACAAACGCCCTCCGGCTGAGATCATCGCAACCAGGGATGAGTTGAACTCGTGACTGCGCGCCCACAGCGGACCGCAAGCCCACTTGAAACGCTTCGGCGGGCCGACCTGCGTATCCCGGGCCACTGCGTTATTCGACGCGTCGTGAAGATAGTGTGACCAGTCATCGATGTCCTCGGGCCGGGGCTTGACAGTCTTCTTGCCGCCAATCAACGCCGCACCCTCGGGCACGAGCACTCGCATAACTTCGCCCATAGGCGTCTTACCGAGATCGTCAGCCACGAGGAGATTCACCATATTATCCGCATACGGCAGGGAGGCCGAAGTCCACTGCATGATCGACACCTTACCGTACAGACCGGCCTGGCGGACATTGGCGCGTGCTTTGGCGACATTGCCCGCGTCGGCGTCCAAACCGTGGACGAGGTAACTGTCGCTTACCCGCAGCGAAGCCGTTAGCTTGCCGTCACCGCAACCAAGATGGACTACAAGCCCGCCCCTGACGCCCGAATTGCGGACTTGTTCAGCACCCTGCCCCAACGCCGCGGGCAGAAGCGATAAGAATACTGTGATTGTTACAAGGGCTGTCTTCTTCATAACGGATGTCCTTCCTGGAGTTCCGGCGATTCGGTATCGGCGGGTTAGTTCTTGCGCATATTCATTGTCCGGCATGGCCGTCCCGAGGGCAAGCCTCACGACTCGGGCTTAACCGCGGGCCGCTGGTTCTTCGCGAAGTACTTCAGCAACAGCTTCTTGCGTTTTGTGGGCGAATTGGACCTGGTTGTGTCGGACTTGTCGGTCCCGTGCTCAACGCTCCAGCCCTGCCACTCGCGATAGGCATGATACGCCCAGTCCCAGCCGGCGTCTTCAAACAGTTCGATAAGATCGCGATTGTAACGATACGCCGACTCATTCGGAGCCCAGCGGATGGCGCTGAATTCACCAACATATATCTGCACGTTGAATTCACGTTGAAAGTCAATCGCCGGCTGCATGGCGGTAAGCAGGCGGGCCTTGTCCCATTTCACACCGCGTATCGCGCCGGGATACTCTATGCCCTTTGGAAACTCTTTGGTGGTGTTGAACTGGTGGGTGAATGTGTGCGGTTGATACATGTGGAAACTGTATATCACCCGGTCGAGGTCCAGGGGCGCCATCTCGTCAAACCCCGCACAGGACCCCCACGGACCGGGTTCGAATACAATCGGCTTGTCCGGATCGATTTGGCGAATGAGCCTGGCGGCCTGCGTCGCCAGTTCGCGCCAGCCGAGCACGCCTTTGGGGTGGACGCGCACGTCGACGGGCTCGTTTATCAGATCGTATGCATAGATAATCTTCCTGCCCTTGTAGCGTCTGGCCAGTAGTTTCCAGACGTCGAGGAACTTCTGCTGGTAACGTTTGTCGGTGAACATGCGACAGACCCCGCCCGCGCTGCGTCCTCCAGGCGGGCAGTGAAGGTCGAGCAACATTTGAATACCGTGTTTTTCGCATGCGATGACGGCCTTGTCGGCGTGTTCCAGTGCTCCGGCTAGCCAGCGATCGTAGCGATCGAGGTCTTTGGCCCATTGTTCGGCGGGTTTCATGGGAACCCAATTCAACTGCCATCGAATATGGTTAGCTCCCCAGGCGGCGAGGTCGCGGATGTTCTTCTCGTCGAACGTCGGCCCGTGCATCACGCCGCGAAGGCGTTTCAAGTTGTGGCCTTTGAAGGGTGTGGCCAGGCGCCGCCCGCCCGAAACGCCTCGTCCGAGCGTTATGCGGACGTCGTCAAACCACGCCCTGCCCGAGACCTGCTCCAGACCGAGTTGCAGCGTTGCACTCGATATACCCTTCGGCAGGCGGATCGATCGCTGAACTTTCACCCAGTCGAACGTTCCCTGCGGCAGCGCGATCTGCGGGTAGTCAGTGCCTGAACCGGTTTTCACAACAAGCATTATCTTGACGCCGTTCCAGGGCTTGGGCGGTCTGGAGATATCGGCGGCTTTGACGACGGCTCGGATCGTAATGAGCTTGCCGGCGATTCGGTCGATGGGCAGTTCGATCGTCCTGTTCGAGTATGAGTTCTTCTCGGTCGATTCGAGCAGCAGGCACGTCCCGTTGAGACCGGGGACCAACTTACCCCCACCGCCCTTCCATTTCGACATCGCGTCGGGCTTGTTGAAATTGATGTCAAGTATCGCCCCGCCATCCGCCGCCGAACACCAAGCCGCCGACAAGAGCACCGCCCCGAAGAATAACCAGCGATATCGGATCATAAGCCTACTTGGGTTTGGAGTCTTTTGCGGGTTTGAAATCCAGCGACGCCGAGTTAACGCAATATCGCATGCCCGTCGGCGCCGGTCCGTCGTCGAACAGGTGGCCGAGATGAGCGCCGCAATTGGCGCACACTATTTCGCTGCGGACCATTCCCAGGCTCGTGTCCTTGCGGAGGCGTAGGCTCTTGGCGTCGTACGGTTGGAAGAAACTCGGCCAACCGCTTCCCGAATCGTACTTTGCGGTCGATTTGAACAGCGGTTTGTCGCAACAGACGCAAAGATACGTGCCCGTCTCGTGATGATCGTAGTACTTGCCCGAAAACGGAGCCTCCGTACCGCACTGCTGAGTCACGCGGATCTGTTCGGGCGTCAGTTGCTTTTTCGGTTTCTCGTTGTTGTCGGTATTCATGGCGTTTGGCTGCGTTCTGGGCGATTGCTCTTCAGACACCCGGCCGCTGTCGCTGGTCCTGCACGCCAATGGCGTCAGGGCGATCAGGGCCATCCATGTTATTACGATTGACTGACGTAGTCTGGTCATTTGCTTTGAGGTTTCTTTGCGTACTCGTAGGCTCCAATATCGATCCGCACGTCTTTCGGGCGGGCCTGCTTCGAGTGCGGGTGGACATACTGGAATAACGCTGTCAACGACACCTTGCCAACGTTTGGAACTGCAACGCCTTTGTTGGCGCAGGGCGAGTTGCTCGTCAGCCTGAAGTCACCGGCGGACCGATCGACAAAACCCGGGGCGGAGCCAACGTAGTTAGCCGCCCTCTTCGCACGATCGAAGGTGCATACGGCGCCCTTCCCGACAAAGATATTGTTGCTGACTATGCATTTGAAATCGGCGGGGACTTTTCGCACGTTGAGAAACACGCTAGTGTGTCGATTGTTGATCAGCGTGTTGTTGATCACGTGGAGTTCGGACCCGCTGTGCTTGACGCCCTCTTCACCGTAGGCGACCATCGTGCTGTTCTGCGTTTTTGGGCCCTGAACGAGAACATTGCCAACAAGAAAACTCCTCCCGCCGTTGGGCAGGTTGATAACGTAGCTGGACGATCCTCTTTGCCCATCGGTGAAGTAGTTATAGAGAATGTGGTTCTCTTTGGCTCGCGACTTGAGGAGATGGCCCACCTTTGCGTGGTGGGAGTAGTTGTGGCGGAAGATCAGCTTGTCGATCGTGCTGATGTAGAGGTTGTGCGATCGCCCGTCGAGCCCGCAGGCCGAGAACTCGGAATACTCGATCAGCACAATACCGGCCCCGCCGAGTATGCCGTCTTCGCAATCGTGGAATTTGCAGTTCCGCACGGTCAACCCCCTGCCCTCGGCGCGGATGCCCGCCCCGTTCCTGTCGGGCACGCGCGCACCGGAGAACTCAATGTTCTCGACAGTCACATTGGCTCCGCGGATGACCCAGATGGCCTTGCCCCCGTAATGTTTACCGGCGGCGGGGAACTTCGCACGCTGCTTACCGACACCGCGAATCGTCAGATTGTTCGGCCGGATCAGGCAAACATCTCCCGCGTATTTACCGGTCGAATCGATCTCGATAACGTCACCGTCGCGGGCGTCGCGCAGGGCGTGCGACAGTTTGGCGTATTTCTGCGAGGGACCGACCTTCAGCGTTTTGCCCGCTTGTTTGGCGGTCGGGGCGGATCTTCCCCGGGCGTCGGCGGTTGACAGCAGAAGCATCAACCCGAGCCCCAGACCTATCCCCGCAGCCGCTAGAGAGTACTTGCATCTCATTTGCATATTCATCCCATAACCTATCGCTTTAGAAGCGCTGATATTACCAGTTTTCCCGCCGCATTATCAAGCACATGACAATGCCGCTACTGTATTAACGAGCCCTGAAAAGCGATATTTCCCGGCGGGGGATCATCTGGTGGAATCCCAGTCGAGAGAATCACTATGTCCAGGATGATAGCAACAGTTATTGTCGCTACGGCAGGGTGTCTTCTCGGCGCCGAGGCGCTGGTAGTTCACAATTGGTTCACACTTTTCGCCAGCGACTTCCGGGCGCCGGTCGGCCGTTCTCGCGGCGCGGTGCGTTCGTGTGATTGGTCTATCCGGCCTTCGTATCAGCATTTATAACTCACGGGGCCGGGCGATCCGAAGTGTTCCCATCCGCCCCCCGCCCGCGTCCATGCCGAACCTGTGAACCTGCCGCCCTAACTGTGAACCAAGAATATTCGCCCCGCCGACCGCCATAACTCTTTCTGCCACCACATGTTATGATGCCGCGGGTCGCTTGGGCGGTTTCTCAAAATATCGCTTGACGCCATCTGATAGTTCACACCACCTTAACACTCTATGCCGCAAGCTGTTATGTTCGCAACATGAGGCGCCGGGCGGGGGTTTTCTCTGCTGGGGCCGGAGCGCGGTTGGGCGTTGGTGACGTTCCCTGGTGGGGTCTTTGCAATTGTGTGCGTCGGTGGAGACGCTTACGCTCCAGCGACACGGATCCCGCGGACGATTAAGCCTCATCGCCCGATTAGCGGCCGACAGAAAGTCGGCCTATTTCCGACGAAGTCGGAACGCCGTTCACAGTGTGCATTTCAGACGATGGTACATCGGCCTGTTCCCGACGAAGTCGGAACGCCGTTCACAGTGTGCGTTTCAGGCGGAGGCGACATCGGCTCGTTCCCGACAAAGTCGGGACGCCGTGTCAGGAAGAAACCAACGGGGAAGACCGAAGCACAGCGAAGACGGAAGACGAAAAGTCGGGACGACGTCAGGCGATCAGAACCGGACCTCAAGTTTAGAGGCCGACAGAATGTCGGCCTATTCCCGACAAAGTCGGGACGACGTTCGCCGTTAACCAATTGCCAAGAACCAATTGCCAATTGCCAGCTTTTAACCCTTGCCATCGGCGTATCAACTATCGACAATAATAATGTTGAAGAATGTCAATTATGTTTCGGGATGCAAAGGCTGTCCCATCTGAAAGTTGTGGGATGGGCGGTAGATAGGTGGGTATGGTGTAACACGAACTAAGGATAAATGAGACATGGGCAAACTCAACATCTGGCGGTGGGCGCAGTACACGCTTCCCGGACTACTCGCGACATCATTAATCATCTCCACGCTCTCCCCAGACCGAGGGCAGGGCCTCGTCGCGAAGATTACCGCAGAAGGAGTCCTACCCGTCAGCTTGGTCATCATCGCATTCGGTGGCTACATCCTGGGCATGATGCTCTGGGTCGTTGCTGTGGCCCTTCGCAAGGCGGTGACGTGGCCAGCGTACTACGTGTTCCAGTACCGCACTGGAGAGACGCGAAGCTACCGTGAGTACCGAATACATAGGGCACTCCCGGAGCAAGCGGAAAAGTTGGAGGAAACTCAGAAACAAGAAGTGCTCGATGCTATTCCGGACCACATGCAGTTCCTCTTGGAACTGTACAGGGCCAGTGAAAGCCACCCCCAGTACTTTGGGAGCAAGATCGTCTCATCATGGCAGTCATGCACGCTCATGCTATCGGTGGCCGGATGTCTGATGCTCGGTGCCGTTCTATCGGTCGGCAGAGTTGTCGTGATGCTTTTCGTCTCATGGCAAAACGCGCTAACCGTTGATCTCTGTGTCTTCGTTGGGCTCACCGTTCTCTACCTGTTGGCGGGTCTTGCCTCAATCCAACGTAACCGACTCCTAGTGCGAGATGTAGTGATATCCTGTCTCCTACGCAAAGAGAAGAATGGCAGTTAGACCACACAAGATGCTCGGGCATTCAAAGCCGACGCATTCGCCACGGCTTTTGATTATAAAACTAGGACATGTCCGTCAATCCAAGAGTTCAGAATTGGTAATTTAAGGGGTGATCGCCACGGACCCTACTATCTCTCGCAGCGTGGCGGGACCCCGATTGCCCTGCGAGATTATCCGCGTAGTTCGCTTAGCAACCCATTGATTATATCTGTGCGAATGGCAATAGGATCGACCTGACATCCAAGAACGGCAGAGCAGGACGGACAACTGTACGTCAGTCCCCTGAGTGTAGCTCCCGCCACAACAGTAATCTCCACACCATCACCCTGCAATCGCCTGACTGGATGGTCACATTTTGGACACTTTCCTGGCATCTTACTCACTTCCTTTCACTCTGCACGATCCCGCAGAATATGGATTGTATCGAAGACTGGGAGTATAATCCAGCGAATGAAGACGGATTGTAGTTCTGGGACGCGCTGCGGTACGTGCCGAAGCGATGAATTTCGGCGGCAGAGAGTATGAAAGGGTGGTCCAATCATGCAGGACATCCGCATAGATGTTCCAAGACTACTTAAAGAGGAGTTTGTGTTTCCATTCAAAGAAACGCTGGATTCACAGAAGGATGCCTCCAGTACGGTCACACTTGATTTCACCAAACTCTCCTTTTCATACCCATTCGGAATGCTGCTGCTTGCGAGCCAAATTCGCGATTTTGCGGACTATAGAAGAGCGAGAGACACCAAAACCAAAGCGGATTCCATCTCTGAAACAAACCCGGTGTGCTCGTATCTGGGGCACATAGGATTCTTTCAACACATAGGCCTAAGAACTGTAGGAAATGCTCCAGGCCAGGCTGGCGGAAGTACGAATTATATGCCAATCACAGAATTGACGCGGCAGGAACTCGATGCGGATGCTGCTCTCCTGAACAAATCGCTTGGAGAAGCTGTGGCGAGAAGGTCGGCCAAACTGGCTCCAGTCCTAACACAATCTTACAAACCGCAGTTTAACGAGCCTGTTGCATACTGCTTTCGCGAAATCATCCGCAATGTTTTTGAGCATGCGACGGTCGACAAATGTGTGCTTTGCGCGCAGAGATGGCGTAATGGAATCGTGGAAATCGGAATCATTGATCGAGGTCGTGGGATACGGCGTTCGCTTGAAGAGAAGTATTCCTTTGGATCAGATTATGAGGCACTCGAGAAAGCTGTTGCACCTGGCGTTACGCGAGCGTCAGGAAATGATCCCGGACCATGGGGCAACACCGGATATGGTCTGCATGTACTGTCCGAGATATGCCGCGAAACAGGTGAGTTTGTTTTGGCAAGCGGATCATCAGCATTACTCATTGCAAACCGCCAGAACAATGAGTGGGATAAACTTTTTGAAGGTACAGCAATTAAGCTGCGAATGAACAAACCGAAGAAGGACTTTGGCGAAATGATGAGGGAGATCATCGATGCCGGTGAAAAGGTGGCAGGATCTTCCGGAGAGGTACCCAAGGCGTCCAAGAGTTCGCGGACGACCTCGTCGGCGGATATTCCGTTCTGAATAGAGGTCCAGGTGACAAGTACTTAATTGTTGATTTGCTCGAATCAAGAGGCACAATCAAGTAAGGCGCCCCTGGAATTGGTTTCTTCGTTTGTTGTTGCGCATCAAGGCATTTTACGTTGAAGTAAGCAAGCATAAGAAAGCGGTGAATCTCGCTATTGCCCTCTCGTCTTCAAATCCTCACGGATGCGATATAATTACTTGTTACTTATAACGACAAAGTAGTTATGCCCCGTTCTTACTCTCGGAATTGAACTGAATTCGTCAAGCCCGCTGAAGCCGGAATTAGTATCTTTCGACTGATACACTCTTACATTCCGGACACACGACGGGACCTGTTTGACGACATTCGGCTTCAGCTTCTCCCTTTTCAAATATCCGAGTCTTGAACTTTCGTCCGCAGTTTTTGCATCTGAAGGTTACTTCTTTCATAATGGCCTCTTTGTTTCAGCTAAGGTTTTCCGTAAATCTTCGCCATAGATGTTCTGCCGCTTCAGTCGCATTCAATAATTCTTCCCTTGAATCTTGCAACCCTCCAAGCCACATGCCAGATGGGCTAAAGCCTAGGGTTTGATCATCATCGGAAACAGATAGCATATCATTGTATGAATTATCACTGTCTATACTAAACTCACCAGTCGCATAACAAATAGAGTCCGATGAGCGCATCCCACCGAGCCATATTTTGCACCGACTTGATACTTCACCTCTCAGATAGACTGTGCATCTGAATTTGAAATTGTGCACTTCCATGAAATCAGTTTGGATCTCTTGGTTCTGGCTATCAAGTTCAGTTAATGCCCTCTTGAAGTAACTCTTTACTGTGGCGAGGGCTTCCCGAAGGAAAAGGTCCCTGTCTCGTTGGCTGAAATGTTTCTTGACCTTTGGCAACGGTATCCTGGGAGCAACATTCGTATCTTGCGATTGAGGTATTGCCCCTGAATCCTCTTGGCCTAAGCGAGATTGTAATGCTTGTACGATTTTGGGGAGATCTCCGTCCCAGGGCAGATACCTCTTGTCATTCAACAACGGATACTCCTCGAGTATTAAACGCCGTTCTTGTTCGGAGCCGACGATGAGTGGTAGTACCTTGACTTCTCCCTTGGACGCTTCGATGTTGAGAATGGCATCTAATTCTCTTTGGGGCCAGCTCTTTGAAAGGAAGGCTGCGCTAAGAACTACAATAGCAAAACGGGATTTGCGTAATCCTTCATTTACCTTATGACTGATGCTATCTCCCCAAACGATTTCTGCCTCATCATACCAGAATGAGATACCCGCTTGTTGCAACGCCTCAGCGATTGGTCCGACAATCTCATCCTTGTTTTCACTAGCATGACAGAGGAAAATATCTTTCTGTTCCATATTGAGGTTCCTTCCTCAGGTTCGGGAACACATCTTACTCAGTTATTGGGTTTCGTTCAAGGATAAGGAATAATTGAGTAAGGCGTCCCGGCAATTGCCGGAATTGCATTAGCGTCACCCACCGAAGTCACTAACGGCAAGATAGGCTTGCCCGGTTTGTGCGGCATGTCGCTTCACTCTCAGAATCAACTCACCCAATAGGGTAACGCCTTCAAGAACATTATAGAGGTGTTCATGATCCAGCAAGAGCAAGGTTGATCTCCGGCCTGATGCCCCCCGTTTTGCCACGGATGAATAGCCGCTGACCGCAAGCATAATACCCATAGTGTTATCAGCCTTTGCCTCAACCTTAGCCTTCAGCGAGTCAACATCTGGAGCATCTGCTTGCCCTCTCTGAAACTTGAGTTCTACAAGAAAAGTCGTTCCGTCGAGCGTAATTGCGCCATCAATCTGCCGTCCATCTGGATCGCTATATGGCCGGCGGCAGTCGATCTCGAAAAAGTCTACCAACTCATAGAACCATTTCTCGAACGCATACCCACCTTTCTGCGTGCCCCACAACGGCGTGATCTCTTGTTCAAAGCGATTCTTCAAGGAAGTCAATGTTTCAGCCAATCGAATGGTCTCTTGTCGGCGTTCGCTAGCCTGCGTGCGTCGCTCATGTCGCGCCGTTTCATCCTTCAACTGGGCATCGAGCTTTCGAATCTCTCCAGAAAGGACGCGGACAGCTTCCTTCGCTTCAGCAATTTTCCGATCGGAATCTTCAACACTTTGAAGATCGGGGAACACATTCCGAAGTTCGGGGGACACCTTACTTAATTATTGGTTTTGGTCTTTCGTCCTGCGTCTTTAAGTCCGAGTAACAAGCCCAAACGTAATAATCCGATAATTAAGTAAGGTGCCTCCAGAATTCGGCGGGGGCGACGTTGGCGGTGTCCCGACTTTGTCGGGAACAGGCCGACTTTCTGTCGGCCGCTAAACTTGGGTCCGTTCCGCGTGCGGCGGATACCGTTGTGCGGACGATTGGGAGCAGGTATGATCGAGGAACTAAACCCATTGCGGGTACTGATTCTTGCGCCCGGTTGTGAAGCGGCCGCGATGTCTGTCTTCGATCTGCAGAGAAAGGAAGAGATATGAACACTAGAACAATTACCAAAATTAGAAACTTCGCCAGATGTGCGGCAGTGGTTGTGCTTGTTGCTCTATTGCCCTCCGTCAGCAACGCCGCTGACGCAAGTAAAGGCAAGCTGAGGATCTTCATCCTCGCCGGACAGTCCAATATGGTCGGGCACGCCAACGCGCACACCATCGCTACTCTGTTCAATCCGGACGGAGCCAAAGACAAAGAGCTCGCTCAATTGGTCTTCAAGAAGGACGCCAAAATCTCGAAGGCGATTCTCGACCGGCAGCTTGCCCAGGCGATAAAGACCGATGAGCTGACGGGCGGGATATCCAACAAGAAGATCAAGGCCATCACCGACGCGACCCAGAAGGCGAAAGTCGAGGCCAAGGCAAATGCACTGAAGGCCGCCCACGAAGCCTACAAAGCCAATGTCGTCTCTTCGACCGTTGTTTCAGACAGGGTCTATATCAGTTCGATTGCGGATGGCAATGTTAAGTCCGGCAAGTTGGGTGTGGGTTTTGGGGGCAGCCGATCCAAGATCGGACCGGAATACAGCTTTGGCCTTTCGATCGCAAAGAAGGTTGACGGTCCTGTTCTGATCATCAAGACCTCGTGGGGCGGAAAATCGCTGAATTACGATTTCCGCCCTCCTTCCGCCGGTCCTTACGAGCTGGATGAGAAACAGAAAGCCAGCAACAAAGCCGACGCAATCAAGAAAAACGCCGGGCATTTTTATCGGTTGATGAATGAACAGGTGCGGAAAGTTCTCAAAGATCTCAAGACATATCATCCGGCGTACGACGCGAAAGCGGGTCATGAAATCGCGGGGTTTGTCTGGTTCCAGGGCTTTAACGACCAGTTCTCGACGGCGTTCAAGGGAAACTACAAGACCTGCATGATTTCGTTCATTAAGGATCTCCGCAGCGAATACAAAACGCCGGGCATGCCGTTTGTAATTGGCGTTCTGGGGACGAGTCGGACAAAGGAGAAGGTCGCTGAAAACGCCATTTCCGTTGCTCAGCGCCAAGCCGCAAAGGCTCCCGAATTCAAAGACAACGTCCTGGCCGTTGAGAGTTATACCGAGTATGCGCTGGATTCGTGGAAGGTCTACGACACCGGCTGGGCGGACCATTACTGCCAGTGGGATACAGTTGGCAGCGATCGCCCGTATCACTATCTGGGCAGCGGCAAGTTCTTCGTCCGGCTGGGAGACGCTTTTGCGACGGCGATGGCGGATCTTATCTCAAAGCAGAAGAAGTAGTCTCAGGGCGGGGGACCTTAACCGACCTTCGGCGGCGCACTGCAACGGCGGAGGCGGACGGCGTCCCGATTTCTGTCGGGAACAGGCCGACTTTCTGTCGGCCGCTAAACTTGGGCGACGTTGCGATCGTATGCACTGTGGCGCGCGCATTGCGCGGGACCTGAAGCGATTGGCTTCAGCGTCGCCGGCCGGTTCAAGACAGGTGCTTGTAATGTCGGGCGGAGCATTCTAGAATCCGCGTTGCGGGTTTAAGAGGTCCGCAACAGCGTATTGGTATGCAGAAAGGAGCTATCGATGGCAGAGAGAACAACAATTCATCGTCGGCAGTTTTTGCGGCGTGGTCTGGTGGCGGCGGGCGCGGCGGCGGCGGTTCCGCAATTCATCGCCTCAACCGTCCTGGGCAAGGACGGCGCGGTGGCTCCGAGCGATCGGATCATACTGGGCGCCATGGGCGTAGGCAACCGGGGCACGTATGACCTGGGATGCATTCTGCAGGAGTCCGACGTGCGAGTCGTCGCGATCGCAGACGTGCAGGCCGCACGTCGCAGACGCGCCAAGGGCCTGGTCGACAAACGATACGGCGACACGAAGTGCGTCACGTATCGCGATTTCCGCGAGATGTTCGCGCGAAAGGATATCGACGCGCTGCTGATCGCCACGGGCCCGAATTGGCACGTGACGGCGTCGATCCTGGCCGCCAAGGCCGGCAAGGACGTCTATTGCGAGAAACCGTGCACCAAGAACATCACCCAGAGCCTCGAACTGGCCGCAACGTACCAGCGGACCGGGCGCGTGTTCCAGGGCGGAATGCAGCGGCGGAACATGCCGCACTTTGCGTTCGCCGTAGAACTGGCGCAGAGCGGACGGTTGGGCAAGCTGACCGAAGTGCACGCCCATCCCGGCGGGATGAAAACGGCGACCAGCGGTTGGATGCCCGCCGAGAAAGAACCGCCGAAGGAGGAAGTGGACTGGGATTTATATCTCGGTCCGGCGGCGTGGCGGCCTTACAATCGGCGCCTCATGAACGGATTCAACTTCGAGAAAGGCGGCGGGCTCGTCGGCGGAGGGATACTCGAATGGGGCAGTCATTGCGTAGACCAGTGCCAGTGGGCCAACAAGGCCGACCGGACCGCCCCGGTGGAATACTGGCCGATCGAAAACGGTCAGGCGACCGCCAAGTACGCCAACGGCGTGAAGCTGGTGATCCGCGGATCCGGATGGGGGCGACTGGGCTCGTGCCCGGCGCGGTTCGAGGGCGACAAGGGCTGGGTCGAGACGGGCGACAGCGGAGATATCAGGGTCAGCTCACCGGACCTGCTGGTCGGGCGCGGCGCGACGGTGCGCGGGTATCCGGCCAACAACCACCTGCGTGACTTCTTCAACTGCGTCAAGACTCGCGGACTTCCCCGTGCGAACCACTTCGCCAGTTGCTGGACGCACATCGCATGTCACGCGGCGAACATTGCGATCTTCCTCAAACGCAAGGTCACCTACGACCCCAAGAAAAACGAGTTCATCGGCGACAAGGAAGCCAATCGGCTGCGGTCCGAAGCGCTTCGCGAGCCCTGGCGGCTGTAGATCCGATTTCAAGGAGAACAACGGTGCGTAATACTCGATCAATCACTACATGCGTAATTCTGGCGGTCGCGACGATCTTCGCGGTTGCGAGCATCTCCCCCGCCGCCGACGCCGACAACGGCGAGGCCAAGCTTATCGGCGTGCTAACCTCTACGGCGCCCCCTCAGGAAAAGGCCCTGACGTGCAAGAAGCTGGCGATCTTCGGATCCAAGGCCTCCGTCCCCGCGCTGGCTCCGCTATTGGCGGACAAGGACCTGGCGTCGTGGGCCCGGATCGCCCTGGAGGCGATTCCCGGACCCGAAGCCGACGAGGCGCTGCGCAAAAGCTGCGGCTCGCTGAGAGGAAATCTGTTGATCGGCGCGATCAACTCGATCGCGGTGCGGCGCGACGCCAAGGCGTCTGATCTGCTGATCGAAAAGCTCAAGGACACCGACGCGGAAGTCGCCTCGGCGGCGGCTGAAGCGCTCGGTCGGATCGGCGGCGACAAGGCTGTCGATGCGCTTGAACGCTTCCTTCCGTCCGCACCGCCTGCAGTTCGCTCGGCGGTCGCGTACGGGTGTGTCCTGTGCGCCGAACGGCTGCACGCAGCCAACAAGTCCGCGGCGGCGGTCAAGCTCTATGACGCCGTCCGCAACAAAGATGACCTGCCCAAGCAGAGGCGAATCGAGGCCATCCGCGGCGCGATCCTCGCCAGGGGATCGGCCGGGCTGCCGCTGCTGATCGCACAACTCCAATCAGCCGACAAGGCTCTGTTCAGCATCGGCCTGCGCGCCGCTCGCGAGCTGCCCGGCGGTAAGGTCACCGACGGGCTGGTCAGCCAGTTGGGCCAACTTAAGGCGGACCGGCGATCGTTTTTGATCCTCGCGTTGGCCGATCGCGGCGACCCGAAAGCCCTGCCCGCGGTCCTGGCGGCCGCCAAGAGCGGACCGACGGACGTGAGGCTTACGGCGATCGGTGCGGCCGGGAAGTTCGGCAGCGCGTCATGCATGCCCGTCCTGCTGACCGCCGCGCTGGACACCGACGCCGACATAGCCCAAAAGGCCAGATCCACAATGGCCAGACTCCCCCAGGGCGAGGTCAACGCCGACATTGTCGCCCGGCTGCCCAAAGCCGAACCCAAGACGCGCGCCGTCCTGATCCGCCTGGCCGGGCTGCGTCGGATCGAGTCGGCCTTGCCGGCGTTGGTCCAGTGCACAAGCGACACCGACGCCGACTGTCGCATCGCAGCGGCCGCCGCGATCGGCGCGATCGGCAAGCAGAAGCACGTCTCCGGTCTGGTGAAGGTCCTTCTGAAAACTTCCGACGCCAAGGAGCGCGAGGGCCTCGACAAGGCGCTGCGAACACTTGGCGCCCGGGCGGGGTCGGCGTGCGCAGGCGACCTGATGCCGCTGGCAAAGAGCGGCGACAAGGGCGTTCGCGTAATCGGATTGCGCGTGCTGGCGTGCGCAGGCGGAGACGAGGCGCTGGGCGCCGTGAACTCCGCCCTGGGCGACAAGGAAGAAACCGTCCAGGACGCCGCGGCTCGCACGCTGTCGACCTGGCCGGACAACTGGCCCGAAGACGCCGCGGTGACCGCACCGCTGATGGCGCTGGCCAAGACGGGCAAGAAACCGTCGCACCGCATCCTCGCACTCCGCGGATACCTGCAATACGTTCGGGGCGCCAAGAAGCTTAATGACGCCCAGAAGCTCACCAAGCTGCAGGATATCCTGCCGCTTACCAAGAAACGCGAGGAGAAGTACCTGGTGATCTCCGCCCTGGGCGAGATCAGAACGGGCGGAGCGCTGAAGATGCTGGCGACGATGGCGGGCGATCCGGAAACCGCCGAGGAAGCGTGCTCGACGATCGTCAAACTCCTTCGCGGCAGGCAGGGCGTGAAGAACGCCTCCAAACAAGACCGTCGCGCCGCCCTGGAAACAGCGGCCGCCAAAGCCAAATCCGCCCGAACAAAGAAGACCGCCCAACAGTTACTAAAAGCGATTAAGTAGAGATCCCGGGTGATGCATCAGCGTCAGCCCGGCGCCGCGAGAGAAAGGTGCTGGTGGAAAGTAGTGAGTAGAGTTCCGGGGACGGAGCCCCGGGGGCGCCTTACTTTATTATTTACCGCCCCAACCCTAAACTGCCCCGCCCGAGGCGGATCTCCGACATTTTTCAGTGTCCGTATTCCCGCATCTGTTTTGCGTATGGCGAGTTGGGATTGTGCCCCGGGTGCAGCGGCCAACCATTGTATTCGGTGATGAATATCCAGGCCTGCGGGGGCATTCTACGTTTGAGCGGGTTTTGGCGGATGTAGCGAATGGTCCTGCGAATGTCGTCGGGATGGTCCAGGAACACCTTCCACCCCGACTTCGCCCAGACCGGATGATCGGGCGCCCGCAAACCCGAATTGCCCAACCGCAGGCGGACAGCTTCCTGAACATTCGCGATCATGTCTTCGGCTTTGTCCCTGTGCTTGCGGATCAACAGGTGTACGTGATCGGGCATGATCGCACACGCGTAACATGTGTACCGATATTCGCCCATCGACTCGGCCAGTGCGTCGGCGATTGTGCGAATGTCGTCAGATGAGAATTCCAGCAGCGGAAACTTCAACACACGCTCGGCCCGCGTGTAGAAGTCGCGAATCGCCGGCGATGGGGGTTGGACTCTTCGACGTCCCCGATGAAGCTCACCGAGTTCAGCGATTATATCGCTCGCCACGGTCTGCGAACTGCTTCCTCGCGGATCGTTGGGCAACCACCACCCGTAAGCGGTAAGGATCAGATGATATGCAATGACCATGACTCGATAGTAGACTGACGACGTGCTAAACCGCAAGCGGTTTCAGTGCGCACCCGCCCGCACAGTAGCGAATCAGAACCGCTTGCGGTTTAGCACGTCTCAATTCCGGGGTCATATGCACCACGGCGCGCGCATTGCGCGGGACCTGAAACGATTGGCTTCAGCATCGCCTGTGAACTCACGCTTGATCAAATCAAACTTCAGGTTACGTTTCAAGTGACTGCAAGTGTCGGCGGCCAGGCAAATACTCATTGAATCGCGCATGATTTCAGGACCCGCCGCCGTCGCCTGACGCGACTTAACGCAGTTGAGGAAATCTCGCACATGACTCATCGGGCGCTGGGTTTTACCGGTATACTCGCCGAGCACTCGCTTGAATTCGGCCAGCAGCTCAGGCGATGAAACATCAGGTTTTGAATACCCGTCAGCCGCCCCCGCCCAACCGTTGGGACCCTCATACCGCTCGCCGCACGCGCCATGCCAGTACTCACACGGCTTCCAGCAACTAACGCCCTTCTCGCGAAACAGGACCATCTTCATACCATTCGAAAAGCGAGTGACCATAGTGGCCCCGGGCGCTGCGTACTCGAACTCGAGATGCGTAATGTTCGTCATGTCAATACCGGCCAGCGCCTGGGCGATAGTGTGGGCTCCCCACATGGCGACGTCGGTGGCGAAATCATAGAAATCGTACCACCCGTGATTCACGTATTTCGCGTTGTAGGGGCGCTGCGGACACGGGCCCAGCCAGGCGTCCCAATCCACCTCATCCTTCGGCGGCGTCGGTTGGGCCGGTAGCCAATCGCGCCGCGATCCTCCGCGATATCGGATATCGGCGTAAACGGTGTGAATCTTACCGAGCCGACCGCTGCGGGCCATCTCGATCGCAAACACGTGATTGGCCTCACTGAGGCGTTGGGTCCCGGTTTGATAGACACGAGCGTACCTGCGCGCCGTATCGACCACCTGTTGGCCTTCGGCGAGCGTAAAACATGACGGTTTCTCACAGTAAACATCTTTTCCCGCCCGCATCGCCATTATGGACGCCAGGGCATGCCAACGGTCACCCGTGGCGATCACCACCGCATCGATATCCTGCCTGGCCAGGAGCTTATGGATATCCCTGTAGGCAGCGCAATCCTTGGTCTTATACTTGTCGTTCACCACGGCTTTGGCATGTTCACGGCGAGTTTTCCGTACGTCGCACACTGCGGCGAACTGTGCGTCCTTCTCGCCCAGCATCCAGTTGAGATCGTGATTTCCACGGCCGCCAATGCCTATCGAAGCCATTACGATACGTTCGCTGGGCGCTGCGGCGCCGTCGCGCCCCAACGCCGAGGCGGGAATAATTGATGGAACGGCAAGAACGCCGCCGGCGGCGGCCGCATTCTTCAGAAATCTACGCCTGCCGATGGCGCCGCCTTCAGCGTTAGTGTTCGCAGTTGAATTTGTCATATCACGCTCTCCAGGATATTACGCCCAAACTATTAGCGATCTGCTCTCCTATTTCCTATAGGAGCTTGGATATTGGACTTAAATGGAATTGTCGATAATGGATGAGCTTTTGGCAAGGGGAAACGTTTGGGAATCGGCAGTTGGTTCCCGGGTATTGGCGACGACGGGCGCCGGCGTGATATGTCGGACGAGTCGAGACGAGAAGGATTGTCGGCGGAATTGAGTCAATAAAACGGGGTGGCGATCCGTCCGCTTGAACCGCTACTATGGCGATAAGGAGTTCCTAAGGTCCCATTCGCTGAAAGAGCTGAAGATCGAGCAGGGTATCGCAATCCGGGCGACCGACAGGGTTGATTCTGTCTGCGCAATACCCCCTCGGAGGGTGTGAGAATTTTTTCTGGCGCTTTTAAAATCACTATGTATGCTGGCCTTAGGAACCCTGTGCAGGGTGAAAGTTTTCTACTGGTTTTTTTACGGAGACGAGGCCATGAACAAGGATGTTAAGATTACGGCAGAA
>JASLNT010000020.1 GCA_030745875.1 Phycisphaerae bacterium
TTCTCAATGATCAAACGTAATCTGGGCAGCGCCCTGAATGGACGAAGCTACTGGTCGCAGTGCAGAGAACTGATGCTTCTTGCGATCACACACAATATAATGATCATCATGCCTGCGGAGCTTTTCTACAGAGCAGGTCAGGATTATTTTACATATTGTAGTGCCAATGTGTTATGGTTCTTTTGTTTCTTCGCGCGTCTCCTTTTCCGGACTTGATGAACATTAGACCGGCGCGTGTGATCTGCCCCTATGGCAGGTCCATTCTGAACCAGCTTTCGGCGTTGGGGCGGTTGATGCGGTAGGGGGGGCTTGCGAAGACCTTCAAATCGTACCGGGCTCAAGCCCGGCCCGTGTCCGGGGAGAAGATCATTCCCGTGGCCAGCGGCCCGGCCGGGCGTTGTGATATGCGGGGTAATCGATATGCCCCAAGGTTCACAGGCAGCGAGGGTGTGAACATGCGATTCTAGTCGATCGATGGGGTCCGGGGCAGGGCGTCCGGCGTGGGATGCGTGAACTGTAATTGTGTTAAGAGTTGCACGCTCGGCCAGTTAGGGCTCCCTCCGTTCTGGCGCCGCGCTTGAGCGGGAAAAGCGGTACGGGTTATCAGACAATAGGTTCACACACTCGATACCTGTGAACCTATTGTGAACCTGCCCGGTCATGGCGGGGGGGGGCGATCAGTTGAGGTCGGTGGGTCGGGTGTCTTTGACAGGCAAAAGAAAACGGCCGGCCCGAGTTATTCGGACCGACCGATTGTTGTCGCGGGGGGCGTCGGGGGCGATGCTACTTGTTGATCTTTCGCAGCATCTCCTTGGCTTCACCGACGAGGTAGAACGATCCGGTCACGCAGACGAGGTCTTCTCGGCTGACGGCGTTTATTCCGATTCGCATCGCTTCGGTCAGGCTGTCGCTGATCTGAGCCTGCCTTCCGGAGACTTCATCATATATCGCCGCAAGGTCCTTCGGTTTCGCGGCGCGGGGTGAGCTGCTGGCCTGTGTGAAGACGACCTTGTCGGCTCCTGCGGCCAGTTGCTTCATCATTCCGGGTATGTCTTTGTCTGCGGCGCATCCGAATATGAGCACCAGCGAGTCGTAGGGGACGTGTTGTCCCAGAGCTCGCATCAATGCGCGGATTGACGCTGCGTTGTGGGCGCCATCGACCAGGATTCGCGGATCGGAGTTTATCATCTCCATGCGTCCGGGTATGTAGACATTCGCCAAGCCGCGTTTGGCCAGTTCGTCGTCGATCTCTATTCCCTGCGACTTGAGCTGGTCGAGCAGCGCCAGCGCGAGTCCGCAGTTCAGCGCCTGGTGCTCGCCGGCCAGCGGTACGGGCAGGTGTTCGAACTGGCTTGACGGGGTCGTCAGGCAGATTCTCGTCATGCATCCGCCGGTCCGCGAAGACTCGACCCGAAGGCTGAAGTCAATGTCCTTACCGGTGAACATCAGCGGCGTGCCGGTTTTCTTGGCGACCCGTTTCAAGACGCGTTCGGCTTCAGGGGTCTGTGGTACGGAGACCGCCGGGATATCTTCCTTGAAGATGCCCGCCTTCTCGCCCGCGATTTTCGCGACGCTGTTGCCCAGTTGGCTGGTGTGGTCCAGCGATATGCTGGTTAGACCGCAGACCTCGGGCACCAGCACGTTGGTGCTGTCAAGGCGTCCGCCCAGGCCGGTCTCCACCACTGCGATGTCAACTTTTTCGGATGCAAAATGCGAGAACGCCAAAGCGGTGAATATCTCGAAGAAGGTGGGCTTGTCGTCCTTCATCTTCTCGATGGAGATTTCCGCTTTGCAGATCAGCCTGCACAACGCCGCCTGCGTGATCTTGTCGCCGTTTATCACGATCCGTTCGCGCACATCGGTGATGTGGGGCGAAGTGTACAACCCGACGCGATGTCCACAAGCCTTCAGCATTTCCGCGAGCATGATGGCTGTCGAGCCCTTGCCCTTCGTGCCGGCTATGTGGACGGTCCGCAGCTTCTTCTGCGGATCGCCGAGGAATCGCAATAGACGCCTCATTCTATCGAGGCTGAAGGTGTCGCTGTTATAACGCACTCGAACCATCTGTTCGTAATCAGTCTGCGAGAACAGATACTTCAGGGCCGAACCGTACGTTCGGGCCGGGCGTTTTGACTGTACACCTCCACCAGTGCGCTTGGTGCGCTTTGTCGCGGATGCTAGTACCATAGTAAGATCGATTATAGAAGGGTTGATGGGCAAAGTCAAGCTTGAGCGCTGTTTTCGGGCTGAAAACAGGGCAAAAACGGCATGTTTCGCCCATATTGCGGTCCGATCGCCCGGTCGCATCTATCGAATGGCGCAGATGTTGGGTTGTCTCGGTCGCCTCAGGCCTCCCGGGGCGTATGAGCTGCTCTTGGGGGCAAATATCGAAGTACGCGCTTGCCTGCCGCCCCGCGATATGCTCAAATACCGGCTTGTTTACGGCGTAGTCCAGGGCTAATTAGCGGTTTCTGAATCGGTTACATGCAGAGGAAAAGACAATGGCCTATTATCTCGGAATTGACATTGGGACGTCCGGCACGAAAACACTGGTGATGAATTCTCGCTGCAAGGTTCTGGCCACTGCGACGGCCGAACACCCCATCTCGGCTCCCAAACCCGGGTGGAGCGAGCAGAATCCCGATGACTGGTGGGCCTCAGCCGTCAAAGCCACAAAAGCCGCCATCCGCAAAGCGGGAATCAATGGCAAGAAGGTTGCTGGAATCGGACTTAGCGGACAGATGCACGGCTTGGTGATAACCGACGACGCGGGCAAACCGCTGCGTCCGAGCATAATCTGGAACGACCAGCGTACTGCTCGGCAGGCCATGGAGATAGAGGAAACCGTCGGTGGAAGGAAGAAACTTATCTCTCTCGTCGGCAATGCCGCGATGACCTCTTTTACGCTGACGAAACTGCTGTGGGTTCGGCAGAATGAGAAGCGCATCTACGATCGCATCAAACACATGCTGCTGCCCAAGGACTACGTTCGCCTGAGGCTTACCGGTGAATACGTAGGAGACGTTTCGGACATGTCGGGCACGCTCATGTTGAATCAAAAGACGCGCAAGTGGTCGAAGAAGATGATCTCTGCGTTTCAGCTTGACGCCGATATTCTCCCTCCGGTTGTGGAGAGTCACGAGGTTTCGGGGCGTTTGACGGCGGATGCGGCGAAGAAGCTGGGTTTGGCCGAAGGTACGGTGGTGGTTGGCGGGGGAGGGGACCAGGCTATCGGAGCAATAGGCAACGGCGTGGTCGCCGACGGGCTGACCAGTGCGACGATGGGCACCAGCGGAGTGGTTTTCGTGCATTCCAAGGATTACAAGACCGACCCGGCCGGACGTGTCGGAACGTTCTGTTCCTCGGTAGACGGAGAGTACTGCATGTTCGGTTGTGTCCTTGCAGCAGGCGGGAGCTTCCAGTGGTATCGCAACGTGCTCGGACAGGGCGAGATCGCCCAGGCCAAGCGAAAGAAGGTAGATCCCTACGAACTATTGACCGCCCAGGCCGCCGAGGCCCCGGCCGGTTGCGAGGGGCTTTTCTGGTTGCCTTACCTCACAGGTGAGCGTACGCCCCACGCCGATCCCAACGCCAAAGCGTGCTGGATAGGCATTAATTCACGTACGACGCGTAATGAACTGGTTCGCGCCGTGATGGAAGGGGCGACGTTTGCAATGAACGATGTCGTGGCGTTGCTGCGCGACGAGCAGGGCATGAAAATCCGTCAGATACGACTTTCCGGCGGAGGGGCCAGGAGCGCATTCTGGAGGCAGATGCAGGCCGATATCTACGGTACGACGTGTGCGACAATCAACACCGAGGAAGGTCCGGCGTACGGGGCTGCGTTGCTGGCGTCGGTTGGAGCGGGCGAATACGGGCACATTCGTCAGGCCGTCAAAGCCGGCATCAGCATCACCCGGACGATCAAGCCGATCGCGGCCAACAAACGACTCTACGCAAAGTACTACGCTCGATATCGCGAGCTTTACCCGGCGTTGAAAGATCAATTCGGCGCCATAGCCGAACTGTAGAGCCCCTGGAGTCCGACTCGGTCCATGCAGACATGCAGCGAAATCAGGGAGATTCTGGCCGGGGCGGGCTTGAGTCCTAACAAGCGATTGGGCCAGTGTTTCATGATCGACAAGAACCTGCTGGGCAAGGTTCTCGCGCTGGCCGATCCGGGGGGCGACCGCACTGTTCTTGAGGTCGGACCGGGAACGGGCACGCTTACCGAAGAATTGCTCACCCGCGCCGGGCGCGTGGCGGCTGTCGAGTTGGACCACGGACTAGCCGATGTGATCCGGATGCGTTTCGCCGACCGGGAAAACTTCGTGTTGGTCGAGGGAGACGTACTGGCCGGAAAACACGCTCTGTCGCCCGCAGTGAAAGCCGAGTTGGGCTTGTCGGCCGATCTTGTCGCCAATTTACCTTACAGCATCGCCACCCCCCTGATAGCCCAATGCCTGATCGAAAGCTGGCGAGCGGTTTGCGGGCTCCGGGAAGACAGCGTCCGTTTTGACAGCATGACATTCACCGTGCAGCGGGAAGTGGCTGGACGTATGCTCGCCGATCCGGGGGGCGGGCACTACGGCCCGATCAGCGTTCTTGTCGCCCTGTTGGGTAAGGGAACCGCCGGTCCCGCGATACCCGCAAGTGCGTTCTGGCCCGCTCCGAAGATCGCCAGCCGCGCCCTGCGAATTGACTTTGACCCCCAAGCCGCCGGTATGGTGGATGATGTCGCGGTCTTGTCGGCGATTGTGGCGATGGCGTTTGGACAAAGGCGAAAGCAGGTTGGCTCGATCTTCAGGCGTTCCGGCGGATCATTCGATCCGGATTTACTGCGATCGGCGCTGGAGACGGCGGGAGTTGACCCCTCCAGTCGGGCTGAGCGAATCACGCCCGAACAGTTTCGCCTCCTAGCCAACGCTGTTTGCGCCGAACAGGGCGGATAAGTTGCTTGCTAGAACCCCCTTCTCAGGGTAAAGTATGAAGCTTGATTCTCTGTAGATAATAGAAGGATGCAGTAATGACCGAGGCAGATACTCAGAATACTCCCCCCGAACCGACCAAAGCGGGCAAGGGCAAAGCGTTTTTCGAACGCGCCGAACAAGTGGCCGAAACCGGTAACTGGGATTTCGCGATCGAACTGTATGTAGAGGGGCTCAAGCGCGAACCGGGCAACATAGACCAAGGCCACCAACGCCTTCGTGAGGTGGCGCTTAAGCGCAAGGTCCAGGGCGGAAAGGGTCCCGGTATAGGCGACAAGTTCAAGCATCGCCTGGGTAAGGACCCCGAGATGAACCTGGCGAACGCAGCGTTTCTTCTTGCCAAAGAACCGGGCTCGGCGCAGTTCATGAACCAGATGCGCCAGGCTGCGGTAAAGTTGGAACTGAACGAGGTTATCAAGTGGGTATGCGATATTCTCCTTGAATCGCAGCGTCAGGCAAAGAAGTCCAATGTGAAGCTCCTGATGATGCTTACGGAAAACTACACCGGGATTGAAGAGTACATCCAGGCGATCCAGGCTTGTGAACTCGCTCGCAAGTCCATGCCCGACGACGCAGTAATCCAGCAGACTCTCAGCGACTTGTCAGCCAAGTATACGATGCACAAGGGCAAGTATGGCGAGGAGGGAGATTTCAGCGAAAAGGTGGTCGACCTCAAGGGGCAGCAGGAACTTGCCCAGAAGGACCACATCGTCCAGAGCGAAGACTTCCTGCTCCAGGATATCGAAAAAACCAGGGCGGAATACCTCGCCAGCCCGGATGTTCCCGGAAAAGTGAACGCATTCGTCGACGCGCTGCTCAAGATTCCAGACGAGGCTTACGAAGGTGAGGCGGTGGATGTCCTTACCAAGGCCAATCTTGACAGCGGAGCCTATCAGTACAAGTTGCGGATCGGCGACATAAAGATTCGTCAGATGACCCGTCGATACCGCAAACTCGTGCAGGATGGGGACAAAGAAGCTGCAAAGAACCAGCTTCGAGCCCAGTTGAAGTTTGAACTCGACGAATTCAAGGAAAGGTCGATCAACTATCCCACGGACCTGACGCTGAAGTATGAACTTGGGCGCAGGCAGTATCTTGCAGGAGCCTACGACGACGCTATCGCCTCGCTCCAGCAGGCCCAGAGAGACCCCAGGCGCCACCTTTCGGCAATGAGCTTTCTGGGGCAGGCGTTCGAGGCCAAGGGATGGATGCGGGAGGCTAGTGAGACCTACACCCGAGCGCTGGAAACCGAAATGACCGAAGATCGCGCCAAGGAGTTGCGGTATAACCTTGGCGGAGTCCTGGAGAAGATGGGCCAGTTGGTCCCGGCCAGGGAGCAGTTCTCGGCCGTAGCGCAGGCCGATTACAACTACAAGGACGTACGACAGCGTTTGGACTCTATCAACAAAGCTATCGATAACGAAGGGCAACCGCCCGCGCAGGAATAATTTGTCGGGAATTCCCTTGTTATTGTCCCGGCGGACTGTATAATCCTTGATTCTTTTCCGGTAAGCCAGAACTCAAGAAGTAGAATATATACGCAGGAGTAGTACGTGGCCCACTCAGCTTCAGCAAAGAAACGCATTCGTCAGAACGAGAGTCATAACGCCCGCAACAAGTGGCGCAAAGATCGCGTCAAGAAGGCCGTCCGCTCTTTTGAAGAGGCCCTCAGCGCCCATGACACCGAAAAGGCCGCCGAATGCCTCAAGGTTGTCTTCAAACAGCTCGATCAGGTTGCGGCAACCGGTACGATCCACAAGAAGACCGCGGATCGTCGGAAATCTCGTCTGGCGCAGAAGTTAAACAAGGCCAGTGCATAGCGTTTGCGAAGAACTTCTATGATTACCATCCGCCCGCGGCGATTTCGTCCGCGGGCGGTTTTCGTTGACATGGGCTAACCTGTGGACAGATCGGACCAACCATACGTCAGTCGCGGGGGATTGAAACTGGCCGCCGCCGTCCAGGCGTTCGACATAGACTGCGCCGAATTGGTCTGTGCCGATTTCGGGTGCAATATCGGGGGATTCACCGATTGTCTGCTGGCTGGCGGAGCAGCGGAAGTCTACGCTCTGGACACCGGTTACGGGACACTGGCCTGGAAATTGCGAAAGGACCCGCGCGTAGTCGTTATGGAACGCACCAACGCGCTGTACGCCGACCCGCCCGAGAGCGTGGATCTTGTAGTCATCGACATGGCCTGGACGCCGCAGAAACTCAGCATACCGGCGGCTGCGAAGTGGTGCGCGCCGGGAGGCGCGATAATCAGCCTGCTGAAGCCCATATTCGAACTGGCCAAGTTGAATCCGACTCCCGACGGTAAGCAAAGACCCAAGAGCCTGACCGCATCCCAGTCGGAGGAAATCCGCGACCGGGTTTGCGAGCAACTGACTCAACTCGGTTTTACGCCGGACAAGACAATCGCCTCCCCGATCGTCGGTAAAGGGGGCAATACCGAGTTTCTTCTGCTGATTCACCCACCCGAAGCCATAGAATGAACACATAGGAGATGTGAAATGATGAAAACTAAACACGTGAGGTTCGCAGTTATTGGTTTGGTTCTGGTTTGTACGCTCGCCGCCTGGGCCAAGCCTTTAAGCCCCGGTTCAAAGAGCAAGTTGATCGCGGCCGGGGAGCCCGGTTGGTCTCAATGGCGCGGGCCGCGACGAGACGGCGTGAGCGATGAGACCAATCTGCTGGCGTCCTGGCCGGAGGGCGGACCGAAGGTGTTGTGGACGGCGGGGGGATTGGGCAAGGGATGGTCCTCGCCCGTGTTTTCCAAAGATGCGATCTACATTACCGGCGATGTGGGCAAAGAGTTACACGTGTTTGCACTCACGCTCGATGGAAAGCCCAAATGGAAATCCGTCAACGGAAAAGCGTGGGAGAAACCGTACGGCGGCGCCAGGGCGTCGTGTACGTACGACGACGGTCGCGTGTTTGTTTTCAACGCCCATGCTCGCCTGGCGTGCCTCAACGCCGAAGACGGTAAGGAACTCTGGGCCGTCGACACCGCCGCCAAATACGGAGTAGCCAAAAGGGTGTTCGGGCACTCCGAGTCGCCGCTGATCGACGGCGATGGGGTTATCGTTACTCCGGGCGGAACCAAAGGGCTCATGGTGCGGTTCGACAAGAAGACGGGCAAGGAGCTCTGGGTCACGAAACCCGCACCGGAGGAAGCGGCTAATTACTGTTCGGCGATTCTGGCCGAGCTTGGCGGGAAACGCCAGATCATAACGTGCGGGTCGAGGCATGCGTTCGGCGTTGACGCCAAAAACGGGAAAGTGCTCTGGGCGTTTCGCCACGGGATCAAAAAGAGCATGTCGGCGGCTATCCCGATCCTGCATGACGACCTGATGTTCATTTCGAATTCATCTCGCGAGAAGGGTTTTTCGTACTGCCTGAGAATCGACACCGCCGCGGGAAAGGTGACCAAGGTATGGGACTCGAAGTTCGCCAACACGCACGGCTCGGTGATAACCGTCGGCGGGAAGATATACGGTTCCAGCCGCCGCAACATCCTCGGATGGGCTTGCCTCGATTTTGTCTCCGGGAAGATCGATTACTCTACAGAGAAGCTTCTGCTCGGATCGTCGATTTACGCCGACGGGCGCTTGTATTGCCTGGCCCAGAGCGGGCGGATGGCACTGATGAAACCCACCGAAAAGGGCTTCGAAATCACCGGCGAATTTGCTCTGGCCAAGGATAAGAAGGACGCCTGGGCCCACCCGGTGATCCTCGGCGGGCGACTCTACCTGCGGTTCGGCGGGAATCTCCACTGCTACAGCATCCAAAAGAAATGATTCGTTGTTTTGCGATTGTTCCGTGCAACCTGTTACAGGAGCAAGCTGATAGATGAATATCGTTCGCCTGTTTCCAATCTTCGTGAGTGCTTTCTTGCTGGCGGCCCATTTCTTGCGGGCGAGAATGTATCCTCTTGTTGCCGCGAGTTTGGCGTTCCCGTTCCTGCTTCTGATCCCTCGCCGCTGGGCCGCTCGCCTCGTGCAGGTAATCCTCGTACTGGGAGCGATTGAGTGGGTCAGGACAGCGTGTATGCTCGCCATGATCCGCCGCGCCAGCGGTCATCCGTGGATGAGAATGGCGATTATTCTGGGAGCGGTCGCGCTTGTCACCGCCGCATCGGGTCTTGTGTTTCGGTTCGAAACCCTCCGGGACAGGTACAAACTCGGCGACGATGAAACCGATCTCGAGCAGTAGAGACAACTTATGGCCATCGAGGCTGTCGGATTTGTTGTTGATATCTTTCCCGGTATTAGGTGAAGAACCTAATAAAGACGGGCGGACCCGTGAGGGCCCGCCCGAGTAGATGATAATCTGCGTGGTCTTGCCGTCGGAGTCTTGCGAACCCGGCGGCCGGGTATGTTCGGTCTGGCGGTATCGGCTGACAATCACCTTAGTGAATCCGTAGGAGCAACAAGCTCCGCACCGTCAAGACCTTGAGAAGAGACCTTTTAATTAGCAGATCATCAAGTTCTTCTATTCGTTTGTATTGTCGTCGGTATTATCTCTGTGTGGGATTGATAATCCGTCAGATTCCCACGGACCGAACGGGTCAGGATCTACGCCGCCGCAACAGCGCCAATCCGCCGATCGCCAGCAAGCTCATCGTCGCCGGTTCGGGTGTCGCCTCCAGGTTGCCGATCTCAGGGGCTCCGCCCGGGACGCCAAAGCCCCAGTTGCCTCGCAGCGTTGCGAAGTCCGTGAGAGTAATCCAGCCGTCGTCGTCGAAGTCCGGATCCTGAACCGCCACACCGTTCCACTCACCGCCGAACTGTGCCTTGAAGATCGCCAGGTCGTCAGTGTCGACATCCAGATCGCCGTCGGCGTCGCCAGGCACTGCAGCCACCGCGCCTGTGTCCAGGTCGATGACCAGGAAGTCGCCATCCTGCCTGAGGGTTCCGTCCACCGTCCAGCCGGCGGGCACAGTTCCAATGGTGACTGTCGGGAGGGTGACGGCGTTGGGCGCCATGAACAGTGCGACGCCCACTCCCGCGGTCGATCCGCCGCCGTCGAGGATATTAATTGTCAAAGTGGCGCCTAGCGTCAGATCACCACCCACGTCAATGTAGTTGTCGGCTCCGGGTCCGAACGTCCAGTTGAATACCGCGCCGTCGGCCACCGTCAGGTTGGTTTCAATATCGTCAAGGATCCAGTCGCCAATCTCGGATATCCCGCCGCCGGCAGCCAGCGTTTCGTTGACTGTCACCGTCACAATCCGCTCCCCTCCTACGGAGGTTTCACTGCGCGTTTCGCTGGCCAGTATCTGCGAACCGCCGCCAAGGGTCAGATTGGTCAGTTGGATGTCCGTCGCGGATGAATCGATCGTCAGCGTCGCACCCGCCGCCGTGGCCGCACCGCCGAGAACGAGCGCGTTGGTGGAGGCGGGGAGCGTGACTGTTGAATCCGCTGTCGCGGCGATTGTGGTGTTGGGGAGCATCAGCGTCGTGTGAGTATATTGGACGGCGCCGGTGTACGCGCTGGCGATGCCGTACTTGGCGGCAAGGTATGCGCCAAGCTTGCTTTCGTCTTCAGGGCTCAGGGCGTCGGCGAAGGCGAGAACCTCAGCAGTTGCGTATTTACCGGCCGACCACTCCTTATTACGCGTACCGAGAGCGTACTGCCTGACTTGCGTTCCGGTTTCGGCGCCGGCGGTTACTTTCAGGATCATGTACTCGCCGACATTCGATCCGGCGCCGGTTATTGTCGGAGCCATGTCGGTTCTGTCGGCGATGGGCACGACCTGACCATTCCAGGTTACCGCTTCCGGTGTTTCAGCATTCCAGAACCTCATCGTGTTGTTTTCGAACATCCACGTGCGGTTGTCGCCGACGTTATCACCTTCGCCGAACGGGGCGCTCCATCCCCTGAACTTTGTTCCGTGAGTGGATCGGAACACCAGGTAGGTGTCCTTAGCGAAGAAGTCGGTCCCGGTTACATCGAGATTTTCGTTCTCGGTGAACATGACGGCGGGCTTATTATTGATCTCGTTGGGGGTCAGCGTTCCGGTTCCCTGCCAGGCGATGGCGTCTCGTCCGTTGCCTGATTGGTCAGCCCAGACGGTAACATCGCTGTTTTCGTCAACGGTTACGCCCGTCGATGCGTCAAAGTGAGCCTCGAGCGTCCCGGTCACGGTGGGCATTATGGGGCCTGTGCCGATGAACTGGCCTGTCAGGGTCATTGAACCGCCGTTAAGCGTCAGGGTGTGTGCGGTAAGAACGTCGTCTCCGCTCACGCCGAACGCCGTGCCGGTGTTATCTGCAACCACATGCTGGCCGATTGTCGCCTGGGCACCTACTGTCAGATTAGCATCGCCGGACACGTTCACTGTCGCCCCCGTCGCCGCAGTGAGTGTAGTCGTGGTGAGCGTACCGGTTACATTCAGCGACCCGCCGCTTTCAACGTTGATTGAGCTGGCGGTGAGGGTACCTGCTACGCTGAGCGTTCCGCCATTGCGTATATCCGCATAGTCTGTTACCGGCAGCACACCGCCTGTGTTGACCTGCACAGTTCCGCCCTGGGCGAAGCGGGCGATTTTCAGTACAGCGGCCGGTGTAGCGGTCATGTCAGTAGAAACGACAGCAGTACCGGCGCTAACGGCCATGGGCTGACTGGCTTCGGGCACGAACACATCTACAGTCGCGCCGTAACTCCAGTGGGCGTCGGCGTAGTTTCCGCCGGGCGTGCCGTCCCATCTCATGGACGTGGGCGCGGTGACGTACTGAAGGTCGGTCGCGTTGACGACGAACTCGCCGTCGAGTTCCGGTGGGGCGACGAAATCGCCGGCCGAAAAACTGGTGCTGGCGAAGTTCATCAGCGTATAGGTTGTCCCGTCAGCGCCTCCGTCGAAGTCGAAGATGAACGAGGCTCCAGTAGTGCCTTTGGTCAGTGCGCCCGTGAGAGCAAGCAAGTCCGACGTGTTATCGGTTTCGCTCAAGTCGAACAGCATTCCAGCGGTCGTGTCATCGCTGGACAAGGTCAGGCTGTTATTAACGGTGAGGGTTCCGATACCGCCGCTTCCGGGAGCGATGGCGCCGCCGGCCGCCACAGTTACCGCCTTGGTAATCGTACCCGAACCGCCCAGCGTACCGCCGGAGTTGACGGTGGTGCTGGTGGCGCTATTGACGCCATTGATCAGCAAGGCTCCGCCGTTGACCGTCAGGGAGCCATTGGCGTTGATCGATCCGTTGATCGCCCATTCACCGGTGTTGGACTTGACGATGTTCACTGAAGCAACGAAATAGGGGGATCCCGGAGGATTTTGTCTGGTGATATCGCCGGTGATGACATTGCCGCCGGCCGTGCCGTCGAGCGTAAGAGTCGCACCCGGAGTTCCATAGGAGTTGAACCCCAAGACAGACGCCACGGTCATAGCCTCTGCGGTCGGGTTCAAGGTAATACCGGCGCCCTGTACGAGCTTCAGATTGCCCAGGGCCAGGCTGCTGCCGGCTCCGCCGGTGACGGTGAGCGTGCTGCTGCTGCCGGAAGTCTCGACCGCGCCGAGGATCAAGGCGGCGCCCGCCGTGCTCACGTCGATGGTGCTGTCGTTACTTAGGGTGAAACCTCGGTCGGTGGCGGCGGTGGCGCCAGTGTATTGAAGCGTTCCGCCTGTGAGGATCAGTCCGCCCGCGCCGGCGGCGGCGTATTGGCCGAGGTTGCCGGCCGCGCCGGCGTTGGCGAGGCTGGAAACCGAAAGCGTGCCGCCCTCGACCCGGGTGACGCCGGTGTAGGTATTGGCGCCGGACAGGACGAGCGCACCGTCGCCGCCCTTCGAAATATCCCAAGCCGTTCCGTCGTCGGAGATCGGGATCGCGACCGTTCCGGCGGCTCCGGATTTCACGTACATCATCGTGTCGTTCGTCACGTTAAGCGAACCGGTGGTTCCATCTGCAATGGTGACGTCGCCTTCCTCGAAGGTCAGGCCGGCGATGTCCTGCGCGCCGTCTACGGTGACCGAATAGGTTCCCGTACCGCCCGTTCCCGCCGAGAAGACGGGCGCTTGGCCCGCCGTCCATGCCACTGCGGTCCCGCTGCCGTCGGAGGCGGGGTTCCAGGCGGTCGCCGAGTTCCAGGAACCGGCGAGCCCTGAGTCCCAATAGGCGGAGGTAGAGAGGCCGGCGACTGTCAGGATGGCGTCGCCCGCGAGCCAATCTACTTCATAATCCACGGCGCCGTGGCCGATCTTGCCGTACGTGCCGGTAACCTGCTGCGCACCGTCAAGATAGAGCCTGCCAATGGTGTCGTCGTAGTTCACCGTGACTTTGGTCGGGTCGCCTGAGGCTTTGGCGCCGCTGAGGCTCAGCGTCGCGCCGTCGTCCATCGCATCCAAAGCGTTAATGATAAGGTTTGCAGCAATGTCGTTGTCGCTGGCTCTAGCCAGGATAGTCACGTCGCCGCTAAGCGAGCCGGTTGCATCGGCGCTGAGCAGGAAACCGGTTCCCCACGCGGAGGTGGCAAGCAATGCGTCGAAGCCGTTGGCCGCGGTCAGGTAGGTTTTGCCATCATCCTTGCCCGTGAATGTCACAGTATTGCCGCCGGTGATACCATGGTCGAAGTACAGGGACGGAGAACGATTGGTCGACGTGCCCGTGCCGATCCAGAGATCCCCCGTCATGTTAATTTTCGGAATGATATGGGCGCCGTCTACTCTGTCGAGTCCGAGGTTCGAACCATCGCCCACGGTGATGACCGTGGTCCCCGGCGTGCCGAGCGCGTTATAATCCGCCTGGATTCCATCCGTATACCCGATCTTCAGAGACGCGTTGTCGCCAATGGTCAAAGTGCCGGTGTAGAGAGACGTCGTGGCGCCTATCACTCTTACCAGCTTGCCGTCGGGGATGATCACATTGGTAGCTCCGGATGGAATCGGGCCCGCGCCGTCGTTCCAGTTTGATAGGATGTTCCAGGAGTCGCCGCGACCGGCGTTGTTACCGGTGTAGGTGGTGACTTGCGCCTGCGCGGTCCCGGCGAACATCGCCATCGCTACGACGGCTAGGGACAATACGCTCAAAATGCTGTTTCGTGTACTCATCGGGCTCTCCTGTAGGGCGACGCCTCCCACTGTCAGACTTACCTCGCCTCGCCTCGCTTCGCGTGCCGCCGGGCCACGCGGGGGAAAATACGGGCCGACAACTCAATTATCCAACCAGGAACCACTCCCGGCGGATTCTCCATTGAATTAGTATTGTATCCCCTCCCCCCCAGAATCAACAAGAGCAAATAATAGGCTGATTGCGGCAATTTATATGTTATTTACGCCATTGCATTCTTCTGGCGACAATCAAAGACTTCTCACAGTTCGTCTCCGCCGATGGATTTGGTCTTCGCCTGCGGTTTTGCCCTGACAAGTCGACGCGGTAAGTTGAATGAATCCGAATTCGCCAAGTCTACAGTGCTCGCCGCTGTAACATGCTGCAGGAGCGTCTGTTATCGCTTGGTCCGTTTGGGCTGGAGGGCTATTGAGCATTGGTTCAGGTAGCTGCACGAGCATCCGGCAGCCCCGTCTGACATGACCAGCAGCCCGCCGGCCGGTGTCATGTCAACGTAGCAACCCGGACGGATGCCTCCGAAGTACTCCGTACCCCGCCCGTTGGAAAGGTCCACGTATCCAATCACGCCCACCCGGAACGCGACCAGATTCGGCGAGCCCAAAACGGGCGTGCAATACGATCCTCGCATCCTGGGGAGCGATCGAATCTTCTTACCCGTAAGAAGATCAACTACGCTCCCGCCGAATCGCAACTCCTTTCCGTAAACCATAGGCCGCCCGCGCCCCCTTCCATTCCAGAGCGGTTTGCCCGCGGCGGCGTTGAAAACCGCCAGCCCCGAGTCGCCGCCCATCAGCAGTGCGTTGTTTTCCACACTGACAGACAGCATCGAGCCCGATGCGGTGTTCTCGTCGCTTTTCCACCTGACCTTGCCCGTCTGCGCGTCGAGGGCGACAATCCTGCCGCGAGGACTTCTTAGCTTCTCAAGTTCCGCATTGACCGTCGTGCCTCGCCGTTTCGCCAAATCGCTCGCCTTGGCGCTTAGCTTGTCGGCGTCAATCTTGCCTCGCGTTCTCGATCGATAGTCGTCGGTGTGTGTGACAGGCTTGTCCATGAAATACACCGTATCGTCGCCGACAGCGATGGTGGTGTTGCGAATGGAGTGTTCGGCCTTGTGAATCCACTTGGTCTTACCGGTCGATGCGTCCATGGCGAATAAGGTCGTCGAGTCCGGGCAATGGTGATTCGGAGCCCATGTGGGATTTTCGGCCAGGACGGTTGCGGCGTGCTTTGCGGATCTCGTTCCGGGCTCCGGAAAACCGTTGACGAGCAGCTCCGTGTTGGCGATTGAGCCGTAAAGCACACCGTCCTTACAGGCGACGTATCCCCATCGGCGCTCTGTTTTCCGCCCTGTGGTTCCGGGGAGTTTCCACTGGCTCAGCAGTTTTCCGCTCTTGATGTCGAAACGTCGACAGTAGTCCAGGTGTCGCAGGTAAACCTTACCATCGGATACGCACATGTTCCCGCTGAGTTTCCGACGGTCGTAAGAGAACCCGCCCTGGTAAACATTCAGCCCCTTAATGTCATGCCGCCAGATCGGTCGCCCGTTGTACGCATTGGCCACCCTCACGCCGTGGAGCCCGGGCATAACCATGTATCCGTTGTAGACCATCGTGGGGCTCGACATTGAATGACGGTTCGCCATCTCGTAGTCGGTGTCTCGGAACCACAGGAGCTCCAGCGGTCCGTGGAGCGCCGTATCCGTTCCACAGTAGCTGTTGTGCGCGTCGGCGTAGAAATGCGTCCAGTTGCCCGCCCCTTTTACCGGTCCGCGCCGGGTGACGGTCAGTTTTCCGCTTTTGCCCAGGCATGAGGCTCCCAGGTAAGGGCTGAGCATGTTCTGCACGGTGTCGGCCTGCAGGAATGCGTCGCCTTCGGTCAGCGCCTTGGACGAGACGACAAGTTCGGCGAATCGTCCGGTGAAAGGGAGTTTGTTCAGATCATCGACGTGCAGGATCGTTGCTCGCGTTCCGTAGAGCCCCAGGGCGTCGAGCTTCGCCCGGGCGGCCGCCGCCTTTTTTCGATCAGTGTCCACCCCGTAGACATACAGCCTGGAGTTGGCGACCAGCGCGCCTATGAGTTCGCCCGAGCCGCATCCGATATCGAGACAATACCCCTGCGTTACTTCCGTCTTGCCAAGAATGTCCCTGGCGATTGCGGTGAGTTTCGGGTCGCTCGAGACGGTTTGTGTTTTCGCTGCTGCCGGTGATGGCTGGCTTGTACTCTTCTCCGAGAAGCAGTAGATTGTCCCGTTTTCGGCGGCTAGGTAGACGCGCTTGTCGGCGACCGCGAGGCTCTGGACCTTACCGTTGACTTCTGCGCGGTCCGTGACCTTGCCCGTCTTGATGTCGACCAGGGCGATCTGACCCTCGCCCGCGATGAGCACGGTGTTCTCGGAGGCGACTATGTCGCGCACCGCAAAGGGGGTGTCGCATTTCCAGGACGGTTCTCTCGACAGGGAGAGGTATCGGCTGATCTTTCCGTCTCGTTCTTTTCTTTCCCGCTCGATTGTTTGTTTCGCGTACCCAGCCAGCCCCGACGACGCTCCGGTGATAATCATCTTCGGGTGGTCTGCATTCACCGCGTTTATTGCCCCCCACACGTTCACGCCGTCGCCGGGCGTGCAGAGTCTTGTCTTGCTTCCCCGGCGATCTGTGGGGTAGTTCTCGCCAAAGACTACGAGCTTGCCCATCACCGAGGCTTTCGTTCCTCCGCTGGCCTTGTTCACGTGGAGGCTGTGGCGGAAGTGCTTCACAGTTCCGTCTTTAAGATCGTACACCGCCGGCGCCGCACGTCCCGTGGGAACTACGAGCACCCCTGCGCCGACAGCTAAATGACCTTGTGCGCCCGGGCCGGACTTGACGTCCCGACCTGCGCGGGGTTTGTCGGAAACCATTGTCCCGGAATCAGCGTTGCGCCAAATCACTTTTCCGCTGCGAGCGTCAACGGCATATACGTAGAAGCCCTCGGTAGGCCAGATTCCTGCTGCGAAGTAGACAACTCCTTTGTCAATCGCCGGCCCGCCGCGCACGGGCCAACGTGAAATCAACCTGTCGTTGCCCATGATTCTATCGTCCTTGCCAGCCGCTCGAATCCTCCACTTGAGCTTCCCGGACTTCACATCCAGACAATAGAGCACCCCGTCGTCGCTGCCGACATACAGGCCGTGTTCGCACGCCGCCGGAGCAACGCGCACGGGCCCGTCAGTGAAGAACGTCCAAACTGTTTCGCCCGTCGCCGCGTCGAGCGCATAGACCTTGTGATCCGTAGAACTGCCGAAGAACACAAGCCCGTCGAAGACCACCGGGTGATATGTGTGGTCATATTCCAGGCGTTGCTGGTGCGACCAGGCGGGGGTCGGTTTGTGCCTGGCGACTCGCTTCCACTTCAACTGCAGTTTGGACGGTAGGCTGTTTGTGGTGTAAGCCGATCTGGCTGCATTCCCCCTGTACGTGGGCCAGTTCTGACCCGCATGGACCGTGCCGCAGAAGACCGCGAACACCGCTGCAGCCAGCCATCGCGTGTGCCCCGGATTCGCATACCGCATGTTTGTCTCCTGCAGAATCAATGTCTTTTCGAGGCGGCTGGAGGTATTGACGCATCGCTTCAACCAACGCCGCGCCGAACGCCCGGGCGAGCTTCGGTGTGATTGTCACCTTGCCCGCATTGGCGTATGGCGCCTCGATTGTAGTGGCCAGATCGATGCCTTTCAACTCACCGGCCCAGCGGGCGCAGCTCTTACCGGTCTTGAAGTTGCCTCCGGTGTTCCAGGCCTTCCCGAACGGCAGGTTGTCCGAGGCGCGATAGGGCAGGGTTTTACCGCAGATCGATTCGAGGATCTTGGCGAAATCGCACTGCGCCTTCCATATTGCCTTGTCCTTACCGCCCACGAGATAGAACACTTCGTTATGTGTTCCGCGTATCCAGGGGCAGTGCAGATCGATCGCGATTTTCAGCCGCCCGTCCGACCATTTCGGAACAAATTCGCGGACAGCGGCGGTGGATGGGTGCACGCTCTTGCCGACGTAATCGCGGTTATGGTCTCGCGGTTTGCGGTTCTTGCCCTGGTCGCCGTCTTCCACGCCGTCTTTGTCGACAAACGGTATCGCCATTATCTCGACGTTATTGCGAAACCACTTTCCGCATTCGGTGTCCGCCAGCACAGCCGCCAGGGCGCCCTCGAGCACGTAACTGGCCGTGGATTCGCACGAATGATGGCGACAGGTCAGAAGTACGCGGTAGGGCGCCCTACCATCGAGCCTGCCGACATGGATCCTCTCAACGATTCGTTTCTTGGGCGTTTTGCATAATGTATTAACAGCCAAATATTTGTGGTTCTTGTGTCTCGCGAGAAATCGTTTCAGGTTCGCCTCCTGATATGGTATCGCAAAGGCCAGCCGCACGCCTTCCGGCGCTTTTGAACGGGCTGGGAATGTGTAGGCGAACGATGCTCCTCTAGCCGACCCCGCTCCCAGCCACGACCACGTTTCGCCTCCATCGATGCTGACCGCCGGTCCGCGCGTGCCGATCACGTTCCTGTTGGTGAAACGAAAAGTCAGCTTTCGCCCCGACGCTCCGCGAACGCGAAAACTCCAGTAGAACCACCATCCCGCTGTGTCGCGGAGATCCTGGCGGAGATAGACCACATCCCCGTCGATACGTTCGACAATAATGTTCCCGCCGGGATAATCCGCGTCGATAACCACTTTCGCTCCGGCGTCGTCGGCCAGACCGCCGAGCAGAATCGCGACAAACAGGATGTTTCGCGTTCTCATACTTCGACCTTATTTCTTCCTGATCAGATACCCGCCCGGTGTGATCGGAAGGGCGCCTGTCGTGTCGTTGTAGGCTTTGAATTCCGTTATGCGGGGATTACCCTTCTTCGTGCGAATGACTCGCAGGCGGGCCTTCGTCATAGTCCGGGCTACGATTGGAGCTACGAATTCCGTTCCGATCGCCATGCCGTTAAAACAGCCCACCCAACGCGAGGCCTTGGCGTCCCACCATTCGATTACATAGCGCTCGATCGACGAGGATGCATCTTCTTTGATCTTGAATTCGTTGACGACGACGGGCTTGCCGAAATCGAGCTGGCGCCACTTACCGCTAGCCGATGCGGTGGTCTTGGCGGCGAGCTCAGGTGTGCTGCAGGCGTCGGAGAGCTTCTTGACCAGGCAGTCGACGAACTTGGATTTCTTGTCCTTCTCGGGGTCCATCACCCTCATCAACGTCTCGCCCTTGGAGAGGTAGAATCTACACTTGGTCCAGGTCACTTCGGTCCAGTCGGTGGTGTTTATGATTTCGCAGCGGGGCAGTCCGATGGGGCGTTTGGCCTTTCCGTTCAGGACGCAATTTTCCATGACTATGCCTTTGTTCGGGTGCCCGTCCGAGGCGTAGCAGCAAAGCAGGAAGCCCGGCCCGTCGGTGTCGTGGAACAGACAGTTTCGCATGGTCATGTTGTCGCAGTTGCCCTCGAAGTCGAACGCCTCACCGTCTCCGCTGCCCAGCCCGATCGAGACGAATCCCCACTCGCTGTCGTCGAACGTCCAGTTCTTGCAGCGGAAGAACATCGCCCCAGCCACCCCGTTGAAGGATCGAAACTTGCGCCCGATATCGTGCGTTACGCAGTTCCGCACGGCTCCGCCGGCCACGCCGCGCAGACCCATCTGCCACTGGTAGCCTTCTTCGAACAGACAGTTGTCGAGGGTCATGTTCCCGAAGTTGTAGATGTTCGACGCGTTCTTGTTGAAGTTGTCCGGGCTGTTTGTCCAGACTCCCGAGGCCAGGCGGCGGAACACGCAGTTCTTGATCGTGATGTCAGTCAGTACGATTCTGTTCTTGCGCTCATACGAGAAGAAGCAAACGCCCAGTCCGATGTTCCGAGGCTTGGGATAGGTCCTGTAATTACCGTACTTTAGCGAATCGTGGAAATAGCAGTCCTCGATCCAGATGAACTTCCTGGTAGGGCATTTGGCTGAGTATTCCCCGTAGATCCCCGTCATGCAGCGGTTAAACTCGATCCCGACGATCTTGAACCCGCCCTGGTCGTCGAGGCGAATGCCCACCAGGTCCTTCTTGTCGTCCTTCCGATCGATCACCGGTTTGGCGCCCTTGCCGTACGAGCTTATCGTGATCGGTTTTTCAGGCGTTCCTTCGCCCTTGGGATGCAGTTCCTCGTCCCACGTATCGCCGCATTTCAAGAGTATCTTATCGCCGGGCGCGCATTTGACTTGCGAGGCCCGCTTAAGTGTTTTCCACGGTTTGTCGGCCTGGCCGGTCGCATTGTCGTTGCCGGAAGATTGGCTCACGTAATAGGTCGCCGCCTCCGCCGACGTTGCGATAAGCATCACACATGCCGCCAGCGCCGCTGAAACGATCGAGGATCTCACGTTACTGTTTCCCGCGTCCATTCTTGATTGCTCCGCTTTCATTTCGATTTCAGTTCAAGCCATCTAACCGAGACGCCTCGCTGGAAGGGCGTCGATATCCGTATGGTTTGGGGACCCTTCTTCAGATCCAGATACACAGGCGGAGTTGTGGACCACAATCCGTATGTGTTGGGGATGTTGATTCGAGCGTGCGTCTTCTTACCGTCGCCTATATCCATGACCTGGTCCCGGTTTGCCGCCGCCAGTCTCAATTGCAGCGCGTACTTACCGGCTTTGGGGGCGTCGACATTGTATTCGACCCAAGCGGTTTGCATGTGCGACTGAAAGTGAATCTGTTTGCCGCCTGTGTAGCAGTTGTGTACGCAGACACCGGGTGTTTGCAGCCCGCCGTAGGAGATCTTCCCGCCCATTTTCGCAAACGCTTCGGCTTCTACGTGTATTACTCCCGGCGCGACCTTTATTGGGGTCTCGGGCGTGAATTTCGGGCCCTTCGGTTTGATGGGCAGGCCTTTGGACGGTTCGAACTTGCCGTTCAGATTGATTTTGTCGGGCTCCTGGGCGCGAGATATCTTCTTTGCGATCGCCATAACCGCCGCCGCGCGATCCTTTGAGGCGAGTGCGGACGCCAGCCATCGCAGGCGCTCGACCTGTGAGAATTCCGTCGTATGCGATCTGGCCTCGGTGGCGGCAAGGAACTCTCGCCCGGACATGCCCATCGCCTTTGACGCGTTCCACCCGCGCCCGTATCCGAGCATCCACTGGCCTGAAGGCGATCTCCACGTGACGCAAACGTGTCCGGGCTGCCTTACGCCTGTGGCCGGGATGCCGAACGCCTGGCATATGAAGACGGCCCACGAGGAACGCGGTCCGCATTTTCCCCCGCCCTCCATCACCGATCTGAAACCGTTCTTGTAACCGTACGGCGAGCCCCTGCGCCACACCCGACCGGTCGACAGAACAACTTTCCCGCCGGCCCGCAAGTCGGGCCGCCACGTGTTGATCATCTCCCTGCCCCAGGCCAGGTCGGCGTCGGATGCGTTCGACGATACGATCTGCCTATACTCCCAGACGGTTAGTTTGTCGAAGCCGGCCAGCAGCTCCTTGTTCTTGTGGGCGGTCTTGAAGTGATTGAATCTATCCAGCGGCGTCGCGGGCTTTTCGGCCTGTCCGACGCCTCTGTTGCCCGTACCGGGAGGGCTCAGGGCGATTGCGATCGCCAGTTTCAAATAAAGTCCCTTGCGGGATTCTCTGTCGGCTGAGTGGATGCTCTTCCAGATGTCCAGTGATTTGGCGGGCGGTTTCCAGTTGTCGGCGTTTCTCTGGGCTATTCCGACGGGAGTGGCGCCCAGCAGGTAAAGATCCATGACATCCGTGCTGCGTATGATCCACGCCAGGAATGCCGCATTGCTCTTGTCGGATTTTGCGAACCCCGCCAACTTATCTGCGCCAAGCTTGGCGATCAGCCGTCTCCGGGCAAGTCTGTTTCTAAAGACCGGATCCTTGAGGATCGCCTTGACGGACGCCTCGGACAAATCTGCAGGAGCCCTCTTGTCCAGCCATGCGGAATCACTGTTGAAGTAGCTTACGAAATTGGCGGTTCCGGTCTCTGCGGCCGGGAGGTTTGTCACCGGTAGCGACAGCATAGCGCAAACGACGACTGATATCCCGAGCGTCTTCATATTGGTTCTCTCTCCATACGATTGGGGGCGTGCGGCGCTATTTCCGCTTCAGGCTGAATACTGTGACCGTGTTGTCCACAAAACACGGCACGTACAGTCTGTGGCGCTTGAGATCAATGCCGAAATCGGCGGGCTTGTTGACCTTGGCGATGGTTTGGGTCTTCTTGAAGTCCGCACTGACCCAGACGATTCTGTTGTTGGGCTGATCGGAGACGAGGAAGCTCCCGTCGGGAAGCGCATCGACTGCGTCTAGCCCCGCGAACTTGCTGGCCAGGCCTACGGGTTTGGCTTCTTCCTTACCTGTCAGGTCGATCTCGAATATGTCGTGCTCGCCCCAACTGGCGCAGTAGAGCTTACCGTCGCGAAACCCCAGACCGTTGGCGCTTGCCGGACCCTTGTAGTGCTTCATCGGCCCCGGACCCACGCGGGAAATACGCCCCGAGGACGTGTCGGCGGCGTATGCGTACTTGCCGTCGGAGGCCATGTCGTTCAGGAACTTGGCGCCCGGGACCTCGATGGCTTTCACCGGTTTGCCCGTTGCGATGTCCACGACCACGACCTGGTGGTTGTCGGCGATCCACAGTTGTTTTCCGACGATGCACAGGCCTTTGGGCGAGTCCATGGTTGCGTTGCTGTCGGATTTTGCCCAGTGCAACTTCACAAGCTTGCTGTCCGTCAGCAGGCTGATCGAACCGGTCCCGTCGTCGCCCCAGTACTTCGCATCGCCTTCGGCGTTGGGATCGTAGTTCATGTTGCTGGCGTATATCTCTCCGGTAAGCGGGTTCGGAAGTGCGCACTCGGGACCCTTGAGTCCTCCGATAACCCGGAGTTTTTCCGTCCGCCATTGACATTCATGCCGATCATGGGCGTTCAGGCACCCCGACAGCGACAACGCCAGTGCACAGGTAAACAGCAGCAGTTTGGTTTTCATATTTGATCTTCCCTTTAAGTTCGCCGGCTTGCACGCCGGTGATGCGTTTTATCTTTGCGGGTTCTTCGCCTCGTCAAAATAGCCCGTCTTGTCACGTGCGACCTTCTTGCCGCCGGTCTTGTCGATAGTCATGCTGCCAACACCGATATAGCCTCTCCTCTTGATCTCTTCAGTAATTACAACGGTTTCTTTGGGACGATTCTTGCCTTCCTGCCAGAGTTTCGGACCCTTGCAGACGATGTCAAGCTCCTTGAGTTGGAGTTCCATTTTGCCCGGAGAAACCTTGACCACCAGATAGTTGACTTTCGGGTTGTACCCAAACAGCCCGCCGTGAGCGATTTGCTGCACGCCGTCCCGCTCGGTGCAAGTGATTGCGTGCACCTCGCCAGCCAGGTAGAGATCGACACCCCGCCCGGCCATGCTCTTCCAGAGCGGAGATTTTCGATCACCCAGGAGCATCAGCCCGCTGGATGACCGCCTGCGCACCGGGCCCAGGATAGGCGTGTGACCCATGACGACGATATTGTCGACTTTTGGATGGGCGTCGAGTGTTTTCTCAAACCACGCCAACTGTTTGCCCGTTACCTGCGGTGCGATCAGGCCCTGGCTGCTCTTGCCTTTTTCGAAAACATCGACCGCGACGAACAGGCTGTTCTTGTGCACGAAGCTGAACGCTGTTCCCTTCATGTGGTCAGGTCCGTTGAGCGGCATTCTCAGATGTTTGCGGAAGGCGGCTTTGAAGTGGGGGACCAGCTTGGCGCGGTCCGGCGGCCAGGGATTGTCGCCCAGTTCGTGGTCGCCGATGGCGGTGTAGAACTTCAGCCCGTGATCGTTCATCCGTTTGATCCACGCCGGGTAGTAGATATCCGCATACTTCTCGATCTTCTCTTGCGTCCACCATCTGCCCATCACCAGATCTCCGGCGATGAGAACGAAATCGGGGTTTTCGGCTTTGACCGCCTTCAGCACGTAGCTCAGGGCGTCCTCCCATCCGGGCTCCGGATACTTGGTGTCGACGTTCAGGAAGTCCGGCATGCTGATGAACGTCCATGTCCCGGCCGGGCGGTTGCTGTCGACCGCGATTGGTGCGACGTCCGTGCACGAGGCGAGCAAACAAGATAGAATTACGCTCAGGAAAGCCGTGCAAGTTTTCCGTGATCCAGTCATCTGTTGTCCATTATTTCCGCGCGTTGTCGTCAAGTTCAGGTCCTCGCCGGACAGTCTGGGTGTGCTGTGCTACTTTATCGGCGTAATGCGAAAGTCATCGAAGCGGATCCAGTGTTCAGCGTCGGGCGGTCCGTTATAGCATTCGATGCCGATCTGGTGCTTGCCGCCGGACGGGAGACGCCCCTTTCCCGCGGTCTGGAACGCGCCCTTGGCGTCCGGGCGGAACTGGGCGGTCCATCCGTTCTTGTCGACCACCATGCGTAGTTGAACGGTCTTGGCCGTCATGGATTTCCCGCCGGGGATGATCTTCAGCTTACCGTGAACCAGTTCCTTTACGAGCTTGGCCTTGGGCTTGCCGTTGTGATACCATTCAAAGCCCGCCTGCTCGAACTGAATGGTCGGGCGCGTGTGATTCGTGACCGTTACGTCGATAGTGTACGCCCCCTTGGACGGGTCTTGCACCTCGCGGAGTAGGGCGTTCTTTACGGTGTGTCGCACGCCCGGCTGAACGCGGATCTCAAGTCCGCCGTCTTTGATCCGCCAGGCCTTCTTGTCTTCGCGAAGCCACTTCCATCCCGGTCCGATCTTCTTGTCGAAGCTGTCGGCGAATCCGCCGGCCGGAGCCTTGGTTGTGCCCTTGTCTTCCGGGCCCGTCGGATTGGGCGGGGCTTTTGGTCCCCCGAGCAGCTCGACCATTGCTTTGCCCATGCCCTGTCCGATCAGATAGTAGCTTTCCGCGTTGCAGCACCAGTGGTATCGGATCGGGCGTGGTGAAACCGGTCCGTCGCGGAAGAAGCTCCGAGTTTCGACGTATTTCACGTTGCCCTTGAATTCCGGGTACTTCGTGACCGCCTCCTGGGCCTTCATAATCGTCAGGCGCCTGCCGATCCTCTGGCCCCATCCCCCGAACCCGGAACCGCCGATAACGAATGGAAGGTCAGGGGTCTTGAGGTCCTTGCGGACGTCGCGGATGAAATTGGCCATGTTCTTTTCGTATGCGGCCGAGTCCTTCGAACTGCACCCGTCGTTCCACCCGTGGTGCCATCCGAACCCCGCGATCTCGTACCCCTTGCCGTCGTATTCGGGGAAGATGCTCTTGAGATTCGCCAGGACATTCTTTATTTCGGCTATCATACCGTCGTACTGATCGCCCACGCCCGGTCCGCGAGGTTTGTCGCCGGCGGGTCCCGAACTGGGCGGGCGCCACGGGCCGGCGATGCTCGTTCCGCCCGGCCCGCGCTTGATCAGCAGCACCTTATCGTCGATATAGTCGCCCACAATCCATCCGAACGCCAGTTCCGGGCCGATGGCGTTCTTTGCGGCCGATCGCCCGATAGTGAGTTTGCACTTGGTGTCGTAGTAGCTCAGCAGCACGTCGTCGCGCACGATCCACTTGCCGTCTTTGTCCAGCAGGTGCTTGTAGCGGTCTTTTGTCTTCGGGTCCTTCGACAGCGTCTCAAGCGTGCCTTTCTGCCCGGGGCGCCCCTTGATCACGCCGTGTCCCTCCATGTTTGACTGGCCTGCGAGGATGAACACCTTCAGCAGCCCGTTATTTGTCTTAATGGGCTTAGGCTTGCCCGCTGCGACGCAGGCGGCCGGTCCGATCGACAGCACACAGGCGATAATACTCCACACTATTGGGCGAGGGGCTCTCGTTGTCATATTCCTTACTCCTTGGCTGACGTTTCTTATAGTTCGTATTGGCGTCCGAGGCAAGGTTCCTCGTGTGCTCTATTGTCCCGGTCGTCGTGAAACCCTATCATTCCGGAACGTATGAAAGGACCGTTGCGCGGATGAAGAACCTTGTACTACTTTGGATCGGGCAGTTTGTCAGCCAGGTTGGCGACGCGTTCTTCATGGTTACGCTTCCGTTCCTGATTCTGCTGATCGGCGGTGAAGACGCAGCCGCCAAGACCGGGGTCGTGATGCTTCTTAACTTCCTGCCGTTTCTGCTCATTGGCCCGTTTGCAGGAGCGCTGGTTGATCGCGTTCGTAAGAAGCGGTTAATGCTGGTCGCCGATATCATTCGGGCGGGGCTGGTCGTTACACTTCCGTTGGCTGCAATGGGCGGACACCTGAGCTGGCCTCTGGTCGGGGGTGTCGCATTTTGTCTGGCGACGGTGTCGTCGGCGTTCAATCCCGCACGCGATGCATTGCTTCCGCTGCTGGCCGACAGGAGATCGCTGACTCGGGTAAACGCATGGTTTCAAATGTCGAACCAGATGGCGATGATAGTCGGATCGCTTGGTGTGGCGTTCTTGCTGGGGATAAACGAGGAGTCCACCAAGGCGGCGTTGGCGCGTGGAGAGGTCGGCGCTGAAGTTGCGCGTATTGTGAATCTATATTGGGTGGATGGGGCGACATTTATGGTGTCGTTCGGGCTCCTGCTGAGCCTCGTAGCCAGAAAGGACGGTCCCGGTTCTCGACGGAAGACTAGTGCGTGGCACGATGTGCGGGAGGCGCTGGGTTATGCTCGTCGATCAGGCTTGCTGCGGGGGCTGCTGTTCATAACTGCGGTGGACAACTTCTTCATCATGGGACCGGCGATAATCGGCAGCAATTTGCTTATATTCAAGACCTACGGTATGGGCGCCCGTCACGTGGCGATGTTTCACGCTGTTCTGGGTGTCGGATGGTTGCTTGGTTCGATAATAGTCGCCAAGTGGGGCGTGCGCTGGCCGAAGGGTAAGCTGATTCTGATCGGTATGGTGATGGACGGGGTGACGTTTATACCGTTCTTCTGGATACGCAGTTTCCCGCTGCTGCTGTGTGCACATGCGTTCCACGGTATTTGGATTCCGTTCATACAGGTCTGCCGGACCACGCTGATTCAGGAGCGGACGCCCGAGGAGATGCACGGGCGGATATTCTCGCTGATCAACCTGACGTTTATCGGATGTACGTCGCTTTCGGTGCTTGCGACCGGATTGCTGGGCAACGCCCTGAGCGAATCGGGCGGTCCGCCGATAATCTACCTTATCGCCGGTGTCGGCGGAGGCGTCTGCGGTCTGATCGGAATCGCATTCGGACAACTCCGCCGCACCCGTTGATTCATATCGAATCATTCAATCAGGTTCGGCGCCGCCGATGCATAAGGGACAGAGCCGCGGCGTGCCGCCGCGGTGTCGTTTTCGAGTCGTTTTCGAGTTGTTTGGGGTCAGTAGCGTTAATAGTTAATAAGGCGCCTTTTCAACTACTAACGTTAGTGACCCTGTAGGCGTATAACGCACTGCTCGTTCGAATAAGAACGGTTCCGCGGCGGCACGCCGCGGCTCTGCCCCGGGGCGCACGATATCAGAACGCAAGACATTAAAGCAGAGGCGAACCGGGTGT